>NZ_FYEC01000001.1:0-639710 GCF_900187635.1 Pseudomonas sp. Irchel 3H3 | reverse complement strand
TTGACTATCAGTCTGACAGCACAAGCACCCACACGAATTGCTTGATTCAGTTGTTAAAGAGCGGTTGGTTAAGATCTTTCGTCTCAACCGAGGCGCGCATTCTACAGCAGCCTCATTTGCTGTCAAGCGGTATTTTCAGAAGTTTTTGAAGATTTCCTCAACAACTTCAACCACTTGCGCTTCCGATCACTCGGTAGCGGGAGGCGAATTCTACAGCGTTACACGCTGCTGTCAACACCTCTTTTTCAACTCCTTTCGTGCCTCGATGAACTGAAGCAACCTGCTGCCGAAAACTGCGTAACTCATTGTTTACCAAGGAGTTTTCCGTTTCGACTGCGCCGGAAGTGGGGCGAATTATAGACACCTGAAATCTCCCGTCAACCTTTAATTTGGCTTTTCTATCAATGAGTTACGCAAAGCCAAAAAAGGCGGTAGTGCGCCTTCTATATAAGCAAGGGCAAAACCGCCTCTATATAGAAGGGACGCCTAGAGCACACCAGATTCCTTAAAGGCGGCAACTGCAGCAGCATCCAGACCCAGCACTCGCTGCAAGACCTCCAGCGTGTGTTCGCCCAACAGCGGCGGAGCGCTGTGGTACTCCACCGGTGTTTCGGACAGGCGAATCGGGCTGGCGACCTGCGGCACCATACCCGCCAGTGCATGGGGCAGTTCTATCGCCAGCCCGCGCGCCTGGACCTGCGGATCAGCAAACACCTGCGACAGATCATTGATCGGCCCACAGGGCACACCCGCCTGCTCCAACTCAACCACCCACTGGGCGGTGGTCTTGAACACCGTGGCCTGACGAATCAGCGGAATCAGTACCGCGCGATTGGCCACCCGCAGCTTGTTGGTGGCAAACCTGGCATCGTCTGCCCACTGGGGCTGACCTGCCACTTCGGCAAACTTGCGAAACTGCCCGTCATTGCCCACCGTCAGGATGAAGTCGCCATCTGCCGTCGGGAAGTCCTGGTAAGGCACGATATTCGGGTGAGCGTTGCCCAACCGCTTGGGAGCAACCCCAGTCGTCAGGTAGTTCATTGCCTGGTTGGCCAGGCAAGCGACCTGGACATCCAACAGCGCCATATCAATGTGCTGTCCACCACCGTCATGATCCCGATGCGCCAAAGCCGCCAGGATCGCCACGGTGGAGTAGAGCCCGGTCAGAATATCCGTCAGCGCCACACCCACCTTGACCGGTCCGGCACCTTCATCACCTTCAGGGCGGCCGGTCAGGCTCATCAAGCCCCCCAGGCCCTGGATCATGAAGTCATAACCCGCACGCTTGGCGTAGGGTCCGGTCTGGCCGAACCCAGTGATCGAGCAGTAGATCAAATCAGGATTGATCGCCTTGAGCGTCTCATAGTCCAAGCCATAAGCCGCCAGCCCCCCAACCTTGAAGTTCTCGATGAGGATGTCGGACTTGGCAGCCAGCTCGCGCACCAGGCGCTGACCCTCAGGCCGGGTGAAGTCGATGGTCACCGATTGCTTGTTGCGGTTGGCCGAAAGGTAGTAGGCCGCCTCACTGGTGTTCTCGCCGTAGGCGTCCTTCAGGAAGGGCGGCCCCCAGGCGCGCGTGTCATCGCCGTTGCCCGGACGCTCGACCTTGATGACCTCAGCCCCCAGGTCCGCCAGGATCTGGCCGGCCCAGGGACCGGCCAATACGCGCGATAAATCCAGTACCCGCAAATGCGATAACGCACCCATGACCGCTCTCCTGTCAGTAGAACGCCTGGAGACCGGTCTGTGCACGGCCGAGAATCAGCGCGTGAACGTCGTGAGTACCTTCGTAGGTGTTGACCACCTCGAGGTTGACCAGGTGACGCGCCACACCGAACTCGTCGGAGATGCCGTTACCGCCGAGCATGTCGCGAGCCATGCGCACGATATCCAGGGACTTGCCGCAGGAGTTGCGCTTCATCATCGAAGTGATTTCCACCGCCGCCGTGCCTTCATCCTTCATGCGGCCAAGACGCAGGCAACTTTGCAGCGCCAGGGTGATTTCGGTCTGCATGTCCGCCAGTTTTTTCTGGATCAACTGGGTCGCCGCCAGGGGACGGCCGAACTGCTGGCGGTCCAGGGTGTATTGGCGTGCGGTATGCCAGCAGAACTCGGCGGCACCCAGTGCCCCCCAGGAGATGCCATAGCGGGCGGAGTTGAGGCAAGTGAACGGACCTTTCAGGCCACGCACGTCCGGGAAGATGTTCTCTTCTGGAACAAATACGTTGTCCATCACGATTTCGCCGGTGATGGAGGCACGCAAGCCGACCTTGCCGTGAATAGCCGGGGCGCTCAGGCCTTTCCAGCCTTTCTCGAGGACGAAGCCGCGGATATCGCCAGCATCATCCTTGCCCCAGACCACGAATACGTCGGCGATCGGGCTGTTGGTGATCCACATCTTGCTGCCGGTCAGGCTGTAGCCGCCTTCCACCTTGCGTGCACGAGTAATCATCGAACCCGGGTCGGAACCATGGTTCGGCTCGGTCAGACCGAAGCAACCAATCCACTCACCGGACGCCAGTTTCGGCAGGTACTTCTGTTTCTGCGCCTCAGTCCCGAACTCGTTGATCGGCACCATGACCAGGGAGGACTGCACACTCATCATCGAGCGATAGCCGGAATCGACACGCTCTACCTCACGGGCAATCAGCCCGTAGCAGACATAATTCAGGCCGCTGCCGCCGTACTGCTCGGGAATGGTCGCACCCAGCAGGCCAATCTCGCCCATTTCGCGGAAGATCGCCGGGTCGGTCTTTTCATGGCGGAAGGCTTCGAGGATGCGCGGAGCCAGCTTGTCCTGGGCAAACTGCGCTGCGCTGTCGCGCACCATGCGCTCCTCTTCAGTGAGCTGTTGATCCAGCAGCAGGGGATCGATCCAGTTGAAGCTAGCTTTACCGCCCATGAGCGTGTCCTCGCGAAGTAGGTCAAATATCGTGGACTGATCCTAGGCGTCGCTCGCGGAATGGGCAAACGAGGATTTTGCATGCTGTTGTGCTAATTTCTCACTCCGTAATTGCCCGGAACGGCATACACGAGAATCATTAGTGAGGTTGCCGTACATGCGCAGGAAGATCCCCAGCACCGCCGCCCTGATCAGCTTCGAAGCCGCCGCCCGCCACGAGAGCTTTACCAAGGCCGCCCTGGAGCTTTCGCTGACCCAGGGCGCGATATGCCGACAGATCGCCAGCCTGGAGGAGTTTCTCAGTGTCGAACTGTTCCGACGCTCACGGCGCGGCGTAAAACTCACCGAAGCCGGCCTGTCTTACAGTCGCCGGGTGGCAACCCAACTGGACGCGGTTGAACGCGACACCCTGTCAGTGATGGGCCAGAAGGGCGCCAACGTGATCGAACTGGCGGTCGTGCCGACGTTTGGCACCCAATGGCTGCTGCCGCGACTCAAAGACTTCCAGGAGCAGCACCCGGAAGTAACGGTCAACCTGACCAACCGCACACGGCCCTTCCTGTTTGCCGACACCGACTTCGACGCCGCGATCTACTTCGGCGACGCCGACTGGTCCGGTACCGAATCCCACAGGCTGATGGGCGAAAACCCGATGCCGGTGTGCAGTCCGGCCTTACGCGGCCCGTTCATGCAGCTCAGCGCCGAGCAGATTGCCGACTTGCCCCTGCTGCAACAGACCACACGCCCGTACGCCTGGCGCCAGTGGTTCAACTCCCAGAACCTGAATATCCCCCGGGACATGACAGGTCCGCGTTACGAGCTATTCTCCATGCTCGCCCAGGCGGCAATGCATGACATGGGCATCGCCCTGATCCCGCCGTTCCTGATCCAGCGCGAACTGGCGGAGAAAAGGCTGGTGATTGCCAACCCCCAGGCCCTGTCGAGCATCAAGGCCTATTACCTGATGATTCCTGACCGAAAGGTCGAATCCGCGTCTTTACGCGCATTTCGCGACTGGCTGATTCATCAGGCACATAGCTACAGCGTAGAGGGACAGGGGCCTACAGGCATTAGCTGACCTCGTAGTCAGCAAATTTAAAGCCCTACAGATATAACTATTTGTCGCATTTAAGCAGACTGTACGGAATACCTGCACAATCGTCCCACAGCCGCCTAACGGCGTGGCTTTCGCGCCTTAAATCGGCACCATGGTGCAACATTCATGCAGCCGATGAGGAAATCCCGAAATTTTCGCCAGAGTCGTTGCAAGTCACGGCCTACAAGGGATTAACCCGCCTGGTTGCGACATTCGGTCACGGGGTGACTTGTAGTTAATTTTCCGTCACCCGTCATAATCCCTTGAAGGGCACAAAGTTCGCCTGCAAAATGCCGCGCCCCGCCCGAAATACAGCGGGGTCGTGCTGATCGGCCGCCCCAGCCGCACCCTCCGCAGTGCGCTGGCCTTCTAAGAAAGATCGAAAGCAATAAGATCAAGCAGGAGATTTGACGTGCACATTGGTGTTCCTCTCGAAACCCAGACCGGTGAAACGCGGGTTGCTGCAACCCCGGAAACCATCAAGAAGCTGATCGGCCAGGGTCATAAAGTCACTGTGCAAAGCGGCGCCGGCATCAGCGCCAGCGTTGTCGACAGTGCTTATGAAGCGGCAGGTGCAGTGATTGGCAGTGCCAACGATGCATTTGGCGCAGAGCTGATCCTCAAGGTTGTCGCCCCCAGCGACAGCGAACTGAGCCTGATCAAAAGTGGAACCGTGCTGGTAGGCATGCTCAACCCGTTCAGCAATGAAACCATTGCCAAACTGGCCGAGCGTGGCATTACCGCGTTCTCCCTGGAAGCCGCGCCGCGTACCTCCCGCGCGCAAAGCCTTGATGTGCTCTCCTCGCAAGCCAACATTGCCGGCTATAAGGCCGTGCTGCTGGCCGCTCATCACTATCCGCGCTTCATGCCGATGCTGATGACCGCCGCAGGCACGGTAAAGGCTGCTCGCGTGCTGATTCTCGGCGCTGGCGTGGCGGGCCTGCAGGCCATCGCTACGGCGAAACGCCTGGGTGCGGTGATCGAAGCCTCCGACGTCCGTCCTGCGGTGAAAGAGCAGATCGAATCCCTGGGCGCCAAGTTCGTCGACGTTCCTTATGAAACCGACGAAGAGCGTGAATGCGCAGTTGGCGTCGGCGGTTACGCACGGCCGATGCCGGCCAGTTGGATGCAACGCCAGGCCCTGGCCGTGCACGAGCGCGCCAAGCAAGCCGACATTGTCATCACCACGGCCCTGATTCCTGGCCGCAAGGCCCCGGTACTGCTGAGCGCCGAGACTGTCGCCCAGATGAAACCGGGCTCGGTGGTCATCGACCTGGCGGCGGCACAGGGCGGTAACTGCCCACTGACCGTCGCGGACCAGGTGATCGTCGCGCACGGCGTGACCATCGCCGGCCCGACCAACCTGGCAGCCCAGGTCGGCGCAGATGCCTCGGCGCTGTATGCGCGCAACCTGCTGGACTTCCTCAAGCTGGTCTTCACCAAGGAAGGCCAGTTCGAGATCAACCTCGAAGACGACATCGTCGCCGCGTGCCTGATGTGCCGCGACGGCCAAGTCATCCGCAAAAACGCCTAAGCAGGGATTCAGACGATGGAAGAGCTTATCTCCCCCGGTATCTACAACCTGATCATCTTCGTGCTGGCGATTTATGTCGGTTACCACGTGGTCTGGAACGTTACACCCGCACTGCACACCCCCTTGATGGCGGTGACCAACGCGATCTCGGCAATCGTGATCGTCGGCGCCATGCTCGCGGCCGCGCTGACCGTGACCCCGCTGGGCAAGACCATGGGCACCCTGGCCGTCGCGCTGGCGGCGGTGAACGTGTTCGGTGGCTTCCTGGTCACCCGTCGCATGCTTGAGATGTTCAAGAAAAAAGCCCCGAAAGCCGTAAAAGAAGAGGCGCCCAAGTAATGAGCATGAACCTCGTAACGACGCTCTACTTGATCGCGTCGATCTGCTTCATCCAGGCCCTCAAAGGCCTGTCGCACCCGACCACCTCGCGGCGCGGCAACCTGTTCGGCATGCTCGGCATGGCGCTGGCCATCCTCACCACCGTCGGCCTCATCTATAAGCTTGGGGCCGAGCTGGCCACCGCTGGTATCGGCTACGTGATCGTTGGCCTGCTGGTCGGCGGCACCGCCGGTTCGATCATGGCCAAACGGGTTGAAATGACCAAGATGCCAGAGCTGGTCGCCTTCATGCACAGCATGATCGGCCTGGCCGCGGTATTCATTGCCATCGCCGCGGTGGTCGAGCCGCAGTCGCTGGGCATCGTCAAGCAGTTGGGAGACGCGATTCCGGCCGGTAACCGCCTGGAGTTGTTCCTCGGTGCCGCCATCGGTGCCATCACCTTCTCCGGCTCGGTGATCGCTTTCGGCAAGCTCTCGGGCAAGTACAAGTTCCGTCTGTTCCAGGGCGCACCAGTACAGTTCAGCGGTCAGCACAAGATCAACCTGGTGCTGGGCCTGGCCACCTTGGGCCTGGGCATCACTTTCATGCTGACCGGCAACCTGGGTGCGTTTGCCCTGATGCTGGCCCTGGCCTTTGTGCTGGGCGTGCTGATCATCATCCCGATCGGTGGCGCCGACATGCCGGTAGTGGTGTCGATGCTTAACAGCTATTCCGGTTGGGCTGCAGCGGGTATCGGCTTCTCGCTGAACAACTCGATGCTGATCATCGCCGGCTCCCTGGTGGGCTCCAGCGGCGCGATCCTCTCGTACATCATGTGCAAGGCGATGAACCGTTCGTTCTTCAACGTCCTGCTGGGTGGCTTCGGCAACACCGCAGACGCTGCCGGTCCTGCCGGTTCGGCGGAGGCGCGTCCGGTGAAATCCGGTTCGGCTGACGACGCCACCTTCCTGCTGACCAACGCCGATACCGTAATCATTGTTCCGGGCTACGGCCTGGCGGTGGCACGGGCGCAGCACGCATTGAAGGAGCTGACCGAGAAGCTGACCCATCGCGGCGTGACCGTGAAGTACGCGATCCACCCGGTGGCGGGGCGCATGCCTGGGCACATGAACGTCTTGCTGGCCGAGGCCGAGGTACCGTACGACCAGGTGTTCGAGATGGAAGACATCAACTCCGAGTTCGGCCAGGCCGACGTGGTACTGGTGCTCGGCGCCAACGACGTGGTCAACCCGGCGGCGAAGAACGATCCGAAGTCGCCGATCGCCGGCATGCCGATTCTGGAGGCCTTCAAGGCCAAGACCATCATCGTCAACAAGCGCTCGATGGCCAGCGGTTATGCCGGCCTGGATAACGAGCTGTTCTACCTGGACAAGACCATGATGGTCTTTGGCGACGCCAAGAAAGTCATCGAAGATATGGTCAAGGCAGTCGAATAAACACTGCTCCACGGCAATACCAAAAACCCCAGCCTCCCGTAGGCTGGGGTTTTTTATTGGCCTCGATTACCCGACCAAAGGCTCTAAATCAGGGGCCTGCATTCGACCATGGTAGCGGGACGAATGTTTTCGAAATCACTAGACTGCGCATCTTGCTTCCGTTGCCCGAGATAATAATCCATGTACCGTGACCGTATTCGCTTGCCTTCGTTGTTGGATAAGGTGATGAGCGCCGCCGAGGCTGCCGCTCTGATTGAGGACGGCATGACCGTCGGCATGAGCGGCTTCACCCGCGCCGGCGAAGCCAAGGCCGTGCCCCACGCACTGGCCGAGCGCGCCAAGGTCACGCCGCTGAAGATCAGCCTGATGACCGGCGCCAGCCTGGGCAACGACCTCGACAAACAATTGACCGAAGCGGGCGTCCTGGCCCGCCGCATGCCATTCCAGGTCGATAGCACCCTGCGCAAGGCGATCAACGCCGGCGAAGTGATGTTCATCGACCAGCACCTGTCGGAAACCGTGGAGCAGTTGCGCAACCAGCAACTGAAGCTGCCGGACATCGCAGTCATTGAAGCCGTGGCCATCACCGAACAAGGCCACATCGTGCCGACTACCTCGGTCGGCAACTCCGCCAGCTTCGCGATTTTCGCCAAACAGGTGATCGTCGAGATCAACCTGGCGCACAACCCGAACCTGGAAGGTCTGCACGACATCTATATCCCGACCTACCGTCCGACCCGCACGCCGATCCCGCTGACCCAGGTCGACGATCGCATCGGCAGCACCGCGATCCCGATTCCACCGGAAAAGATCGTCGCCATCGTCATCACCAACCAGTCGGACTCGCCATCCACGGTGCTGCCACCGGACAACGAGACCCAGGCCATCGCCGACCACCTGATCAACTTCTTCAAGCAGGAAGTGGACGCTGGCCGCATGACCAACAAACTGGGCCCGCTCCAGGCTGGCATCGGCAGCATCGCCAACTCGGTGATGTGCGGGCTGATCGATTCGCCGTTCGAAGACCTGACCATGTACTCCGAAGTGCTACAGGACTCGACCTTCGACCTGATCGACGCCGGCAAGCTGAGCTTTGCCTCGGGCAGCTCGATCACCCTGTCGCAACGGCGCAATGCCGATGTCTTTGGCAATCTGGAGCGCTACAAGGACAAACTGGTACTGCGCCCGCAGGAAATCTCCAACCACCCTGAAGTGGTGCGTCGCCTGGGCATCATCGGCATCAACACCGCGCTGGAGTTCGACCTGTACGGCAACGTCAACTCCACCCACGTCTGCGGCACGCGGATGATGAACGGCATTGGCGGCTCGGGTGACTTTGCCCGCAACGCCCACCTGGCGATCTTCGTCACCAAGTCGATTGCCAAGGGCGGCGCGATTTCCAGTGTCGTGCCAATGGTCAGCCACGTTGACCACACCGAGCACGACGTCGACATCCTGGTAACCGAGATCGGCCTTGCCGACTTGCGTGGCCTGGCCCCTCGGGAACGCGCCCGGGTGGTTATCGACAACTGTGTGCACCCGGACTACCGCGAAGCGCTCAATGAGTACTTCGAGAAGGCCTGTGCCATCGGCGGCCACACCCCGCACATCCTGCGCGAAGCCCTCAGTTGGCACATAAACCTGGAAGAAACCGGACGCATGCTCGCCGTGTGATTGGTACAGATGGCGGCCGGCGAAAACACTTTTTTGCCGGTCCGCGATCTTTCACCCAATAGCTGACAAAAACTGTACTGCTGTACCGGTCTTTTCCTAGGTAAAAAGCCTACCTTTTCCGACTAAAACCTACAAAACGCACCATAAACGTGCAGATAGGTACAGTTGCCTCAATTTAGACCAGTACACCACCCTTTAACAGTTAACTGGTCTCTCACAATACAGGTGAACTGTATCTACAGAGACTGGCCAAACGAGAGGATCATGGGCACCAGTTAAACCACTACCTAATCCCGCCACAAGCGGAAGGATGTCACCATGGAACGTACACTCAGTTCCGAACTGTTCTTCGAAGACAACGCTGTAAAAACCCAGGCTTCCATGCCTCTTCGCGTTCTCGCCAACCTGATGCTGTGGCAGCGCCGCATCTCCAGCCGCCACCAACTGGCTCGCCTGGATTCGCGTCTGCTGGCTGACGCAGGGATTAGCGAAGCACAACGCTACGAAGAGCTGAGCAAGCCGTTCTGGCGCTAAGTTAGCGTCGCTGGCTCTGACCTTCAGGGGTCCACCGCCAGCACTCTGAATTGCACACACAAGACCCGTCGCGAGAAACCGCGACGGGTCTTGTCGTTTCAGGGCAAAAAAAACGCTGGTACAGAAGGTACTGCGCAAGATAGGTACAGTTGTTATAAATACAAAATTGCACCAGTACAATTTAACCCCAGTGTCACTGACCCGCTGAACCGCAAGGGTTCAACATGATCTCCCAAGGCTGCACTTTCAGCCTTCGCGCGAGGAATTGAGCATGGACACTTCACTCGAGATATCCCTATCGCACCGCCCACGGCGCGGCCTCCTGGGGCTGTTGACAAGGCTGATCAGGGCCACAGGCCAATGCCGGGAACGGGCGCGTACCCGCCACTTGCTGGCCCAGCTCAATGACCAGCAACTGTCCGATATTGGTATCAGCCACGCAGACCGCATGGCCGAACTGGAGCGCTCCTTCTGGCAATAGTGGACGGCAAAAGGAAGACAGGACTGTTCGAACCCCTGAACATGCGCCTAATATCCAGATACAACGTGGCGAACACTGCGCGGTACGCGTCTGATTGTTCAGGCACCGTGCGGCTCGCGGTGGTTGTCTGGCGTTTTCCAACGCCTCTTTTTTGTTCTTAACAGGAGTTACCCCATGTCCCGTCTTCGTCTGCTCAGCGCTGCAGCCCTGCTGGCCGTGGCTGCCAATTCGCACGCCACCAGCTTCATCGTCACCACGGACGCTGTAGTCGGCGCACTCAAAGCCACTTCCGACGCCACCTCCGATATCACTTCTTCGTTCAAAGACGACAAGATCGTGCGCGCAGCCCGTGATGACGCGGCCAGCTTCGTCGCCAGCGAAGGTGCCATCCGCGGCGTTCGCCTGGAAAGTGCCCTGGAGCACATCCGCAAGCAGGTTCCACAGTTGAGCGCAACTGACGCCCAACTGGCCCAGGCTATCCTGACCATCTGATTGCAGGCTCCGGACGGGGTGGCCTGAGCTGCCCCGTTTGCCAAGGCCTGGCTCTGGGCCGGGCATTGCGCTAGCCTTGGGGCTGGTTTCCAGCTGTCCGGTCCCATGGATTTTCTTTCAAAAGCACTGTTCGTCCCCGCCACATTCATCGCCTGCTGGATCACCTCGGCCCATGCCCTGGACCTGACCACGCAGAACCTGGTCGTCACCGCCTATGCCACAAGCATGGTGACCTGCGCCCCCTTCGACCATAAACTGCTGCGCGCCGCGCACGATGATGCGGCAGCCTTTGTTGCCAGCAATGGCCAACTGCGAGGAGCGCGCCTGGAGTCGGCCCTGGTTTACCTGCACCAGAACCGGGCAAAACTTGATGCAAGTGACCTTGAACTGGCACAGGCAATTCTCGTCCAATAGCTATCCCACGTTCTTCTGGAGTCGTTCCATGCGTAGCCCGCTGATTGCTGCCACCCTCGGCCTATTGTTGTTGGCCGACATGGCCCAGGCCCAAACCCTGGTAGCCACCAGTAACATCATTATCCGTGCCTCCCAGCGCACCCTCGATTTCACCTCGGACACGACGACGTCCATCCGCGACTCGAAAGTCGTACGCGATGCCCACGACGACGCGGCAAGTTTCGTTGCCAGCAATGGCGATATTCGTGGCGCGCACCTGGAAGCGGCCTTCGACACCTTGCGCACCCGCGTGCCGGAAGCCCGCGACGCCAGTGACCAGGTACTCGCCGAAGCCATCCTCGCACTGTGAGGTCGTTCGTCACCGGGCTGCTGACCGCTGCCGCACTGCTGTTTGGCACAACGGCCCAGGCCGGCCTGCAACTGCACCTCAAGACCGAAGGCTTGAGCCCGGCAGAACAGCAGGCCAGCCAGGCCTTGCTGGACGAGGCGATGCAGGCGCTGCCGCCGCACTTCGTCGAGCAACTGGACCGACGGATCAATGTCGGCTGGACCGACAACATGCCGGCCAACGCCTACGGCCAGGCCTCCCTGGTGTCCGAACTCGACCTCAACCGCAAGCTGCTACCCGGCCTGACGGACGGTAGCGCTGCCACTAAAAAGACCCACCGTCCCCACGGCACCGTACGCCGCGAGATGCTGGCCACGGTGCTCCACGAACTGACCCACATCTACGACCGTGCGCGTTTATGGCCTGGCCCCGAACGCCTGCTGATCCAGCGCTGTACCCGGCAGCACAACAGTTCGGGCCTGATCGGCATGCCCGATCAATGCCGCGGCCAGAACGACCGGCGCTTCACCCTCAGCGATGACCCACGCCTGCTGGACCTGGCCGGCTGGCAGCAGTACGTGGGCCGGCGCGGGGAACGTGAACAGCACAACCGCCAGATCGCGCGCAGCCCGGACCTGTACGAAACCAGCAGCCCCAAGGAGTTCGTCGCGGTCAACATGGAGTACTTCCTCCTCGACCCGAGCTACGCCTGCCGCCGTCCGGCGTTGTACCGCTATTACCAGGAGCACTTTGGCTGGGCACCGGCGGCCAAGGACAGCTGCGCCACGTCTTTCGCCTTTCTCAATGCCGGCAACGACTTTGGCAAACAGCCGCTGGGGCAGGTCGATCCGGAGCGGGTCTACGCCGTCGATTACCTGCTCGCCGAAGCGAACCAGAACCTCGTCAGCCGCTGGGGCCACAGCATGTTGCGCCTGGTGATCTGTGCACCCGGGCGCCCGCGTGGGCCGGATTGCCGGCTGGATCTGGAATATTCCCTGGTGCTGTCCTACCGCGCCTTCGTCGGTGACGTACAGCTGTCGAGTTGGGATGGCCTGGTCGGCAAGTACCCCTCGCGGCTATTTGTGCTGCCCCTGGCACAAGTCATCGACGAGTACACCAAGACCGAATTGCGCAGCCTGGCGTCCGTCCCGCTGACCCTGTCGCGCAGCGAAATCGACGAAGTGGTGGAGCACGCTGCCGAGATGCACTGGAGCTACGACGGTAATTACTTCTTCCTGTCCAACAACTGCGCCGTAGAGAGCCTGAAACTGTTACGAAGTGGCAGCAACAATCCGCAACTGGTTGGCCTGGACAGCATCATGCCCAACGGCCTGCTGGAAGTGCTCAAAGCCCGCGGCCTGGCCGACACCAGCGTGCTCGACGATCAACGTGAGGCCTTGCGCCTGGGTTATCGCTTCGATTCATTCCGCGACCGCTATCAAGCCATGTTCGAGGTGCTGAAAAAGCACCTGCCGATCAAGCAGGACAAGGTCGAAGACTGGCTGACTGCAAGCGCTGCCGATCGCCGTCAATGGTTCGGCCAGGCCGACCTGCGCACCAGCGCCGCCTTGCTGTTGCTGGAGCAGGCGAGCTTTCGCCAGCAACTGCTGCTGGCCCAGAACGAAGTCAAGCAACGCTACCTCGATGCGCGGGAGCTGGAGAATGGCGGCATGGACCGGGCCAACAAGACCCTGCAGCAGATCCTCGCCAACAGCGGCTTCCTCAGTCGCCCGGCGGAGTTGCTCGACGAGGGTGGCTACGGGTTGCCGCAAGCCAACGAATGGCAACGCCTGGAAGCTGAAAGCAGCAGCCGCCAGAAGATACTGCAAGCCTTGACCGGCGACCTCGACAAAGAGGCCCGCGCCCTGCTGGAGCCGGCCCGGGCAGCGGAGATCGCCGCCAACGAAGCCAACGTCAAGCAATTGGGTGAACACCTGCGGGCGCTGCATAAGGCGGCAGGCGGCCTGGAGCTGCCCTGAGCCCCAGGTGCAAGGTAGCCTGCGCTGGGCATTACGAACGTCCTGCGGCCGTTGACGCAGCCTCGCGAGCTCGACAGCTGCTACAGGGTTTCCTCGGGTTCTTCGGGGAGGTGTTCGTCCAGGTGCAGCCAAGGCAATCGACTGTCGGTCCAGATATGCCGTTCGGCAGGCGCCCGCTCCGGGTGATCCAGGGTGGCAATGGTCACATCGATGCTGTCCGGGCTCAGGTGCGTGATCAACGCCAGTTGGGCACCACAGTGGCCACAGAAGTAGCGCACACAGCTGGCCGAAGAGTCGTACTGCGCCGGGGTGCCCGCCAGCCACTGGAAGGCTGAACGGGGCAGGGTGATCCAGGTGGTCACCAGGCCGCCACTGACCCGCCGGCAAATCGAGCAGTGGCAATGGGCGATGTCCTGCAACGGCCCGCTGAATTGATAACGCAGCTGCCCGCAATGGCAGCCGCCGGTGTGAAGTACGCTCATGCCGACCCTCCTGATCCCCAACTGCACCCCATCAATCCGGGGCACTGCCCAGCACTTTAAGCCTCGCCAGGCGCGCTTGCACATCTCGTCCGGTGTTTGTCTGGCGAAAGGTAGCTGAAAGGTTTGCCGATTAGGATCGCCCCCACTGCCGGCAAAAGACCGGTTGGCCAACGCGAAATCCGCAACGTTCGCCCGGCCCAATTAACAACAACAATGGTGATTCTGATGTCCGCTCGCACCCGCCTGTTCGCCCCGACTCCCTTCGTACGCCTCGTGCTACCCGTTCTGCGCTGATCACAACCGGTCCGCCATTCCCTAGTCGCGCTACGTCTGGAGTATTCCCATGCTGACTTTCCTTGGCTTTGCCATGGTCATCACGTTCATGTACCTGATCATGACCAAGCGCCTGTCGGCGCTGATCGCCCTGATCATCGTGCCGATCCTGTTCGCCCTGTTTGGCGGTTTTGCGCCGAAAATCGGCCCGATGATGCTCGAAGGCATCACCAAGCTGGCCCCGACCGGGGTGATGCTGATGTTCGCCATCCTCTATTTCGCCCTGATGATCGACTCCGGCCTGTTCGACCCGGCCGTGCGCAAGATCCTCAAGCTGGTCAAGGGTGACCCGCTGAAAGTATCCGTCGGCACCGCGGTGCTGGCCCTGGTGGTGTCCCTGGACGGTGACGGCGCCACCACCTACATGATCTGCGTGGCCGCCATGCTGCCGCTGTACAGCCGCATCGGCATGAGCCCGCGCATCATGGCCGGCCTGATCATCCTGGCCGGTGGCGTGATGAACATGACCCCCTGGGGCGGTCCGACCGCACGCGCCGCCAGTGCACTGCACGTCGACCCGTCGGATATTTTTGTGCCGATGATCCCGGCGATGCTGGCCGGTGTGGTGGCGATCCTGGCGATTGCCTACATGTACGGTAAACGTGAGCGCGCGCGCCTGGGTGAACTGCATTTGATCGGCGATGAAATCGACCACAGCGAAATCAGCGTGTCGCAGTTCCCGGATGCCCGTCGGCCGAAGCTGATCTGGTTCAACGGCGCCCTGACCCTGGGCCTGATGTGTGCCTTGATCGCCGGCCTGCTGCCACTACCGGTGCTGTTCATGGTCGCGTTCAGCATCGCCATGATCGTCAACTACCCATGCCTGCAACAGCAGAAAGACCGCGTCGCGGCTCACGCCGGCAGTGTGCTGGCAGTCGTCGGGCTGATTTTCGCCGCGGGTATCTTCACCGGCATCCTGACCGGTACCGGCATGGTCGACGCGATGTCGAAAAGCCTGCTGGCAGTGATCCCGGACTTCCTCGGCCCTTACCTGGCCGTGATCACAGCCCTGGTGAGCATGCCGTTCACCTTTTTCATGTCCAACGATGCATTTTACTATGGCGTGTTACCGGTTCTTGCCGAGGCCGCCAGCCACTACGGCATCACCGCCGTGGAAATGGCCCGCGCCTCGATCGTTGGCCAACCCGTGCACCTGCTCAGTCCGCTGGTTCCATCGACCTACCTGCTGGTGGCGCTGGCCGGGATCGAGTTCGGCGACCACCAGCGCTTCACCCTCAAGTGGGCAGTTCTGGTTTGCCTGTGCATAATGTTCGCTGCGTTGCTGATGGGGATATTTCCGCTGTTCAGCACTCTATAAGAGCATCAACTCACCGCGCCGCCAGCTAGACTTCGAGTTTTGAAGCCGCTGGCGGCGTGGTTTAACACATCCTCAAAGGAATACACATGGAATGGCTGACCAACCCAGAGATCTGGGTTGCCTTCTTGACACTGACGGCCCTGGAAATCGTCCTGGGCATCGACAACATCATCATGATCTCGATCCTGGTCAGCCGCATGCCCAAGCATATGCAGGCACGCACCCGGATCTTCGGCCTGGCCCTGGCCATGGTCACCCGGATCCTGTTGCTGCTGTCGATCACCTGGGTAATGCGCCTGACCGCCGACCTGTTCGTGGTCTTCGGCCAGGGCATTTCCGGACGCGACCTGATCCTGTTCTTCGGTGGCCTGTTCCTGCTGTGGAAAAGCTCCCAGGAGATGTACCACGCACTGGAAGGTGAAGACGAAACCTCCGAAGAGCCTACCGGCAAGGGCGGCAACTTCCTCTACACCATCATCCAGATCGCGATCATCGACATCGTGTTCTCCCTGGACTCGGTCATCACCGCCGTGGGCATGGTTTCTCATGTGCCGGTCATGGTCGCCGCGATCGTCGTTGCCGTCCTGGTGATGATGCTGGCTGCCGGCACCATCAGCACCTTCATCGACAAGCACCCGTCGCTGAAAATGCTCGCGCTGTCGTTCCTGCTGGTGGTCGGTACCGTGCTGATCGCCGAAGCCTTCGAAGTGCATGTGCCAAAAGGCTATGTCTACTTCGCTATGGCGTTCTCGCTGGCAGTGGAAGCGGTCAACATCAAGATGCGCACCGCAATCGCGAAAAAGCGCAAGCAACAGGACCCTGTCAAGCTGCGCAAGGACATCCCGGGCCAGTAACCTGAGCCGGATGTAGGAAGAAGGGGGCTCTCGCAAGCCCCCTTTTTTACGTCCGCATGAAGCTGTTTTCATGACAGTTTTGTTTCATTTGACGCTTTAGGCATGCGATGCTGGCGCCACGGCCGTTAGCGAACTACAGCTTAAGTACAGAATGTAGAAAATCGCGCGGTACCGCTGACTTGCCCCTTTGGGGCGCTATTCCACCAGGGGGCCTGTCATGCTGACCCTGCTCAATTTATTGTCTGCCGTGGCCTTGCTGATCTGGGGCACGCACATCGTCAGAACCGGCATCTTGCGGGTCTACGGTTCCAACTTGCGCCATGTCATTGGCCGCAACATGTCCAAGCGCTGGCTGGCCTTCATTGCCGGGATCCTGGTCACGGCCATGGTCCAGAGCAGTAACGCCACCGCGATGCTGGTGACCTCCTTTGTCGGCCAAGGCCTGATGGCACTGACCCCCGCGCTGGCGACCATGCTCGGCGCCGATGTCGGTACCGCACTGATGGCCCGCGTCCTGACTCTGGACCTGTCCTGGCTGTCGCCGCTGCTGATTTTCCTCGGGGTGATCCTGTTCCTCTCACGCAAGCAGACCCGCGTGGGCCAGATGGGTCGAGTCAGCATTGGTCTGGGACTGATCATCCTGGCACTGCAGCTTATTGTCGAAGCGGCCGCGCCGATCACCCACGCCCAGGGCGTCAAGGTGCTGTTTGCCTCCCTGACTGGCGACATCCTGCTCGATGCCTTGATCGGCGCACTGTTCGCGATGATTTCCTACTCCAGCCTGGCTGCCGTCCTGCTCACCGCAACCCTCGCTGGTGCCGGGGTCATCAGCTTGCCCGTGGCCATCGGCCTGGTGATTGGCGCCAACATCGGCAGCGGGGTGCTGGCCTTCCTCAGTACCAGCATGCAGAACGCCGCTGGCCGCCAAGTGGCGCTGGGCAGCCTGCTGTACAAGTTGATCGGGCTGCTGCTGATCATTCCGGTACTCGACCCCCTCGTGCACTGGATGGACAGTCTCGACTACAGCCCGCAGGGCCTGGTGATCGGCTTTCATCTGCTCTACAACACGGCGCGCTGCCTGGTGCTGCTGCCCAGCGTCGGCCCCATGGCGCGGCTGTGTGCCTGGCTGCTGCCAGAACGCCCGGAAACCAACGGCCAGGCCAAGGCCAGGCACCTGGACCTGACCGCCCTGGTCACCCCCAGCCTGGCCCTGGCCAATGCAGCGCGGGAAACCCTGCGCATGGGCGACCTGATCGAGAACATGCTCCAAGCCATGCTCGACGTGCTGCGTGGCAAGCAGACCGCGGTGCCCCAGCAAATGCGCAGCCTGAGCGATGACGTCGAGGCCCTCTACAGCGCGATCAAGCTCTACCTGGCGCAGATGCCCCGCGAAGACCTGAGTGACCAGGACAGCCGGCGCTGGGCGGAAATCATCGAACTGGCGATCAACCTCAAACTGGCCTCGGACCTGATCGAGCGCATGTTGCGCAAAGTCCAGCAGCAAAAGACCTCGCAGCGCCGCTCCTTTTCCGATGTGGGCCTGGAAGAACTCGCCGGGCTGCACCAGCAGTTGATTGCCAACCTGCGCCTGGGGCTCTCGGTGTTCCTCAGTGCCGACAAGGAAAGCGCCCGGCAATTGCTGCGTGAGAAACGGCGCTTCCGTGCCCAGGAAAGGCGCCTGGCCCACGCCCACGTCAGCCGCCTGCAACGCAAGATCGTACAAAGCATCGAGACCAGTTCCCTGCACCTGGAACTGATCGCCGACATGAAACGCTTGAACTCGCTATTCTGCAGCAGCGCCTATGTGGTGCTGGAGACCTCCGAAACCGGCGCCCTGGCGGTCGACGACATGGCTGACATCACCCATTCTCCCTGAACGTCTAGCGTTGCCAGCAGTCATTTGCAAAGCTTGAGGGAAAACCCCGCTCCCCGCATTTACCCGCCAGGAAGGTTGTTATGCGTTGTCTGTTGTTTGCGTGCCTGCTGCTGGGCTCCTCCTGCACCTGGGCCCTGGACCGTCTGCAAGTCGAGGGCTACGTGCTGCAAAACGGTCTGCAGATCCTGCTCAAGCCGAGCGCTGAGCGTGGGCATGTGGCAATCCGCCTGGTCGTCGGCGTGGGCCTCGACGACTTTTCCTGCGCCGACAAGGAACTGCCACACCTGCTGGAGCATGTGCTGTTCAGCGGTATCGATGCCGGCGGCGAAGGAGGGCTGGAGGAGCGCATGCAAGGCCTCGGTGGGGAATGGAATGCCTTCACCAGCAATGCCGACACCACCTTTGTCATCGAGGCTCCGGCGAAGAACCAGCGCAAGGTCCTCGACTTGCTCCTGGCGCTGCTGACCGAAACCCACATCGACGACAACGCGATCAATGCCGCCAAACAGGTGGTCGAACGTGAAGACGGTGGCCACTACTCCCACCTGCAGCGCTGGCTCGATCGCCAGGACCTGGGCCATACCGCCAGCAACCAGTTGGCCGTGGAACTGGGGCTCAAGTGCCAGGAGCGCTCCGAAGTCCACTCGCTGACCCGTGAACAGCTGGAACAGGTACGCCAGGAGTGGTACGCCCCCAACAACATGACACTGATCGTCGTCGGCGACCTCGATCGCCTGTTGCCGGCCTACCTGGAGCGCACCTACGGTCATCTGAAGCCGGTCGAACCCACGGTGCACCCGGCCTTGGCACAGTTACAAAGCCCGGCCCAGGCCGAGCGGAATCTGATCCACGGCTGGGTCGGCGATGCAGCCAAGCTGCACTGGCTATTCCCTGAGCCGATCCTCGACGACCAATACGACGAAACCTACGACCTGCTCAAGGATTACCTCGACTGGGCGCTTTACCGCCAGTTGCGCCTGGCCCACAGCCTGTCCTACGGCCCCGCAGCGGAGCGCGAAGTGTTCGGCGGAGTCGGCTTCATGAGCCTGAACGCGGACCTGGAGCGCGATGACCTGGCCCAGGCGCAGCAGGTACTGGCGCAGCTCAAGGCCGACCTGCTGCACAAGGGCCTCGACCCGGCCACTTTTGCGCGCCTCAAACAGGCCGCCATCGCCCGTCAGGCTTGGGCGGTGCAGGGTAATAGCGCACTGGCCGACTATTACTGGGGTGCCTTGGGCGACTTTGCAGACGGACGATTTGCCGACCCGGTCAAGCGCCTGCGTGCCGTGACGCTCAAACAGGCGAACCTGGCCCTGCGGCAACTGCTCGAACAGCCAGGATACGTGCGCATCGAAAAACCGCTGCTCAGCTATGATCAACTGACCTGGCTGCTGGGTGGGGTAGTCGGGTTATTGGTGCTCGGCGCACTGGGTTGGCGCTTTCATCGCCGAACATGAAGGTGCACGGCGACCGGATGTCTCCCGGCGCTGGTATCCTAGGTGGGTTTTTCCTACGACCATTGTGAACCGCCAAAATGCCGAACCTGACCCTCTACGTCCAGCGCATCCTCGAGCTGATGAAGCGCTACCCCGGGGTCATCGCGCTCGGTGGTTTCATCTCGGGGGTCGGCAGCTTCATTCTGGTGGACCGCCAGCAAGGCCTGGCCACCTGGATCGCGATCATCATGCTGGTCAGCTGGGTCTGGCTGATGCTGGAAAACAGCCTGACGCAGTTGTTCACCAAGGTGTTCAAGCGCGAGATTCCGCAGCCGCTGCTGCGCTACGCGACCCAGATGATCCACCAGGAAAGCCTGTTTTTTGTCCTGCCGTTCTTTTTCATCACCACCACCTGGAACAGCGGGCAACTGGCGTTCACCGGGCTGCTCGGCGCCGCAGCGCTGATTTCCATCACTGACCCGCTCTATTACAAATGGCTGGCCCCACGCCGCTGGCTGTTCCTGGCGATGCACACCCTGACGTTGTTTGCCGCCCTGCTGACCGCCTTGCCGATCATCCTGCACCTGACCACCTCGCAGAGTTTCAAGCTGGCGCTGGGCATTGCCATGCTGCTGTCCTTCCCGAGCCTGGCGTCGATCTTTCCGATTCGCACCTTGCGCGGTGGCCTCAGCGTGCTGTGCATCACCGTGGCGATCGGCGCCACCGGCTGGTTCCTGCGCTCCTGGGTACCGCCAGCCACCCTGTGGATGACCGAGGTGGCGATCAGCACTCAATTGCAGGACCGCACCCCGGGCGCCAGCCTGGAGCAGGTCAGCGTCGCCCAGTTGCGGGGCGACGGCCTGTACGCCTACACCGCCATCAACGCCCCGCGCGGTCTGGACGAGCGGATCTATCACGTGTGGAAATTCAACGGCAAGGAAGTCGACCGTATCGCCCTGGATATCCACGGTGGGCGCAAGGAAGGCTACCGGGCCTGGACCCACAAGCAGAACTTCCCTGGCAACCCGGCCGGCAAATGGCAGGTCCGGGTGCTGACCGAAGACGGCCAGGTGATTGGTGTGCTGCGCTTCGTGGTCACCGACACAGGTCAAGACAACCCGGCGCCGAACCAGGCAAAGTAACAAGGTTCGTGCTATTAGGTAGCACTGCGTCGCAGCCGAACAAGCAAGGAGCTTATGAGCGATACGACAACCGGCACTGCCCAGCTCGATACTTCCCACAGCCCTGCGCAGCTCAGGGTCACGGGCGACTGGACGCTTGCCCACTACGCCAACCTCAAGCAGTTGAGCGAAACCCTCAAGGGCCAGTATGACGACCGCGCCACCATTGACCTCAATGGCCTGGGCGCGCTCGACACCGCCGGTGCCTCCTTGCTGGTCGAATTGCTGGGGGCAGAGCGCCTCGGCAAAACCGCCGAGCATCCCGACTGCAGCCTGTGCGCCGCAGACCGCGCGCTGCTGCAAACGGTCTATGACTCGATGGCCGACTTCTGTGTCCCGGTAAAACAACCCGAGATCAACGTCGGCATTCAGTTGCTGACCCGTATTGGCCGGGCCGTGGACACCGTCTGGCAAGACTCGCTGAAACTGCTGGGGTTCGTCGGCCTGATCCTGGAAACCATCGCCCGCGGCCTGTTTCGTCCCTCCCGCTGGCGAATTACGCCCATGGTCGCGCACATTGAGCAGACCGGGCTTGATGCCGCTCCGATCGTCGCGCTGCTGACCTTCCTGGTGGGCGCGGTCGTGGCCTTCCTCGGCGCCACGGTGCTCGCCAGTTTTGGCGCCAGCATCTTTACCGTGGACCTGGTGGCGTTCTCGTTCCTGCGTGAATTCGGCGTGCTGCTGACCGCGATCCTCATGGCGGGCCGCACCGCCAGTGCCTTTACCGCACAAATCGGCTCGATGAAGGCCAACGAAGAAATCGACGCCATCCGCACCCTGGGCCTGGACCCGGTCGAACTGCTGGTGGTGCCGCGGGTCCTGGCGTTGCTGGTGGCCCTGCCGATGCTGACGTTCCTGGCGATGCTCTCGGGGATTGTCGGCGGCGGCGTGGTCTGCGCCCTCTCGCTGGATATCTCGCCGGCGATGTTCCTCTCGCTGCTGCAGTCGGATATCGGCGTCCAACACTTCCTGGTAGGCATGGTCAAGGCACCGATCTTCGCCTTCCTGATCGCCGCCGTCGGCTGCCTGGAAGGCTTCAAGGTCAGCGGCAGTGCCGAGTCCGTCGGCGCCCACACCACCTCCAGCGTGGTGCAATCGATTTTCGTGGTGATCGTCCTGGATGCGGTCGCCGCACTGTTCTTTATGGAGATGGGCTGGTGAGTCGCTTACCCCGTGCGCCGACCGAGGCGGTGATCGAAGTCCGTGGGCTGTGCAATCGATTCGGCAGCCAGAGCGTGCATGAAAACCTCGACCTGGATTTGTACAAGGGCGAGATTCTCGGCGTGGTGGGTGGCTCCGGCAGCGGCAAGTCGGTGTTGCTGCGCAGCATCATTGGCCTGCGCCAGCCTAGCGAAGGGGCTGTGACGGTGTTCGGCAAGAACCTGCCGAGCCTCTCGGAGCACGAACGTTCGATGGTGGAACGGCGCTTCGGCGTGCTGTTCCAGAAGGGCGCGCTGTTTTCGTCGCTGACCGTGACCGAAAACGTCGCGCTGCCACTGATCGAGCATGCCGGGCTGAGCCGCGCGGATGCCGAACACCTGGCCGCGGTGAAGCTGGCGCTGGCCGGGCTGCCGCTGTCGGCCGCCGACAAATACCCGGCCTCGCTGTCCGGCGGCATGATCAAGCGCGCGGCCCTGGCCCGGGCGCTGGCGCTGGACCCGGACATCCTGTTTCTCGATGAACCGACCGCCGGCCTCGACCCCATTGGCGCGGCCGCCTTCGATCAATTGATCCTGACCCTGCGCGATGCGCTGGGGCTGAGCGTGTTCCTGGTCACCCATGACCTCGACACGCTCTACACCATCACCGACCGGGTGGCGGTGCTGGCGCAGAAGAAGGTGCTGGTGGCGGATGCCATCGATGTCGTCTCGGAAACCGACGACGCCTGGATTCACGAATACTTTCATGGCCCTCGCGGCCGCGCGGCGCTTGGCGCCGCTTCACAGCTCAACGAGGTATGACATGGAAACCCGAGCCCATCATGTATTGATCGGCCTGTTCACCGTCCTGGTAGTGGCCGGTGCCTTGCTGTTCGGTCTGTGGCTGGCCAAATCCAGCGTCGACAGCGAGTTCAAGGACTACGAGGTGGTCTTCAACGAGGCGGTCAGCGGCCTGTCCAAAGGCAGCGCGGTGCAGTACAGCGGGATCAAGGTTGGCGATGTGGTGAGCCTGCGCCTGGACCCCAAGGACCCGCGCCGGGTCCTGGCACGCATCCGCCTGGGCGGCGATACCCCGATCAAGGAAGACACCCAGGCCAAGCTGGCCCTGACCGGCATCACCGGTACCTCGATCATCCAGCTCAGTGGCGGTACACCACAAAGCCCTGAATTGCGGGGCAAGGACGGCAAGTTGCCGGTGATCGTCGCCTCGCCATCGCCTATCGCGCGCCTGCTGAACAACAGCGACGACGTGATGAGCAGCATTAACCGCCTGCTGTACAACGCCAACCAGATGCTCTCGCCGGAGAACGTCGACCGCCTCGGCAAGACCCTGGCCAACCTGGAGCAAACCACCGGGGCCATTGCCGAGCAGCGGGGCGATATCCGCCAAGCCATGCAGCAACTGTCGGCCATCGGCAAACAGGCCACCGCCACCCTGGAACAGACCACCGCGCTGATGCGCAACGCCAACGGCCTGCTCAACGACCAGGGCAAGCAGATGTTCGGCAGCGCCGGACAAGCGATGAAGTCCCTGGAGCAAAGCACGGCAACCATCAATACGCTGCTGACGAGCAATCAGGACGCCCTGAGCAACGGCATGCAGGGTCTCAACGGCCTGGCGCCGGCCGTGCGCGAATTACGCGATACCCTGAGCTCGCTGCGGGCCATCTCTCGTCGCCTGGAGTCCAACCCTAGCGGTTACCTGCTCGGCAGCGACACGGACAAGGAGTTCACACCATGAAGCGCGTCTACCGCCCATTCGCCCACGGGGCCCTGCTGGCAAGCCTGGCCCTGGCCAGCGCCTGCTCGATTCTGCCCAAGGCCGAGCCGCAGGATGTGTATCGCCTGCCTGCAACCCAAGGCCTGGCAACCACGACGCGAGCCACTCCTGTGACATGGTCGCTGCGTCTGGCCAAGCCGCAAGCGGGCGATGTGCTTAACAGCGCGAAAATCGCAGTAATCCCCCAAGGCGACCTGATCAGCAGCTACAAGGCCTCGCGCTGGAGCGATCCCACCCCGATCCTGCTGCGTAACCGCCTGCTCGATGGCTTCGCCGAGGACGGTCGGGTGCGCCTGCTGAGCACCGATGACAGCAACCTGCAGACTGACCTGGAACTGGCTGGCAACCTGCAGGCGTTCCAGAGTGAGTACCAGGGCAATGGCGTGCAGGTGGTGATTCGCCTGGATGCCCTGCTGGTGCGCGGCAGCGATCAGCGCATCCTCGCCAGCAAGCGCTTTGAAGTGCGCCAGCCGGTGAGTGACGTCAAGGTGCCAGGCGTGGTCACCGGGTTTGGCCAGGCCGGCGATACGCTGACCCGGCAAGTGGTTGCCTGGACGGTGGAGCAGGGACAGAGGCACGCTCCCAAACCCGCAGCAGCATCCTTGTAGCAGCTGTCGAGCCCGCGAGGCTCCGTTCGGCTGCGAAGCAGACGCCAAGGACCCACGCCAACCCGGCGAGGACTGCGTCCTCGAACGCAGCCTCGCGAGCTCGGCAGCTGCTACAGATTGGCACGTTCAACTGGAGCGAGCGCCCGCTTGCGGCTTGCTCGCGAAAGTCGTCAACGATAATGGGTTCAGCCAAAGAACCAGTAGCAGACCGCGATTGCCGCCAGCACCCCGGCCAGTTCCGCCAACAGCGCACACCCCACGGCGTGCCGGGCACGCTGGATACCCACCGCACCGAAGTACACCGCCAACACATAGAAGGTCGTTTCGGTGCTGCCCTGAATGGTCGCGGCCACCAGCGCCGGAAAGCTGTCGACGCCGGAGGTCTGCATGGTTTCGATCAGCATCGCCCGCGCGGCACTGCCCGAGAATGGCTTGACCATCGCGGTCGGCAAGGCGTCGACAAAGCGCGTGTCCCAGCCCGCCCACTCCACCAGATGGCGAATGCCGTCCAGGCCGAAGTCCAGCGCCCCGGAAGCCCGCAATACGCCTACCGCACACAGCATGGCCACCAGGTAGGGCAACAGGTTCTTGGCCACGTCGAAGCCTTCCTTGGCGCCTTCGACGAATGCTTCATACACCTTGACCTTGCGCAGCGCGCCAATCACCAGAAACAGCATGATCAGGCCGAACAGCGTCAGGTTGCCGAGGATCGAGGACAACCCCGCCAGCGCGGTGGCTGAGAGCGTCGCCAGCAGGGCCATGAAACCACCCAGGACCAACGCACCGGGAATCAGGTAGGCAAGCACCACCGGGTCCCACAGGCGCAGGCGCTGCATGAACGCCACCGACAGCAGCCCGACCAGCGTCGAACAGCTGGTGGCCAGCAGGATCGGCAGGAATACCAGGGTCGGGTCCGGCGCGCCTTGCTGGGCGCGATACATGAAGATCGTCACCGGCAGCAACGTCAACGACGAGGCGTTGAGCACCAGGAACAGGATCTGCGCATTGCTCGCCACCGTTGCACTGGGGTTGAGCTCTTGCAGTGCCTTCATCGCCTTGAGGCCGATCGGCGTCGCCGCGTTATCCAGGCCCAGGCCGTTGGCCGCGAAGTTGAGGGTGATCAGGCCGATGGCTGGATGGCCCGCCGGCACTTCCGGCATCAGGCGCAGGAACAGCGGGCCCAGGGCCTTGGCCAACCACTCGACGATCCCGGCCTTTTCGGCGATCCGCAAAAAGCCCAGCCATAGGGTCAGGGTGCCGAACAGCAGTACCATGACCTCGACCGACAGTTTGGCCATGGCGAAAATGCTTTCCACCATCGCCGCGAAGATCCCGGCATTGCCGCCGATCAGCCACTGCGCCAATGCCGAAATGGCCGCCACGATGAAAAAGCCAAGCCACAGGCCGTTGAGCATCAGTCAAATCCCCCAGAAGATGCGGCGAATGATAGCGGGGTGGGCAGAAACGACAAACCCCGGATTTCTCCGGGGTTTGTCTGGGATCTAGGAGCAGCTGGCGCCAGCTTGCGGCGCCAGCTCCTACAAGAGTCGCATTTAGTGGTTGGTCGTCTCACCAGCCGGCAGCTTGTCCTTGCTGCGCCAGTGCGGCAGGGAGTTCCAGTAACGCTGGCCCTTGGCATCGTCGTACATGCCTTCCCAACGAGAGATGACCAGTACGGCCAGGGCATTGCCGATCACGTTCAGAGCGGTACGCGCCATGTCCATGATGCGGTCGACACCGGCGATGAACGCCAGGCCTTCCAGCGGAATACCAACGCTGCCCAGGGTGGCCAGCAGGACCACGAAGGACACGCCCGGCACGCCGGCGATACCTTTGGAGGTGACCATCAGGGTCAGGACCAGCAGCAACTGCTGACTGATCGACAGGTCGATACCGTACAACTGGGCAATGAAGATTGCCGCGATGCTCTGGTACAGGGTCGAACCGTCGAGGTTGAACGAGTAGCCAGTCGGTACCACAAAGCTGCAAACGGCTTTCGGCGCGCCGTAGGCTTCCATCTTCTCGATCACGCGCGGCAGCACGGTTTCCGAGCTCGCGGTGGAGTAGGCCAACACCAGCTCATCCTTGAAGATGCGCATCAGCTTGATCACCGAGAAGCCGAACAGGCGAGCGATGATGCCCAGCACCACGAAGGCGAAGAAGGCGATGGCGAAGTAAACCAGGATCACCAGTTTGGCCAGCGGCAGCAGGGAGGCGAAGCCGAAGTTGGCCACGGTCACCGCGATCAGGGCAAACACACCGATCGGCGCGTAGTTCATGATCATGTGAGTGACCTTGAACATGCTTTCCGATACGCCCTGGAACATCTTCACCAGCGGTTCGCGCAGGTCCGACTGCAGGCTCGACAAGCCGAGACCGAACAGCACCGAGAAGAAGATGATCGGCAGCATCTCACCACGCGCCATGGCGGCAAAGATGTTCGATGGAATCAGGTTGAGGATGGTTTCGATGAACGCATGTTCATGCTGAACCTCGGCCGCCGTCGCCTGGTACTTGGAAATATCCACAGTACCCAGGGTGCTCATGTCGATGCCGGAGCCCGGATGGAACAGGTTGGCCAGCACCAGGCCCACGAGAATGGCGATGGTGGTGACGATTTCGAAGTAGATGATGGTCTTCAGGCCAATGCGCCCGAGTTTCTTCGCATCACCCACGCCAGCAATGCCGACGATCAGCGAGGAGATCACGATCGGGATCACGATCATCTTGATCAGACGGATAAAGATATCGCCCGCTGGTTGCAGGACGTTACTGATCCACCAGGCTTTTTCAGCACTGAAGTGGTTGAGCAGTGCGCCGATTGCTATACCCAGGACCAGACCGATGAGGATCTGCCAGGCGAGGCTAAGCTTTGCCTTCTTCATATCATTACCCTTACTTGCGTTTGACTCGAGCAGATGCACGAACTGGAACACCCAATGGCGTAAAAGTTTGCGCACCTGCCCCCGTATAAGGTCACCCGGAGCGCGTATTTCGGCTCTCTGGCAGGCGAAAAAAGGCGCAACTATTCCGATGCAACGGGACCACGTCTAATGCCGTAAACGCCTACCCTATGCCGAATCGGCATGAGTTTTTTTTAGTAAAACGACCGTCCCAACCGGTTCGAATACGACATTTCGGCAGGCATAAGTGCCGTGAACCGGCCATTGCAGAGCAGGGTGGTTATTAATTGACCAGTCAATTACGTACAAAAATCAGCGATTTTCCCTACGCAACGCGTCGAAAAATGGTCAGAAAATAATCGCAAATTTCTCGATATACGGTCGCCAGGAAACACTGGGAAATGGTTTGGCAGAAAGGATTGTTGTCTGTGACCCGAGCAGAATAGCTCAAGCGCTCTAACTCAGTGTTTTGCCCACGTAAGCGCGCCGCCCGTTCCCCCAGTCGAGATTGACCGGCGAACGGGCGACGCTGCTTTGCCTGACCCGGCCCTTACGCAGGCACTCCCTGTACCCGTAGGTCACTCCGATCCTGCAACAATCAGAACGTCCCGGCCCCCTGGTCATACGCGCACCTTCCTCGGGTGGGCGTAAAGGAAAGAGACGCTATCGGGCTCTTTCGGTTTTCAATTCCTGTACTCATCCAACGAACCCTGGCTTTGCCACCCGGCAACGGGGTGGCGCCAGTGCCTTCACGCAACCGCTCAGTGTCAGCCTCGACCGCGACGGCCGAAGAAGAAGGAAACAACAAACATCACCAGGAACACGACAAAGAGAATCTTGGCGATACCCGTGGCGGTGCCCGCGATACCACCGAAGCCCAGTACGGCAGCGACAATGGCAATGATCAAGAATGTGATTGCCCAGCTCAACATGATGACTCTCCTTACGCTTCGATTAGAGGTGCTGCGATTCCCGATGCATGGAGCCGGCACCAGGTCTGTTGCCTAGAACACCCAACGCTCCTGACGGGGCATGTCGAACCCAGGCTGGGCCTGGTCGACGTCCATCATGCGCAGGGGGGCCGCATCAGCCGTCTGGCTGCTGACGGCGCTGAAATGGGTCTGGGTGAAGTGTTGAGTCGGCGTAATCGCAGCATCGGGCTGCTGGCTGTGCTGCCAGAGCATGAATTGCTGGCCGCCGATCAAGGTGATCACCAGCGCAAGGACGGTGAACAGCCCTTGCTGGACATACAGTGGCGAAAGACGCAATTGGGCGGCACGTTGGCGATTCATCCTGAAACTCCTCCCACACTGGTGGTTATTATTGGTTTAGGGCGGACCTGCTTGAACGCCCTGGGCTATTCAGTACATTGCAGCCTGCATGCCATCTTTCCTGTCAGAAATAAACTCAATAAAATCAAACACTTATCCTTAATTAAAAATCCAAGCTGAACGCATCCTGCACGATGCACCGAGCACGGGTCGTGCGTTCTGCACGATTGATTTGCAGCCGAGGGAAAATTTTTGGAATGTATGAGGTGCCGCAGATGTCAGAAAAGGAGACAGGTGCGCTGCAGGACTCCGATTTTTCGCTAAAAATCTAGCTATTTCATATAGTTAGCGAAGTTGAGAGGGAATAACTCCCCGGCTTTGAGCAGAAGCGACCAGAATCAACCATGCAACTTGCCCGATTTCGTCGGGACTAACTAAGATCATTCATTTAAGGAGCGTAGGAAAAATGGAATCCGCCAACGAGCATCAAGGCCGCATTCTGCTGGTGGACGATGAGTCCGCCATCCTGCGCACCTTCCGCTACTGCCTTGAAGACGAAGGCTACAGCGTCGCCACCGCCAACAGCGCTGCCCAGGCCGATGTCCTGCTGCAACGCCAAGTCTTCGACCTGTGTTTCCTCGACTTGCGCCTGGGCGAGGACAACGGCCTCGACGTGCTGGCGCAAATGCGCATCCAGGCACCCTGGATGCGCGTGGTCATCGTCACCGCTCACTCGGCCGTGGACACCGCCGTCGACGCCATTCAAGCCGGCGCCGCCGACTACCTGGTAAAACCGTGCAGCCCAGACCAACTGCGCCTGGCCACCGCCAAGCAGCTTGAAGTGCGGCAGCTCTCGGCCCGCCTTGAAGCCCTTGAAGGTGAAATGCGCAAACCCAGCGACGGTTTGGATTCCCACAGCCCGGCCATGAAGGTGGTGCTCGAAACCGCCCGCCAGGTCGCTAGCACCGACGCCAATATCCTGATACTCGGCGAGTCCGGCACCGGTAAAGGCGAGTTGGCGCGAGCCATTCATGGCTGGAGCAAGCGCGCGAAAAAATCCTGCGTGACCATCAACTGCCCGTCACTGACCGCCGAGCTGATGGAAAGCGAGCTGTTCGGCCATAGTCGGGGGGCGTTCACCGGCGCCAGCGAAAGCACCCTCGGCCGGGTTAACCAGGCAGACGGCGGCACCCTGTTTCTCGACGAGATCGGCGACTTTCCCCTGACTTTGCAGCCCAAACTGCTGCGCTTCATTCAGGACAAGGAATATGAGCGGGTCGGCGACCCGGTTACCCGGCGCGCTGATGTACGAATCCTCGCGGCCACCAACCTCAACCTGGAAGACATGGTCCGCGACGGGCGCTTCCGTGAGGACCTGCTCTACCGCCTGAACGTCATCACCCTGCACCTGCCCCCGCTACGTGAGCGCGCCGAGGACATCCTGACCCTGGCCGATCGCTTCCTGGCCCGCTTCGTCAAGGAGTACGCGCGCCCGGCCCGCGGCTTCAGCGACGAGGCACGCGAAGCGCTGCTGGGCTACCGCTGGCCCGGCAACATCCGCGAACTGCGAAACGTCGTGGAGCGAGCGAGCATCATCTGTCCGCAGGAGCGGGTCGAGATCAGTCATTTGGGGATGGCCGAACAGCCCACCAACAACGCCCCGCGCATCGGCGCCGCCTTGAGCCTGGATGAGCTGGAAAAAGCCCACATCGGCGCCGTACTTGCCAGCGCCGGTACCCTCGATCAAGCAGCCAAGACCCTGGGTATCGACGCCTCGACCCTGTACCGCAAACGCAAACAGTACAACCTGTGAGCGCTCCCCTATGAAACTGGCGATGAAGTTGCGCACCCGTCTGTTTCTGAGTATCTCGGCATTGATGACCGTGGCGCTGCTCGGGCTGGTGCTCGGGCTGGTCAGCGTGATGCAGATGGCGAGTAATCAGGAGGTGCTGATCCGCGACAACTTCATCACCCTGGACCTGGGCCTCAAGCTGCGCCAGACCTTGGGCGATCAATTGATGATCATGCTCAACCAGACCCCCGACCTGGCGGCGCTGGAAAACTCCGAGCGGCACTATTTCGAGTTGCTGGATCAAGGCATCACCCATGAAAACCGCCTGGACAACGGCCACCAAGGCTTCCAGCAAGCCCGGGATGATTATCTGTCCTTCCTCAAGGCCTTCAGCGAGTCCCAGAATCTTTCCGGCAGCCTGAGCGGCAATCAGGAACTGACCGACAAATTCAACGTCCTGCGCAATGGCCTGATCGGCGAACACAAACAAGCGCTGGAGAATATCAACAGCACCCAACGCAAAGACCGCGAACGTGCGTTGCTGGTGGCCGGCTCGCTGGGCCTCGTCGGGTTGGCGGTACTGATCATCGGCTTTATCACCGCCCATGGCATCGCCCGCCGCTTCGGCGCGCCGATCGAAGCGCTGGCCAAGGCCGCCGACAATATCGGCCAGGGTAATTTCGACGTCACCCTGCCACTGTCCCCTGCGGCGGAAATGAACCTGCTGACTCGCCGCTTCGGCATCATGGCCGAAGCCTTGCGCGAACATCAGGCCACCAACGTCGATGAACTGCTGGCCGGCCAGCAGCGCCTGCAGGCGGTACTCGACAGCATCGATGACGGCTTGCTGATGATCGACCGCCAAGGCCAGCTGGAACACATGAACCCGGTAGCACAACGCCAACTGGGCTGGGATGACGACCGCCTTGGCCTGGCTTTGGGTGTCGCGCTGCAACGCCCGGAACTCGACGAACAACTGCAGTTGGTATTGCGCGGCGGTTCACTGGAGCGCGCGCCGGATGACCTGAGCATCGAGGTCGACGGTGAATCGCGCCTGCTGACCTACAGCCTGACCCCGGTCAGCCATACCGAAGGCCATATCCTCGGGGCAGTGATGGTGCTGCACGACGTCACCGAACAGCGGGCCTTCGAACGGGTGCGCAGCGAATTCGTACTACGTGCCTCCCATGAGCTGCGCACACCGGTCACCGGCATGCACATGGCCTTCGGCCTGTTTCGCGAACGCGCGCATTTTGCCGAAGACTCCCGGGAAACCGACCTGCTCGACACCGTCAACGAAGAAATGCAGCGCCTGATGCAGCTGATCAACGACCTGCTGAATTTCTCGCGGTATCAGAACGGCCTGCAAAAACTCACCCTGGCCCCCTGCAACATTGATGACTTGCTGGAGCAGGCCCAGGGCCGCTTCCTTGAGCGAGCCCATGAGCAAGGCATCGAATTGCTGGTGGAAATCCAGACACCGCTGCCGCGCTTGCAAGCCGATCAGCCGCAACTGGAGCGGGTGTTGGACAACCTGATCGACAACGCCCTGCGCCATACCAGCGAAAAAGGCCAGATTCGCCTGCAGGCCCGGCGCCATGGCGAACGAGTGATTGTCAGCGTCGAAGACAATGGCGAAGGTATCGCCTATGGCCAGCAAGGCCGGATCTTCGAACCTTTTGTACAGGTCGGTCGCAAGAAAGGCGGCGCGGGGCTGGGCCTGGCGCTGTGCAAGGAAATCGTCCAGTTGCACGGCGGCCGCATGGGCGTCTACTCAAGACCGGGGCAGGGCACACAGTTTTATCTGGCGTTGCCGCTATAGCGTGCGTTCACGCCTCGTCATCAATCCATCGTGGCGCCATGCGACGGCCGCGTGTCACCAGTTCGATCAACTGCATGGCGGTCAGGGCGTGGGCGAACAGCCAGCCCTGGCCGTAGTTGACGCCTTCGCTGCTCAGGTACATGGCCTGGGCTTCGTGCTCGATGCCTTCGGCGATCACCTTGAGCTCCAGGGCATGGGCCATGCGGATGATATGGGGCGCGACGCCACTACTGGCCGCGTCATGACCTAGGGCATCGATGAAGGCCTTGTCGATTTTCAGGCAATCCACGGGCAGGGTTTGCAGATATGCCAGGCTGCAATAACCGGTGCCAAAGTCGTCGATCAACACTTGATGCCCGGCGTCGCGCAGGGCTTGCAGGTTTTCCCGGGCGACCACCACATCGATCAAGCCGCGTTCAGTGACCTCAAACGCGATCTGCCGGGCCGCCACCCGGTGCAAGGCCAGCAAGCGCGACATAACTTCGCCGATCCTCGGCACCATCACATCGCACGCCGCCAGGTTGACGGAGATGTACAGCTGCGGGTTGGCGCGCAGCAGTTGACCCAGTTGTTCCAACAGGCGCTGCAGGACGAAATCGGTGATTTGCCGGATCTGCCCGCTGTCTTCGGCCATGGGGATGAAGAGGTCGGGGCTGGTGAGGGTGCCGTCCGGTCGACGCCAGCGCAACAAGGCCTCGGCGCCCACGCAATTACGGCTACGTAGATCGAAGATCGGTTGATAGAGCACCTGCAACTCGCCGCGCTTGAGGGCGCCCTGCAGCTCGCCGCCCATGGACTGGCGCTGGCGGGCTAACAGAAACACCAGCGCACCAATACTCAAGCCCAGCATCAGGCTCGCCGGCACCAGCCACCACCACAAGGTCGGCAGGTGCATGGCGGTGCGTGGAGAAATCAGCACCAGCTGATATTCCGGGTTGTTGGTCGGCATGCGGTAGATCAGGCGGTTCTGGGTGATCTGCAACGGCTCATTGCTGAACGGCGACCAGGGCTCCGACGGTGGCCAGGCTTGCGGAGCCCCCAGGACCGGGATTGCCCGGGTGCCATGGTCGAGCACTACCAGCAGGCTGCTGCCGGGTGACAGGTCGACCATATCGGTCAAATGCCCGCGAGAGGTCGCCACCCGGAAACTGCCACGCCCCAGCATCAACGCCGCGCGGTTTTCATCGGGTTCGGTGGAGGTGTTGAGCCAATAACTGTAGGTCGGCCCCTTGATGTCAGGGGGGCGGATGGCCGAGAGGGCATCCTGGTGTGGACGGTTGGAGCAGAATTGGGTTTGGTCGATGTAGGCCGCTTCATAGACGAAGCGGTAGCTGAAACTGACCTGCTGCAGGGTGGTGAACATTTTCATGTCGCAGCCGCGCAATGGCTGGGCCTCGAGGTCGTCCAGGCCTTCGCGCAACTGTCCAAACAACTGCTCGAGACGTTCGAGAAAACGTTCGCCCTGGCTGTTCATCTGTTCGCTTTCGCGCAGTTGCACCTGACGCAAAGCCACGCCCAGGCTGCCGGCCAGCAGTAAAGCAACACTCAACGCAGCCGCCAGTATCGCCAAAGACCAAGGGCGATAAAACCAACTGCGCAGGGTCTCTCGTGCGGCGGCCATCATTGAACATCCAAAGGATTACCAATGAGTTATAGCTACTGATTGAGATTTAGCGCTGACCGTCGGGCGGGCGTCATTATTTTGTCTGATTTAACACCTGCAGGATCGCCGCACTCTGCGCATCGGGCGTACCGTCGAACAGCGTCGGGCGAAAGCGCATCTGGAAGGCCGCCAGGACGTGCCGGGTGGCGACATCCAGCTCGCCGGTCTGCGGCGTGGTGTAGCCCAGGTGCGACAACTGTTCCTGGAACCAACCGATACTTGGCAACTGGGCGGCAAACTGCGCTTGCTGGCGCGCCACCGCCTGCTCATTGGGCCACAGCGCGACCCCGGCCTCGGCCAGGCGCTTCCATGGGAACAGCGGACCCGGATCGAGCTTGCGCAGTGGCGCAATGTCACTATGACCGATCACCTGCCGCGGGCTGATGCCATTGCGCTTGTTGATGTCCTTGAGCAGGAAGATCAGCGATTGCACCTGGGCTTCGCTGTAGGGATACCAGACGCGCCCAGTCGGCGTATCGGTGAACCCCGGGTTGACGATCTCGATGCCGATCGAGCTGGAGTTCAGCCAGGTGCGCCCTTGCCATTCGCTTTCCCCGGCATGCCAGGCGCGCCGATTCTCATCCACCAGCTTGTAGATGGTTGCGTTCTTGTCATCGCCCACCAGGTAATGGCTGCTGACTTCGCCACGGGTCAACAACGCCAACGAGCGCTCCAGCGAAGCGGAGGTGTAATGCACCACCACGAACTGGATCCGGTTGTCTTGATTGACCGAGGGATGGCTGGTATCGATACGCGGACCGCTGGCGCAACCGGCCAGGACTAGGAGGGATACAAGCAGGGCGATGAATTTCATGAGGAGGGCAGTACTCTGCGGACAATAATGCAACAAGCGTAACGTACCGCCCGATTCCAGACCGGCAAAAGCCCGCCATTTAAACAAAATGGGACAAATGCCCTCAACCCGCCTCGACACGGTTGCGCCCGGCATTTTTTGCCCGGTACAGCGCCTGATCGGCTCTTTTGAGTACCAGATCGCTGTGTTCTCCCGCCTTGAACGCCGACACGCCGATGGACGCCGTGATGGTCACTGGCTCACCCTTAAAATGAAACGGGCAGGCTTCAATTGCGGCGCGCAAACTTTCCAGCAACTTGACCCCCGCTACCAGCGCGGTTGCAGGCATCAGCAGGACAAACTCTTCACCGCCAAAGCGGGCGATGAAATCCGTGCCGCGCAGGCGTTTGCGCAACACCGTGGCGATGATTTTCAGTACCTTGTCGCCGGCCAGGTGGCCGTAGTTATCGTTGATGTGCTTGAAATGGTCGAGATCGAGCATCGCCAGCAACAAGGTATTGCCGTGTTGCTGCCATTGGCCGACTTCATGCTCCAGGCGCTCGCTCCAGGCCGCGCGATTGGGCAAGCCGGTCAACGGGTCGACCAGGGCCTTCTGGCGTTGTTCTTCGAGGTGCTCGCGATATCCCTGGGCTTCCTGCTCCATGCTGGCCACCCGCGCGGCCAGGCCCTGCAGGCGCGCCGCGACCTCCTGCTCGCGCTCGTCACGTTGCTTCTGGTGCTGATCCATGGTGCTCAGCAAACCTTCAAGGTGGTTCTCCAGCACGTGCTTGAGCCCCTCGAGGTCAGCGGCCTCCTGCATGCTGCTCTGCAAGCCGTCGACCTGTTCACGGATCTGCGTATCCAGCTCCCGCGCCGCCGAGCGGTTGTCGGCGTGGCCTGCGCTGGCCGCCTGCAGGTTGCTCTGAAACGACTCCAGGCGCTCGTTGAGCTGCTTGAGGTAGACCTCGAACTCATGCTGGCCACTGTCGGTGATCGCCAGCATCAACACCGCCAGATCATCGAGGATCGGCAGCAGCTCGTACCAGTTCAGGCCGTTTTTCAGGCGCTCGCGCATGGCTTCGGCTTGCGGTCGATGTCGCTCGGGCAAGGACAGGTCGTCCAACAGCCCCAACAGCGTGCTTTCTATGTGCTTGGCCACCGAGCTATAGGATGGTTCTGGCGAATCCGGCAGCGCGTAGAACAGCTCCGGCTCGCCCGGCTGCGGTTCCTGCTCGGCAAGAACGTCTGTCAGGGCAGGGGCTGTAGGCAATTCGTCCGCTGGCGCCGGGGGCGCTTCGTCGTCCGGTTGCGCGTCAGCAGCTGCGCATTCGGCAACCGGCTCCGGCAGCGGGGCGAAGACAGGTTCCTGCAGCGACTCCACGTCAGTCTCGACCTCAAGCTGGACCTGAGGCGCCACTGTTGCTGGGGCGACTACCGCCGGAGCGGCTGATGACGGCGTCTCTATCAACAGCTCAGGGGCTGCTGGCGCAGCGTGTGTCGCAACGGCCGGCAGCAAATCCAGCTCCTGATCGCGAGCACCGAACAGACGTTGCAACAACCCCGGGCGATTGAGCTCCGCGGGATTATCGAGAAGGTTCAGCGCCTGGCCTTGCAAGCCGCTGTACTCACCCAACAGCAGCGGTATCTCGCGGGCATGGCCGACGCGCCCATCCAGTTGCTTGGCAAAGGTCTTGAGCGGCCGGCTGACCTCACGGGGCAGGGGCAAGCGCTGCAGTTGCCGGACCAGCTCGGACAACGCCGTGCCGATTTGATCGACCCGGGTCTCGCGCCGCTGCTCGGAGTCGAGTACGGCTTTTTCCAGGCGCGGCAGCAGGGCGGCCAGGCCTGCATCCATGTCGTCGGTGCGGATGACTTCGCGCATTTCCTTCATGCACTGGTCAACCGCGCGGTCTGTGCCTTCTGCCGCCAGCGTGCTGCGCACCAGGCCACGACGCAGCAAGTCGAGGCGGGCATCCCAACGACGTTCGAGTTTTTCCTGTTGTTCGATGCTTTTGAGGTACTTCTCTTTCCAGCGGTTGGCTTCGTCGCTCATTCAGGGGTTCCGCGAGGGGCAGGACTCAACGCGGGCAATGCATCAGCCGTGAGCGAACCCGGCAGACGAATCTCTACCGCGACCGGCAGGTGATCGGAAATCGGTTGCGCCAGCACTTCGACCCGTTCGAGGGTCAGCGACGGGCTGAGTAGAATGTGGTCCAGGCAGCGTTGCGGACGCCAACTGGGGAAGGTCGCCTCGACTTGGGGCGCGAGCAGGCCAAGATCACGCAGGGGCGAGCTTTGCAGCAGGTCACTGGCGTGGGTATTCATGTCGCCCATGAGCACCTGGTGCTTATAGTCGCCGATCAGGTCGCGAATGTACGCCAGTTGCAGGGTCCTGACCCGGGCGCCCAGTGCCAGGTGCATCATCACCACCACCAGCGCCTCTGGCCCTTCGCCAAACCGCACCAGAATCGCACCGCGCCCCTTGGGCCCGGGCAATGGGTGATCTTCGATCACCCACGGACGTAGACGGCTAAGCACGCCATTGCTGTGCTGGCCGAGCCGACCGAGGTTGCGGTTGAGCTGTTGGTACCAGTAGGGGAAGGCGCCGAGCTGGGCCAGGTGTTCGACCTGGTTGACGTAGCCTGAACGCAGGCTGCCGCCATCGGCTTCCTGCAACGCGACCAGGTCATAGTCGCCCAGCAGGTTGCCAATCTTCTGCAGATTGTCGGCACGCCCGGTGTGTGGCAGCAGATGCTGCCAGCCCCGGGTCAGGTAATGCCGATAACGCTCGGTACTGATACCGACCTGGATGTTGAAGCTGAGTAGGCGCAGGCGGCTGTCTGCGGGCAAGCCCGAGGGCTCCAGGTGGTGCTCGTTGACCCGCGGATCATGCCGGCCAACGATGCGTTCAGTACTCCAGCGGCGCATGGCGTGCGCCGCTTACTTAGCGGCGCGCTCCTTGGCGATCAACTGATCAGCCACGCTCAGGGCGCCTTCCGGGCCACCGGCGGTGCCGAGGTCAAAGCGGTACTTGCCATTGACGACCATGGTCGGTACGCCGGAGATCTGGTAGGCCTGGGCCTTTTTCTTGGCGTCCTCGACCTTGCCTTTGACGGCGAACGAATTGAAGGTGCTGAGGAACTTGTCCTTGTCGACGCCTTCGCCGACCAGGAACTCGGCCATTTCTTCCGGGGTCGCGAGTTTTTTGCCGCTGTGGATCGCTTCGAACACGGCCTTGTGGACCTTGTGCTCCACACCCATGGCTTCCAGGGTGATGAACATTTGGCCGTGGACGTTCCAGATACCGCCGAACATGGCCGGAATACGCACGAAGTTCACGTCGGCAGGCAGTTTCTCGGCCCATGGGTTGATGGTCGGCTCGAATGCATAGCAATGCGGGCAGCCATACCAGAACAGTTCCACGACTTCGATCTTGCCAGGCACCGCCACCGGAACGGCGTTGCTCAGTTCGACATATTGTTTACCGGCTTCAAGCGGTTCAGCAGCCTGGGCGGTCATGCCGAACAGGCTGGCGGTGACGAGTGCGGCGCTGAGAATCAGATTACGCATGCTTTGCTCCTGGACACATTGGCTCGCCTCGCGCGACCTGCGGTCTGGCAGGTCATGGCGGGCATCAGTTTTCTAGTGTAACGGCAGCGGCCACAAAAAAGGGCGGCCTAGGCCACCCTTTTTATGCTTGCATCGAAGGATTAATCGAGCGTTAACGTCGCGCGGGGACGATACCTCGCGCAGCGTCCGCTCAACCGGCCTTAGTGCAGGCCCTGGATGTAGTTGGACACGGCTTCGATGTCCTTGTTGCTCAGCTTCGCTGCAACACTTTGCATGATTTTCGCGTCACCGTCGTTGGTACGGTTACCTTCACGGAAATCGGTCAGTTGCTTGGCGGTGTATTGCGCGTGCTGGCCACCCAGGTGCGGGAAGGCCGCTGCTGCGTTGCCAGCGCCGTTAGGCGAGTGGCAACCGGTGCAGGAAGGCATGCCCTGGTCCAGCTTGCCGCCGCGGAACAACTCTTCACCGCGAGCCACGACTTTCGGATCCGCTGCGCCGACGCTGCCTTTCTGGCCGGCGAAGTAGGCAGAAATATCTGCCAGGTCCTGATCACTCAGGTTGGTCAGCAGGCCGGTCATTTCCAGAACGGTGCGCTTGCCCGACTTGATGTCGTGCAGTTGCTTGTTCAGGTAACGCTCACCCTGACCCGCCAGTTTTGGAAAATTTGGCGCCATGCTGTTGCCATCCGGGCCATGGCAAGCGCCACATACTGCGGCTTTCGCCTGACCAGCAGTCGCATCACCTGCAGCATGGGCAATGCCGGAGATCCCCACGGTCAACAGCAGACTCACGATCAATTTGTTCATCAGCTAATCCAACTACGGCTAAGGGTTAAAGAGTTATGGACCGGGATCACTCGCTCATCCACTGGATGATGGCCTGGTAATCCTCGGCACTGCAGTCCATGCACAAACCACGCGGCGGCATCGCCTTGAAACCCTGGGTCACGTGTTGCACCAGCGTCTCCATACCTTGCGCCAGTCTTGGCGTCCATGCCTGCTGGTCGCCCTTTCGAGGCGCCATTGGCAGTTGGCCGGAATGACAGGCTCCACAAACACGGTTGTACACAGCTTCCGGATCCTGTGTAGCCTGCGCGCCATATAGCGGCATCAAGACACCGGCAGCTAGCAGCCATTTCGTCATAAACGACCTTTTCAGGGTTGAGAGCGTGCTGCGTTCTAATGCGCAATCAAGGTCAATCGCTCTCGTGAACTTCATCCTACGCTGGGACAAAGCGCACACAAAATCTGCGGCATTATATACTGGCGTCACTGAAACGGAAACGACGCTGCTCTTTGCGACCATTCTCGGCACCGCCCACATCGGAAATCCCATGCAACTCAAGAACCCCATCCTCGGTCTGTGCCAACAGTCCACCTTCATGCTCAGCGCTGCCAAAGTCGATCAATGCCCCGACGACGAAGGCTTCGAAGTGGCGTTCGCCGGGCGGTCCAACGCCGGTAAATCCAGTGCGCTGAACACCCTGACCCACGCCAGCCTCGCGCGCACCTCCAAGACGCCAGGGCGCACACAGCTGTTGAACTTCTTCAAGCTAGACGAAGAACGGCGTCTGGTCGACCTTCCTGGCTACGGCTACGCAAAAGTCCCGATCCCACTGAAGCAGCACTGGCAGCGCCACCTGGAAGCCTACCTGGGCAGCCGTGAGAGCCTGAAGGGTCTGATCCTGATGATGGACATCCGTCATCCAATGACCGACTTCGACCTGCTGATGCTCGATTGGGCCGTGGCCAGCGGCATGCCGATGCACATTCTGCTGACCAAAGCCGACAAGCTGACCTACGGCGCAGCGAAAAACACCCTGCTCAAGGTCCAGGCGGAAATCCGCAAAGGCTGGGGCGAAGCCGTGACCATCCAGCTGTTCTCGGCCCCCAAACGCTTGGGTCTGGAAGACGCCTACACTGTTTTGGCGGACTGGATGGAGCTTGCGGACAAGGGCGCCGAGGCGACCGAGTAAAAATCGCAGGCAAAAAAAACCCCGAATTTCATATGGGGAGGGAGAAATTCGGGGTTTAAGCTTCTGGACCGCTAGGGCGGGGTCCAGATATCTGCCAACACTTAACACAACATAGGAGCATCGAAGGGCTTCACCACCCATTCAGTAACTCTGAGTGGTGTTTCACGGGTTTAGTTCCTGACGGCGACAAAATCGATTAGCAATAAGCCCAAGATTTTTTCGACCTAAGCGCCTTGAACCCCGCAATTGCCGCGACACTATGCCGCGGCGCTCCCCGCAAAAAATCGCGAAAAAACGGCTCAGTGAGCCTCATCCCAGTTGTTGCCAACGCCGACTTCCACCAAAAGTGGCACATCTAGGGTGGCCGCAGCGCTCATGTGCTGGCGAATTTCTTCGCGCACTTGATCGACCAGGTCCTCGCGAACTTCCAGCACCAGTTCATCGTGTACCTGCAGGATCACCCGGGCGTCCAGCCCAGAACTCTCCAGCCAATTATCCACAGCCACCATGGCCTTCTTGATGATGTCCGCCGCCGTACCTTGCATTGGTGCGTTGATCGCGGTGCGTTCGGCGCCGGCGCGCTCCTGCGGCTTATTGGAGTTGATCTCCGGCAGGTACAGCCGGCGACCGAACAGAGTCTCGACATAACCCTGTTCCGCCGCCTGGGCGCGGGTGCGATCCATGTATTCACGCACGCCCGGGTAGCGTGCGAAATAGGTGTCGATATAAGCCTTGGCGGTCTTGGTGTCGACGCCGATGTCCTTGCCCAGCTTCTGTGCCCCCATGCCGTAGATCAGGCCGAAGTTGATGGCCTTGGCGCCGCGGCGCTGCTCGGTGGTGACATCCGCCAGCTCCACCCGGAACACTTCCGCAGCCGTGGCGGTGTGCACGTCCAGGTTGTTGCGAAAGGCATTGAGCAGGCCTTCATCGCGGGACAGGTGGGCCATGATCCGCAGCTCGATCTGCGAATAGTCCGCCGCCAGCAGTTTGTAGCCGCTCGGCGCAATGAAGGCCTGACGGATGCGCCGGCCTTCGGCGGTGCGCACCGGGATGTTCTGCAGGTTCGGATCACTGGAGGACAGCCGCCCGGTAGATGCCACCGCCTGGTGATAGGAGGTGTGGATACGGCCGGTACGGGGGTTGATCTGCTCAGGCAGTCGGTCGGTGTAGGTACTTTTGAGCTTGCTCATCGAGCGGTACTGCATCAGTACCTTGGGCAGTTGGTAGTCCTCTTCCGCGAGCTTGGCCAGTACCTCTTCGGCGGTGGACGGCTGGCCCTTGGCAGTCTTCTTCAACACCGGGTAGCCGAGTTTTTCGTAAAGAATCACTCCAAGCTGCTTGGGAGAGCCGAGGTTGAATTCCTCACCGGCAATCTCGAAGGCTTCACGCTCCAGCGCCACCAGCTTGTTGCCCAACTCGACGCTCTGTTCACCCAGCAGCTTGTCATCCACCAGCGCGCCCTGACGCTCGATCCGCGCCAGCACGGGCACCAACGGCATCTCGATATCGCTCAGGACACTGGCCAGGCTCGGGATGGCCGCCAGTTTTTCGTGCAGGGTCTGGTGCAGACGCAAGGTCACGTCGGCATCTTCAGCGGCATAAGGACCAGCCTGTTCCAAGGCGATCTGATCGAAGGTCAGTTGCTTGACGCCCTTGCCGGCGATGTCCTGGAAGCTGACGGTGGTGTGATCCAGGTACTTCTGCGCCAGGCTGTCCATGTCATGGCGGGTGGCTACGGAGTTGAGTACGTAGGACTCAAGCATGGTGTCGAAGGCAATTCCACGCACGGTGATACCACACGCGTGATCGCCACCGATGGCGCAGTTGGCCAGGATATTCATGTCGAATTTGGCGTGCTGGCCGACCTTGAGCTTTGCAGGGTCTTCGAGCAGCGGCTTGAGCGCGCGCAAGACCGTGTCGCGGTCCAACTGTTCCGGCACGCCGATGTAGGAATGAGTCAGCGGGATGTATGCCGCTTCGTTGGCCTGCACCGCAAAGGACAGACCCACCAATTGCGCCTGCTGGGCGTCAATGCCGGTGGTCTCGGTATCGAAGGCGAACAGCTTGGCGTTGCTGAGTTTCTGCAGCCAGACCTCAAAACGCGCCTGATCGAGGATGGTTTCGTACTGCGCCTCAGCCGCCACGGGCTCTGCAACGGCTACGTCGGTCTCGACCGCGCTCAGCAGATCGGTCACAGGCTCGGGTTGGGCCGCTGCCGCCAGCTCGACGCGCTTGGCATCGCGCTGCAACTCGTCGGACCAGCTCTTGAACTCGAGCAGGGCATACAGCTCGGCCAGTTTGTCGCGGTCCGGCTCGCGCAGGTGCAGGTCATCCAGGCCCACGTCCAGCGGTACGTCGACCTTGATGGTCGCCAGCTGGTAGGACAGGAACGCCATTTCCCGGTGCTCTTCGAGCTTGGCCGGCAGTGTCTTGGCGCCACGAATCGGCAGGCTCGGGACCATATCGAGCTGCGCATAGAGTTCGGTCAGACCGCCGTTCACCCCAACCAACAGGCCGGATGCGGTCTTGGGTCCAATCCCCGGAACCCCGGGAATGTTGTCGGAGGAGTCGCCCATCAGCGCCAGGTAGTCGATGATCTGCTCGGGAGCGACACCGAATTTCTCCTTCACGCCAGCCACGTCCATCGAACTACCGGTCATGGTATTGACCAAGGTAATGTGCCCGTCGACCAGTTGCGCCATGTCCTTGTCGCCAGTGGAAATCACCACCGGGCGGTCAGCGGCCGCGCTGCTGCGGGCCAGCGTACCGATCACATCGTCCGCCTCGACGCCTTCGACGCACAGCAGCGGGAAGCCGAGGGCGATCACGCTGGCGTGCAGGGGCTCGATCTGGACGCGCATGTCGTCAGGCATGCTCGGTCGGTTGGCCTTGTATTCGGCGTACATGTCGTCGCGAAAGGTCCCACCCTTGGCGTCGAACACGACGGCGAACGGGCTGTCCGGGTACTGCTTGCGCAGACTCTTGAGCATGTTCAGCACGCCCTTGACCGCTCCGGTCGGCAGGCCTTTGGAAGTGGTCAAAGGTGGCAGCGCGTGAAAGGCGCGGTACAGGTATGAAGAACCGTCCACCAGGACGAGGGGGGCTTGGCTCATGAGCAGGATCAACCTTTTCGGCGGGTCCGGCGCTAGAATAGCGGGACCGTTGACGACAAAGGGACAAGGTTATCATGCGCACACTCAATCGCCTGTTGCTGGCTGGCTTGTTTAGCTTCATTCCATTGGCTGCCATGGCGGCGGACGATGCACCGACTGCGGATCCGGAAGTCACCATCCGTACCGAAGGCGACAAGACCATCCAGGAGTACCGCCAGAACGGTTTCCTGTATGCGATCAAGGTCACCCCCAAGGGTGGCAAGCCGTACTTCCTGGTGCGCTCGGACGGTACGGATGCCAACTTTATTCGCTCGGATCAGCCCGATATGCTGATCCCGGCGTGGAAGATCTTTGAGTGGAAGTAGTTTCTTAACTTTAATCGGCGCTGGCTTGATCGCCGCGCCCGAACTGAGCAGTTTTTAACCATGTCTGTGTTCACCCCCCTGGCTCGGCCCGAGCTGGAAACCTTTCTCGCCCCTTATGGGCTTGGCCGCCTGCTTGATTTCCAGGGGATTGCCGCTGGTAGCGAAAACACCAATTTTTTCATCAGCCTGGAACAGGGCGAGTTCGTCCTGACCCTGGTCGAGCGCGGCCCAGTGCAGGAAATGCCGTTCTTCATCGAACTGCTGGACGTCCTGCACAACGCCAACCTGCCGGTGCCCTACGCCCTGCGCACCACCGACGGCGTCGCCTTGCGCGAGCTGGCCGGCAAACCTGCGCTGTTGCAGCCGCGGCTGGCGGGCAAGCACATCAAGGTGGCCAACGCGCAGCACTGCGCGCAAGTCGGCGAGTTGCTGGCGCACCTGCACCTGGCGACCAAGGACCAGATGATCAAGCGCAAGACCGATCGCGGCCTGGACTGGATGCTCGATGAAGGCACGCAGTTGCTCTCGCACTTGGGCGACGAGTCGCGCCAACTGCTGCAACGCGCCCTGGACGAGATCAACGAGCAGAAGGTGAAGATTCTCGCCCTGCCACGGGCCAACATCCACGCCGACCTGTTCCGCGACAATGCGATGTTCGAAGGCACTCACCTGACCGGGCTGATCGACTTCTACAACGCCTGTTCCGGCCCGATGCTCTATGACGTGGCCATCGCCCTGAACGACTGGTGCTCGGACGACGATGGCCTGATCGACGGCCCACGCGCACGGGCCCTGCTCGGGGCCTACGCGGCGCTGCGCCCGTTCAGCGCTGCCGAGGCCGAACTGTGGCCGACCCTGCTGCGCGTGGCCTGCGTGCGGTTCTGGCTGTCACGCCTGATCGCTGCCGAATCCTTTGCCGGGCAAGACGTGCTGATTCACGATCCGATGGAATTCGAGCAGCGTCTGGCCCAGCGCCAGCAGGTCAGTACGCCGTTGCCGTTCGCGCTTTAAAAGCTTCGCGGGAGCAGGGCTCGCCCGCGATAGGACCACCACATATCTCGGCGCTTACAGCGACTCCAGACACCCTGCCAGGTCATTGCCCAGCTTATCCAACACCTGCTCATAACCCTGGGCAGTTGCTGGCGTATAGCCGCCGAGCGCATCCAGCTCGGCCAGCTTCACCGGCAAACCGGCCACCAGGGTCTCCGCTAGACGAGGGCGCAGTGGCGGTTCGCTGAACACGCAGGTCTTGCCGACGGTCTGCAGGCGCGCACGCATCGCCGCCACATGCTGGGCACCCGGCTGCACTTCGGCGGCCACGCTGAACACACCCGCATGCTTGAGACCGTAGGCCTCTTCGAAATAGTCGAACGCTTCGTGGAACACGAAGTAAGGCTTGCCTTCGACCACCGCCAGGCGTGCTTTCAAACGCAGGTCCAGCGCATCGAGACGCTCATCGAAAGCCTTCAGGTTGCTTTGATAACGCGGAGCATTGGCCGGATCGGTAGCGCTCAGGTCAGTAGCGATTTTCGCCGCAATCACCCGCGCATTCGCCGGCGATAGCCACAGATGGGCATCGAGACTGCCGGGGCGATGATCGTGATCGTGCTCGTCGGCCTCTTCGGCGTGGGAGTGATTGTCCTCGGCAAAATGGCGCAGCTTCAGGCCCGGCAGCCCCTGCAGGGCCACCGATGGCAAGTTGCGCCCCTTGAGGACTCGGGGCAGGAAACCTTCCATGTCGGGGCCGATCCAGTACAGCAGGTCTGCCGACTGCACGCGCCGTACGTCGGAAGGTCGCAAGGCGTAGTTATGGGGTGAAGCGCCCGGCGGCAACAGGACTTCCGGCACACCGAGGCCGTCCTGCACCGCAGCAGCTATCAGCTGTACCGGCTTGATACTGGTCAGGACCCTGACTTCGGCGTGAGCGGCGTTGATCGTGAAGAAACTGGCAGCAAATGTGACAAGGATGGCAAAAAGTCTGGACACGATGACCACTCAAAGAGGCGAGAACGGGTAATATAATAACGTCTCTCACAAAATTCGTCGCCGCTCATGCCTAAAACACCGCTTGCCAGTCGTCCCCACGACCACTCCCATTGCGTGCACACCGCGCTGTCCGAGGCTGATGCGATCTGCGCACGCCAAGGCTTGCGCCTGACTGCATTGCGCCGTCGGGTGCTGGAGCTGGTGTGGCAGAGCCACAAGCCGCTGGGCGCCTACGACATCCTGGCAGTGCTCAGTGAGCAGGACGGCCGTCGCGCCGCGCCGCCCACCGTGTACCGCGCCCTGGACTTCCTGCTGGACAACGGCCTGGTGCATCGCATCTCGTCGCTCAACGCCTTCGTTGGCTGCAACCACCCAGGGCACGCCCACCAGGGCCAGTTCCTGATCTGCCGGGAATGCCACGCGGCTATCGAGCTGGAACAGAAAACCATCAGCGACAGCATCATCCACAGCGCCGGCGAAGTTGGCTTTGTGGTCGAAGGCCAGACGGTCGAAGTGGTCGGGCTCTGTTCGGGCTGCCAGGGGGCTTGATGAGCACTGCGTTGATTCGCCTGGAACAGGTGACGGTGACCTTTGCCGGGCAAAACGTACTGGACAACATCCAGCTCAGCGTCGAGCCAGGGCAGATCGTCACCCTGATCGGCCCCAACGGTGCCGGCAAAACTACCCTGGTGCGCGCCGTGCTCGGCCTGCTCAAGCCCGACAGCGGCAGTGTGTGGCGCAAGCCGAAGCTGCGGGTCGGCTACATGCCGCAAAAACTCCACGTCGACCCCACCCTGCCGCTGTCGGTACTGCGCTTTTTGCGCCTGGTGCCCGGCGTGGACCGGGCACGAGCCCTGGCCGCACTCAAGGAAGTCGGTGCCGAACAGGTGATCGACAGCCCGGTGCAGAGCGTCTCCGGCGGTGAAATGCAGCGCGTGCTGCTGGCCCGGGCGCTGCTGCGCGAGCCGCAACTACTGGTGCTCGACGAGCCGGTCCAGGGTGTCGATGTCGCCGGGCAGGCCGAGCTGTACAGCTTGATCACCCGCCTGCGCGACCGTCACGGCTGCGGCGTGCTGATGGTCTCCCACGACCTGCACCTGGTGATGAGCACCACCGACCAGGTGGTCTGCCTCAATCGCCATGTCTGCTGCTCCGGCCACCCGGAGCAGGTCAGCGGCGACCCGGCCTTTGTCGAGCTGTTCGGCAAGAACGCGCAAAGCCTGGCGATCTATCACCACCATCACGATCATGCCCACGACCTGCACGGCTCGGTCGTCAGCGCGGCGCCCGCCGCTCAAACCCACGTTCACGGAGATGGCTGCAAGCATGGCTGATTTTCTGTTGTATGCCCTGCTCGCAGGCCTGGCCCTGGCCGTCGTGGCTGGCCCTCTGGGATCGTTCGTGGTCTGGCGGCGCATGGCCTATTTTGGCGACACCCTGTCCCACGCGGCCTTGCTTGGCGTGGCCCTGGGCTTCTTGCTGGATGTCAGCCCGACCATCGCCGTCACCGTCGGCTGCCTGTTGCTGGCCGTGCTGCTGGTGACCCTGCAACAGCGTCAACCACTGGCCTCAGACACCCTGCTAGGGATTCTTGCACCCAGCACCCTCTCTCTGGGCCTGGTGGTACTAAGCTTCATGCATGAAGTGCGGATCGACCTGATGGCCTATCTGTTCGGCGACCTGCTGGCGATCAGCCCCGGCGACCTGGCCTGGATCCTCGGCGGCAGTACGGCTGTCCTGCTGTTGCTGGTGGCGCTGTGGCGGCCATTGCTGGCCATTACCGTGCACGAAGAGCTGGCCATGGTCGAAGGCCTGCCCGTGGCGGCGCTGCGCCTGACCTTGATGCTGTTGATTGCGGTCGTGATCGCGGTGGCGATGAAAATCGTCGGGGTGTTGCTGATCACCTCATTGCTGATCATTCCGGCGGCTGCGGCACAACGCCACGCTCGCTCGCCCGAGCAAATGGCCTTGGGTGCAAGCTTGCTGGGTATACTCGCGGTCTGCGGTGGCCTGGCGCTGTCGTGGTTCAAGGACACGCCGGCCGGCCCCTCGATTGTGGTCGTTGCCGCCGCGCTGTTTCTGCTGAGTTTTGTCCTGCCCCGCCGAGGGGTGTAGACTTGCTCGTTTTTTGCGCAATCAGAGAGTCGCAGGAATGAAGCCGTTCGCCTCCCGTTATCTGCTCCTTGCTGCATTTTTGCTGCTGGGCGCCTGCCAAAGCACACCGCCAGCGCCCGAGATCCCGGACGCGCGGGCGACGGCCATCGCCCAGCTGGAGCAAAGCCTGGCCAGCAATGAGCTGGCCACCGCCGAAGATCAACTGGCGACCCTGCAGGCGCAATCGCCCAACGACCAGTCCCTGGAGCAATACCAGCGCCAACTGGCCGAAGCCTATTTGCAGCGCAGCCAGATCGTCCTGCAAAAAGGTGACGTCAACGCCGCAGCCACTGCCCTTAGCCGCGCACGGGTGCTGATGCCCAAGGCGCCGGCACTGACCGGCGGCGTCAACGGTGCCATCACCGAGGCCCGTAAAGCCGAGCTGGAAAAAGCCGAGGCCGCCCTCTTGGCTGCCGCTGCCAAACCCCAGGCCAAGGTCATCGACCCGACCGCCGAAAGTACCACCGTGGCACTGAACATCACCGATAGTCGGCAACTTCGGCGCCAACTGGATGCGATTGCCGCCGATGTAGTGAATTACCTGTGTGACGTCAGCATCCAGGCACCCCGCACCCAGGATTACCCGTGGCTGGCGACCTTGCTGAGCAAGCGGGTAAAGAAACTCGACCCCGATTTTGACCTGAAGATCGAGCGGCAGATCCTGCGCCACATTCCGGCGCAAATGGTCTTGGCACCGCGCAAGGATTGATAAGCGCTGTTCGCTGGCGAGCCACAAAGCGGGCGCCAGCGAAAGCGCTCTTTTTGCCTACGCCGGCACCGCCTTGGCCTTCGCCTCACGATCCCACACCCGATGCTGCCCGATCGCGGCAAAGAACCCCTTGGTCAACGTGGCACCCGCGCCCACCAACAGCCCGGCATCGGCTTGCAGCTTCAACACATCGAGCAATTGTTTGGCCTCGCCCTGCAGCGCGATCGCCTTGAGGTGCTTGTACGCCTCCAACAGGTAGTGCAGCGCCACGCCATCGGTACTCAACGCCTTGATTGACGCAGCGCCACCCGGCACGAACACCGCATCGAAAGCCACCGACGGCAACCCTTCCATGGACCCATCCACCGGCAGGCTTTTACCATCTGCGGTTTTCACTGGCGCCGACGTCGGCCCCAACAGCTTGGCATGTGCGCCTTCTGTCTCCAGGGCTTTTTTCATGGCATTGATCGCCGCGCCATCGACGCCGTTGGCCGCCAGGATCGCGACTTTGCGGGTCTTGATGTTTTCCGGCAGCAAATTGGCCTGACTGAGCGCAGGAGAGCGCTCCAGCACGGTTTTGCGCACTTGCACGGTGCCCGCCTTGGGTGCCGGCAGGCCGAGGTTCTGCGCTACACGCCCGGCCAGATCCAGGTCGATGTTGGCAAGGATTTCATTGACCTGCCGCGCCCGGATGAATTCACGCTCGACCTTGCCCAGCTCGAAGCTGTAGGCCGCGATGATGTGCTCCTGCTCGTGCTTGCTCATGCTGTGGAAGAACAGCCGCGCCTGGGAGAAGTGATCACTGAAGGATTCGCTGCGCTGGCGGATCTTGTTGGCGTCGATGCGCTCGGGATAGCTCTCGAAGCCGCCATCAACGGCCGCCGGAGGGGTTTCTTTCGGCCAGCCGCCATCGATGGAGTTCGGCTCATAGGCTGCGCGCCCCTTATCGATGGTGGTGCGGTGCAACGCATCACGTTGGCCGTTGTGGAACGGCGCGATAGGGCGATTGATGGGTATCTCGTGAAAATTCGGTCCGCCGAGTCGGCTGATCTGCGTGTCGGTGTAGGAAAATAGCCGGCCTTGCAGCAGCGGGTCATTGGAGAAATCGATCCCCGGCACGATATGCCCAGGACAGAACGCCACCTGCTCGGTTTCGGCGAAAAAGTTGTCCGGGTTACGGTTGAGCACCATTTTGCCCAGCGGAGTGATCGGCACCAACTCCTCGGGAATCAACTTGGTGGGGTCGAGGATGTCGAAATCGAAGGCATGCTCGTTTTCCTCCTCGATGACTTGAACCCCCAGCTCCCACTCGGGATAGTCGCCCATCTCGATCGCGTCCCACAGGTCGCGGCGATGATAGTCGGTATCTTTGCCCGCAAGCTTCTGGGCTTCATCCCACACCAGCGAGCAGGTGCCTGCAGTAGGGCGCCAGTGGAACTTTACAAAACGCGACTTACCGGCCGCATTGATCAAGCGGAAGGTGTGGACACCAAAGCCCTGCATGCTACGCAGGCTTTTGGGAATCGCCCGATCGGACATGGCCCAGATCACCATGTGCGCCGACTCTGGCTGCAGTGACACAAAATCCCAGAACGTATCGTGCGCCGAACCACCGGTAGGTATTTCATTGTGGGGTTCGGGTTTTACGGCGTGGACGAAGTCAGGAAACTTGATGGCATCCTGGATGAAAAATACCGGCATGTTGTTGCCAACCAGGTCGAAGTTGCCTTGCTCGGTGAAGAACTTCACGGCGAACCCACGCACATCTCGCACGGTATCACCGGAGCCACGCGGGCCTTGTACCGTGGAAAACCGCACGAACACCGGTGTTTTATGCCCGGGGTCCTGTAGGAAACCGGCCTTGGTCAACTCGGCGTGGTTCTCGTAACTCTGAAAGAAGCCATGCGCCCCGGTGCCCCGGGCATGCACGATGCGCTCGGGAATCCGCTCATGGTCAAAATGGGTGATCTTTTCCCGCATTATGAAGTCTTCGAGCAGCGAAGGCCCGCGCGCGCCAGCCTTCAAGCTATTCTGGTTATCGGCGACCTTTACCCCCTGATTGGTGCGCAACGCTTGTTCGCTGGCGTCCGAACGAAAGGTTTCCAGGCTTTGCAGCTTGGCGTTGCTGTTGGCGCGGTCCGGGGTATCGGTGCCGGCCAGTTGGCTCTTGCCGGCGTCAGGTTTTTTGGTACTCATCAGTGCTGAACTCCTCGATGGGGATTCGCGCGTACGGCGAGATCCATGAGCTAAGTCCCCAGGCACGGTCCCGGGTGTTTTTCAGTGCTGAAGTAGTGACTGACGTGGAGTGGGGCCGTTCCTTTTTTATGACCTTTGATCGCGTTATTGCCAAATGAAAGGATGAATACGAAATAAATGCTAAGAACCTCTATACGGACAGGCTAAAATGCGCGCCCGGCTAACCGCTGATCCTTTTCTAACGCGCCCCACAAGGTTCGCTACGTGATCGAGTTTCAAAACGTCCATAAAACCTACCGCGTTGCCGGTAGGGATATTCCTGCCCTGCACCCGACCAGTCTGACGATTGAGAACGGCCAGGTGTTTGGCCTGATCGGCCATTCCGGCGCAGGAAAAAGTACCCTGCTGCGCCTGATCAACCGCCTGGAAGACTCCAGCGGCGGCAAGATCATCGTCGATGGCGAGGAAGTCACTGCGCTGGACGCCAATGCGCTGCGCCGTTTCCGCCAGCAAGTCGGGATGATCTTCCAGCACTTCAACCTGCTGGCCTCCAAGACCGTGGCCGACAACGTGGCGCTGCCGCTGACGCTCGCCGGTGAACTGTCGCGCGCCGACATCGACCGGCGCGTGGCCGAGTTGCTGGCCCGGGTGGGCCTGTCCGACCATGCCAAGAAATACCCGGCGCAGCTGTCAGGTGGCCAGAAGCAGCGCGTAGGCATCGCCCGCGCCCTGGCAACCAAGCCGAAGATCCTGCTGTGCGACGAAGCCACCAGTGCCCTGGACCCGCAAACCACGGCGTCGGTCCTGCAACTGCTGGCCGAGATCAACCGCGAGCTGAAACTGACCATCGTGCTGATCACTCATGAAATGGACGTGATTCGCCGGGTCTGCGACCAGGTGGCCGTGATGGACGCAGGCGTGATCGTCGAGCAAGGTCCGGTGGCCCAGGTATTCCTGCACCCCAAGCACCCGACCACCAAGCGCTTCGTCCAGGAAGACGAGCAAGTCGATGAAAGCGAACAACGCGATGACTTCGCCCACGTACCGGGCCGTATCGTGCGCCTGACCTTCCAGGGCGATGCCACCTACGCGCCTCTGCTGGGCACTGTGGCCCGCGAAACGGGGGTGGACTACAGCATCCTCGCCGGCCGCATCGACCGCATCAAAGACGTCCCTTACGGGCAACTGACCCTGGCCATCACTGGCGGTGACATGGAAGCGGCCTTTGCCCACTTCACCGCAGCCGATGTCCACATGGAGGTGCTGCGCTAATGGAACTGCTGACAAGTTTCTTCGCCAATATCGACTGGTATGAAATCTGGCTGGCCACCGGCGACACCCTGCTGATGCTTGGTGGCTCGCTGCTGTTCACCGTCTTGCTGGGCCTGCCCCTGGGCGTGCTGTTGTTCCTGTGCAGCCCGCGCCAGTTGCTCGAGGCCAAGGGCGTCTACGCGCTGCTGTCGCTGATCGTCAACATCCTGCGCTCGCTGCCGTTCATCATTCTGCTGATTGTGATGATCCCGTTCACCGTATTGATTACCGGCACTTCGCTGGGTGTCGGCGGTGCGATCCCGCCGCTGGTGGTAGGGGCTACGCCATTCTTTGCGCGCCTGGTGGAAACCGCCCTGCGTGAAGTTGATCGCGGCATCATCGAAGCCACCCAGGCGATGGGCGCCAGCACCCGCCAGATCATCACCAATGCCTTGCTGCCGGAAGCGCGCCCAGGCATCTTTGCTGCAATCACGGTGACCGCCATCACACTGGTGTCCTACACGGCGATGGCCGGTGTGGTCGGCGCCGGTGGCCTGGGTGACCTGGCGATCCGCTTCGGTTACCAGCGCTTCCAGACGGACGTGATGGTAGTGACCGTGGTGTTGCTGCTGGTGCTGGTCCAGGTACTGCAAACCGTCGGCGATAAGCTGGTGGTGCACTTTTCCCGAAAATAAATGCAATCGCCGGCATCATGCTGGCAGGCGCCCGAAAGGGCGCTTCACAAGGAGTTTGCCGGATGAAAAAACTACTCGTCGCGTTCGCCGCCGTTGCCGCGTTCTCTGCCCAAGCCGCCGAAACCCTGACCGTGGCCGCCAGCCCGGTGCCGCATGCGGAAATCCTTGAGTTCGTGAAGCCGGCCCTGGCCAAGGAAGGCGTGGACTTGAAGGTCAAGGTCTTCACCGACTACGTGCAACCCAACGTACAGGTTGCGGAAAAACGCCTGGACGCCAACTTCTTCCAGCACCAGCCGTACCTCAATGAGTTCAACAAGGCCAAGGGTACTCACCTGGTGAGCGTGGCGGGCGTGCACATCGAGCCGCTGGGCGCTTACTCCAGCAAGTTCAAGGCCCTGGCCGACCTGCCTGGCGGCGCCACCGTGGTGATCCCGAACGACGCCACCAACGGCGGCCGCGCGCTGCTGCTGCTGGACAAGGCCGGCCTGATCAAGCTCAAGGACTCGACCAACATCCTGTCGACCGTCAAGGATATCGCCGAGAACAGCAAGGGCCTGAAATTCCGTGAGCTGGAAGCGGCGACCATCCCGCGCGTGCTGACCCAGGTCGACCTGGCACTGATCAACACCAACTACGCCCTGGAAGCCAAGCTGGACCCGTCCAAGGACGCGCTGACCATCGAAGGCAAGGACTCGCCTTACGTGAACATCCTGGTAGCGCGTGAAGACGACAAGAACAGCGATGCCATGAAAAAGCTGGTAGCGGCCCTGCACACTCCAGAAGTGAAAGCCTTCATCCTGGAGAAGTACAAAGGCGCGGTACTGCCGGCGTTCTGATCTGACGGAATACGCGGCAAAACAAAAGGGGCGCATTGATTGCGCCCCTTTTTTGTGCCCAAAACACCAGCCCTTGTGGGGGCGGGTGTCATTGCCGGCTGAGCATCACCGGCAGCTGCGCCACCAGCTTCGCGTTGTTCAGCGGCGCGCGGATGAAGCCACGCTGGGTGCCGTCCGGGCCGATGACGGCAAGGTTGCCGCTGTGGTCGACGGTGTAGTTGGGCTTGCTGGTGTCCGCCGGGATGAACGGGATGCTCACCGCGTTGGCGACTTTTTGCAGCTCCTCGACCGAAGTCGGGGTCAGGCCGATGAATTGCGGATCGAAGTAGCCCAGGTACTGCTTGAGCTGCTGGGGAGTATCGCGATGAGGGTCGACGCTGACCAGGATGATCTGCAACTTGTCGACCGCATCGGCCGGCAGCTCGCTCTTGATCTGGCGCAACTGGGCCAGGGTGGTCGGGCAGATGTCCGGGCAGAAGGTATAGCCGAAGAACAGCAGGCTCCACTTGCCTTTCAACTCATTGACCATCACCGGCTGGCCATCCTGGTTGGTCATCTGCAGGGCCGGCAAGGTGCGGCTTTGCGGCAGCAGGATGATCCCGGCGTCGATCAGCGCAGTCGGGTCACCCTGGCCTTTGCCAGACAGTACCTTGTTGATGGTCAGCCCCAGGACCAGTGCGATCAGGGCAACAAGGATGAAGACAGTTTTCTGGGTTCGAGTCATAGGTTCAACATTAGGTAATGGTCTACGAGCAGGGCGATAAACAGCAGGAACAAGTAGTAAATAGAGTACTTGAAGGTGTTGATCGCCGCGTGCGGCCGAGTGCCACGGTACAGCACCACGGCCCATTGCAGAAACCTCGCGCCCAGCCCCAGCGCACAGGCCAGGTACAGCAGGCCGCTCATGTGGATCACGTACGGCATCAGGCTCACCGCCAACAGCACGCAGGTGTAGAGCAGGATGTGGACCTTGGTGTAGTGCTCGCCGTGGGTTACCGGCAACATCGGGATATCGGCCTTGGCGTATTCCTCCTTGCGGTGGATCGCCAGCGCCCAGAAGTGCGGCGGGGTCCAGGCGAAGATGATCAGCACCAGCAGCAGGGGCTCTGCGCTGACGTGCCCGGTGGTGGCGACCCAGCCGAGCAAGGGTGGGGCGGCACCGGCCAGGCCGCCGATGACAATGTTCTGCGGCGTCGCACGCTTGAGGAAGCCGGTGTAGATCACCGCATAACCCAGCAAGGATGCGAGGGTCAGCCAGGCCGTCAACGGATTGGTGAACGCCAGCAACAACGCCTGGCCACTCAGCGCCAGCACCAGGGCGAAGGTCAGCGCGGCAGCGGGTGACACCCGGCCTTCCGCCAGCGGCCGCTTATGGGTGCGGGCCATGACCGCGTCGATCCGCCGATCCACCACATGATTGACCGCCGCCGCCCCTCCGGCACACAGGGCAATGCCCAGGTTGCCGAACACCAGCACGGTCCAGGGTACGCCCGCGCGGGTGGCGAGGAACATGCCGACCAGCGAGGTGATCAGCATCAACACCACCACCTTGGGCTTGGTCAGCTCCAGGTAATCGCGCCAAATCGCCTGGCTGGGCCGTTCGCCGATCAGAGTCGCCATGGCATTTCTCCTTTTATTGTTATGGGTCCGGCCGCATGTTTACGGGGGCTGAAGCGCCAGCGTCGCAGCGCCGGCTGCTTGACCCGGACCAGGCTGGTGCGGGCGTGATAGTTGACCAGCACCAGACATAGCAACAATGCCGCGCCACCCGCGTTGTGGGCCACGGCGACCGGCAGGGGCAAATGGAACAGCACGTTGCTGATACCCAGGCTGATTTGCGCTGCCAGGGCCACCAGCACCAGGCCGGCGAGGCGGGTCATGCCGACCCCCTTCAGTTGCCAGGCCAGGCCGAGCAACACCAAGGTCACCAGCAAGGCGCCGACACGGTGGGTCAGGTGGATGGCCGTGCGTGCATCGCTGTCCAGCTGTCCACCCAGGTAATTGGGGCCAATGTGTTGGGTCAGGTGAAAACCGTTGGCAAAATCCGCCGGCGGCAACCACTGGCCATGGCAGGTCGGGAAGTCAATGCACGCCACCGCCGCATAATTGGAGCTGACCCAGCCTCCCAGGGCGATCTGTCCGATCACCAGCAACAAGCCGGCCGTTGCCCAGTACTGCAGGCGACGCGGCACAATCAATGCCGGCAGCACCCCGGACAAGCGCAAGGTCAACAGAAACAGCAGGCTCAAGGTGGCAAACCCGCCGAGCAGATGCCCGGTCACCACCTGTGGCCAGAGCTTGAGCGTCACCGTCCACATGCCGAAGGCGGCCTGGGCAAACACCACTACCAGCAGGAACAACGGCAGCTTCAAGGGTTGGTCGGGATGCCGGCGATGGGTCCAGGCGCGCGCCGCCAACAGCGCGATCAGCAGGCCCAGGGTGCCGGCGAAGTAGCGGTGGATCATCTCGTTCCAGCCCTTGTGGGCTTCCACCGGGGTGTCGGGAAAATGCAGCTCGGCATGGGCCAGTTGGGCTTCGCTTTTCGGCACGCTGATAAAGCCGTAGCACCCCGGCCAGTCCGGGCAGCCCAGGCCAGCGTGGGTCAGCCGGGTGTAGGCACCCAGCAACACGACAATCAGTGCCAGCAAGGTGGCAAACAGCGCGAGGCGAAATCCAGGTTTGGCCATGACGATGCCCTTATCCGATGTTCGACAGTTTCAGCAGATGGCGCAGGTCGTTGAGCAGGTCCTTGCCTTTGACAGTGGGGCCATAACGCAGCACCAGGTTGCCGTGGGGATCGATGATCCACAGCTGCGGTGCAGCCTGATCCCCGGTGGTTTTACTGAACGTGGTCAGGTCCATGGGATAGCGCTGTAGCTGCGGGTATTCGCGGGTCAGCTTGGCTTCGTAGTCGCCGCTCAAAGGTTGTGCGGCAGCCAATGCATGGCTGGCGCGGGAAGCATCGCGGCCGAGGCCGATCTGGATCTGGCGCGCCAGATACACCAGTTGCTGGCAGTCCACCGAACACGCCTTGGGCGCCGTCACCAGCACCTGCCAGCGGTCGTCCTGGGCCTGCACGCCGAGATCGGCGCGGGTCTGTCCGTTGCCGATCAGTTCACCGTGGTAACTGCGACCCTCCGGCACCCAGAACTGCAATTTGTACATGCCGGTGGCGAGGACCATCGGACCGATCACCCCCAACAGGATAAGCAGCAACTGCACGCGCCCCTTGCGCCGACTCGATGAGGATTTCGCCTCAGACATGCTGGGTGGATTCATGGCCGCTCCCATGGTGTTTCTCCTTTGCGTTGTGCCAACCGAGATAGAGATAAAGGCCCAGCAGGGCGATCGCCATGGCGAACCACTGCACGGCATAAGCCAGGTGTTTTTCCGGCCCCATGGCCACCACCGGCCAATCAGCCTGGTAGGCCGCCGGGCCGCTTTCGGTGCGTAATTCGTAGGCGAAACCTTCACGACCCAGCGTCGCCCAAAGTTTGCCCGGCTCGACTGCGGTGACCAGTTGTGGCCAGGTCGCGGACTTCGGGTCGGCGTGCAGCTGGAAGGTCGCGCCCGGAGCGACATACACCCAGGCGTCGAGGCTCTGCACCGCCTGCGGCGTGGTGAATTGCGGTGGTGCGCGCCGGTCCGGCCATGGCAGCCAGCCACGATTGACCAGCAGCCAGAGTCCCGTCGCCTGATCCTGGAACGGTTGCAGCAACTCGACACCAACCTTGCCATCGCGCTGCCGGTTATCGAGCAGCAGACTGTGCCCGGCATCGAACTGGCCATGCAGACGCACTCGGCGAAAGGCTGGATCCTCGGTGTGCTGCAGCTCGGCGCTGGCCATCGGCTCGGCGACCCGACGCTCAGCGTAGCTGTGCAGCAGCGCGCTTTTTTCCGCGCCCCGACTCAGTTGCCAGAACCCCAGCGACACCAGTAGCGGCAGCAACAGTGCCACCACCAGCGTCGGCACGAGGCCCGGCCGGAAACGCTTCATGGCAGCGCCAGAAAGTCAGCGGGCGAGCTAGCTATACTCAAGTGCATCGCATTTCCCCCGGAGTCCCACCATGCTCAAAGCAGCCATCGTCCTGATGCTGATTGCCACGGTCGTCAGCCTGTTCAGCGGCCTGTTTTTTCTGGTCAAGGACGACAGCAGCTCACATCGCCTGGTCATCGCCTTGAGCATTCGTGTCGGCCTTGCCGCACTTACCGTTGGCCTGATCGCTTGGGGCTTCTTCAGTGGCCAACTGGTGTCTCATGCCCCCTGGTAGTGCGCCTCAGAGTACGTAGACAAAAACAAACAGGCCGATCCAGACCACGTCCACAAAATGCCAGTACCAGCTCGCGGCTTCGAAGCCGAACTGGTGCTCGGCATCGAAGTGCCCGCGCAACACCCGCATCAGCATCACGAACAGAATCAGGGTGCCGATGGTTACGTGGGCGCCGTGGAATCCGGTGAGCATGAAGAAGGTTGCGCCGTAGATGCCCGAGCCCAGGGTCAGGCCCAGTTCGTGGTAGGCGTGGATGTATTCCTCGGCCTGGAAGCCGAGAAAGGCGCAGCCCAGCAGTACGGTCAGCGCCAGCCAGATTTTCAGCGCCCCGCGATGGCCTTTTTTCAGGGCATGGTGGGCGATGGTCACGGTGACGCTGGAGCTGACCAGGATCACCGTATTGAGCAGCGGCAGGCCCCAGGGACTGATGACGTCCTTGGGTGGCGGGAACAGCTTGGAGTCCGGGTTTTCCAGCAACGGCCAGACGAACTGGAAGTTCGGCCAGAGCATGTGCGCAATGCCCTTGGCCCCTTCACCGCCCAGCGCCGGCCCCGAGATATGCCGCACGTAGAACAGCGCACCGAAAAACGCGATGAAGAACATCACCTCGGAGAAGATGAACCAGCTCATGCCCCAGCGGAACGAGCGATCCAGCTGGGCGCTGTACAGCCCCGCACGACTTTCCTTGATCACCGCGCCAAACCAGCCAAACAGCATGTAGGCCAGCAGTAACCCCCCGACGAAAAAGATCAGCGGGCCGTGGGAATCCGGGCGCGCCGCCTTCAGGTCGTTGAACCAGGTAGCCAGGCCAAACACCGTGACGAACATGCCGACGGTGGCGATGATCGGCCATTTGCTTTGGGCGGGAACGTAATAATGCTCATGAGTTGCCATTTATTGTTCTCCTTATCGGGCACGCTTGAACGTCTAGCCACCGGTCTTTTGTGCAACGGCCACGGGTGGATGACGCGCGGTGATATCGAACAGCGTGTAAGCCAGCGTCAAGTGCTTCACATCCTTGGGCATATCGCGATCAACGATGAAACGTACCGGCATCTCGATCTGCTGACCGGGCTGCAGCACTTGCTGGGTAAAACAGAAGCATTCGGTCTTGTGGAAATACATCGCCGCCGCGCTAGGTGAAATGCTCGGCACCGCCTGGGCGCTCATCGGGTGGCTGCTGGGGTTGCGGGCGATGAAAATCATCTCGTTCACCGCACCGGGGTGGACCACGATGTCATCGGACTTGGGATAAAACTCCCAGACCATGTCGATCGCATTGGTGGACAGGAACTGCACGCGCACCTGGCGCGACTCGTCCACCTGCTGCTCGCCGGAATACTGCCCGCCAGTCTTGCCATTGATTCCCAGCGCCTTGCACATCACGTCATAGATCGGCACCAGGGCAAACCCGAAGACAAACATCGCCGCCACCACCAGCAATAAGCGGGTAACCAGTTTTTTCGTGGAGATCGAATCAGCCATGATTCACGACCTCCGCCGAGAACCCTGCCGGGGCGTTCATTTCACTTCCGGCGGGGTGGTGAAGGTGTGATACGGCGCGGGCGAGGGAATGCTCCACTCCAGGCCTTCGGCGCCATCCCATGGCTTGGCCGGTGCTGGCTCGCCGCCGCGAATGGTCTTGATCACGATGAACAGGAAGAATATCTGCGTGGCGCCAAACATGAAGGCGCCAATCGAAGACACCATGTTGAAATCGGCAAACTGCAGGTTGTAGTCGGGGATCCGGCGGGGCATGCCCGCCAGCCCGACGAAGTGCATCGGGAAAAACGCCATGTTCATGCCGATGAAGGACAACCAGAAATGCAGCTTGCCCAGGGTCTCGTCATACATGTGCCCGGTCCACTTGGGCATCCAGTAGTAGGCGGACGCGAAGATCCCGAAGATTGCCCCCGGCACCAGCACGTAGTGGAAGTGCGCCACCACGAAGTAGGTGTCCTGGTACTGGAAGTCCGCCGGCGCGATGGCCAGCATCAATCCGGAGAAACCGCCGATCGAGAACAGGATCACGAACGCCACGGCAAACAGCATGGGCGTCTCGAACGTCAGCGAGCCCTGCCACATGGTACTGGCCCAGTTGAACACCTTGACCCCGGTGGGTACCGCGATCAGCAGGGTGGCGTACATGAAGAACAGCTCGCCCACCAGCGGGATGCCCACCACGAACATGTGGTGCGCCCAGACGATGAACGACAGGAAGGCGATGCTCGCTGTCGCGTAGACCATCGAGGTGTAGCCAAACAACGGTTTGCGCGAAAAGGTCGGGATGATCGAGCTGACGGCACCGAAGGCCGGCAGGATCATGATGTACACCTCGGGGTGACCAAAGAACCAGAACACATGCTGGAACAGCACCGGGTCACCACCACCGGCGGCACTGAAGAAGCTGGTGCCGAAGTGGATGTCCATCAGCATCATGGTCACGCAACCGGCCAGCACCGGCATCACTGCGATCAGCAGGAAGGCGGTGATCAGCCAGGTCCAGACGAACAATGGCATTTTCATCAGGGTCATGCCGGGGGCGCGCAGATTGAGGATGGTGGCGATCACGTTGATCGCCCCCATGATCGAACTGATACCCATCAGGTGAATCGCGAAGATGAAAAAGGTCACGCTTTCCGGGGCGTAGGTCGTGGACAGGGGCGCGTAGAAGGTCCAGCCGAAGTTCGGTCCGCCACCAGGCATGAACAAGGTCGAGACCAGCATCAGGAACGCTGCCGGCAGCAGCCAGAAACTGAAGTTGTTCATCCGCGGCAGGGCCATGTCCGGCGCGCCGATCATCAGCGGGATCATCCAGTTGGCCAGGCCGACAAACGCCGGCATCACCGCGCCGAAGACCATGACCAGGCCATGCATGGTGGTCATCTGATTGAAGAACGCCGGCTCGACGATCTGCAGCCCGGGCTGGAACAGCTCGGCACGGATCACCATGGCAAACGAGCCACCGAGCAGGAACATCATGAAGCTGAACCACAGGTACAGCGTGCCGATGTCCTTGTGGTTGGTGGTCAGCACCCAGCGCATCAGGCCCTTGGCAGGGCCATGGGCGTGGTCATGGCCGGCATGACCATGGTCATCGATCACTGCACTCATGTCCTGACTCCTGTAGACGGATGGACTGGGCGGCTCGAGGCATCACGCCCCAAGCACTCACGGGAACATGCAATCGACCGCCTCATTTGCTTTCCTCCTGCTTGAGGGCCAGCACGTCTTTTGGCGTGACCATGTCGCCCTTGTTGTTGCCCCAGGCATTGCGCTCGTAGGTCACCACGGCAGCGATATCGACTTCCGACAGTTGCTTGCCGAACGCCGCCATGGCGGTGCCTGGCTTGCCGTGGAAGACAATGCCCAAGTGATCCGCTATGGGGCCGGTGGCAATTTTCGAGCCCTTGAGCGCCGGGAACATTGGCGGCAAGCCCTGGCCTTCAGCCTGGTGACAGGCCACGCAGGTGGTGTGATAGACCTTGTCGCCGCGCTCCTTGAGCTCCTCCAGCGTCCATTCCTTGCTGGTCAGCTCTTTGAGCTTGGCCGCTTCGGCCTTGCGCTCGGCCAGCCAGGTGTCGTAATCGGCCTGGCTTTTGACGTCGACCACAATGGGCATGAAGCCGTGGTCCTTGCCGCACAGTTCGGCGCACTGGCCACGGTAGATCCCAGGCTTGTCGACCCGGGTCCAGGCCTCGTTGACGAAGCCGGGGATCGCATCGCGCTTGACCGCAAAGGCCGGCACCCACCAGGAGTGAATGACATCGGCGGAGGTCACCAGAAAGCGCACCTTGGCACCGATCGGCAGCACCAATGGCTGATCGACCTCCAGCAGGTAGTGTTCGCCCTTGGCGCTCTGGTTGCGGATCTGCTCTTGCGGGGTGGCCAGGTTGCTGAAGAACTCGACGTCCTGGCCCAGGTATTTGTAGTGCCACTTCCACTGATAGCCGGTGACCTGGATATCGATATCCGGCTCACTGCTGTCGTACATCTTGATCAGGGTGGCGGTCGCCGGAACAGCCATGGCGACAAGGATGATGAAGGGCACCACGGTCCAGAGGATCTCGACCGTCGTACTTTCATGGAATTTGGCGGCCACCTGCCCGGTGGAGCGCCGATGCATGATCATCGACCAAAACATCGCACCGAAGACGATGATGCCGATCACTACACAGATCCAGAAAATGGTCATGTGCAGGTCGAAGACTGCGTGACTGATTTCAGTAGCCCCAGGCGCCATATTCACAGTCCAGGCGGCTTGCGCCTGGCTGAAAATCGACCACAACAGGAGGCCCATCCAGACTTGTGGATGTCGCATCATTGCGGGTTCCCCTTATCGTTCTTGTTATCCCGCCGGCTTTCACCTGCGTCCAAGGGAGCGGCTGCCTAGACTACGAACTTAAACCGCCAAGCCTTGCTGCACATGCAGTCGGGCGTCATCAGCTAACTTCATACAGAACCGAGTATAGACAGCGAGTGGGACCTCGCAACGCGATGGCGTAAATCAACTGAAACACCTGGGGCTTGCGCCGCAGGCTGCGGATGGAGAAGGATGTGACCAGGTGATGGCAAATCGATATAACTTGGATGCATCAAAGGTGAAACAATTATGACAAATACGTCTTAACGGTTTTCATAAGCAAGCTAACTTATGTCTTCCCCTATTTCCTTGCCTTCGTTTCCTGGAGTTTTCATGAACACCGCCGCATTGCGCGAGCAGATTCAACGTGCCCATTTACATGAGTCCGAAACCGGTCAGCTGACCCGTCAGCTGGAAGTCCAATTGCCCCACCTGCATGCCGCTATCCAATTGCCGGACGTCGACGCCAAGGGCGTGATGACCCGTTTTGTGGCCGCCTACATCGACCAGGTCCCGGACCTGCTCGACGCTGCCAACGAAGTCGCGCGCGAAGCCGGGATCGAATCACAGATCAAGCCGGTCCTGAAGATCGCCGAGCAGTTCTTCCTCCAACCGCCGGCAATCATGAACGGCCACGTAGGCCTGGACAGCCTGCTGGACGAAGCCTACCTGGCCCATCGCCTGGTAGAAGAAGTGAACGACCTCTACATCAAACATTTCGGCCAGCCACTGATCCCCTTGGACATGACTGTCGCCAACCTGATTGCCCACCAACTGATCGGCGAAGACTTCGCCAATCAACTGGATGAGGCGGTTCATCACGCCGTTGACGAAATGCTCAACGAAGACAGCTTCGCCCTGGAGTCCGTCGAAGCCTATCGGGAAAAACTCAACAGCCCGGACACCGGTGCCGCCTGGAAACGCTGGCCGTGCCTGTCGCGCCAACTGGGTGTGGGCCTGGAGCTGGATCAACCAGCCGCCTGACCCCTCCAACACTTGTGGGAGTAGCCTTGCTTACTCCCACAAGGACTTTGACCGGCTGAACCTCAGCCAGAAACATCACCCTGCAAGCCAGCAGCTTCCTTGGCTGAAGCGCTTTCAGTCGCCCCCTCCATGAGCCTTCCCCGGATTGATTCGGTATGGCGAAGCCTGCACGCTTTTTCAGCCGCCCCGACCAGCCACGCAAGATCTAGAAGCGCGCCTTGGGCGTCGCCATGGGGATCGGAAGGCTACCGTCCAAAGGCAAGAAGCAGCCCTTGTCCGCGTCGTAGGCTTTTATTTCACTGGATTCGATACTGTAGACCCAGCCATGGATGAACAACTGACCGTTGGCCATGCGCGAAGCCACTGAGGGGTGAGTACGCAAATGCTGCAGCTGGGCGATCACGTTTTCTTCGGTCAGCACCTGCATGCTTTCGTGTTCGGTGGCGCACTGACAGTTGTCCTGGACCATGCTTTTGGCGACTTCCGCATGAACTAGCCAGGCTTTGACCGTGGGCATCTTTTCCAGGCTCTGCGGGTTGAGGACCGCCCGCATGGCGCCGCAATCGGAGTGCCCGCAAATGATGATGTGCTGAACACCCAGCGCCAGCACGGCGTATTCGATGGCCGTAGAAACACCGCCATTCATTTGCCCGTAAGGCGGGACGACGTTGCCCACATTGCGCGTGACGAACAGGTCGCCTGGCGCGCTTTGCGTGATGAGTTCAGGGACGATTCGCGAATCGGCACACGCGATAAACATTGCCCGTGGCCGCTGGGCCGTAGCGAGCTTCTTGAAGAGTTCTTCCTGTTGCGGGAAGACCTCATGATGAAAATGCAGAAAGCCGTCAACAATGTGCTGCAGCGCTGCTTCGGCGCTTTCAGCCTCTGGAAGGGCTGAAGCCGATGCAGCCAACGGTGGCTTGTCTTTGTCACTCATCACTCATCCTCGTTGGCACATTAGGGGGGTGCCCCAGAGTTTACATCACTCAGGTGCAATGCAAACGACGGTGGCGTCACCCACAAAGAACAAGCCAGACACCGCAATAACCCTCGGACTTAATTGAGACTGAACAAAGGCAATTGAGCAGCATATGCGACAGTTCAACACTTGTGGCACGAACAATCGCTACGAATACATTAACAGCAACACCTAATCCTGACTGGGCAGCGAACAACTTTTATGCCTGGCTCAAGAAACAAAAAGAAAGGCTTTAAGCCTACTTTATTCTGAAATTCTCATTAATCTAACCAGCAAGTGCACCAGCACTTGAAAACTAAAAACACCTTCAAAGGAATGAACCCAATGACTGCTTTTGTCGAAACCATGAACAAACTTCGCGCCCACCACAAATCCGTGTTGGCGGGTGGCAAACAACAACCCGCTCGTAGTTTCTCCATGCCCAATGCTACCCAACTAGATGACGTTTCCCCAGATGAAACAATCGCACTGGAAGAACTGAAATCGACAGCAAAAATGCTGGCTACCACCCAGAATCAGAGCGTAGAACTCAGCATTACCAACGACGCCCAAAACTTGAGCAACGCTGCGGGTGATGCAGCTGCCATTGCGACATTCAAACAGCAAATGAATGAAAGACGCGCCTACGAAAAAGATCAATCCGAAAAAAATATTGACCGGATTTTCGACAAGGCCATTGAAATCGGCGAGCGGCATCCGAAAGCACAAAAAGCAATAATGTCCACAACTGATATGATTTTCAGCCTGTTCCGAATCATGTCGGAAAAACTCAATGCCTTCATTACAAAAGTTGTAGCCGAAACTATCACGTGGGTTAAAAACGCCTTCGCCGATATCAAGTCGACTTTCAATAATATTAGCGGCTGGATTCAAGGCTGGTTTACCAGTTAATTAATTACGCTAGTAACTCTGAGCACCCGACGTCCCAGTGCTGTAATCCAAGACCAAGGACAGGCTTGGCGAGTTACGGTCAACCTGGGGCGTCGGTACATTATCCGTCTACCGACACCCCCTTGATACCTGAGTAGTTGGCCGAAGGTCTGGTTAAGCGAAGCTGGCGCAACCAGCGGCTGGTAATACGTATCTCAATCGGAATCGACCACCTGGCAACAAGCGCCACAAGCAAAAAAACCGACAATAACGTACCGTTACGCATATTACGTACCACGATAAAACAGGCCTAATCGTTATCTACAACAACGACATCTGCGCACCCGGAGGACAAAAAGCCGTGCAATCGAGGTTGAACCCCTCACGCTGATTCAGCCCCAGCCGCTTCATGGCCTTGGCAAACCGTTGTGCCAGCAAGTCAGCGAACGGCCCCTCACCGCGCATTCGCGCGCCAAAGCGACTGTCGTACAACTCGCCACCACGACTCTGGCGGATCAGGCTCAGCACATGCGCCGCTCGTTGCGGGTAATGCGCCGCCAGCCATTCCTCGAAGAGCGGTGCGACCTCCAATGGCAGGCGCAACATCATGTAGGCCGCACTCTGGGCACCAGCCGCCTGGGCAGCCGCCAGCAGACTCTCCAACTCGCTATCGTTGATCATCGGAATCATTGGCGAGCACAGCGCGCCCACCGGAATACCTGCCTCACGCATCACCCTGATGGCCCGCAATCGTGCCTTGGGCGCCGCTGTACGCGGTTCAAGAATGCGCTTGAGCTCATCGTCCAGACTGGTCAGGCTGATCATCACCGCCACCAGCCGCTGCGAAGCCAATTCGGTCAACAGATCCAGATCGCGCAGGATCAGCGACCCCTTGGTGATAATCGTCACTGGATGCCGATAGCGTAGTAGTACCTGGAGAATTTGCCGGGTAATTCGGTGTTCGCGCTCGATCGGCTGATAGGGGTCGGTATTTGAGCCGAGATTGATCGGCGCGCACCGGTAGCCACGCTTGGACAGTTGCTCCTCAAGCACATCGGCGGCGTTGGTTTTGGCAATCAGCCGGGTCTCGAAATCCAGACCGGGGGATAGGTCCCAATACGCATGGCTGGGCCGCGCGTAACAGTAGATGCAACCGTGCTCACAGCCCCGATAAGGATTGATCGAACGGTCGAAGGGTAAGTCTGGCGAGTTGTTGCGGGTGATGATGGTCTTCGCCGTTTCAATGCGCACCTCGGTGCCTTGGGTCAGCGGCACTTCCTGGTACCAACCATCGTCTTCGGCGACTGAGCAGCTCGACGCGAAGCGGTTGTGCGGGTTTGTTGCGGTACCACGACCGCGCGGGGGTAATGGCGAATTCATGGCGGAGCCCTTTGACTGTATGAATATACAGTACACCCCGAACCATTCTCCGCCTAGTGCCGTTCGGCACCTTCGCAACGCTAATGAGCGCTCTTATAACAACACAATGAACTTGGCGACATGCTGCGTTACAACAATGAAGTGGCGATCGTCATGTGCACCTCGATAGTATCCAGAAGCTCGTTTATAACTTTGATCATTATTTAAAAGGATTTAATAATGTCGTACTTCAATCGTCGTGGTATTTTTCTGCAAAAACTGGGTCCCACTGTGGTCGATCCAAATGAAGTCCTGGTGTCCATGCAGTTTGCATTAAAAGAGTCAGGCTGGGATCCACAAAACGAGGCGCCGACCGAGGCGCTGCTGGACTCCACCACAATTATTGCGTCCTCCTACGATGGCGGCCAGTCGTTCAGCATTGCCAACATCAACAAGGATGTCGATGATGACCGTGATATCGATGAGGATGACAAGGCAAAACTCCTGGCCTTGGCAAAAGCCTACGCCAGTATTACCAGTCCTTGAATTGAACTTATAAGTCGAATGACATTAAAGTGGATTAAAGTTAATGGCTGATCATAAATCAGCACATTAGCCTGAACAAAGCCGGCTTCTCAGAGAGCCGGCTTTGTTAGTTGCCGTTACTGTGCCTCGTCAGTTTTTTTCTTCAACTTCGGGTTCACAAAGAACTGCACAGTCTGAACCTTGGTATCAGCCACCTTCACAGCACCGGTGTTGACCCGCGTCCCCAACTCCTTGGGAACCGACAGACCCTGCTCATTGAGTGTGTCCGAGTAACCGCACGCCACGCATTCGCGGTGCGGTACGTCGTCTTCACTCCACATCATCAATTTGTCCGGCTCGCTGCACGCCGGGCACACTGCTCCAGCGATAAAGCGCTTCTTGGTTATGCTCACAGGCCCATCACTCATGCTGCCGCGCCCTCATCCAGGCCGCTGTGGCGCAAGAGTGCGTCAATCGACGGTGCACGTCCGCGGAAGTCGACGAACAGCACCATTGGCTCCTGGGAGCCTCCACGCGCCAGGATCGCCTCACGGAAGGCCCGACCGGTCGCAGCGTTGAGTACACCTTCCTCCTCAAATCTGGAGAACGCGTCAGCCGACAGCACTTCCGCCCATTTGTAGCTGTAGTAACCCGCGGCGTAACCACCGGCAAAGATGTGCGCGAAACTGTTGGGGAAGCGGTTGTAGGCCGGCGCACGCATGACCGAGACCTCATCGCGCACGCCTTCGAGCACCTGCAGCACGCTGCGACCATCGCCGTGGGTGGCGTGCAGTTCGAAGTCGAACAGGGAAAACTCCAACTGACGCACCATCATCAGGCCCGACTGGAAGTTCTTCGCCGCGAGCATTTTCTGCAGCAAGTCCTGTGGCAGTGGCTCGCCAGTTTCATAGTGACCGGAAATCAGCGCCAGGCCTTCCGGCTCCCAGCACCAGTTCTCCATGAACTGGCTCGGCAACTCGACCGCATCCCAGGCCACACCATTGATACCGGATACACCCGCATGCTCGACTCGGGTCAGCAGGTGATGCAAGCCGTGGCCAAACTCGTGGAACAGGGTGGTGACTTCATCATGGGTCAATAGCGCCGGCTTGCCACTGTCGGCCGGGGTGAAGTTACACACCAGGTTGGCTACCGGGCTTTGCAGAACACCCTCGGCAGTGCGACGACGGTCGCGGGCACCGTCCATCCAGGCACCACCGCGCTTGTTGGCGCGCGCGTACAGGTCGAAGAAGAAGCGGCCAACGTGCTCGCCGTTTTCCTTGATTTCGAATAGGCGAACATCCGGATGCCAGGTGTCGAACCCCGTCTGCTCGGCGATCTCGATGCCGTACAGGCGCTGGACGATAGCGAACAGACCGCCCAGTACTTTATCGATCGGGAAGTACGCGCGCAGCGCCTCTTGAGCGACGCTGTAACGCTGCTCACGGAGTTTTTCCCCGTAGAAACCACTGTCCCAGCTTTGCAGGTCAGCACAGCCCTGTTCGGCCGCATAGGCCTTCAACTGCTCCAGATCCTGGGCGGCGAACGGCTTGCTGCGCTTGGCCAGGTCCCGCAGGAAGCTCAGGACCTGATCGCTGGACTCCGCCATTTTGGTCGCCAGGCTCAGTTCCGAGAAACTGCTGTAGCCCAGCAGCCGGGCCAGTTCCTGACGCAAGTCGAGGATCTCTTCCATCACCGGCCCGTTATCGTTCTGACCGGCGTTGGGACCCTGGTCCGACGCACGAGTGCAGTAGGCGGCGTAGACTTCTTCGCGCAATGCACGGTCATGGGCGTAGGTCATTACCGCGAAGTAGCTGGGAAACTCCAGGCTGATCAACCAGCCATCCAGCTCCTTGGCTTGCGCCGCGGCGGCCATTTGCGCCTTGGCCGAATCCGTCAGGCCGGCGAGGGCGGCCTCCTCGGTGATGTGCTTGGTCCAGGCCTGGGTGGCATCGAGCAACTGGTTGGAAAAGCGGCTGCCCAGTTCAGACAGCTTGCTCTGCACCTCGGCATAACGCTTTTGCTCAGCCTCCGGCAGGTCGATACCCGACAGGCGGAAGTCCCGCAGGGAATGTTCGAGGATGGTTTTTTGCGCCACATCAAAGCCGGCCGCCTGCGGGCTGTTGGCCAGGGCTTCGAAGGCCTGGAACAGTTCACGGTTCTGCCCCAGCTCGGTGGAGTAGGCGCTCAGCGCTGGCAGGCAGGACTCGTAAGCTTCACGCAACTCGGCGCTGTTGCACACCGCGTTAAGGTGGCTGACCGGGCTCCAGGCGGCGCCCAGGCGGTCGTTGAGCTCATCCATCGCCAGCACCAGGCCGGCCCAGGTCGGTTCAGTGCCCTGGGTCTTGAGGAGGTCGGCAATGGCAGCGCGGTTGTCCGCGAGTATCTGTTCGATGGCCGGTTGTACATGCTCGGCGCGGATCGCCGAGAACGGCGGCAGGTCGTAGGACTGCAAAAGAGGGTTGTTCACGCTCACGGTTGGCACCTTGGCTGGAAGAAACATTGCCCCATCTTAATTACAATCGACGCCAACCGCAGCTATCAGCAACAGAGAGAGAGCCTATCGTGTCCCTTCGCAAGTATCAGAACCACACTCCCGTGCTCGACCATGGCGCGTTTGTCGACGGTTCGGCAGTGGTGATCGGCGACGTCGAAATAGGCGCCGACAGCTCCGTCTGGCCGCTGACCGTGATCCGCGGCGACATGCACCGCATCCGCATTGGCCAGCGCACCAGCGTGCAGGACGCCTGCGTACTGCACATCACCCACGCCGGACCATTCAACCCGGACGGTTTCCCGCTGCTGATCGGCGATGACGTGACCATTGCCCACAAAGTCATGCTGCACGGCTGCACCGTCGGCAACCGGATTCTGATCGGCATGGGCAGCATTGTGATGGACGGTGCCGTGGTCGAGGACGAGGTGATCATCGGCGCGGGAAGCCTGGTGCCGCCAGGTAAACGCCTGGCCAGCGGCTTCCTGTATGTGGGCAGCCCGGTAAAACAGGCCCGGCCGTTGACCGACAAGGAGCGCGCATTCTTTACCTACAGCGCGGCCAACTACGTCAAGCTCAAAGACCTGCATCTGGCCGAAGGCTACGACCAGCTCTGACTCTCATTCGGGAATTTTCATGCATTACCAAAGCGTTTTATTCGACCTTGATGGCACCCTGACCGACCCGCGCGAAGGGATCACCCGTTCCATCCAGTACGCCTTGGGCAAACTGGGGATCGATGAGCCGGACCTCGGCAAACTTGAACACTTCATCGGCCCGCCCTTGCTGCAGGCCTTCATGCAGTTCTACGCCTTCGACGAGGCCAAGGCGTGGGACGCGGTGAACTTCTACCGTGAGCGCTTCAAAGTCACCGGGCTCTATGAAAATCGGGTGTTCGATGGCGTCACACCACTGCTGGAAACCTTGAGCGGGCAGGGGCGAGAGCTGTATATCGCAACGTCGAAACCCTGGATCTTTGCCCGGGAGATCGCACGCCACTTCGATTTCGACCGACACTTCAAGGTGATCTACGGCAGTGAGCTGGACGGCACCCGCACCGACAAGGTCGAACTGATTGCCCACCTGGTGGCCGAGGAGGGGCTGGACCCAAGCAGCACCCTGATGATCGGCGATCGTAAACACGACCTGATCGGCGCCAAGCGCAACGGCCTGGATGCCGCCGCGGTGGGCTATGGCTTTGGCAGCCTTGAAGAACTGAACGCCGAGCACCCAGCGTACTACTTCGAAACGCTGGCGCAGTTGCATCAAGCGTTTTTGCGCGACGATTAAGATTGTCATCGCGGGCAAGCCTTGATGCTACAAGCGCCCCCCTTGGAGCGAGGCTTGCCCGCGATGGCTTCCCTCAGCCAGACAACGACCTCAGGGCCGCCTTGCGCTGCTGCGCCGGTAACGCACCTAACTGTTCGACGGCGGCGTAAAACCTCTGCCAATCCCCCGCCGACTGCCTGAACAACTGGGCAAACGCCGGCACCCATTGCTCGTACAGACCGAAGGGCAGCAGACGCGCGTTGTTCATGGGGGCGTAGATCCAGGCGTCGTAACGCTTATCGCCGGCCCATTGGCTGTCACGTAGGGTTCGGTAGTCGCTGCGCAAGCGCTCGAACTCGGCGTTTTTGCGCTGGCGCATCTGCCCACTCGGCAAGGGCAGGGCGTACAGGGCCTCCAGGCGCGTGCGACAGTCCAGCAGCAACTGGGTGAACTGCTCGCGCTGTCGCACCCGGGCGTCGATGGCCGGGGGTAACCCGCGGGCCAAGCTCCATTGCCGAGTGCCTTGCTGCTCAACGAAGGTGGCAAACGACTCGTTGAACTCAGTGTCGTCCTGCAGATAAAAACGCTGATGCGCCAGCTCATGAAAAATCAGGCTGGCCAGGCGCTCGTCGCCCCAGCCCAGCATCGAATTGAGGATCGGGTCATTGAACCAACCCAAGGTTGAATAGGCCTCCACGCCACTGATCGAGACATCCATGCCCTGCAGTCGCTGCAGGGCTGCCTCGCCCCGCGCCGCACTCTGGCGGTAGTACCCGCGGTAGGCCACGCACCCGGCAATCGGGAAGCAATGGTTCTGCGGGCTGAGGGAAAATTCCGCAGTGACGAACACATTCCACACCACATAGGGGCGACCTAGGTCTGCGTAGAGGCGATAGCTCAGGTTGTCCGGCAGGTGCAGGTGCTGGCTGGCGAAGTCGCGAGCCTTTTGCGATTGCTCCAGGTGCGCGCGCAATGTCGCGTCGCTTGCCGGGTCAGCCAGCACCTTGCTGACCGGCTCGCGAGCCCGCAGCAACTGCCACTGACCGCTGGCCAACTGGCTGTAGTAATCGACGCTGGCACAACCGTTGAGCAACAAAAACATCATAGCCGGAAACAAAACGCGCAAAACGCGATCAAGTAACCGATGGCTTGGAAGCAGCCTGATCACATCGAATCATCCTTGGGGAGTCTGCCCGCAAGACTATCTCGCCTGACTGGAGCTTCGCTATGCGCGTGTTACTGCTGACTGGAGGCCTGCTGATGCTGGCCGGCTGTGCTGGATTGCCCCAACCCGACCCGACGCAAGCCTGGATCGACCTTGCACCTCACCCTGAAGACACTGCATTGCAAGCGCTGGAGGTGGATGACAAAGCCTCTGTGGACAAACGCTACTTCCAGGTTCCGCCCGGCCGCCATGAACTGACGGTGCGTTATCAGTTCACCGTCGATCCAACCAACATCGGCCCAGACGCCGAGCCGTTGTGGCGAGATTGTCAGTTGAGCGTGAAATTCAACGACTTCAACGCTGGCCAGCGCTATCAGTTGCAGGCTGGCAACATTGGCTTCCGTCCCTGGGCCAAACTCTATGACGAACAGCGCAAAGTGGTTGGCCAGGCGCAACCAGCGGGCTGTCAGCGCAGCTGATCGGCGCTATGCTGAATGCCTGACCACCCGGAACTGAATCATGCACAGGTATTTGCTGTTCTTTGCCCTCGGCGCATTGTCTGCGTGCGCCGCCAGCCCCCTGCCGGATGTCAATCCGAACATGGCCTGGGTCGACTTCGCCATGCCAACCCCCGGCGGAAAAGTCCTGATGGCCGAGCGCCTGGACAATCAACCACAGCGTGATGGGCGTTTTTTCCAGGTCACGCCGGGCAGCCATGAACTGACCGTGCGTTTTGACTTTGAAGTGTTTGGCGGTGGCATGGGCATGAACACCGACCCGCAGGAGCGGTTGTGCTACATGACCATCCCTTACGAGCATTTCGAAGCGGGCCAGCGTTACCGGCTCGAGGCCCGCTCACTGGCCTTTACCCCCAGCGCCCGGCTGTACAACGCCCAGCGCCAGCTCGTTGCCGAAGAACGTCAGGTCAATTGCGTGCCCTGAGGCGTCTTAGCGGTCGTTCTTTTGATAGATGATTTTTTTGCTACCGCCCTCGCAGGTGCCGACCACCATGTTCTGGTCATGCACGTCATCATTGCTGACAATTTCCAGCGTATAGGACGATACGTTGTTGGCCTGGATCTTGGCTTCGATCTCGGCCTTGAGTTCTTCGCACGGTTTTGGCGCCGCCAGGGCCGATGTGGCCAGCGCACCGCAGATAACCGCCAAGGCAAAACGTTTCATGGTTGAAGCTCCCTTGAAGCAGCGCGCACGGGTGTGCGCTTGGGCTGCTGTCATTTATTCGACCACAATTTCGCCCTGGGAGTTCTGATTTGTAGGAGTCGGCTTGTTGGCGAATCTGCCAACTCGTGGTGTCAGACAGGTCCGTTTCGCTGGCAAGCCAACTCCTATGTGGGGGAGGAGAGGTTCAACTGACGAGCGTGCCATCCAGGGTGATTGTCGCGTTCAGCACCTTGGACACCGGGCAACCTTCCTTGGCTTTTTTGCTCAACTCGTCAAATTGCTGCTGGCTGGCGCCGGGGATTTTTGCCTTGAGAATCAGGTGCACGGCGGTAATCGCAAAACCACCGTCGACCTGATCCAGGGTCACCTCTGCCTGCGTATCAATGCTCTCGGCCTTAAGGCCGGCGTCGCCGAGAATCATCGAAAAGGCCATGGAGAAACAGCCTGCATGTGCTGCGCCGATCAGTTCTTCGGGGTTGGTCCCTTTACCACCCTCGAAACGCGCCTTGAAGCCGTAGGGGGCTTCCCTGAGGACCCCGGTTTCCGTGGAAATCGAGCCGATCCCGGTTTTCAGGTCACCTTCCCAATGTGCCGATGCTTTCTTCTTGATGCTCATGTGTGCCTCCTCAAGATCCGGCGCGAGAGTCGCGCCTTGATGGTTTTTGGTAGCTAAGGGTTCTGAGGATAGATGGCCGGACAAAGTTCACCCTGTCGGATAGAACCGCTTATCTGGTAGGCATTTTCCGGTCAGCTATTGAAACTCGGGTATATGCCCACATTGCATAGAACAGGCTTATACATTCGGCAGGTTTTCGTTAGTGAGAAAAGCCTGCATACCCCTTGGAGACGCAGGCTTATGAAACAACTGTCCGATATCAAGTTCTCGACCCTCGACCTGGTGCCCGTACGGGAGAACGGCAGCCCGGCCCAATCCTTGCGCAACTCGCTGGACCTGGCGCAGCACGTCGAAAAATGGGGTTACAACCGCTTCTGGGTCGCCGAGCACCACAACATGGACGGCATTGCCAGCTCCGCCACCTCGGTGTTGCTGGGTTATCTGGCCGGCGGCACGTCGAGTATTCGTGTCGGCTCCGGCGGGGTAATGCTCCCCAACCATGCGCCACTGGTGATCGCCGAACAGTTCGGCACCCTGGAAAGCCTCTATCCGGGCCGGATCGACCTCGGCCTGGGCCGTGCCCCAGGTTCCGATCAACTGACCGCTCGCGCCTTGCGTCGCGAACGTTCCGGCAGCGCCGATGACTTCCCCGAAGACGTCGCCGAACTGGTGCGCTACCTCGGCCCCCGCACACCGGACCAACGCATCATCGCCATGCCCGGTACCGGCACCAACGTCCCGGTGTGGCTCCTGGGTTCCAGCCTGTTCAGCGCACAGCTGGCGGGCGAACGCGGCTTGCCCTACGCCTTTGCCTCGCATTTCGCACCGCGCTACATGCACGAGGCGATTCGCGTCTATCGCAATCACTTCAAGCCATCAGCGGTCCTCGACAAGCCCTATGTGATGCTCGGCGTACCACTGGTCGCCGCCGACACCGATGAGCAGGCCGAGTACCTGGCTACGTCGGTCTACCAGCGCATCCTCGCGCTGATGCGTGGGCAAAGCCTGGTTCAGCGCCCGCCCGTCGAGAGCATGGACGGCCTGTGGTTACCCCATGAGAAACAGGCAGTCGGGGATTTCCTCGGGCTGGCCATGGTCGGCAGTCCGGCAAAAATTCGCGGCAAGCTGGAAGTCCTGATCGAACAGACCCAGGCCGATGAATTGATCTTCACCTGTGACCTGTACGAGCACGCCGATCGCCTGCACTCCTACGAGCTGCTGGCGCAGGTGATGAGAGGCTGAGCACTTACCCCGCGCCCATAAAAAAGCCGACGCCAAAGCGTCGGCTTTTCACTTGCAGCGAATTCAAACTACTTCTTGTAGACGATTTCCTTGGAACCACCTTCACAGGTGCCTACGACTTTACCGTCAGCCGCAGTGCCCTTGTCGACGATTTCCAACGAATAACCTGACACGCCCTTGGCATCGAGTTTCGCTGCAATTTCCGCTTTCAGTTCTTCACAAGGCTTGCCGGCCGCAAGGGTTGTTCCTGCGATGCTCAGCAAACCAATAGCCAGAATCAACTTCTTCATCGGTCACATTCCCTGGTCGGATCAATAGGATTAGCGTTTAGCCCAAGGCATCAGCGCTCGCAGATTAAGTAGCGCTTTGCCACTCCCTATGGCAATCGGCCAGCTCACAAGTTCAGAAATCTAGTTCATCTTCAGCTATTCGCAATCCGGAACCCGACCTTCAGCGTCACCTGGAAGTGCGCAGCCTTGCCGTCCTTGATGTGGCCTCGGGTTTCAGTGACCTCAAACCATTCCAGGTGCTTGATGCTTTTGCTGGCCTCAGCCAAGGCATTGTTGATGGCGTCCTCGATACTGGTGGGCGAGGAGCCAACCAGTTCGACTTTCTTGTACGTGTGGTGGTCTGTCATGGCGATCTCCTTGGGTGTTCCTACAGCCTAGCAGTGATTTTCGGTATTTCTTCTGTGGGCATTTCTGCTGCTAAGGTTCATATTTTCTGCACTTTCGCGAACCGCTGGAGTCGGAACCAACACACGCTACTCAATCAATGCAGGAGAGCCACCATGGCCAACACCTCTTTACGTAAAGCCTCATTGCAAAGCATGGAAGCCGAGATCGAGAGTCTGCTCAAGTCGTTGGAAAGCCTGAAAAGTGATGCCTCGGACGAGTCGCTGAAAACCCTCAAGTCCCTCAAAAGCAATGCCGAGAGCGCGCTGAAACACTCGCGCAGCCTGCTCAGCGATGCCTATACAGAAGTCAAAGTGAAAACCCGTGAGACCGGGATCGCGACCCGCGATTACGCGCAGGAACACCCCTGGACCACCGCGGGTGTAGCCGTCGGGGCCCTGGGTTTGCTGGCGGCCTACCTGCTGTGCAAACGCGGTGATTAATCTGCCTGGCGCAGCTCGTTTTTGAGCCACTGCGCCAGCTGCCGAGCGCGTCCGTCCGCGGCGCGCTTGGGTAACCACAACGCCAGTTGCGCCGGGGTTTGAGAAAACCCCCACGGCGCAACCAGGCGACCCGCCTTCACGTCCTCGGCCACCAATGGCTGTGGGGCAATCGCCACACCCAGCCCGGCCACGGCCGCCTCCAGCAAGTAATACAAATGCTCGAAACCCTGGCCGAACTTCAAGGCCCCGGGGTCGAGTTGATTATGCTGTGCCCAGCTGGGCCAGGCTTGCGGTCGCGATGTGGTATGCAACAAGGGTAATTCGAGCAAGGCACTGGCCGGCGCATCACGCAGCGACTCATACCCGGAGAAGCGGGGGCTGAGCACCGGGCCGATTCGTTCGCTGGTCAGTTCATACACCTGCATATCCGCAGGCCATGGCGGCTCGGCGAATACCAGCAAGGCATCCAGGCCCGGACGACGCGGATCCAGGTCACCTTCGCCGGCCGACAGGTGCAAGCGCAAATCCGGCAGATCGGCATTCAACCGCCCCAGGCGCGGAATAAACCAACGAGCCAGCAGACTACCGGAGCAGCCCAGGACAAAAGGCGCCTCGGCGTGGCCCTGAGTCAGCTCACCGCAGACCGTGCGCAGGCGCTCGAATGCCTCAGTGCTGGCATCGCGCAGGCGTACGCCGGCATCTGTGAGTTTCAGGCCGCGTCCGTCCTTGACGAACAGACTCACCCCCAAGTGCTCCTCGAGCACTTTCAGCTGCCGGCTGACTGCTCCATGGGTAACGTGCAATTGCTCCGCCGCCTGACTGACACTGTGCAGGCGGGCAGCGGCTTCGAAGGCGCGCAGGGCGTTGAGAGGGGGCAGGTCGTGGCTCATGGTATCTGTGAGTTTTCCTGACAGGTTGTGGCGATCTTATCGGTTTTCAGCCGTCGACGTCAGGGGTAGAGTGAACGCCATTGTCACTTCACGCATTCAACTGGAGCGCCCCATGACCCAGACTAATCTGCGCAACGGCCCTGACGCCAACGGCCTGTTTGGCGCGTTCGGTGGCCGCTACGTCGCCGAAACCCTGATGCCGTTGATCCTCGACCTGGCCCGCGAATACGAAGCGGCCAAGGAAGATCCGGCGTTCAAAGAAGAACTGGCCTACTTCCAGCGCGATTACGTCGGACGTCCGAGCCCGCTGTACTTCGCCGAACGCCTGACCGAATTCTGTGGCGGCGCCAAGATCTACCTCAAGCGTGAAGAGCTGAACCACACCGGCGCACACAAGATCAACAACTGCATCGGCCAGATCCTGCTGGCACGGCGCATGGGCAAAAAACGCATCATCGCCGAGACTGGCGCCGGCATGCACGGTGTGGCCACTGCCACCGTAGCCGCGCGTTTTGGTCTGGAGTGCGTGATCTACATGGGCACCACCGACATCGAGCGCCAACAGGCCAACGTGTTTCGCATGAAACTGCTGGGTGCCGAAGTGATCCCGGTAGTGGCCGGCACCGGCACCCTGAAAGACGCAATGAACGAAGCCCTGCGTGACTGGGTGACCAACGTCGACAACACCTTCTACCTGATCGGCACCGTCGCCGGCCCGCATCCTTATCCGGCGATGGTCCGTGACTTCCAGGCCGTGATCGGCAAGGAAACCCGTGACCAGTTGCAAGCCCAGGAAGGTCGTCTGCCTGACAGCCTGGTGGCATGCATCGGCGGTGGCTCCAACGCCATGGGCCTGTTCCATCCGTTCCTCGACGAGACCAGCGTCGAGATCATCGGGGTTGAAGCGGCCGGTCATGGCATCGAAACCGGCAAGCACGCCGCCAGCCTGAACGGCGGGGTACCTGGTGTACTCCACGGCAATCGCACCTTCCTGCTGCAGGACGACGACGGCCAGATCATTGATGCCCACTCGATTTCCGCTGGCCTCGACTATCCGGGCATTGGCCCTGAGCACGCCTGGTTGCATGACATCGGTCGCGCCCAGTACACCTCAGTGACCGACGATGAAGCCCTCGACGCGTTTCACAAGTGCTGCCGCCTGGAAGGGATCATTCCGGCACTGGAAAGCGCCCACGCCCTGGCCGAAGTGTTCAAGCGCGCACCGACCTTGCCCAAGGATCACCTGATGGTGGTCAACCTGTCTGGTCGTGGTGATAAGGACATGCAAACCGTAATGTTCCACATGGAACACTCTCAGCAGGAGAAACACTGATGAGCCGCCTGCAAACCCGTTTCGCCGAACTCAAAGAGCAAAACCGTGCGGCCCTGGTGACCTTTGTCACTGCTGGCGACCCCAGCTACGACACCTCCCTGGCGATCCTCAAGGGGCTGCCGGCTGCCGGTGCCGATGTGATTGAGCTCGGCATGCCATTCACCGATCCGATGGCCGATGGCCCGGCGATTCAGCTTGCGAACATCCGGGCCCTGGGCGCCAAACAGAACCTGGCGAAAACCCTGCAAATGGTTCGCGAGTTCCGGGCGAGCAACAACGACACACCACTGGTACTGATGGGGTACTTCAATCCTATTCACTATTACGGTGTTCCACGCTTCATCGCGGACGCCAAGGAAGCGGGGGTGGATGGCCTGATCGTGGTCGATCTGCCACCTGAACATAACGGTGAATTGTGCGATCCGGCCCAAGCCGCGGGCCTGGACTTTATCCGCCTGACCACCCCGACTACCGACGACGTACGCCTGCCAACCGTACTCAATGGCAGCTCCGGTTTTGTCTACTACGTCTCGGTGGCGGGTGTGACGGGTGCAGGTGCTGCCACCCTGGAGCACGTCGAAGAAGCGGTGGCCCGTTTGCGTCGCCACACCGATCTACCCATCAGCATCGGCTTCGGCATCCGTACGCCAGAGCAAGCAGCGGCGATTGCCCGCTTGGCAGATGGGGTGGTGGTGGGTTCGGCATTGATCGACCATATCGCCAATGCCACCACGCCGGACCAGGCCATTGATGGTGTGCTGAGCCTGTGTGCGGCGCTGTCTGAAGGTGTGCGCAACGCTCGCGTTGGCTAAGTCTTGATCCCGTAACAGCCAAGGGCCCGGAACCATGTTCCGGGCCCTTTTTTTCTGGCGCCAGCCCACCCCTCAAAAAATCGACAGGTCCAGCGGCCGGATCGCCCCCATCCAGATCGCGTGGTCCGTGTGATCGGCCAGCTCATCCCCGGTCTCGGGATGCAGGAACACCACCAGTCCGTTGCGATGCAGCGCCAGCCACGGCAGCACCACGCCGATCAATTCCGGCCCAAAGGCCAACTGGCAGCTCCAGTCCGGGTGCGGCCCCACCGGGCGTTCGTGGACTCGACCCATTTGCAGGGGAAATAGCAGGGCAGCCTCTTCACACAGCGCCCGCGCCTGAGCCAGGGTGCTCGCGTCGAAGTAAACATGGGCGTGGTAGCCCTTGATCCGTTGCATAGTGCTCTCGTCTTGCCCAATCCAGGTCCCAAGGGCAACGCTACACCGCAATGGACGGCAGGGCCAATCCTGCCAGCGACTCAGCGCTGCTGGCCTGTTCACTCATCAGCCAGTCGACGAACTGCTGGATCAGCGCACTGCGGCGTTTGCGCTGGGGCAGCACCACGTAGTAGCCGAACCCCGAGATCGCCGTCTCGGCAATCGGCCGCACCAAAAGCCCCTGCGCCAGCAGGTCATCGACCAAGTGCCGCCAACCGATGGCCACGCCCTGACCGCCAATCGCCGCCTGAATCAACAGGGTGTAATTATCAAACCGCAATTGCCCAGGCGTCGGCGGGGTGGCGATACCCAGGCTGCGGAATACACCGCTCCAGTCGAACCAATGGCTGCTGTTCTCGCCCCGCAGATGCAATAGCGGTAACTCCAGCAAAGCGTGGGCGGGCAGGGGCGCGAGCCGCTCCTTGAGCAGCTGCGGGCTGCACACCGGGAACACTTCCTCGCTGAACAACCAGTGACTTTCACCCTGTTTGAAGCGCCCTTCGCCGAACAGCACGGCCACATCGATGTCGGGACGCAACATGTTGTGATTACGTTCGCTGGTCACCAGGCTGACATCCACCCGGGGGTTGGCCTCGTGAAAGCGATGCAGACGCGGCATCAGCCAGTAAGCGGCGAAGGCGAAATCGGTGGCCACCTGCAACACCTCATGCTGGTGCTGGGCACTGATCGCGCTCAACCCGGCCTCGATACTCTGCAGGCCGCTCTGCACCTGCTCGAACAGGATCGACCCGGCTTCGGTCAGCTCGATGCCCCGGTAGATGCGGTCGAACAAGCGTGTTGCCAGTTGCTCCTCCAACCGCTTGAGCTGTTGGCTGACAGCAGGTTGGGTGGTGCCCAACTCCACTGCGGCGGCGGTGAAACTGCCATGGCGCGCCGCCGCTTCAAAGGTGCGCAACAGGTCCAGGGAGAGTTCACCAAGGGCGTCATACATAAGGTGGGCTTATCCTAGTCATTGCCGGACATGGGCTTTACCGCGAAGAGCACGGGCTACATTCTCGATCACAGCACTTTCGCATAACTGCCCACTATGGAATGCCGCTATCACATGAAGCGCAAGAACATTCTTTTCATCATGGCCGACCAAATGGCCGCGCCCTTGCTGCCGTTCTACGGCGCTTCACCGATCAAGCTGCCCAACCTGAGCCGACTGGCGGACAAGGGCGTGGTATTCGACGCTGCGTACTGCAACAGCCCGTTATGCGCACCCTCGCGCTTCACCCTGGTCAGTGGCCAGTTGCCGAGCAAGATCGGCGCCTACGACAACGCCGCAGACTTTCCCGCCGATGTGCCGACCTATGCCCACTACCTGCGTCGCCTCGGCTATCGCACCGCCCTGTCCGGCAAGATGCACTTCTGCGGCCCGGACCAACTGCATGGCTATGAAGAACGGCTGACCAGCGACATCTACCCGGCCGATTACGGTTGGGCAGTCAACTGGGATGAACCGGATGTGCGCCCGAGTTGGTATCACAACATGTCCTCAGTCCTGCAGGCCGGACCTTGCGTGCGCACCAACCAGCTGGACTTCGATGAAGAGGTGGTCTTCAAGGCCCAGCAGTACCTGTTCGATCACATCCGCGAAGACGGCGACCAACCGTTTTGCCTAACGGTGTCGATGACCCACCCACACGACCCGTACACCATTCCCAAGGCATTCTGGGATCTGTATGACGACCAGGACATCCCGCTGCCGGCGACCCCGGCGCAGGCCGACCTCGATCCACATTCCCAACGCCTGCTCAAGGTCTACGACCTGTGGAACAAGCCACTGCCCGTGGACAAGATCCGTGATGCCCGCCGAGCCTATTTCGGCGCATGCAGTTACATCGATGCCAACGTCGGCAAACTCCTGCAGACCCTCGAAGACACCGGGCTGAGCGACGACACCATCATCGTGTTTTCCGGCGACCACGGCGACATGCTCGGCGAGCGTGGCCTCTGGTACAAAATGCACTGGTTCGAAATGGCCGCCCGGGTGCCGCTGCTGGTCTATGCGCCTGGCCAGTTCGCGGCCGGACGCGTCAGTGCCGCCGTGTCCACCGCCGACCTGCTCCCGACCTTCGTCGCCCTGGCCGGTGGCGAGCTGCAGCCTGGCCTGCCACTGGACGGCCGCTCGCTGTTGCCCCACCTGCAAGGGCAGGGCGGCCACGATGAAGTGTTTGGTGAGTACATGGCCGAAGGCACCGTCAGCCCGTTGATGATGATCCGCCGGGGGCCCTACAAATTTATCTACAGTGAAGACGACCCCTGCCTGTTGTTCGATGTACGCAACGACCCTCGCGAACAGGAAGAGCTCAGTCACTCGCCTCAGCATCAACCGGTTTACGCCGCCTTTCTTGCCGAAGCTCGCGCCAAGTGGGATATCCCGGCGATTCACCAGCAGGTCCTGGCCAGCCAGCGCCGCCGGCGATTCGTGGCTGACGCACTGCGCCTTGGCCACCTGAAGAGCTGGGACCACCAGCCACTGGTCGACGCCAGCCAGCAGTACATGCGCAACCACATCGACCTCGATGATCTGGAGCGCAAGGCTCGTTATCCACAACCCTGCCAAAACCAATAATGTAAGGGGAAGCGCATGCAAAGGTTATCCACAGTAGTGACCGCCGGGTTACTGATGCTTGGCAGTGTTTCGGCCTGGGCCGAGCAACGTTGCGACACCGTGAAGATGGCCGACCCCGGCTGGAGCGACATCGCCGCGACCAACGCGATCACCAGCGTGCTGCTTGAGGGCATGGGGTACAAGGCCAAGATCGATACCCTGGCGGTGCCGATCATCTTTGGTGGCCTCAAGGACGGTCAGGTCGATGTCTTCCTCGGTAACTGGATGCCAGCCCAGCAGGGCTTCTATGACAAGTTCGTGGCCAGCGGCGAGGTCACCCAACTGGCGAAGAACCTCGACGGCACCGAGTTCACCCTGGCAGTTCCGGACTACGTCTGGGAGGCCGGCGTGCATGACTTCGCCGACCTGAACAAGTACGCCGAGCAGTTCGACAAGAAAATCTACGGCATCGGCTCCGGTGCACCGGCCAACCTCTCGTTGCAGGACATCATCAAGAAAAACGACTTCGACCTGGGCCAATGGAAGCTGGTGGAGTCCAGTGAGCAGGCGATGCTCGCGGAAGTCTCGCGCGCAGTGAAGAAACACAAGTTCGTGACTTTCCTCGGCTGGACTCCACACCCGATGAACGTGCAGCTGAAAATGCGCTACCTCAAGGGCGGTGAGAAGTACTTCGGCGACACCGGCAGTGTCCACACCCTGACCCGCAAGGGTTATGCCCAAGCCTGCCCGAACGTCGGCAAACTGCTGAGCAACCTGAGCTTCACCCTGGACATGGAAAACAGCATCATGGCCGAGGTGCTGAACAACAAGGTCAGCAACACCGAGGCCGCCAAGGCTTGGCTCAAGGCCAACCCGGCGGTGCTGGACAAGTGGCTGGACGGGGTGCAAACGGCAGACGGCAAAGAGGCATTGCCGGCGGTCAAGGCCAAGCTCTAAGCACTGGCCCACGGGATTGTTCCTGCACACACGGGGGAACAATCACCTTTGCCCTGATACTCTTTGGCAAAAGCCCATTCGCGAGGATTCATGGCACTCCCCAGCCGCCATTCGCTCTTTCCCTTTCTCCGCTGGCTGCCCCGGCAGACCCGCGCCAGCGTCGGCCGCGATCTTGTCGTCGGGCTGAGCGGGGCGATTCTGGCGCTGCCACAATCGATTGCCTACGCACTGATTGCCGGCCTGCCGCCGGAGTACGGCTTGTACGCCGCCATCATCCCGGTGCTGATCGCCTGCCTCTGGGGCTCCTCCTGGCATCTGATCTGCGGCCCTACGGCGGCCATCTCCATCGTCCTGTACGCCAGTGTCAGCCCGCTGGCCGTGCCCGGTTCCCAGGACTACGTCACCCTGATCCTGTTGCTGACTTTCCTCGCGGGGGTGTTCCAGTGGCTGCTCGGCCTGCTGCGGTTCGGCGCCCTGGTGAACTTCGTCTCGCATTCGGTGGTGCTGGGCTTCACCCTCGGTGCCGCGGTGGTCATCGCCCTCGGGCAACTACCAAACTTGCTGGGGCTGGACCTGCCCAGCCAGGCCACGGCACTCGACAGCCTGGTGTCGCTGGCCAGCCATCTGCATGAGCTGGACAAACCTTCGTTGGCACTGGGCCTCGGCACATTGGCGCTGGGTGTCGCTCTGAAGCTGTGCCTGCCGCGCTGGCCGAGCCTGTTGATCACCCTGGTACTGAGCAGCCTGGTGGTCTGGCTGTGGCCCTCGTGGTTCGGTCATGTGCAACTGGTCAGCGCGTTTGTCGGGCGACTGCCACCGTTCAGCCCCTTGCCCCTGGATCTGGACCTGATCCTGCGCCTGCTGCCCAGTGCCGTGGCGGTCGGCATGCTGGGGCTGGTCACCAGCCTGTCGATTGCCCGCTCGCTGTCGACACGCTCGCAACAGTTGCTCGACGCCAATCAGGAAGTCCGCGCCCAGGGCTTTTCCAACATCGTCGGCAGTTTTTTCTCCGGCTCACTGTCGGCCGGCTCCTTCACCCGCTCCGGCTTGAGTTATGAAGCCGGGGCCTGCTCACCGCTGGCGGGCGTGTTCTCGGCGCTGTGGGTAGCCCTGTTTGCACTGGCCGGAGCAAAACTCATCGCGCACATCCCGATCCCTGCCATGGCCGGCAGCATTCTGTTGATTTGCTGGGGCCTGGTGGACCACCGCGGCATTCGGGCGCTGTTTCGGGTCAGCCGGGCCGAGTTTGCGGTGATGGCGCTGACCTGCGTCGCCACGCTGCTGTTGGAGCTGCAAACGGCAATCTACGCCGGTGTGCTGGCCTCGCTGTTCTTCTACCTCAAGCGCACCTCACAGCCCCGCGTGCAGCAATGGCGTGAGGGCGATGAAGAGATTCTGCGGGTCGGCGGTTCGATCTTTTTCGGCGCCAGCCATTACCTGCAAGTGCGCCTGCAGCGCACCCAGGGCCTGGCGGTGGTGATTGAGGCGCAATACATCAACTTCATCGACTATTCCGGTGTGGAAATGCTCCACCAGGAAGCCCGCCGCCTGCTCAGGCAGGACCGCAGCCTGACCTTGCGTCGGGCGCGAGGGCATGTGGTCGAAGAGTTGCGCAAACTCGAAGGCGCGGAGAAATGCCCGATCCGCTTCGAGGATTGAACTACAGCGCCAATTGCCGGCGCAGTTCAGCCAACACTGGTGCAGTGTCCGGACGCACCCCGCGCCACAGGAAGAAGGCTTCGGCGGCCTGTTCGGCGAGCATGCCCAGGCCGTCCAGTGCCATGACGGCGCCATGGGCACTGGCCCAGCGGCAGAAGGATGTTGGCTCCTTGCCGTACATCATGTCGTAGCACAGGGTCTTGCCGGGTTCGATCAGGCTACTGGCGATCGGCGGTACATCGCCTGACAGGCTGGCCGACGTGGCGTTGATGATCAGGTCCACTGGCTCGCGCAGCCAATCGAAGCCGCTGGCCGAGACCGGGCCCAGATCGGCGAACAGCTCGGCCAGCAGCTCGGCTTTTTCCACCGTGCGATTGGCGATGATCACTGAGGCCGGATGCTCGGCCAACAACGGCTCCAGCGCACCGCGCACCGCGCCACCGGCGCCGAGCAACAGGATGCGTTTGCCGTGCAGGCTGAATCCGGCATTGACCGTCAGGTCTCGAACGAGCCCGGCGCCATCGGTGTTGTCACCCAACAGGCTGCCGTCGGCCAACTTGCTCAGGGTATTGACCGCCCCGGCCCGTTGCGCACGGGCCGTCAGTTGGCTGGCCAGGCGGTAGGCCTCTTCCTTGAAAGGCACCGTGACATTGGCCCCGCGCCCTTCAGCGAAAAATGCCGTGGCACAGCCGGAAAAATCATCGAGCGGTGCCAGCAGGGTGTTGTAGTCCAGTTGCTGTGCCGTCTGCTGGGCAAACAGGCGATGGATCAACGGCGACTTGCTGTGGCCAATCGGGTTACCGAAAACGACGTACTGATCCATCTCAAACCCTCTTGGAGCGCGCCCCTGAAGGCGCTTTTGTGCTCAACCACTTAGCGTTGTGTGCCGGCTATCCGGCGCCTGCGGATCAGGCCGAGCCCGCCAGCCAATCGCGGTCTTGCAGGAAGTACTCCGTCAGGCGCGCTTCTTCACTACCCGGCTCGGCCTTCCAGTCGTAGGCCCAGCGCACTTGCGGTGGCAGCGACATGAGGATCGACTCGGTACGCCCGCCCGACTGCAGGCCGAACAGCGTGCCACGGTCGTAGACCAGGTTGAACTCGACGTAGCGACCACGGCGGAATTCCTGGAATTCACGCTGTTGCTCGGTGTAGGCCTGGGCCTTGCGGCGCTGCACGATCGGCAGGTAGGCCTCGATGTAGGCATCGCCGATGGCGCGGATGAACGCGAAGCAGGTGTCGAAATCCCACTCGTTCAGGTCATCGAAAAACAGGCCGCCGATACCCCGGGGCTCGTTGCGATGCTTGATGTGGAAATAACTGTCGCACCACGCCTTGTAACGGCTGTAGACATCCGGCCCGAATGGCGCGCAGGCCTGGGCGGCGACACGGTGCCAATGCACGCAGTCTTCTTCATTGCCGTAGTAAGGGGTCAGGTCGAAGCCGCCACCGAACCACCACACCGGCTCTTCACCGGGTTTTTCCGCGATGAAAAAGCGCACGTTGGCGTGGGACGTCGGCACGTGAGGGTTGTGCGGGTGGATGACCAGTGACACGCCGAGGGCTTCGAAGCCGCGTCCAGCCAACTCCGGCCGGTGTGCGCTGGCCGAGGGCGGCAGGCCGCTGCCAAACACGTGGGAAAAGTTGACGCCGCCTTTTTCGATCACCGCGCCATTTTCGATCACCCGCGTCCGTCCGCCACCGCCGGCTGGCCGGGTCCAGGCGTCTTCGACAAAGCGCGTGCCGCCGTCTTCTGTTTCCAGCGCGGCACAAATGCGGTCTTGCAGGTCGAGCAGGTAGGCTTTAACGGCTTCGGTGCGGGTAGTCATGGCATCACCTTGAATCGGGCAAAGCTACGCGGCGCTCGATCAGAACGGCGGCCGACGCAAATGGGCGCGTAGCATAACACTGCACCCGGGCCTGCCACAGTTGACGAAGATCAAGCTTAGGAGTCCGATAGGACCCGACGCAAAACCACCCAAGGAGAGTGCAGATGGCCAAACGAATCCAGTTCCGTGCCCATGGCGGCCCCGAAGTGCTTGAGTATGTGGACTATCAGCCGGCCGAGCCGGGCCCGCAGCAGGTGCGCGTGAGCAACAAGGCCATCGGCCTGAATTTCATCGACACCTATTTTCGCAGTGGCCTGTATGCGCCTCCAGCCTTGCCATCGGGCCTGGGCGCCGAGGGTGCCGGCGTGGTCGAGGCCGTCGGCAGCCAGGTCAGCCGATTTAAGGTCGGCGACCGCGTGGCCTATGGCAGCGGCCCACTGGGGGCCTACAGCGATGTACACGTACTGCCGGAAGCCAACCTGGTGCATCTGCCCGAGGCCATCAGCTTCGAACAGGCCGCCGGTGTAATGCTCAAAGGCCTGACGGTGCAATACCTGCTGCGTCAGACCTATGAACTCAAGGCTGGCGAAACCATCCTGTTCCACGCCGCTGCCGGCGGTGTCGGTTCGCTGGCCTGCCAATGGGCCAAGGCCCTGGGCGTGAAGCTGATCGGCACCGTCAGTTCACCGGAAAAGGCCGCACTGGCCAAGGCCAACGGCGCCTGGGCGACCATCGACTACAGCCATGAAAATGTCGCAGAGCGGGTACTGGAACTGACTGACGGCAAGAAGTGCCCGGTGGTCTACGACGGCGTCGGCAAAGACACCTGGCTGACCTCCCTCGACAGCACTGCACCCCGTGGGCTGGTGGTGAGTTTCGGCAATGCGTCGGGGGCGGTGGACGGGGTGAACCTGGGAATTCTCTCGGCCAAGGGTTCGCTTTACGTCACCCGACCGACCCTGGCGACCTACGCCAGCAATGCAGAGAACCTGCAACGCATGGCCGATGAGCTGTTCGAGATGATCATCAGTGGTCAGTTGCGGGTTGATATCAGCCAACGTTACTCGCTGGCTGAAGCGGCGAAGGCCCAGACCGAGCTGTCGGCTCGACGTACCACTGGCTCGACCATTCTGCTGCCCTGAGAGTTATTGCCTCAGACAGGAGGTCTTCGCTGGCGGCTTGCTCGCGAAGGTGGCGTACGCGAGCAAGCTTTGCTCCTGCAGCGAACCGCAGCAGCGCGATCTCAGTCCGGACGCACCACGTGGCCGGTCGCCAGGTCGCGAATCACGCTGGGGTTCCTGCGCCCGCCGAGTTGGCCGCCCAACACCAGGTCGACTTGCCCACGGAAATACTGCTCGACGCGAATCCGCGTGCGCGCCGCCGGCCGTCCCTGAGGGTTGGCGGACGTCGACACCAGTGGCCCGACCAACGCACACAGATCGCGCACCTGCGGGTGATCGCTGACGCGCAGGGCCACGGTTTCGTGAACCCCGGTGATCCATTGCGGCAACATGTTCTGGTGGGGCACCAGCCAGGTATTCGGCCCTGGCCAGGTGCTGGCCATTCGATCGAGCCACAACTGCGGGAAGTCATCGAACAGGAAGTCGAACTGGCGAATATTGTCGGCTACCAGGATCAGGCCCTTTTCCACCGAGCGTCCCTTGATCGCCAACAGGCGATACACCGCCTCTTCATCCCAGGGGTCGCACCCCAGGCCCCAGACGGCTTCGGTTGGATAGGCAAGCACCGCCCCTGCGCGAATTCCTCGTGCGGCTTGTTGCACACGCCAACTGTTGACCATGACCGACTCTCCAAAATAAGGCTGTGCGCAGTTTACCCATCTTCCTTATAAATCCCAGTGCATGAACCTAGCTTAGGCGGGCAAACCAGCGTCCGCCTTCCGCCACCGCCCGACCTTCCATTTCCAGCTCGGTCAGCGCCACCAGCACTTTGGGCAAGGCCCAGCCGCTGGAGTCGGCCAGGGCTTCGCTGGTATGGGGCGCGGCAAACAGCAGGCGCAACAGCGGGTGATCGAGTTCGGCTGGGACCGGGGCCATGACCGGGGCGGCCGGCAGGTACTGCCAGCCACGCAAGCCTTCGAGAATATGCTCGATGGTCTCCACCAGGGTTGCCCCATCGCGAATCAACTGGTGGCAGCCTCGGGCAGCGGGGTGATGGATGGAGCCGGGAATCGCATAGACCTCGCGCCCTTGCTCTGCCGCCAGCCGGGCGGTGATCAACGAACCACTGGCGACACTGGCCTCGACCACCAGCACGCCCAGGGACAAACCACTGATGATCCGGTTACGCCTTGGAAAGTGGCTGGCGTGCGGCCCGGCATCCAGGGCAAATTCGGAAACCACCGCGCTACCCTGGGCAATCATCGCCTCGGCAAGGGCGCGGTTGCGCTGTGGATAAAATTTTTCCAGGCCAGTACCCAGCACGCCCACCGTCTGCCCTCCAACATCCAGCGCGGCCTGGTGCGCAGCCGCATCAATGCCCAGCGCCAAGCCACTGGTGATCACAAAACCGGCGCCTGCCAGGCTGCGGGAGAACGCCGCCGCGGTGTCCATTCCCGGCCTGGAAGCGCGACGGCTGCCGACCATCGCCAGTTGCGGTTTTTCCAGGATCGACGGATCTCCGGCGACAAACAACAAGGGCGGCGGGTCACTGATCTCGGCCAGCAACGCGGGGTAACCGGGCTGGTCAATCATCAGCAAATGCTGGCCCTCACGCTCTAGCCAGGCCATTGCGTGGTGCGCGCCATCACGAATCAACGGGCTGCGCCGGGCCTCTGCGCAGGCGGCGGGCAAACCCAGGGCGCGCCAGGCACTGGCCGGGGCGCTGATGGCTTTGGAGGCCGAACCAAAGGCTTGCAGCAACTTCTGAAAACGCCGCGGCCCCAGTTCAGGCAGGAGGTGTAAACGCAGACGAGCTTCCAGTTCCGCCGGCGAAACCGGCAGGGATATAGACGACGACATAAGATCATCCTTGATCGTAATTGCGCCTGACGAATCAGGAACAAGCTGTGGATAAGTCTGTTGGTAACTTGTTGAGTGTTTTCTTGCCCAGAGGTCCCGGGGGGCAGGGATTTTTGTCCTGCGTGCAGGCTGTGGCGGGCGACGGTCAAAGGTTTGTGATTTCCCTCACGCAGTGAATCCCTTTATTATGTGGGCTCGCGTAAAACGCCAGAGCCGGCATGGCTCGCTCCCGCGAGGGGGCTTCGTTTTACAGCCATCGCCAGCCTCTGCGGACTGCCAGGCGATCGGCCCTGACCTTACTTCACACGTGCAGCAATTACGCTTATGGCTATTTTGAACATCCTCGAATTCCCCGACCCGCGCCTGCGCACGATCGCCAAACCGGTGACCGTAGTGGACGACGAAGTGCGGCAGTTGGTCGATGACATGTTTGAAACAATGTATGAAGCGCCAGGCATCGGCCTCGCGGCGACCCAGGTCAATGTGCACAAGCGCATCGTGGTCATGGACTTGTCCGAAGACCGCAGTGAGCCGCGGGTGTTCATCAACCCCGAGTTCGAGACCCTGACCGACGAGATGGACCAGTACCAGGAAGGCTGCCTTTCGGTACCCGGCTTCTACGAAAACGTCGATCGCCCGCAGAAGGTCAAGATCAAGGCCCTGGATCGCGACGGCAAGCCGTACGAACTGATCGCCGAAGGCCTGCTGGCGGTGTGCATTCAACATGAATGCGATCACCTCAACGGCAAATTGTTCGTCGACTACCTGTCCACGCTCAAACGCGACCGAATCAAGAAGAAGCTGGAAAAGCTCCATCGCCAGAACGCTTGATTCCTTTCTTCCAAAGGCTTGCTGCGGCAAGCCTTTTTCTTTTGTGACTGCTTCTGAAACCGAGAGCCTCCTCAATGCGCATCGTCTTTGCCGGCACCCCCGAATTTGCCGCCGAACACCTCAAGGCCCTGCTCGACAGCCCTTACGAGGTCGTGGCGGTCTACACCCAACCGGACCGTCCGGCAGGTCGTGGGCAAAAGCTGATGCCAAGCCCGGTCAAGCAACTGGCCCTGGAACACAACATTCCAGTATTCCAGCCGCCAACCCTGCGCAATGCCGACGCCCAGGCCGAACTGGCCGCGCTGCAGCCGGACCTGATGGTGGTGGTCGCCTATGGCCTGATCCTGCCGCAGGTGGTGCTGGATATCCCACGCCTGGGTTGCATCAACAGCCATGCTTCCCTGTTGCCGCGCTGGCGCGGTGCGGCGCCGATCCAGCGCGCCGTCGAAGCGGGCGATGCGCAGAGCGGGGTCACCGTGATGCGCATGGAGGCGGGGCTCGACACCGGGCCGATGCTGCTCAAGGTGAGCACTGCGATCAGCGGCCAGGACACCGGCGGCACCCTGCATGACCGACTTGCCGAGATGGGCCCGCCCGCAGTGCTGCAGGCGATTGCCGGATTGGCCGCCGGTACCCTGCAAGGCGAAGTGCAGGACGACAGCCTCGCCACCTATGCGCACAAATTGAACAAGGACGAGGCGCGCATCGACTGGAGCCGCCCGGCGATCGAACTGGAACGCCTGGTACGCGCCTTCAACCCATGGCCGATCTGCCACAGCACCCTCAATGGCGAGGCCCTGAAAGTCCTGGCCGCCCACTTGGCCGATGGCCAAGGCGCCCCGGGCGAGGTGCTCGGCGCCAGCAAGGACGGCCTGATCGTCGCCTGCGGTGAGCAAGCGCTGTGCTTGACCCGCCTGCAATTGCCCGGCGGCAAGGCCCTGAACTTCAGCGACCTGTTCAACAGCCGCCGCGAGAAATTTGCCCTGGGCACCGTGCTCGGCCAGTCGGTGGACGCGCAATGAACCCACGTCTGGCCGCCGCCAAGGCACTGGCCGCTGTCCTCAGTGGCAAAGCGTCCCTCAACAGCTCCCTGCCGACTCAACTGGACAAGGTCGAAGACCGCGATCGCGGTTTCACCCAGGACCTGGCCTTCGGTACCGCACGCTGGCAACCACGCTTGTCGGCGCTGGCGGGAAAACTCCTGCAAAAGCCCTTCAAGGCGGCGGATGCCGATGTCGAGGCGTTGCTGCTGGTCGGCCTGTACCAGCTGCTCTACACCCGCGTACCAGCCCACGCCGCCATCGGTGAAACCGTGGGCTGCGCCGACAAGCTGAAGAAGCCCTGGGCCAAGGCCCTGATCAACGCCGTGCTGCGCCGCGCGCAACGTGAAAGCGAAGCGCTGTTGGCCGAACTCGAGCACGACCCGGTAGTACGCACCGCCCATCCACGCTGGCTGCAAAAATCCCTCAAGGCCTTCTGGCCCCTGCAGTGGGAAGCCATTTGCGCCGCGAACAACGCACACCCTCCGATGATTCTGCGGGTCAATCGCCGCCATCATGACCGCGCTGCCTACCTGCAGTTGCTGAGCCAGGCCGGGGTAGCCGCTCAGCCGTGCACCTTCAGCCAGGACGGTATCGTGCTCGAGACCCCGACTGATGTGCGCAGCCTGCCGGGCTTCAGCGAAGGCTGGATCAGCGTGCAGGACGAAGCGGCGCAACTGGCCGCCGAACTGCTGGACCTGGCGCCGGGCCAGCGAGTGCTCGACGCCTGCTGCGCACCCGGCGGCAAGACCTGCCATATCCTCGAAGTCGAGCCTGGGCTGGCCGGTGTGGTGGCGGTGGACCTCGAAGCCAAGCGCCTGGTACGGGTCAAGGAGAACCTCGAACGGCTGGGCCTGAGGGCCGAGCTGATCGCCGCCGATGGCCGCGACACCCAGGCCTGGTGGGACGGCAAGCCGTTCCAGCGGATTCTGCTCGACGCGCCTTGTTCGGCGACGGGCGTAATTCGCCGGCACCCGGACATCAAGCTGACCCGCCAACCCGATGACATCGCCGCGCTGGCCGTGCTGCAAGGCGAGCTGCTCGACGCGATGTGGCCAACCCTCGAGGTAGGCGGCATCTTGCTGTACGCCACCTGCTCGACACTGCCGACCGAGAACACCGAAGTGATCGCAGCCTTCCTCGCGCGCACCCCCGGCGCTCGCGAACTGGACATCGCCAGCCAGGCCGGCATCAAGCAACCCCATGGTCGCCAGTTGCTGGCGCAAGAGGGTGGCCATGACGGGTTCTATTACGCCAAGCTGATCAAGATTGCCGCCGCGCGCGGTTAACCGGTTTTAAGGGAGTAGACGGATGAAGATCATCATCCTCGGCGCAGGGCAGGTGGGTGGATCACTGGCAGAACATCTGGCCAGCGAAGCGAACGACATCACTGTGGTCGACACCGACGGCGAACGCCTGCGCGATCTCGGCGATCGCCTCGACATCCGCACGGTGCAAGGTCGCGGCTCGTTGCCTACGGTGCTGCGCCAGGCCGGCGCCGACGACGCCGACATGCTGGTGGCCGTGACCAACAGCGACGAAACCAACATGGTCGCCTGCCAGGTCGCCCATACCCTGTTCCACACCCCGACCAAGATTGCCCGGGTGCGCGAGGCGTCCTACCTGACCCGCGCCGAGCTATTCGACAATGACGCGATTCCGGTCGATGTACTGATCAGCCCGGAACAAGTAGTTACCAACTACATCAAGCGCCTGATCGAGCACCCCGGTGCCCTGCAGGTGATCGACTTCGCCGAGGGCAAGGCCCAGTTGGTGGCGGTCAAGGCCTACTACGGCGGACCGCTGGTAGGCCAGCAACTGCGCCAGTTGCGCGAACACATGCCGAACGTCGATACCCGGGTGGCGGCGATTTTCCGGCGTGACCGGCCGATCCTGCCGCAAGGCAACACCGTAATCGAGGCCGACGATGAAGTGTTTTTCATTGCCGCCCGAGCCAACATTCGCGCGGTCATGAGCGAAATGCGCCGCCTCGACGAAAGCTACAAGCGCATCGTCATCGCCGGTGGCGGGCAGATTGGCGAGCGCCTGGCCGAGGCCATCGAAAGCCGCTACCAGGTCAAGATCATCGAGATGAACCCGGCCCGCTGCCGCTATCTGTCGGACACCCTCGACAGCACCGTGGTGTTGCAGGGCAGCGCATCGGACCGCGACTTGCTGCTGGAGGAGAACATCGCCGACGCCGATATCTTCCTGGCGCTGACCAACGACGATGAAGCCAACATCATGTCTTCGTTGCTGGCCAAGCGCCTGGGTGCGAAGAAGGTCATGACCATCATCAACAACCCCGCCTATGTGGACCTGATCCAGGGCGGTGACATCGATATCGCCATCAGCCCGCAACTGGCGACCATCGGCACCTTGCTGGCTCACGTGCGTCGAGGCGACATCGTCAGCGTGCACTCACTGCGCCGGGGGGCGGCAGAAGCCATCGAGGCAATTGCCCACGGAGACGAGAAGTCGAGCAAGGTCATCGGCAAGGCCATCGAGAACATCGCATTGCCGCCAGGTACCACCATTGGCGCGATCATCCGCGACGAGGAAGTGTTGATCGCCCACGACGACACAGTGATCGAAGCCGGGGACCATGTGATTCTGTTCCTTGTGGATAAAAAGCATATTCGCGATGTGGAGAAGCTGTTCCACGTGGGATTGAGCTTCTTCTGATCGCGGATTTGCGGCGCCTGGGCGGGCCTCTTCGCGAGTAAGCCGCAAGCGGGCACCCGCTCCTACATTGGATTTAAGGAATTGAACCATGCTCGAATCCCTGGAAAAAATGCTCGCCAAGGGTGTGGATAACTCATTGCTGCGCTTCGGGCTGGGCAAGGGGTATCTGGATCTGGGAGAAAACGCCAAGGCCGCCGAACACTTCACGCGCTGCGTGGCATTCGATCCGAAATATTCTGCGGCCTGGAAGCTATTGGGCAAGGCTCAGTTGGCGCTCGCGGACTATCCGGCCGCGCGCCAGGCCTGGGAACAGGGCCTGGAAGCTGCTCGCGCCCATGGCGACAAGCAGGCCGAAAAGGAAATGACGGTGTTCCTGAAAAAGCTCGATCGCACGAGCGCCCTGTAGGGGCGCGGTGCTCTTGAGACCATCGCGGCTTTTGTGGGAGCGGGCTTGCCCGCGATGGTCGTCAACGATGACACGGGTATCCTGAAGCTCAGTGAATCTTCAGTACCAGCGCTCTTCACCCGGCGGACGCTTCTTGAAGCGCTTCATGCTCCACATGTACTGGCTCGGATACGCCCGCACATAGCGTTCGACCACCTGGCTCATGGCCGCGCAGGACGTCTCGGTGTCGGTGCTGTACATCGCCTCGGGGGCGGCTTCCAGGATCACCTTGTAGCCCGAGCCGTCCGGCAGGCGCAGGGCGTGCAGGAATACCCCGACCGCCTTGCCGCCGGCGAGCATGTTCGGCACAAACTTGCTGGTCAGGGCCTTGGTGGCGAAAAAGGGCACGAAGATACCGGCCGATTCAGCCGGCTCCGGGTCAGCCGGGATCCCCACCGCGCCGCCTTTGCGCACTTCCTTGATGACACTGAGAATGCCTTCCTTGGTGGACGCCGCCACGCGGTTGCCCAGTTGCACGCGCTGCTTGCGCAGCAGTTCATCCACCGCCTTGAGCTTGGGTGGACGGTAGAAAATGATCGGTTTGCACTGGCTGCAATAGAAGTGGTTGAGCACCTCCCAGTTGCCCAGGTGGCTGGTGATGCCGACTACGCCCTTGCCCGACGCCAGGGCTTCCTTGAGCACCTCCAGGCCTTCGACTTCACGCACCAGGTCGATCGAACGCTGGGCAGGCCAGATCCACGCGCAGGCGCTTTCGGTCAGGGACTTGCCGATGTCCTTGAGACTCTGGCCCACCAGGCGCTCACGCTCGGCGGGGTCCATTTCAGGGAAACACTTGGCCAGGTTGATGCGCACCACATCGCGGGAACGGTTGGGGGTTTTCCACATGACCCAGCCAATCGCCGCGCCCACCGCTTGCACTGCCCGCCACGGGAGCAGGGCAAACAACCTTAGAGCGCCTACCAGCAAGGCGCCTTTAAACTTATCCACAGGTCACTCCTGTTGTCTGAATCCTGTTGCGAGCCGGCTATTCTAACCGCGCACCGCCAACTCGGCGTAACGATCACAATCGCGGGTGTGGTCCATGACCATGCCAGAGGCCTGCATCAGGGCATAACAAATGGTCGGCCCGACGAACGTGAAACCGGCCTTTTTCAGCCCGCGACTCATTTCCACGGCGACCGGGGTCACGGCCGGCACCTGGCTGCGATCCTGAAAATGGTTGATGGTCGGCACCCCGCCAACAAACGACCACAGAAAGCCCACCGGATCTTCCAGCGCCAGCCAGGCCTGGGCGTTGCGCCGGGCGGCATTGAGTTTCAGGCGGTTGCGGATGATCCCTGGATCGAGCATCAGGTCATCGATTTCGGCGTCGCTCATCTGCGCCACGCGCTGCACATCAAAGCCGTACAGCACCTCACGGTAGCGCTCGCGCTTCTTCAGCACAGTGATCCATGACAGTCCGGCCTGGAACCCTTCGAGCAAAAGCAACTCGAACAAGCGCTGCGCATCGCGTAGCGGTACGCCCCACTCCTGATCGTGATAGGCCATGTACAGCGGATCTTCGGAACACCAAAAGCAGCGTGGCATAAGGCTCCAGGGGGCGTGCGCACGAACGAATCGGGTATACTCCCGCTCTTTAAATCGCAGCCCAAGAAACAGGTGAATTTCGTGAGCCAGCCTACGCCAGCCGTGCGTACCTTCCAAGACTTGATCCTCGCCCTCCAGCAATACTGGGCCGAGCAAGGTTGTGTGGTACTTCAGCCCTACGATATGGAAGTAGGCGCCGGCACTTTCCATACCGCCACGTTCCTGCGCGCCATCGGCCCGGAAACCTGGAACGCCGCTTATGTGCAGCCCAGTCGTCGCCCGACTGACGGCCGCTACGGCGAAAACCCGAACCGTCTGCAGCACTACTACCAGTTCCAGGTAGTCCTGAAGCCGAACCCGGACAACTTCCAGGAGCTGTACCTGGGCTCCCTCAAGCACGTGGGCCTGGATCCGCTGGTGCACGACATCCGTTTCGTCGAAGACAACTGGGAATCGCCGACCCTCGGCGCCTGGGGTCTGGGCTGGGAAGTCTGGCTCAACGGCATGGAAGTGACCCAATTCACTTACTTCCAGCAGGCGGGCGGCATCGAGTGCTACCCGGTGACCGGCGAAATCACCTACGGCCTAGAGCGCCTGGCCATGTACCTGCAAGGCGTGGACTCGGTCTATGACCTGGTCTGGGCTGACGGCCCGATGGGCAAGGTGACCTACGGCGACGTGTTCCACCAGAACGAGGTGGAGCAGTCGACCTACAACTTCGAGCACGCCAACGTCGAGAAGCTGTTCGAACTGTTCGACTTCTACGAAAGCGAAGCCAAGCGCCTGATCGAACTCGACCAGCCGCTGCCGCTGCCAAGCTACGAAATGGTGTTGAAGGCCTCGCACACCTTCAACCTGCTGGATGCGCGCCGGGCGATCTCGGTGACCGCGCGTCAGCAATACATCCTGCGTGTGCGCACCCTGGCGCGTTCCGTTGCGCAAGCCTACCTGCTGGCGCGCGCCAAGCTGGGCTTCCCGATGGCGACACCGGACCTGCGTGATGAAGTACTGGCCAAGCTGGAGGCTGCACAATGAGTGCGCAAGATTTCCTGGTTGAACTGGGCACCGAAGAACTGCCACCCAAGGCCCTGAACACCCTGGCCGAGGCCTTCCTGGCCGGTATCGACAAGGGCCTGCAAGCTGCGGGCCTGGGCTATGAAGCCAAGCAGGTCTATGCCGCGCCACGGCGCCTGGCCGTGCTGATCAGCGCGCTGGCGACCCAGCAACCGGATCGCAGCATCAACCTCGACGGCCCGCCACACCAGGCCGCGTTCGATGCCGAAGGCAACCCGACCCAGGCCGCCCTGGGTTTTGCCAAGAAGTGCGGTGTCGAGCTGAGCGAAATCGACCAGAGCGGCCCGAAACTGCGTTTCAGCCAGGTGATCAAGGGCAAGCCAACCGCCAGCCTGCTGCCGACCATCGTCGAAGATTCCCTCAATGACCTGCCGATTCCCAAGCGCATGCGCTGGGGTGCCCGCAAGGAAGAGTTCGTCCGTCCGACCCAATGGCTCGTCATGCTGCTGGGTGACCAGGTCATCGACTGCACCATCCTGGCCCAGAAGGCCGGTCGCGATTCCCGTGGTCACCGCTTCCACCACCCGGAAAACGTGCGCATCGGTTCGCCGGCAAGCTACCTGGCCGACCTGCGTGCCGCCTACGTGCTGGCTGACGCCAACGAGCGCCGCGAGATCATCAGCAAGCGCACCGAAGAGCTGGCCACCCGCCAGGAAGGCACGGCGATCGTTCCGCCAGCGCTGCTCGATGAAGTGACCGCGCTGGTCGAATGGCCAGTGCCGCTGGTGTGCTCGTTCGAAGAACGTTTCCTCGACGTGCCGCAAGAAGCCCTGATCACCACCATGCAGGACAACCAGAAGTACTTCTGCCTGCTGGATGCCGACGGCAAGTTGCTGCCACGCTTCATTACCGTGGCCAACATCGAGAGCAAAGACCCGCAGCAGATCATCGACGGTAACGAGAAAGTGGTTCGCCCACGCCTGACCGATGCCGAATTCTTCTTCAAGCAAGACAAGAAGCAGAAACTCGAAGACTTCAACCTGCGCCTGCAGAACGTGGTGTTCCAGGAAAAACTGGGCAGCGTCTACGACAAGGCCGAGCGCGTTTCCAAGCTCGCCGCCTTCATCGCCCCGCACATTGGCGGCAACGCTCAATGGGCTGCGCGCGCGGGCTTACTGTCCAAGTGCGACCTGGCGACCGAAATGGTCGGTGAATTCCCGGAGATGCAAGGCGTCGCCGGTTACTACTACGCCCTCAACGATGGCGAGCCAGAAGACGTTGCCCTGGCCCTGAACGAGCAGTACATGCCGCGCGGTGCTGGCGCCGAGCTGCCGAGCACCCTGACCGGTGCGGCCGTGGCGATCGCCGACAAACTCGACACCCTGGTCGGCATCTTCGGTATCGGCATGCTGCCAACCGGCAGCAAAGACCCGTATGCCCTGCGCCGTGCAGCGCTGGGCGTGTTGCGCATCCTGATCGACAAGAAGCTGGAACTCGACCTGACCGACGCCGTGGCCTTCGCCGTGGCAGCCTTCGGGGCCAAGGTCAAGTCCGCAGGCCTGGCTGACTCGGTGCTGGAGTTCATCTTCGACCGCCTGCGTGCGCGTTACGAAGACGAAGGCGTGGACGTGGCTACCTACCTGTCGGTGCGTGCCCTGAACCCGGGTTCGGCGCTGGACTTCGATCAACGCGTGCAGGCGGTACAAGCCTTCCGTCAGTTGCCTGAAGCCGCCGCCCTGGCCGCGGTGAACAAGCGCGTGTCGAACCTGCTGAGCAAGCTCGAAGGCAGCGTACCGACCACGGTTGAGGCCAAGTACTTCGACAACGCCAACGAGTTCTCCCTGTACTCGGCGATCCAGCAAGCGGACCAGGCTGTGCAGCCAATGGCCGCCGCTCGCCAGTACCGTGAAGCACTGGCGCGCCTGGCAGCCCTGCGCGAGCCAGTGGATGCGTTCTTCGAAGCGGTAATGGTCAATGCCGAAGACGCCAACGTGCGGGCTAACCGTTACGCACTGCTGGCACGCTTGCGTGGCCTGTTCCTGGGCGTTGCCGACATTTCGTTGCTGGGGTAAGACCGTTTGAAACTGCTGATTCTCGATCGGGACGGGGTGATCAATCATGACTCCGACGCTTACATCAAGTCGGTGGCGGAGTGGATTCCACTGCCGGGATCGATCGCAGCCATCGCGCAGTTGAGCAAGGCCGGCTGGACGGTAGCGGTTGCTACCAACCAGTCGGGCATCGCTCGTGGCTATTACGATGTCGCCACCCTGGACGCCATGCATGCGCGCTTGCATACGCTGGTGGCCGAGCAGGGTGGCGAACTCGGCCTGATCGTCTACTGCCCCCACGGGCCGGACGCAGGCTGTGACTGTCGCAAGCCGAAACCCGGCATGCTAAAAACCATTGCCGCACATTACGACGTGCCGCTGACGGGCCTATGGTTCGTCGGCGACAGTCTCAGTGACCTGGAGGCGGCAAAAGCCGTCGACTCTCAGCCAGTCTTGGTAAAAACCGGTAAAGGCGCAAAGACTCAGGGCAAGACCCTGCCGGCAGGCACTTTGATTTTTGACGATCTGGCGGCGATTGCCGCAGAACTTATCAACAACTAGGGCGATTCTGACTTCCTGACCAAGGACTGTTCGGGAGCGCGCTTTTAGAAGGCGGGCACTGACCCGCAACGGTAATCGCGACCATGTCGATCTTGCAGGCAATCAGAACCTTTCTTTTTTACCTGCTGCTGGGCACCAGTTCGTTGCTGTGGTGCAGCCTGAGCTTTTTCATCGCGCCTTTCCTGCCGTTCAAGGCACGCTACCGTTTCATCAACGTCTACTGGTGCCGCTGCGCGTTGTGGCTGAGCAAGGTGTTCCTGGGCATCCGCTATGAAGTCAAAGGCGCCGAGAACGTCCCGGACCAGCCGTGCGTGATCCTGTCGAACCACCAGAGCACCTGGGAGACCTTCTTTCTCTCCGCGTACTTCGAGCCCTTGAGCCAAGTGCTCAAGCGCGAGTTGCTGTTCGTGCCGTTCTTCGGCTGGGCAATGGCCATGCTGCGCCCGATCGCCATCGACCGCGACAACCCGAAGGCCGCCCTCAAGCATGTCGCCAAGAAGGGTGACGAACTGCTCAAGGACAAGGTCTGGGTGCTGATTTTCCCGGAAGGCACCCGCGTACCGTTTGGTACTGTCGGCAAGTTCTCCCGGGGCGGTACGGCGCTGGCGGTCAACGCCCAGTTGCCGGTGCTGCCGATTGCGCACAACGCTGGCAAGTTCTGGCCGAAAACCGGCTGGGCGAAGAAGCCGGGGGTTATCACCGTGGTCATCGGCGCGCCAATGTACGCCGAAGGCAGCGGACCACGGGCCGTTGCCGAGTTGAACGACCGCGCTGCCGCATGGAATGAGCAGACCCAGCGCGACATGGGCTCACTGCCGCCACTGTCCGCTGCGGTGGATAAACAAGCGCAGTGATTCTGTGGATAACCTGTGCACGGATTTCCTGCTGAATGCTTTATTCTTTGTCTAACTTAATGATTTATATGCATATTTCTTAAGCTGATAAAACGCCGTAAAACGTGCATAAGTTTTCCCAGTGATAAAAAAAACCGGCCATGGATGCCGGTTTTTTTATGCCCGTTCGAACCACCAATCAATCCTCCAGTAACGGCAACTCAACCCGGAAAGTCGTGCCCTCGGCGACCCGGCTTTGACAGAGGATCCGCCCGCCATGGCGATCCACTACCGCCTTGACCATCGACAGCCCCAGGCCCAAGCCTTCACTGCCCTGCGAGGATGCAAAGCGCCGGTACTGGCTGAACAGTTCGGGTAGCTCCTCAGCCGCGATACCCTGGCCCTGGTCACTGATCTCACAGCTCAGCCAGCCCTGTGCACAACTGACCCGCAGCCGTACCTGGCTCCCGGCCGGGCTGTACTTGATGGCGTTCTCCAACAGATTAAACAGGGCCCGGGTCAGCAGCGACTGGTCCGCCAGCACCATGCCTTCGGCTTCGTCATCCAGGTCATGCAGCAGCTCGATCTGTTTCAGCTGGGCGCTGCTCATGGCTTGATCGAATGCGTCGAGCACCAACATTGCAAACATGCTCGGCGCGAACTGATAGGCCTCCGATTCCGCCTTGGCCAGTTGCACGAAGGCTTCGGTCAAACCCAAAGCCTTGCGCACCTGTAGCTCGATCTGGCTGTGCAGGTGCGGGTCCGCGCTGCCTTGCTGATGCTGCACGTCGAGCAGGGCCAGGATCGCCGAGTGCGGCGCACGCAGATCATGGGAAAGAAAGCGCAGCAGCACCGCGCGCTGTTCCTCGGCCTCACGCTCAAGGCTCAGGTCGGTCAGGCTGAGCAGCCAGCCAATCGCCACGCCGCCTTCAGCCGGCAGCAACGGCGCCAACTCCAGCCGCAGACTGCGTCCCTGGTGGTCGCGAAACTCGCTGCTGCCCAGGGTCGAAACCGCCGGCAAAGCCCCTTCCTGCAGCCCTGGATAACCTAGTCCGGCCAGGCGGGCCACCAGTGGCTCACCCACCAGGTCATCGGCGAACAGCGCGCGGGCATTGCGGTTGGCCAACAGCACTTGGCCATCCGGTCCGCTGATCAAGGTCGCCACTGGCAAGTACTCCAGGCCATCGGCAATAAACCGCCGAGTATCGCGGGTGCGACTCATGGCCTGTTCCAGGGCGACAATCTGTCCCTGCAGTACATCGCCAGCCGGGGCCGCTGTACGACGGCGCTCGGGGAGTACCTTGGGTTCGTTATCCAGCCTCTCCAGTTCCCAGCCGAAATAGGCGAGTACCGCATTCAGGCGACGCCAGTTCCAGATCAGATAGCCCAGTAGCATCCCCAGCAGGCTGGCCATCGGCGACCACCACCATCCTGCCCGCAGCAATAACGCAGAGACCAGCAGGGCACTCGCCATGCCGCCCAGGGTCAACCACAGCGCGCGCCGCGGCCGGAACAGCAGCAGGGCCAGCAGTCCGGCAACCAGGGCTGTGGATAAACTCAGCGTCCAGCCATTGCCCAGCACCAGGATGCTGCGCTTTTGCAGCAGGCCGTTGAGCAGATTGGCCTGGATCTCGATGCCCGGCGTGGTACCGAGGTTCGCTGACTGTGGTGTCACATAGCGGTCGCCCAGGCCCGGCGCGGTGGACCCGATCAGAATCAAGCGGTCGCGCAACAGTTGCGCTGGCACGTCCCCACGCAACACGCTGGCGTAAGGCACTGTGGGAAATCCACCAGGCTGGCTGATGAACGGAATACGCACGCTATTGGCCCGTTGCCAGCCTTGCACCGTCTGCGGCGCAGACGAGCCGGGCAGGGCGGCAGGAGCGTCGGTGCTCGCTTGGTAGAGCAGCCACGCCAATTGCGCTCGCAGTTGCGGCGCCGGACCTTCACGCAGGTAGACACTGCGTACCTTGCCGTCAGCGTCCGCTTCGGCATTGATGTGTCCGACCCCTTTGGCGCATTGGCTCAAGGGTGCCACGGGTTCGATCTCACCCAGTGGTTGGTCAAAGCGAGCGGCCCCTTCGCGCAGCAACGGAATGTACACATTGCCGGCCCGGCAGAGTGCCTGGGCCAGGCGCTGGTCATTCTCGGGGGAGGGGTCCGGCTCGCTGAAGATCACATCGAACAACACGCCCTTGGGCTCGGCCGCGGTCAACCGGTCGAGCAGGTCGGCGTGCACGGTCCGCGGCCAGGGCCACTTGCCGAGTTGCTGCAGGCTGAAGTCGTCGATGGTCACGATGAGAATGCGCGGGTCGACCGGCAGCGGGCTCAAGCGTCGCAGGTTGTCGTACAGCAAGTTGCTCAGGGTCAGGCCGTGGCTCAGGGACAATACCGCCGTCAGCGGCAGCAGGATCAGGCTGACCCCTAGCCATTCGCGGACCATTCGCCGAAACAATCGCTGCGCCTGGGTCGGCTCGCGACCTTCCTTCCTTGGCCAGCGCGTCATCGGCCCATCGCCGCGGCGCTATTGGACCCGTGAGAGGCTGGGGTAATAGAAGATGTCATATACCCCGGTTTCTCCTTCAAGCCCCTGCTGATCGAATGCCGAGAGCCGAACGTGATAATAAAACGCCTTCAATCCGCTGAAATTGATCTCTGGCGTAGCGGAAAACTGTTCCTGCTTGATGTTCATGAACCCGGTATCGGTGGCGACCTGGGCCCGATAACGCGAGGCGCCTTCCAGCGGTTTCATGATCAATTTCCAGACCGGTGTCGGGCCCGTCTGCCCGGCCTGGCCGAGCAATCGAGGAGCCGGAAGCAGGTCACTGGGAGTCAACTTGCCTTCCTTCTGGATGCGCAGCCCCTGGCGAGCCATGACCTGTACTTCATCATCCGCGCGGGCAACGGGCAAGGGTTTGCCCGCAGGTTTTTTCGCCAGCTCATCCCGGTCCACGGCCACCTGGCCATTGAGCACCTCGAGCAGCGAGTGCCCGGTAGCATCGTTGCGCACCCGAAAGTGGGTACCGCGAACGCCGAGCACACCTACCGGTGTGACGATCTGGAAACGATCATAGTCGCTGGCGCGCTTGATCACATAAGACTCGACCTGACCTTGTTGCAGAAGGACCTGAGGCACCTTGAGCTCATCGTTGAGGCTCAGGGTGACCTGGGAGCTGGAGGGCAGGACGATACGCGAGCCATCACCCAGGGACAGGCTGACAAAGGCTGTAGGAGAAGTCTTCACGCCTTCCTCCTCATCCACCGTCATGCCTTCCTCCAGCGCCACCTGCTGGCCCTTGCGATCAAGCTTCCAGGCTTCGCCCGTCAGGTGTTCGACCGTAGCGGGCAGCGGTTGGCCACGGCATTGCTGCTGGTCATCGATGTAGGGCAGGCGCTTGGCGCTGGAAGAGGCGGCAGTGGCGCTCTGGGTCAACGGACCGACCAGGCCTGCCACGAGCAACAGGCAAGTACCCAAGTGGCGACAGTGCAAGGAGGAGATTGGAGTCATGGGATTCGCTTTGGCGCATTTTCTGAAAATCTGTTCGAGCCGCTGAGTCAACAGCAGCACGCACCATACCTGACGGGGCGCTGCGCCAGGTAGGCAGATTTGCACAGACCTGAAGGGATTGAGGTGACACGTCCCTGTGTCGGCCGGATCTGCCAGGATCCAGCGTGGATCTTGAGCGGCTCCCTGTTTTCCCCCTGGACTGCAGACCGCAAGCGAACCGGCGATCGGCGGTCCCGCCAGGTTGGCGTCGACACTCCCTGTGTCGGAGCACTTCCGAATGCTCCATTGCCGCTCGACACTTACGAATTTACCTACACCAATGACCGAAAAGTCGATTCTGCATATTTGTTCAGAATTCTCCGTCCAGCCCTTCAGAACACCCAGCGCGGTTGGTCTTCCCGGGTTCGCAAACGCGTGCCCTGGTCGCCGTCCTCGGCGCCGCTGACCGGGGCAAAACCCCGTGAATCACTGAAGCCGACATTGATCACTGCCGGGCTGTAGTAGCGTGGCGGCTGCGCCACGGGCGCAGCCGCGGTGCTGGAGTTCACCATGGGCGAAGCCATCCCCATACTGGTGAAAAATGCCAAACACAGGCACCGGGTCAGCACCACGCCCAAGGTCACCTTCGACATCCCGGCGCGAAGATCCAACCTGCTAACCATCGTTCCTTTCCTTGCGCCATCGAGTCAGATTTTGGCCAGTTACCGGCTAATTGATATCAGCGTAACCAGCCATCACTCGACCTGGAGCAAATCGCCATAATTGTTCAGATTCAACCAATCAGCCTAAACTCGCTCCGGCACGGCCTTGCCTTGCCCGTCCACACTTCACGAAATAAAGGAACGACCCCGAATGCGTGTCGCCATACTGGATGACGAACCCGCCGAGCTACGCCGGGTGGAACAGACACTGCGACAGATGCCGGAAGCCGGGGAAGACGCCTGGAGCTTGCACAGTTTCGAGCGCGGCGAGGAACTGTTGCGGCAACTGCGGCGCGAGACCTTTGACCTGTTGATCCTCGACTGGCAAGTGCCAGACCTCAGTGGCCTGGCGCTGTTGCGCTGGACGCGCGAGCACATGGAAGCCCCGCCGGCGGCGATCATGCTCACCAGCCGCGATGCCGAGAGCGATATTGTCCAGGCGCTTAACGCTGGGGCAGACGATTACCTCAGCAAACCCTTTCGCCCCAACGAGCTCAAGGCCCGGGTCAATGCGGTGCTGCGCCGCCATGGCGTGTTGCGCAACGCCGCCAGCGAAGTGCAGAGCTTCAACGACCTGGTGTTCGATGACGCCGAGCTCACGGTCACCCGTGCCGGTATCCCCATCAGTTGCACCGAGCGCGAGTACCGCCTGGCACGCTGCCTGTTCGCCAACCTGGGTCGACCGTTGTCCCGGGAATACCTGTACCAGCGATTCTGGACCCATGAAGAAATGGTCTCTTCCCGACCGCTGGACACCCATATCTACCGCTTGCGCAACAAGCTGGGGCTGACCGCCGACCGGGGTTGGCAACTGCTGACGATCTACGGTTACGGCTATCGACTGGAAAGCGTCAGCGCCTGAAACCAGCGAGCAATAAAAAAGGCCAACGCGATGCGTTGGCCTTTTTGTTTACTGCAGGAGAAACCGGATCAGAAGTCCAGGTTCGACACTGCCAGAGCGTTGCTTTCGATGAAGTCACGGCGTGGTTCGACCGCATCACCCATCAGGGTGTTGAAGATCTGGTCCGCGCCAATGGCGTCTTCGATGGTCACTTTGAGCATCCGGCGCTGTGCTGGGTCCATGGTGGTTTCCCACAGCTGATCCGGGTTCATCTCGCCCAGACCTTTGTAGCGCTGGATGGTATGGCGCTTGGTGCTTTCGTTCATCAGCCACTCAAGGGCTTCCTTGAACTCGGTGATGGCTTTCTTGCGCTCGCCACGCTGGATGTACGCACCGTCGTCCAGCAGGGTGCTCAGTTGCGCGCCCAGGGAGACCACGGTCTTGTAGTCATTACTGCCGAAGAAGTCGCGGTTGAAAGTGACGTAGTTCGACAGGCCGTGGGAGATCAGTTCGACCTCCGGCAGCCAGACGTTACGCTCACGGTCTTCACGCAGACTGGCCTTGTAGACCAGGCCCGATTTCTCGACGGTCCGCAGACGTACTTCGTACTGGGCCAGCCAATCCTGCATCGCTGCGTGATCGGACAACTGCTCCATGCTCACTGCCGGCAGGTAGATGAAGTGCTCCGTCAGCTCCTGCGGGTACAGACGCGACAGACGCTTGAGGGTCTTCATCACCAGGCGGAAGTCGTTCACCAAGCGCTCAAGGGCCTCACCGGAGATACCTGGTGCGTCCTCGTTCAGGTGCAGGCTCGCATCTTCCAGGGCCGACTGCGTCATGTACTCTTCCATGGCGTCGTCGTCTTTGATGTACTGCTCTTGCTTGCCTTTCTTCACCTTGTACAACGGCGGCTGGGCGATGTAGATGTAGCCACGCTCGATCAGCTCCGGCAACTGACGGAAGAAGAAGGTCAGCAGCAGGGTACGGATGTGCGAACCGTCGACGTCAGCATCGGTCATGATGATGATGTTGTGATAACGCAACTTGTCGATGTTGTACTCGTCACGGCCGATACCGCAGCCCAGCGCGGTAATCAAGGTGCCCACTTCCTGGGAAGAGATCATCTTGTCGAAGCGTGCCTTCTCCACGTTGAGGATCTTGCCCTTGAGCGGCAGGATGGCCTGGGTGCGACGGTTACGACCCTGCTTGGCGGAACCGCCAGCAGAGTCACCTTCCACCAGGTACAGTTCGGAGAGGGCAGGGTCTTTTTCCTGGCAGTCCGCCAGTTTGCCCGGCAGGCCGGCGATATCCAGCGCACCTTTACGACGCGTCATCTCACGAGCTTTACGCGCCGCTTCACGGGCACGGGCGGCGTCGATCATCTTGCCGACTACCAGCTTGGCTTCGTTCGGGTTTTCCAGCAGGAAGTCCGAGAAGTACTTGCCCATTTCCTGTTCGACCGCGGTCTTCACTTCGGAAGAAACCAGCTTGTCCTTGGTCTGGGAACTGAACTTCGGATCCGGCACTTTCACCGAAATGATTGCGGTCAGGCCTTCACGCGCATCGTCACCAGTGGTGGCGACTTTGTGCTTCTTGGCCAAGCCTTCGGCTTCGATGTAGGTGTTCAGGTTACGCGTCAGCGCGGAGCGGAAACCCACCAGGTGAGTGCCGCCATCGCGCTGGGGAATGTTGTTGGTGAAGCACAACAGGTTCTCGTTGAAGCTGTCGTTCCACTGCAGGGCGATTTCCACGCCAATGCCGTCTTCACGCTGGATGTTGAAGTGGAACACCTGGTTGACCGCAGTCTTGTTGGTGTTCAGGTATTCAACGAACGCACGCAGGCCGCCTTCGTACTTGAACAGCTCTTCCTTGCCGCTGCGCTCGTCCTTGAGGACGATACCCACACCGGAGTTGAGGAACGACAGTTCACGAATCCGCTTGGCCAGGATGTCCCAGCTGAAGTGGATGTTCTTGAAGGTTTCAGCCGATGGCTTGAAGTGGATCTGGGTACCGGTGGTCTCGCTTTCGCCAACGATCTTCATCGGCTCCTGCGGAACGCCGTGCACGTAGGTCTGTTCCCAGATCTTGCCGCTACGGCGAACGGTCAGGATCAGTTCTTCAGACAGTGCGTTCACTACCGACACACCTACACCGTGCAGACCGCCGGATACTTTGTAGGAGTTGTCGTCGAATTTACCGCCGGCGTGCAGCACGGTCATGATGACCTCGGCTGCCGAAACGCCTTCTTCTTTGTGCACGTCTACCGGAATGCCGCGACCGTTGTCGCGTACGGTGATCGATTCATCAGGGTGGATGATGATGCTGATGTCGTCGCAATGGCCAGCCAAAGCTTCGTCGATCGAGTTATCGACCACCTCGAACACCATGTGGTGCAGACCGCTGCCATCGTCTGTGTCACCAATGTACATACCGGGACGTTTGCGTACGGCATCCAGGCCTTTCAGCACTTTAATGCTCGTTGAGTCGTACGTATTTTCTTCGCTCATGCCTTCACTCCCGATGGTCGTGGGTCTGGGTGATACGGCCCTGTTCCACGTGGAACAAAGCGACTGGCGTTTCCGTCTGCCAGCCTTCCCTCAATAATTCGTGGTCTACACAGGTGATGAACACCTGGCAGCGTAAGTCTTCCAGCAAACGGCAAAGCGCGCGGCGGTGTTGCTCATCCAGTTCGGACGGCAAATCATCCACCAGATAAATACATTGGCCGCGCCGGGCCTGGCTGACCAAATGCCCTTGGGCGATCCGCAGGGCGCAAACCACTAACTTCTGCTGACCCCGGGACAAGATGTCCGCGGCATTGTGCGCGCCTAATCTAAGGCGCAAATCAGCGCGTTGCGGTCCGGCCTGGGTATGCCCCATTTGCTGATCCCGGTGAACGGACGCGGCGAGCACTGCACTCAGTTCCCGCTCTTTGTCCCAACCCCGGTAATAGCTAAGCGTTAAGCCCTCGAGTTCGACGAGTTCGCTCAAGGTCTGTTCAAAGACTGGTTTCAAGGCTTTGATGTAAGCGCGGCGGTATTCATCAATTTCAGCGCTGGCCTGGCACAATTCTCTGTCCCAAACCGCTTGCGAAACGGCGTCAAGTGTACCATGCCGCAGCCAAGAGTTTCTCTGGCGCAGGGCCTTCTGCAAGCGCTGCCAGGTGGACATGAAGCGCGGTTCCACGTGGAACACCCCCCAGTCCAGGAACTGACGGCGAATCTTCGGCGCACCTTCCAACAGGCGAAAACTATCTGGGTTGATCAATTGCAGTGGCAGGATTTCTGCGAGTTGTGCGGCACTACGGGCGTTCTGCCCATCGATGCGAATCTGAAACTCGCCTTGCCGATCACGGGAAATCCCCAGCGCACTGTGGCCGCCTTCGGCCAATTCGACCTGGCCGAATACCGTACAGGCCAACTGTTCGTACTGGATCACCGGTAGCAGGCGGGTACTGCGAAACGAACGGGCGAGCCCCAGCAGATGGATGGCTTCCAACACACTGGTTTTTCCGCTGCCGTTGGCGCCGTACAGAATATTGATGCGGGGGGAGGGGGAGAAGGTCACCGGGTGCAGATTGCGCACCGCGGTGACCGAGACGCGACTGAGGGACATCTAGCGGCTGCTGAACATGTTTACAGGCGCATCGGCATGACAACGTAAGCCGAGTCGTCGTTGTCGGACTCTTGCACCAGCGCACTGCTGTTGGAGTCAGACAGGATCAAGCGCACCTGCTCGGTGGTCATCACGCCCAGCACGTCCAGCAAATAGCTGACGTTGAAGCCGATTTCCAGGGAGCCGCCGTTGTACTCAACGCCTACTTCTTCTTCCGCCTCTTCCTGTTCCGGGTTGTTTGCCTGGATCTTCAGCTGACCATTGGCCAGTTGCAGGCGAATGCCGCGGTACTTCTCGTTGGACAGAATCGCCGTACGGCTGAATGCTTCACGCAGGGCCTGGCGATCGCCCAGTACCAGCTTGTCGCCGCCTTTTGGCAGGACGCGCTCGTAATCCGGGAACTTGCCGTCGACCAGTTTCGAGGTAAAGGTAAATTCACCGGTGGTGGCACGGATATGGTGTTGGCCCAACACGATGCTCACGTTGCCGTCCGGCTCAGTCAGCAGGCGTGCCAGTTCCAGGATACCTTTGCGTGGCACGATCACCTGGTGGCGATCCGGTTGGCCGATGTCAGCCTGCATCGAGCACATGGCCAGACGGTGACCATCGGTAGCCACGGCGCGGATGATCCCGGCGGACACTTCCAGCAGCATGCCGTTGAGGTAGTAGCGAACATCCTGCTGCGCCATGGCAAAGCTGGTGCGCTCGATCAAACGACGCAGTTTGCTTTGCGCCAGGGTGCACGTCAGCGAACCCGGGCCTTCTTCCACGGTAGGGAAGTCGTTGGCTGGCAGGGTCGACAGGGTAAAACGGCTACGACCGGCCTTGACCACCAGCTTCTGCTCATCGAGCTTGATGTCGATCAGCGCGTCGTTCGGCAGGCTCTTGCAGATGTCCATCAGCTTGCGTGCCGGGACAGTGATTTCGCCCGGCTCGGCCGGTTCTTCAAGTTGCACACGACCGACCAGCTCGACTTCCAGGTCGGTACCGGTCAGCGACAACTGCTGGCCTTCGACAACCAGCAGCACGTTGGAAAGCACCGGCAAGGTCTGTCGGCGCTCGACGACGCCTGCGACCAGTTGCAGGGGTTTCAACAGGGCTTCGCGTTGAATGGTGAAATGCATGGTCTAGTCCCTTGCCTTAATAAGCTGCGCTGGTGTTCATCAAGTGGTCAGTGTACGCAGCAGGTTCTTGTAGTCCTCGCGGATGTCCGCGTCGGATTCCTTAAGTTCGTTGATCTTGCGGCAGGCGTGCAACACCGTGGTGTGATCGCGACCGCCAAACACATCACCGATTTCCGGCAGGCTGTGGTTGGTCAGTTCCTTGGACAGGGCCATGGCCACTTGACGTGGACGGGCCACCGAACGCGAACGGCGTTTGGACAGCAAGTCGGAAATCTTGATCTTGTAGTACTCGGCGACGGTGCGCTGAATGTTATCCACAGAGACCAGTTTGTCCTGAAGCGCCAACAGGTCTTTCAGGGATTCGCGAATCAACTCGATGGTGATGTCGCGGCCCATGAAGTGCGAGTGCGCGATAACACGCTTGAGCGCGCCTTCGAGTTCACGCACGTTGGAGCGAATGCGCTGGGCGATAAAGAACGCGGCATCGTGCGGCAGGTCGACTTTGGCCTGGTCGGCTTTCTTCATCAGAATCGCGACGCGGGTTTCCAGTTCAGGAGGCTCGACGGCAACCGTCAGGCCCCAGCCGAAGCGCGACTTCAAGCGCTCTTCAAGGCCTTCGATCTCCTTGGGATAACGGTCACTGGTGAGGATGACCTGCTGGCCACCTTCAAGCAGGGCGTTGAACGTGTGGAAAAACTCTTCCTGGGAACGTTCCTTGCGGGCGAAGAACTGAATGTCATCGATGAGCAGGGCGTCCACCGAACGGTAGAAACGCTTGAACTCGTTGATCGCATTCAGTTGCAGCGCCTTGACCATGTCGGCCACGAAGCGCTCGGAATGCAGGTACACGACCTTGGCATTCGGATTCTTCTTTAATAGATGGTTACCCACAGCGTGCATCAAGTGAGTTTTACCCAAGCCAACGCCGCCATACAGGAACAGCGGGTTGTAACCGTGCTTGGGATTGTCCGCGACCTGCCAGGCCGCAGCGCGGGCCAGCTGGTTGGACTTACCCTCGACGAAATTCTCGAAGGTAAAGGTCCGGTTCAGGTAACTGGTGTGCTTGAGCGCACCTTCTACCTGCACGGTACGTTGTTCGGCACGCACCGGGGCCTGTTGCGAACTGGCGCCAGCCATCGGATCGAAGCTGTCGCGGGACGGCTCTTCATTGACCTCGACGATTTTCTGCGTCGAACGCTTGCTGGTTGGAGCCGGCGTTGGCGTATTGACCGGTGCCGGCGCCGCTGCCGCCTGGGCTTGCGATGCCGCAGCAGCCAAAGGTGCATTGGGCGCGGCCCGCGGTGCCGAACTGCGTTTGCTGCCTATTAATAAGGAAAGCGCAGGCGCCATGCCGTTGCCATGCTCATCCAGCAGTTCGAGCACGCGGCTCAGGTACTTTTCATTGACCCAGTCGAGAACAAAGCGATTCGGTGCGTAGACACGCAACTCGTCGCCTTCGGCTTCGACCTGTAGTGGACGGATCCAAGTGTTGAATTGTTGGGCAGGCAGCTCATCGCGCAAAAGCTCCACGCACTGCTGCCAAAGTTCCACTGACACGGATATCCCCTAAGTTGAAAGCCGGTGAGGCAAAAACAAGCGGCCATTGTAGCGACCGGACGCAGACTTATCCACACGTAGCTTGATCACAGGTGCAGAAGAATCAAGGTTTTATCGGCAAAAAAGGCGACCAATGGTCTGTGCATAAGCTCTGTGGATAACCACGCCTAAGCTCGTTGTACAAGTGGGGGCGAAACTCGGTGGATAACCTGCCTGTGGATAACCACCTGTTTCACCCACAGCTTATCCGACAGCGCAGCACAGGCTGACCACCGCTTTCCACGGTAGTTGTCATTCTCTGTACAGCACGAGATAGAAGGGCTAAAGCCAGTTATCCACAGATAGAGGCGGGCCTAGCTTTTATAAGCTTTACAGAAAAGCTTTAAATACTTTCCTTCTTTATTTTTATATCTAGCTGTCCACCTTTCAAGGACGAACCACCCGAATACCCATTTAAAGGAAACCTTGGTTGGAAATTGACCTAGAGGCTTGCTTTCTCTAGAATCCCCGGTCTCTTAAAACGGGGGCCATTCCGGCCCGTTGTGGACGAACCAGGTAACACGACATGAAACGTACTTTCCAACCAAGCACTATCAAACGCGCTCGTACCCACGGTTTCCGTGCTCGCATGGCTACCAAAAACGGCCGCGCAGTCCTGTCGCGTCGTCGCGCCAAAGGTCGTGCGCGTCTGGCAGTTTGATAATCCGGTACTGGAGGTGAGTCAGGACTTCAGTCGGGAAAAGCGCTTGCTGACCCCCCGGCATTTCAAGGCAGTCTTTGACTCCCCTACCGGCAAGGTTCCGGGGAAAAATCTCCTGCTCCTTGCACGCACCAACGATCTCGATCACCCCCGTCTCGGGCTGGTTATCGGGAAAAAGAGTGTGAAACTCTCCGTTGAGCGAAATCGCCTCAAACGTCTGATGCGCGAATCGTTTCGCCTCCACCAGGATTCTCTGGTTGGGTGGGATATCGTGATCGTCGCGCGCAAAGGTTTGGGCGAAGTAGAAAACCCCGAATTGATTCAGCATTTCGGCAAACTCTGGAAACGTCTGGCACGCAGCAAGCCAGAGCCAGCAGTCAAAGCCGAAACTGTAGGGGTAGACAGCACTGATGCGTAAACTGGCACTCGTTCCGATCCAGTTTTATCGCTATGCCATTAGTCCTCTGATGGCCAGTCACTGTCGTTTCTACCCCAGTTGTTCCTGCTACGCGTATGAAGCCATTGAAAATCATGGCCTTCTGCGCGGTGGCTGGCTGACCTTTCGTCGTTTAGGTCGCTGTCATCCGTGGAATCCCGGTGGTTATGACCCGGTTCCGCCTATCCCTACCTCCCGTTCTTCTTCGATGGCCGAGTAATCATGGATATTAAACGCACGATCCTGATCGTCGCCCTGGCAATCGTGTCCTACGTCATGGTCCTGAAATGGAACCAGGACTACGGCCAGGCTGCCCTGCCGACTCAGAATGTTGCTGCCAATCAGAATGCCCCGGCTATTCCGGACGGTACCAACGCTTCCGCCAGTGCCGATGTACCCAGCGCAAATACCGATACCAGCACCCCTACCGAAACTCCGGTAGTGGCTAGTAAAGATCTCATCCACGTAAAAACGGATGTGCTCGAACTGGCTATCGATCCTCAGGGTGGTGATATCGCCCAACTGATGCTGCCGCTGTATCCACGTCGCCAGGACCATCCGGAAATTCCGTTCCAGCTGTTCGATAACGGCAGTGAACGTACTTATCTGGCGCAAAGTGGCCTGACCGGTACCAACGGTCCTGATGCTCGCCCGACCGGTCGTCCGGTTTACTCGTCCGAACAGAAGACTTATCAACTGGCTGATGGCCAGAACCAGCTCAACGTTGACCTCAAATTCAGCGATGGCGGTGTCAATTACATCAAGCGCTTCAGCTTCACTCGCGGTTTGTACGATCTGAAAGTTACTTATCTGATCGACAACACCAGCGACAAGGCCTGGACTGGCAACCTGTTTGCCCAGCTCAAGCGTGACGCCAGTGCCGATCCTTCTTCCACCACTGCCACCGGCACCGCCACTTACCTGGGCGCCGCCCTGTGGACAAGTGCAGAGCCGTACAAAAAAGTGTCGATGAAAGATATCGACAAGGCTGCGCTGAAAGAAACCGTCAATGGTGGCTGGGTCGCCTGGCTGCAACACTACTTCGTAACGGCCTGGATTCCAGCCAAGAACGACAGCAACGTGGTGCAGACTCGCAAAGACAACCAGGGCAACTACATCATCGGTTTCACTGGCCCGGCTTTGACCATTGCGCCAGGTGCCAAGGCTGAAACCAGCGCAACCCTGTACGCTGGTCCGAAAAGCCAGGCAGTACTGAAAGAGTTATCCCCAGGTCTGGAACTGACGGTCGACTACGGCATTCTGTGGTTCATCGCTCAACCGATCTTCTGGCTGCTGCAACATATCCACGCCATTGTGGGTAACTGGGGCTGGTCGATCATCTTCCTGACCATGCTGATCAAAGGGATCTTCTTCCCGCTGTCGGCTGCCAGCTACAAGTCCATGGCCCGCATGCGTGCAGTGGCGCCAAAACTGGCTGCGCTGAAAGAGCAACATGGCGATGACCGGCAGAAAATGTCGCAAGCCATGATGGAGCTGTACAAGAAAGAGAAGATCAATCCGCTGGGTGGTTGCTTGCCAATCCTCGTGCAGATGCCGGTTTTCCTCTCGCTGTACTGGGTACTCCTGGAAAGCGTGGAAATGCGCCAAGCGCCATTCATGCTGTGGATTACCGACCTGTCGATCAAGGATCCGTTCTTCATTCTGCCGATCATCATGGGTGCAACCATGTTCATCCAGCAGCAGCTGAACCCGACTCCTCCGGATCCGATGCAGGCCAAGGTGATGAAGCTGATGCCAATCATCTTCACCTTCTTCTTCCTGTGGTTCCCTGCGGGCCTGGTGCTGTATTGGGTTGTGAACAACTGCCTGTCGATCGCACAACAGTGGTACATCACTCGCAAAGTTGAAGCGGCGACAAAAAAAGCCGACGCGTAACTTGCTCAGTATGTAACCATTCAAAACGCCCCCTCGTGGGGCGTTTTGCTATCTGCCATTTTTATCGGGATATCGGTTTATGAGCGCTCCTCGTGAAACCATCGCCGCCGTCGCCACCGCCCAGGGCCGTGGGGGCGTCGGTATCGTTCGTATTTCCGGGCCACTGGCGCGTCATGCGGCACAGGCCATCAGTGGTCGCGAGCTGAAGCCGCGTTTTGCCCATTACGGTCCGTTTCTCAGCGCCGAGGATGAAGTCCTGGATGAAGGTATTGCCCTGTATTTCCCAGGGCCCAACTCCTTCACCGGTGAAGACGTGCTGGAACTGCAAGGCCACGGCGGACCGATTGTCCTGGACATGTTGCTGCAGCGTTGCCTGCAACTGGGTTGTCGTCTGGCCCGGCCAGGGGAGTTCAGCGAGCGCGCGTTCCTCAACGACAAGCTCGACCTGGCCCAGGCCGAAGCCATTGCCGACCTCATCGAGGCCAGCTCCGCGCAAGCCGCACGCAATGCCCTGCGTTCTCTGCAAGGGGCGTTTTCCCAGCGTGTGCATAACCTCACCGAACAATTGATTGCCTTGCGTATCTACGTCGAAGCGGCGATCGACTTCCCGGAAGAGGAGATCGATTTCCTTGCCGATGGCCATGTGCTGTCCATGCTCGATGCAGTGCGCAAGGAGTTGGCCAAGGTATTGCTTGAAGCTGGGCAGGGCGCGTTGTTGCGCGATGGCATGACCGTGGTCATCGCCGGCCGTCCGAATGCCGGCAAGTCGAGCCTGCTCAATGCATTGGCCGGTCGTGAAGCCGCGATCGTCACCGAGATCGCCGGCACCACCCGGGACATCCTGCGCGAACATATCCACATCGATGGCATGCCGCTGCACGTGGTCGACACTGCGGGTCTGCGCGATACCGATGACCAGGTCGAGAAGATTGGCGTGGAGCGGGCGTTGAAGGCGATCAGCGAAGCCGACCGGGTGTTGCTGGTGGTCGACGCTACGGCCCCTGAAGCCCTTGATCCATTTGCCCTGTGGCCTGAGTTCCTGGAACAGCGCCCAGAGCCGGGCAAAGTCACCCTGATCCGCAACAAGGCCGACCTCACGGGTGAGGCCATTGGGCTGCAGGTCTGCGACGATGGGCACGTCACCATCAGCCTCAGTGCCAAGTCGGCAGGTGAAGGCCTGGAGCTACTGCGTGACCACCTCAAGGCCTGCATGGGCTACGAGCAGACCTCAGAAAGCAGTTTCAGCGCCCGTCGCCGTCACCTTGAAGCCTTGCGCCATGCCAGTGACTCCCTGGAACATGGGCGTGCGCAGCTGACATTGGCCGGCGCCGGCGAGTTGTTGGCCGAAGATTTGCGCCAGGCACAGCAGTCACTGGGTGAAATTACCGGTGAATTCAGCTCAGATGACCTGCTGGGCAGGATCTTTTCCAGCTTCTGCATCGGTAAATAACGCTCCCTTCCCAAGATAGGAGCCTGCGATCTAGTCATCTTTTGATGCTTCTACCCGTGCTTGCGTCTCTCTCGGGCGGATGAATCGTTAAAAGATCGCAGGCTTTCACCTGCTCCTACCGCTGTTAATCCATTTTTCTTCTTCCGTTGCCATGGGATTTTTTCGCCAGGGTGGTTTTCCCGTGGGCGAGATTTGCCTTTTTACGGTTTTTCTGTGGATTAAGCCCTGTGAATAACTGCCACTAAGGTCAGTTGATAACAGGGCCTGAAAACTGAGTAAAACTGCCTCTGTGGATAACCACCTCATTCATCCACAGGCTTAGACCGGTTATCCCATGCCCTCAAGGCCACATGACCACAGACTTTCAAACCGCTGTACACATTGTAAATAAAGGCTTGTAGGATTCTATCCACAGAAATGTAGCTGTATAGAAATAAACATAAAAACAAAGATCTTATAAATTTCTTTCTTTTTAATTTCTATTGTTCGTGACTTACCCACAGCTGGTTAAATTTTGTGCAAAGGGTTCTTTAGGAAGGGCGAAGTCCCTATACTTGTCGACCAGGTCCAAAAACCTGAGCTCAAACCATTTCTGAATTACCTAACTGAAGCAGGCACGAGGTGCGTGGTGGATTTCCCTTCCCGTTTTGAAGTGATCGTCATCGGCGGCGGTCATGCCGGTACCGAGGCAGCACTTGCATCAGCACGTATGGGGGCAAAAACCCTGTTGCTGACGCATAACGTGGAAACCCTCGGTGCCATGAGCTGCAACCCCGCAATTGGCGGGATCGGCAAAAGCCACCTGGTCAAGGAAATCGACGCCCTCGGCGGCGCGATGGCCATGGCCACCGATAAGGGTGGTATCCAGTTTCGCGTGTTGAACAGCCGCAAAGGCCCAGCCGTGCGCGCTACTCGCGCCCAGGCCGACCGCGTGTTGTACAAGGCAGCGGTTCGCGAGATTCTCGAGAACCAGCCGAACCTGTGGATATTTCAACAGGCAGCGGACGACCTGATCGTTGAGCAGGAGCAGGTACGCGGTGTTGTCACCCAAATGGGCCTGCGTTTCTTCGCCGACTCCGTGGTTTTGACGACCGGTACTTTCCTCGGTGGACTTATCCACATCGGTTTGCAGAATTTTTCCGGCGGTCGCGCCGGTGATCCGCCGTCGATTGCCCTGGCTCACCGTCTGCGTGAACTGCCGCTGCGCGTGGGTCGCTTGAAAACCGGTACGCCACCGCGCATTGATGGCCGATCTGTGGATTTCTCGGTGATGACCGAGCAACCCGGTGATACGCCGATCCCGGTGATGTCGTTCATGGGCAACAAGGAACAGCATCCCAAGCAGGTCAGTTGCTGGATTACCCACACCAACGCCCGTACCCACGAAATCATCGCCGCGAACCTCGACCGTTCGCCGATGTATTCCGCTGCCGGTGAGATCGAAGGCATTGGTCCGCGTTACTGCCCATCGATCGAAGACAAGATCCACCGCTTTGCCGACAAGCAAAGCCACCAGGTGTTTATCGAGCCGGAAGGTCTGACCACCCACGAGCTTTACCCGAACGGGATATCCACAAGCTTGCCGTTCGACGTGCAATTGCAGATCGTGCAATCGATCCGCGGCATGGAGAACGCGCACATCGTGCGTCCGGGCTACGCGATCGAGTACGACTACTTCGATCCACGCGACCTGAAGTACAGCCTGGAAACCAAGGTGATCGGCGGTCTGTTTTTCGCCGGGCAGATCAACGGCACCACCGGTTACGAAGAAGCCGGCGCCCAAGGTTTGCTGGCCGGGGCCAACGCCGCACTGCGTGCACAGGGCAAAGACGCCTGGTGCCCGCGTCGCGATGAAGCCTACATCGGCGTATTGGTCGACGATCTGATTACCCTCGGGACCCAGGAACCGTATCGGATGTTCACTTCCCGCGCCGAATACCGGTTGATCCTGCGCGAAGACAACGCCGACCTGCGCTTGACCGAAAAAGGTCGCGAGCTGGGCCTGGTCGATGACGCGCGTTGGGCAGCATTCTGCAAAAAACGCGAAAGTATCGAACTCGAAGAGCAGCGCCTGAAAAGTACCTGGGTTCGCCCGGGCACCGAGCAGGGCGATGCGATTGCGGAAAAATTCGGCACCCCGCTGACCCACGAATACAACTTGCTGAACCTGCTGACCCGTCCGGAAATCGACTACGCTGGCCTGATCTCGGTCACCGGCGTAGGTGCAGACGATCCACAGGTTGCCGAGCAGGTCGAGATCAAGACCAAATACGCCGGTTACATCGATCGCCAACAGGATGAAATCGCTCGTCTGCGGGCCAGCGAAGACACCAAACTGCCTGTGGATATCGATTACACGACCATCTCCGGTCTCTCCAAGGAGATCCAGGGCAAGCTCGGTGCAACCCGTCCGGAAACACTGGGCCAGGCTTCGCGGATTCCGGGCGTGACGCCGGCAGCCATTTCGCTGTTGATGATTCATTTGAAAAAACGCGGCGCGGGCCGTCAGTTGGAGCAAAGCGCTTGAGTTCGTTGGTCACCTTGCAACACGCCGAAGAGTTATCCACAGGTGCACGCCAGCTCGGTGTCAACCTGAGTGAAGCCCAGCACGCCCAATTGCTGGGTTACCTGGCCCTGTTGATCAAATGGAACAAGGCCTACAACCTCACCGCGGTGCGTGATCCAGACGAAATGGTCTCGCGCCATTTGCTCGACAGCCTGAGCGTGATGTCCTTCATCGAAAACGGCCGTTGGCTGGATGTCGGCAGTGGCGGCGGCATGCCGGGTATTCCCTTGGCTATCCTGTTTCCCGAGTCGCAAGTCACTTGCCTGGACAGCAATGGCAAGAAAACCCGCTTCCTGACCCAGGTCAAACTCGAACTCAAACTGGATAACCTGCAAGTTATCCACAGTCGCGTCGAAGCCTTCCAGCCTGAGCTGCCATTCAACGGGATCATCTCCCGGGCCTTCAGCAGCATGGAGAATTTCAGCAACTGGACGCGCCACCTCGGCGACACCGATACACGTTGGCTGGCAATGAAGGGCGTTCATCCCGCGGATGAGCTGGTAGCATTGCCGGCAGACTTCCACCTCGATAGCGAACACGCCTTGGCCGTACCTGGTTGCCAAGGCCAACGCCATCTGCTGATACTGCGCCGCACGGCATGATTGGGAACACAAGCAAGAATGGCTAAGGTATTCGCGATAGCGAACCAAAAGGGTGGTGTGGGCAAGACCACCACCTGCATCAACCTCGCAGCATCCCTGGTCGCCACCAAGCGCCGGGTGCTGTTGATCGATCTCGATCCACAGGGCAACGCCACCATGGGTAGCGGTGTGGATAAACACGGCCTGGAAAACTCGGTCTACGACTTGTTGATCGGCGAATGCGACCTGACCCAGGCCATGCATTTCTCCGAACACGGTGGTTACCAGCTGTTGCCGGCGAACCGCGACCTGACCGCGGCGGAAGTGGTCCTGCTGGAAATGCAGATGAAGGAAAGCCGCCTGCGCAGCGCCTTGGCGCCGATTCGCGAGAGCTATGACTACATTCTGATCGACTGCCCGCCGTCGCTGTCGATGCTCACCCTGAATGCATTGGTCGCCGCAGATGGGGTCATTATCCCCATGCAGTGTGAATACTTTGCACTCGAAGGCTTGAGCGACCTTGTGGATAACATCAAGCGCATCGCCGAACTGCTGAACCCGAACCTCAAGGTCGAAGGCCTGCTGCGGACTATGTATGACCCGCGCCTGAGCCTGATGAACGATGTTTCGGCCCAGCTCAAGGAACACTTCGGCGAGCAGTTGTACGACACGGTCATCCCACGCAACATCCGCCTGGCCGAAGCACCCAGCTATGGCATGCCTGCGCTGGCGTACGACAAATCATCGCGAGGCGCGATTGCCTACCTGGCATTGGCAGGCGAGATGGTTCGCCGTCAACGCAAAAACTCACGTGCCGCCGCTGCTCAGGCAACTTAAGGAATCCCCATGGCCGTCAAGAAACGAGGTCTCGGACGTGGACTGGATGCACTGCTGAGTGGTCCGACTGTCAGCTCGCTGGAAGAACAGGCCGTGCAGGCCGACTTGCGCGAGCTGCAGCACTTGCCACTGGACCTGCTCCAGCGCGGCAAGTACCAGCCCCGCCGGGACATGGACCCGCAGGCGCTGGAAGAGCTGGCGCAGTCGATCAAGAGCCAGGGCGTGATGCAGCCGATCGTGGTTCGTCCCATCGGCGCCGGGCGCTTTGAAATCATTGCCGGTGAGCGCCGCTGGCGCGCCAGCCAGCAGGCCGGGCAGGAAACCATCCCGGCGATGGTGCGTGACGTGTCGGATGAAACCGCTATCGCCATGGCCCTGATCGAGAACATCCAGCGCGAGGACCTCAATCCAATCGAGGAAGCTGTCGCCCTGCAGCGTTTGCAGCAGGAGTTCCAGCTGACTCAGCAGCAAGTGGCCGAAGCCGTGGGCAAGTCCCGGGTGACAGTCGCTAACCTGTTGCGCCTGATTGCCTTGCCAGAAGTCATCAAGACCATGTTGTCCCACGGCGACCTGGAAATGGGTCATGCCCGTGCTTTGCTCGGGTTACCGGAAAATCAACAGGTTGAAGGGGCGCGACACGTTGTCGCACGGGGCCTCACCGTACGCCAGACAGAAGCCCTGGTTCGCCAGTGGCTCAGTGGCAAGCCGGAGGTCGCCGAACCGGTCAAGGCCGACCCGGATATCGCCCGCCTTGAACAGCGTCTGGCAGAGCGCCTAGGCTCTGCGGTGCAGATCCGCCACGGGAAGAAGGGAAAAGGTCAGTTGGTAATCGGCTATAACTCACTGGATGAGCTTCAAGGTGTCCTTGCACACATCCGCTGAAACATTTCCTCATGTAGCGTGCAGTCGGAAATCACTACCTGACAGTTGAATAGGGGCTGAACCGCCCCTATACTCTGCGCGCATTTTGTCGGCACAAATTATGCCAAGTTATTGAATTCTGGCAGCCGACCTTTGAGGAGCAAGATCGATGGAAAGCCGCACGCCAAACCGCTTGCCGTTCCATCGCCTGGCGGTTTTTCCGGTGTTACTGGCTCAATTTGTCGTTTTGCTGCTGGCCGCTTTGGCGCTTTGGCAATGGCATGGAGTCGTAGCCGGGTACTCAGGACTCTGCGGAGGCCTGATAGCCTTGCTTCCCAATGTTTATTTCGCTCATAGGGCATTTCGGTTTTCCGGGGCCCGGGCAGCTCAAGCCATCGTCCGGTCTTTTTATGCCGGCGAGGCGGGCAAACTGATTTTGACGGCAGTGCTTTTTGCATTGACGTTCGCAGGTGTGAAGCCACTGGCGCCGTTAGCAGTCTTCGGCGTCTTTGTGTTGACCCAACTGGTCAGCTGGTTCGCTCCCCTGCTGATGAGAACAAGACTTTCGAGACCTTAGGGCGTTTGAGGCAACCATGGCAGAAACAACCGCTTCGGGCTATATCCAGCACCACTTGCAGAACCTGACCTTCGGTCAGCACCCTACCGGCGGCTGGGGCTTTGCCCACACCGCAGCAGAAGCCAAAGAAATGGGCTTCTGGGCTTTCCACGTCGATACCCTCGGCTGGTCGGTCGCATTGGGTCTGATTTTCGTACTTCTTTTCCGCATGGCGGCGAAGAAAGCGACTTCCGGTCAACCAGGTGCTTTGCAGAACTTCGTTGAAGTATTGGTCGAATTCGTCGATGGCAGCGTGAAAGACAGCTTCCATGGCCGTAGCCCGGTGATTGCACCGCTGGCACTGACCATCTTCGTCTGGGTCTTCCTGATGAACGCCGTCGACCTGATCCCGGTTGACTGGATTCCTCAGCTGGCCATGATGATCTCTGGCGATCCGCACATTCCGTTCCGTGCCGTATCGACCACTGACCCGAACGCTACCCTGGGCATGGCCCTGTCGGTGTTCGCGTTGATCATTTTCTACAGCATCAAGGTCAAGGGCATCGGCGGTTTCATCGGCGAACTGACCCTGCACCCGTTCGGCAGCAAGAACGTCTTCGTTCAAGCCCTGCTGATCCCGGTGAACTTCCTGCTGGAGTTCGTGACGCTGATCGCCAAGCCAATCTCGCTGGCCCTGCGTCTGTTCGGCAACATGTATGCCGGCGAACTGGTGTTCATTCTGATCGCTGTGATGTTCGGCAGTGGTCTGCTCTGGCTTAGCGGCCTGGGCGTAGTTCTGCAGTGGGCGTGGGCTGTGTTCCACATCCTGATCATCACCCTGCAGGCGTTTATCTTCATGATGCTGACCATCGTCTACCTGTCGATGGCGCACGAAGAGAACCATTAAGACCAGCTTAGGCTAGTCTGATGTCCCTCTCGTCTCGGCGGGAGGGGGCCCATCACGGGCACGATGAAACGATTTGTTTTACCGCTTTAATCTAAAAAACCTAAACCATACGACGTAAAAGTCGGGAGGAAAGATGGAAACTGTAGTTGGTCTAACCGCTATCGCTGTTGCACTGTTGATCGGCCTGGGCGCACTGGGTACCGCAATTGGTTTCGGCCTGTTGGGCGGCAAGTTCCTGGAAGGCGCAGCGCGTCAGCCAGAAATGGTTCCAATGCTGCAAGTTAAAATGTTCATCGTTGCCGGTCTGCTCGACGCCGTAACCATGATCGGTGTTGGTATTGCTCTGTTCTTCACTTTCGCGAACCCATTCGTTGGTCAACTCGCTGGCTAATCACTCGAACCTTCGAGTGATTGGTGTGATGTGCAACGAACGAGCGAGGTGTTGGCGTGAACATTAATGCAACCCTGATTGGCCAGTCCGTTGCGTTCTTAATTTTTGTACTTTTTTGCATGAAGTTCGTGTGGCCTCCGGTCATTGCGGCTTTGCACGAACGTCAGAAGAAGATCGCGGATGGACTGGACGCTGCCGCCCGAGCAGCTCGCGACCTGGAGTTGGCCCAAGATAAAGCGGGTCAACAACTGCGCGAAGCAAAAACTCAGGCAGCCGAAATCATTGAGCAAGCCAAGAAGCGCGGCAATCAGATCGTTGAAGAGGCTGTTGAAAAAGCCCGTATCGACGCTGAACGCGTAAAGGTTCAGGCTCAGGCCGAGATCGAGCAGGAAATCAACAGTGTCAAAGACGCGCTGCGTACCCAACTGGGTGCACTGGCCGTTGGCGGCGCCGAGAAGATCCTGGGTGCCACAATCGATCAAAACGCGCACGCGGAGCTGGTAAACAAACTGGCTGCTGAAATTTAAGCGAGGGCGATCATGGCAGAATTGACCACGTTGGCCCGACCTTACGCTAAGGCAGCCTTCGAGCACGCCCAGGCCCACCAGCAACTGGCCTCTTGGTCAGCCATGCTCGGCCTGGCTGCAGCAGTGTCGCAAGACGACACCATGCAGCGCGTGCTCAAGGCCCCGCGACTGACGAGCGCAGACAAGGCCGCCACGTTTATTGACGTGTGCGGCGACAAGTTTGATGCCAAGGCACAGAACTTCATCAACATCGTTGCCGAAAACGACCGTCTCCCGCTGTTGCCGGAGATCGCCGCTCTGTTTGACCTGTACAAGGCTGAACAAGAGAAGTCGGTAGATGTAGAAGTCACCAGTGCTTTTGCATTGAACCAAGAACAGCAAGACAAACTCGCCAAGGTTCTCAGTGCACGACTCAACCGGGAAGTGCGCCTGCAAGTTGCGGAGGATGCCGCCCTGATTGGTGGTGTCATCATTCGCGCCGGCGACCTGGTAATCGATGGCTCGATTCGCGGAAAACTCGCGAATCTTGCCGAAGCATTGAAATCTTGAGTTTGAAGGGGCAGCAGAGCAATGCAGCAACTCAATCCTTCCGAAATAAGTGAAATTATCAAGGGCCGCATCGAAAAGCTCGATGTGACCTCCCAAGCCCGTAACGAAGGCACTGTCGTCAGCGTATCTGACGGTATCGTGCGGATTCACGGTCTGGCCGACGTAATGTACGGCGAGATGATCGAGTTTCCGGGCGGCGTCTTCGGTATGGCTCTCAACCTGGAGCAGGACTCCGTAGGTGCCGTTGTATTGGGCGCATACCAGTCCCTGGCTGAAGGCATGAGCGCCAAGTGCACCGGCCGCATCCTCGAAGTTCCGGTTGGTAAGGAACTGCTGGGTCGCGTAGTCGACGCACTGGGTAACCCAGTTGACGGCAAAGGTCCGCTGAACAACACCGAGACCGATGCGGTCGAGAAAGTTGCTCCAGGCGTGATCTGGCGTAAGTCGGTAGACCAGCCTGTACAGACTGGCTACAAGGCTGTCGATGCCATGATCCCAGTCGGCCGTGGCCAGCGTGAGCTGATCATCGGTGACCGTCAGATCGGTAAAACCGCTCTGGCGATCGACGCGATCATCAACCAGAAAGACAGCGGCATCTTCTGCGTATACGTAGCGATCGGTCAGAAACAATCGACCATCGCCAACGTGGTTCGCAAGCTGGAAGAAAACGGCGCACTGGCTAACACCATCGTCGTGGCTGCGAGCGCCTCGGAATCTGCAGCACTGCAGTTCCTGGCACCGTACTCCGGTTGCACCATGGGTGAATTCTTCCGCGACCGCGGTGAAGACGCGCTGATCGTTTATGACGATCTGTCCAAGCAAGCAGTGGCTTACCGCCAGATTTCCCTGCTGCTGCGCCGTCCACCAGGCCGTGAAGCTTACCCAGGCGACGTGTTCTATCTCCACTCCCGTCTGCTGGAGCGCGCATCCCGCGTTTCGGAAGAATACGTAGAGAAGTTCACCAACGGCGCAGTGACCGGCAAAACCGGTTCCCTGACCGCACTGCCGATCATCGAAACCCAGGCTGGCGACGTTTCCGCGTTCGTTCCGACCAACGTGATTTCCATCACCGACGGTCAGATCTTCCTGGAATCGGCCATGTTCAACTCCGGGATCCGTCCTGCTGTGAACGCCGGTGTTTCGGTATCCCGTGTGGGTGGTGCCGCTCAGACCAAGATCATCAAGAAGCTGTCCGGTGGCATCCGTACCGCTCTGGCTCAGTACCGTGAACTGGCGGCATTCGCCCAGTTCGCTTCTGACCTGGACGAAGCGACCCGTAAGCAACTTGAGCATGGTCAGCGCGTTACCGAGCTGATGAAGCAGAAGCAATACGCACCAATGTCGATTGCTGACATGGCGCTGTCGCTGTATGCCGCTGAGCGTGGGTTCCTGACTGACGTTGAAATCGCCAAGATCGGCAGCTTCGAACAAGCGCTGATTGCTTTCTTCAACCGCGATCACGCCGATTTGATGGCGAAGATCAACGTGAAGGGTGACTTCAATGACGAAATCGACGCTGGCATGAAAGCCGGTATCGAGAAGTTCAAGGCCACCCAAACCTGGTAAGCCGCAGCGGGAGCCGCAAGGCTCCCGCTTGCTAACCTGATAGGTGTTACATGGCAGGCGCAAAAGAGATTCGCAGTAAGATTGCGAGCATCAAAAGCACGCAAAAGATTACCAGCGCCATGGAAAAAGTGGCGGTCAGCAAAATGCGCAAGGCACAAATGCGCATGGCTGCTAGCCGTCCTTACGCGGAGCGCATCCGCCAGGTTATTGGTCATCTGGCCAACGCCAACCCGGAATATCGCCACCCCTTCATGATCGACCGTGAAATCAAGCGCGTCGGTTACGTAGTAGTGAGCAGTGACCGTGGTCTGTGTGGTGGCTTGAACACCAACCTGTTCAAGGCCCTGGTCAAGGACATGGCGGTAAACCGCGAAAATGGCGTCGAGATCGATCTGTGTGTTGTTGGTAGCAAGGGTGCGGCTTTCTTCCGCAACTTCGGCGGTAACGTCGTAGCAGCTATCAGCCACCTGGGTGAAGAGCCATCGATCAATGATCTGATCGGCAGCGTCAAGGTGATGCTGGATGCCTACCTGGACGGCCGTATCGACCGCCTGAGCGTGGTATCCAACAAGTTCATCAACACCATGACGCAACAGCCTACCGTGGAGCAGTTGATTCCGCTGGTGGCAACCCCGGATCAAGGACTCAAGCACCACTGGGACTATCTCTACGAACCGGATGCCAAGGAGCTGCTGGACGGCTTGATGGTCCGTTACGTGGAGTCGCAGGTCTACCAGGCGGTGGTCGAGAACAACGCAGCTGAACAAGCGGCGCGGATGATCGCAATGAAGAACGCTACCGACAACGCCGGTGACTTGATCAGCGATTTGCAGCTGATCTACAACAAGGCGCGTCAGGCTGCGATCACCCAAGAGATCTCGGAAATCGTCGGCGGCGCTGCCGCGGTTTAACGGTTCAAATATTCAGAGGATCCAGCTATGAGTAGCGGACGTATCGTTCAAATCATCGGCGCCGTTATCGACGTGGAATTTCCACGCGACAGCGTACCGAGCATCTACAACGCGCTGACAGTTCAAAGCGCGGCCGCAACCACTCTGGAAGTTCAGCAACAGCTGGGCGACGGCGTGGTTCGTACCATTGCGATGGGCTCCACCGAGGGCTTGAAGCGTGGTCTGGACGTCATCGACTCCGGCGCAGCCATTTCCGTACCAGTCGGTAAAGCGACCCTGGGCCGGATCATGGACGTTCTGGGCAACCCGATCGACGAAGCAGGTCCAATCGACACCGAAGAGCGCTGGGGCATTCACCGTCCTGCGCCAACCTTCGCAGAACAAGCGGGCGGCAACGACCTGCTGGAAACCGGCATCAAGGTTATCGACCTGGTTTGCCCGTTCGCCAAGGGCGGTAAAGTTGGTCTGTTCGGTGGTGCCGGTGTAGGCAAAACCGTAAACATGATGGAACTGATCCGTAACATCGCCATCGAGCACAGCGGTTATTCCGTGTTCGCCGGTGTGGGTGAGCGTACTCGTGAGGGTAACGACTTCTACCACGAGATGAAGGACTCCAACGTTCTGGACAAAGTGGCACTGGTTTACGGTCAGATGAACGAGCCGCCGGGTAACCGTCTGCGCGTAGCACTGACTGGCCTGACCATGGCCGAGAAGTTCCGTGACGAAGGTAACGACGTTCTGCTGTTCGTCGACAACATCTATCGTTACACCCTGGCCGGTACTGAAGTATCCGCACTGCTGGGCCGTATGCCTTCTGCAGTAGGTTACCAGCCGACCCTGGCTGAAGAGATGGGTACTCTGCAAGAGCGCATCACTTCGACCAAAAACGGTTCGATCACTTCGATCCAAGCGGTATACGTACCTGCGGATGACTTGACTGACCCGTCGCCAGCGACCACCTTCGCCCACTTGGACGCCACCGTCGTTCTGTCCCGTGACATCGCTTCCCTGGGTATCTACCCAGCGGTAGACCCACTGGACTCGACTTCGCGTCAGCTGGACCCGAACGTGATCGGTCAGGACCACTACGACACCGCTCGCGGCGTACAGTATGTTCTGCAGCGTTACAAAGAACTGAAGGACATCATCGCGATCCTGGGTATGGACGAGCTGTCGGAAGCCGACAAGCAGTTGGTAAACCGTGCTCGTAAGATCCAGCGTTTCTTGTCGCAGCCGTTCTTCGTGGCTGAAGTCTTCACCGGTGCCTCGGGTAAATACGTTTCCCTGAAAGACACCATTGCTGGCTTCAAAGGCATCCTCAACGGTGACTACGACCACCTGCCAGAACAAGCGTTCTACATGGTTGGCGGCATCGAAGAAGCGATCGAGAAAGCCAAGAAACTGTAATCCAGGCGCCCGGCGACGGGCGCTAATTTAGGTTGAGGCAATCAGATGGCTATGACAGTCCATTGCGACATCGTCAGCGCGGAAGGAGAAATCTTTTCCGGTCTGGTCGAGATGGTGATTGCGCACGGTGCACTGGGTGATCTTGGTATCGCCCTGGGTCACGCGCCGCTGATCACTAATCTGAAACCGGGTCCGATCCGCCTGATCAAGCAAGGCGGGGAAGCCGAGGTGTTCTACATCTCCGGTGGTTTCCTCGAGGTTCAGCCGAATATGGTCAAGGTACTTGCCGATACCGTGCAACGTGCTGCCGACCTGGATGAAGCCTCCGCTCAGGAAGCCGTCAAGGCTGCCGAGAAGGCCCTGCATGAGCGCGGCGCCGAGTTCGATTACGGCTCTGCTTCCGCACGTCTGGCCGAGGCTGCAGCTCAGCTGCGCACCGTCCAGCAGATCCGCAAGAAGTTCGGCGGCTAATCGCCTCCCGCTTGTTGTGTGATTGATTAAAAAGGGTAGCCTCGGCTACCCTTTTTATTTTTTGCAATTCACCTCTTGGTCGCAGCCGCTGACCACCCAGGATTGGTAGCCAGTCATGTCACTAGAAATCGTTATCCTCGCCGCAGGTCAAGGCACCCGCATGCGTTCAGCCTTGCCCAAAGTACTTCATCCTGTGGCGGGCAACTCGATGCTTGGCCATGTTATCCACAGCGCCCGGCAGCTTCAGCCACAGCGTATTCACGTGGTGATCGGCCACGGCGCCGACGCCGTGCGTGAGCGCCTGGCGGCGGATGACCTGAATTTTGTCCTGCAGGACCAGCAACTGGGTACTGGCCATGCCGTAGCCCAGGCCGTGCCGTTCATCACGGCCGATACCGTATTGATTCTCTACGGCGATGTGCCGCTGATCGAAGTCGAGACCCTGCAACGCCTGCTTACCCACGTAGCGCCGCAGCAATTGGGCTTGTTGACGGTCGAGCTGGATGACCCGACCGGTTATGGCCGGATCGTGCGTGATGCGGCGGGCAAGGTCACCGCCATCGTCGAGCAAAAAGACGCCAATGAGACCGAGCGGGCCATCACCGAAGGCAACACCGGGATTCTCGCGGTGCCTTTCGAGCGTCTGGGTGACTGGATGAGCCGGTTGTCCAACAACAACGCCCAGGGCGAGTACTACCTGACTGATGTGATTGCCATGGCCGTCGGCGATGGCCTGGTGGTGGCTACCGAACAACCCCACGACGCCATGGAAGTTCAGGGCGCCAATGACCGCAAGCAACTCGCCGAACTCGAGCGTCATTACCAGCTGCGAGCCAGCCGTCGACTGATGGCCCAGGGGGTGACATTGCGCGATCCGGCCCGGTTTGATGTGCGTGGCGAAGTGACCGTCGGTCGGGATGTGCTGATTGATATCAACGTGATTCTCGAGGGTCGCGTGGTCATCGAGGACGACGTGGAGATCGGCCCGAACTGCGTGATCAAGGACAGCACCCTGCGCAAAGGCGTGGTGGTCAAGGCCAACAGTCACATTGATGGCGCGGTTCTGGGTGAAGGCAGCGATGCCGGCCCGTTCGCCCGCTTGCGTCCGGGCACGGTCCTGGAAGCGCGGGCCCATGTGGGTAACTTTGTCGAACTGAAAAATGCCCACCTCGGGGAAGGAGCCAAGGCCGGTCACCTGACCTACCTGGGTGACGCTGAAATCGGTGCGCGCAGCAACATCGGCGCAGGCACCATTACCTGCAACTACGACGGCGCCAACAAATGGAAAACCGTGTTGGGCGAAGACGTGTTCATTGGCTCCAACAACTCCCTGGTTGCGCCTGTGGATATCTCTGCCGGTGCAACCACCGCAGCTGGGTCAACGATCACCACCAATGTGGATAAGTTCCAACTGGCAGTGGCCAGGGCCAGGCAGAAAAATATCGACGGTTGGAAACGCCCGGAGAAGATCAAGAAGGTCTGAGTTATCCACAGGCTCATGATCCACTTTATTCGCGGGCAAGCCTGCTCCTGGTAGGAGCAAGGCTTGCCCGCGAAGCTTTTTTCTTCTGCCCGCTTGACGAAGTTTCGCTGATAGGTTTTTATTGCTTTCGTTATCTTTCGAAACGAAACTTACCAATCCATGTCGAAACGCAACACGCCCCTACGCCGACACAATATCCTTGCCTTGCTCACCGAGCAGGGTGAAGTCAGTGTGGATGAGTTGGCCAAACGCTTCGAAACCTCGGAAGTGACGATCCGCAAGGATCTGGCTGCACTGGAAAGCCATGGCCTGCTGCTGCGGCGTTATGGCGGCGCAATCACCATGCCCCAGGAGCTGGTCAGCGATCCCGGCCAGCCGGTTTCCCAGTACAAACAGGCCATCGCTCGCGCCGCCGTGCAGCGGATTCGCGAGCATGCGCGCATCATCATCGACAGTGGTAGTACCACAGCAGCGATGATTCCCCAGTTGGGCCTGCAGCCCGGTCTGGTGGTCATGACCAACTCCCTGCATGTGGCCAACGTCTTGAGCGAGCTGGAACATGAGCCCGTGCTGTTGATGACTGGCGGAACCTGGGACCCCCATTCCGAGTCATTCCAGGGGCAGGTGGCCGAGCAGGTCCTGCGCTCCTACGATTTCGACCAGTTGTTCATCGGTGCCGACGGCATCGACCTGGTGCGCGGTACCACCACCTTCAATGAGCTGCTCGGCCTCAGCCGGGTCATGGCCGATGTGGCCCGCGAAGTGATCGTGATGGTCGAATCCGACAAGATCGGACGCAAGATCCCTAACCTGGAGCTGCCATGGAGCAGCGTCCATACCCTTATTACCGATGACCGCCTGCCCATCGAAGCGCGCGATCAGATTCAGGCCCGCGGCATTCACTTGATTTGCGCGGCAGTCAGCCAGGAGAAATAACATGTGTGGAATTGTTGGCGCAGTAGCGGAACGTAATATCACCGCCATTTTGCTCGAAGGCCTCAAGCGCCTCGAATACCGCGGCTACGACAGCGCCGGTGTGGCAGTCTTCACCAACGACAATACGCTGGAGCGTGTGCGTCGTCCGGGCAAGGTCAGTGAGCTGGATCAGGCCCTGGAAACCACACCACTGGTCGGCCGCCTGGGTATCGCCCACACCCGCTGGGCAACTCACGGCGCCCCGTGCGAACGTAATGCCCACCCGCATTTCTCCGGCGACCTGGCGGTGGTGCACAACGGGATCATCGAGAACCACGAAGTCCTGCGCGAACAACTCAAGGACCTGGGTTATGTGTTCACCTCGGACACCGATACCGAAGTCATCGCCCACCTGCTCAACCATAAGCTCAAGGATCAGCCTGACCTGACCGTTGCCCTCAAGGCCACGGTCAAGGAACTGCACGGAGCCTATGGCCTGGCTGCAATCAGCGCCCAGCAACCGGATCGCCTGGTTGCCGCCCGCAGTGGCAGCCCGCTGGTGATCGGCCTCGGCCTGGGCGAGAACTTCCTCGCCTCCGACCAACTGGCCCTGCGTCAAGTCACCGACCGCTTCATGTACCTGGAAGAAGGCGACATCGCCGAAATCCAGCGTGACCGTGTGCAGATCTGGGATGTCGACGGCAAGGCCGTGGAACGCGAGTCGGTGCAGTACCGCGACAGCGCCGAATCGGCCGAGAAGGGCGAGTACCGGCACTTCATGCTCAAGGAAATCCACGAGCAGCCGTCCGTGGTCCAGCGCACCCTGGAAGGGCGCCTGAGCCAGAACCAGGTACTGGTACAGGCCTTCGGCCCGCAAGCCGCCGAGCTCTTCGCCAAAGTGCGCAACGTGCAGATTGTTGCCTGTGGCACCAGTTACCACGCCGGCATGGTTGCCCGGTACTGGCTCGAAGAGCTGGCGGGGATCCCGTGCCAGGTCGAAGTCGCCAGCGAGTTCCGCTATCGCAAGGTGGTGGTGCAACCCGACTCCCTGTTCGTGACCATCTCCCAGTCCGGCGAGACCGCCGACACCCTGGCCGCCCTGCGTAACGCCAAGGAACTGGGCTTTCTCGCCAGCCTGGCGATCTGCAACGTCGGTATCAGCTCGCTGGTGCGTGAATCCGACCTGACCCTGCTGACCCAGGCCGGTCGTGAAATTGGCGTGGCTTCGACCAAAGCGTTCACCACCCAACTGGTCGGCCTGTTGCTGTTGACCCTGTCCCTGGGTCAGGTCCGCGGCACCCTCGCCCCAGGCGTGGAAGCCGAACTGGTCGAAGAACTGCGTCGCCTGCCAATTCGCCTGGGCGAAGCCCTGGCCATGGACGGTATCGTCGAGAAAGTCGCGGAACTGTTCGCCGAGAAGCACCACACGCTGTTCCTGGGCCGTGGCGCACAGTTCCCGGTGGCGATGGAAGGGGCGCTCAAGCTCAAGGAAATCTCCTACATCCACGCCGAAGCCTACCCGGCGGGCGAGCTCAAGCACGGCCCATTGGCCCTGGTCGACAACGATATGCCAGTGGTCACCGTGGCGCCGAACAACGAGCTGCTGGAGAAACTCAAATCCAACCTGCAGGAAGTTCGCGCCCGTGGCGGCCAGTTGATCGTGTTTGCCGACGAGAAAGCCGGCATGAGCAACGGCGAAGGCACCCACGTGGTGAACATGCCGCACATTCACGACATCCTGTCGCCGATCCTCTACACCATTCCGTTGCAACTGCTGTCGTACTACGTCGCCGTGCTCAAGGGCACTGACGTCGACCAGCCACGCAACCTGGCGAAGTCGGTGACTGTGGAATAAGTTATCCACAGCGAAATAAAACATGGATTTCAGACAATAGTTTTTGACACGATGCCTAAAGCCTCTGATTTCAGGGGCTTTTTCTTTTTATGTCCTCCACTATATGTCCGATTTTGGTTTGTGATCTTGCCGAAGGCCTATGTGGATGGGGGGGGACGCTTGCCTTGATTTGGCTGTTGAGTCGGTCTAACTGTTACCGAAACATCGTGATCTTGATCAGCTCGCGGAAACGCGAGCACGGTGTGTATCTCGCCGATGTATAAAATACCGCGCTGACGTTTACACGCTATGTCCTAACAGTCAAAAGGACGTGACTCTTTTATTTAAGTTGGAGTTGTTCCAGTAGTGTCCTTGAATAATGGTCAGGGTTGCAGTCATGGGATACCCATTGCCTGCGCAGCATGTCAAATTTGAATGGCAATTTGCGTTATCACGGGAGGGTAGCGAAGTGTTGGATTTGAAGGATGAAAGCCAGCTTAAGGCAGCCTGCGAAGCGCTCGTACATCAAGAGCTGTCCAGGCCGGGAAATCAGCAGTGGATTGCTGAGCTTCTTGAGTGGATGGAGCGCGTTCGAGACGTGACCCGCGAAGAGTTTTTGACTGAGCAATTCCAGCTCGCCCTCTGGGATAACGAGGCGGTCACTTCCACCGGGATGGGCCAGGTCGACATTTCTAATGTGGCCCGTACCCAGGCGATAGCTGAGCAGCTATGGGACCTCAAGACCGGTTTTTCAGCCGCACCTACGGAGGCGGAAAAAGAATCGTTGATACAGGCCGCAAGATCGTCAGTTTCGAAGTCTGTCGGTCTGCTCACCAAGCGCAACCCAAAGCTCAAAATGTACCGGGTGTTTGCACTGTTGTGTCCGGGTGCCTTCACGACAATCGCGCACTATCGCAAGCTTAAAGAACTTGGAGCGTTACTTGGCATCCCTGTTCGGGGTGAGGCACGGCCTGTATTGCACAAGCTGGTGTTGAATCGTATCGAAGAAATCTTGGGGCCGGTGTCAGATCATCTATCTAAAGAGGGTGCGGCACGGTTGGCATTACCATGGATGCTGTACGTTCATTATGTACAGAGCCCCGAGTTTGAACCCACTGAGGTATCAGACCCTGTTACCGGTAAGGAGAAACTGAACCCGCTTCCGGCTGCGCGCAGGAGGCGGGGCATGCTCTCCATTGGGGGCGGGACTGAAACGATTCGGGCAATGATCGAGTTTGCGCTGGAGGGCTGCACGCGGGAAGACTTTATTGAGCATATGCAGTCACTGCACCAGGCGGCCAAAAAGTCTACTTTGAATACCCAGTTCAATGCACTGATCGCTGAGTGGGGTGTCATCAAAACAAACGGCAGCGACCTTGTGCTGACGTCCCGAGGAGAGGCCTTTCTGGAGTCTGGTGACCCTGATGAGGTTCTAGATTTGATGATCACCCGGATCTTGGGTTTCGATTACTTGCTCCATGCGCTGGCTCAAGGTCCGCGTACTATCCGCGAAGCAATTCTGATATTGCGCACAGCCAATCCTGGTTGGACCAAAGATTTTGGTCCAACTAGCTTGATTAACTGGTTCAAACACTTGCAGTTGGCGCACATTTTCGACAAAGAACTGCACCTCACGGGTACCGGGCAGGAATGGGCTCAGCGAATTGACTGGGAGCCTCAGGCACTGCCGGCCGCAGAGGTGCCCGATGCCGTGTTGTTACCGGAGAGTCTCAAGGCGATTCCCGCAACGTCGGTGGTAAGGCCTTCATTGCATCAAGTCATTGACGGCTTTTCGAAAGATTTTCCGTTCAAAAAAGAGCTGATTGCACAGCTTGATGCTGGATTGTGGAGTCACAAACGACGACACCTTGCGGTGCTGACGGGGCTCAGCGGCGCAGGTAAAACGCAGTTGGCCCGAGGTTATGCATTGAGCTTGTGGCAACTCGAAGCCAGCCCCGAAGAAGGACTACTAATAGTGCCAGTCCAACCGGGTTGGCACGACTATTCCAACCTGCTGGGCTACGTCAATCCGCTCGACTCGGAGTCGTACGTGCGCACGCGATTTCTGGATTTTCTCCTGCAGGCCAGTTCGGACCCGGGCAGACCCTATACGCTGGTACTGGATGAGATGAACCTGTCCCACCCAGAGCAGTATTTGGCACCATTGTTGTCTTCGATGGAGACGGGAGATGCAATTGAGCTGCACGGTCAGGCCGATGAGATCAATGGTGTTCCTTCCTGCATTCCTTATCCCAGTAACTTGGTAATCATCGGGACGGTGAACATGGACGAAACCACTCACGGGCTGAGCGATAAGGTTTTAGATCGGGCCACCGTGATTGAGTTCTGGGATATCGATGTTGACAGCTATCCTGGCTGGAAGACGAGCGGGCTCAGCGATGATCAGTGTTCGACCATTCGTGCACTGATGAACGCATTGATGGAGGTGCTGCGCCCCGCCCGCATGCATTTTGGGTGGCGTACATTGAGCGACGTATTGGGATATGTGGAGCAAACCGAGGCCTGCGGGGTCATCGGTTTTGAACATGCACTGGATCACGTCGTTTATGCCAAGCTGCTGCCCAAGCTCAGAGGTGAAGATAGCCCGCGCTTTCAGGAAGTATTTGTTGCCCTCAAGAAGGTCTTGGAAGGCAGGGGGCTGACCGACTCGCACCGAAAAGTCCGGGACATGCATGAAGATCTAATGCACACCGGTTCAACGCGATTCTGGCGGTAACCATGCCGGTCATTCAGTGTTCGACTGCCAAAGGCGTACAATTTGCAGTTGTGCGTGGTGAGATCACCTCGGGATTCTCCGAGCGCTTAACCTACCACTTCAGCGCGACGAAGGGCTGGTCGTTGTTCGTCGACGATGTGCGACTGGAGCTAATTCAAGTTGCAGGTGCGTCTGTATGGTGCTGGTCGCCTGGGTTCTACGCAGGAGAGGTCTGCGCTGAGCTCTTTGATGATCAAGATAAATATGTAGGGCACTACCGCTTGGATGTCGCACCTGACTCCAGCAAGCTGGGAGGTGAGACATTCGCGGCCATGCTGGAGGCTATTCAGGGGTTTGATCCTGTCTTGCTGTTCGGTACCGAGGAGGCTCAACGAGGTATTGGCAGTGAAAATGATATAACTACTCCCCACCTTCAATATGCGCGATTGCGTCGGTATGGTGATCGGCTGCTGGCAGGTCTCAAGCAGGTAACCCACAAACCTTTAACGTCCTTGCGCCGTCAGCGGCAACCTGTCAGTGCCCATCAGATCAAAAGTCTGGATGGTTCTGCGATTCGTAAGGCGCTTCGCAATCCATCAGGGTTGGCGTTGTTACACCCGGGGCCTATTGAGAGACCACCTCTCAATACTGTTTATTTCGATGTCTCAAAAGCCTACGAGGATCAGGACAACCCGGCGAACCAAGCGATGGGGCTAGTACTGTCTGAGGTGATACGGCGGTGTCGGAAGGTCAGCAGTGCTTTGGCGACAGTGGCGAGCAAGACCCGTGTTAGTGAAACTCGATCGCCATTGACGCCCCGCTTGGGGCGACGGATTGCGTATCTGGCCGCTTTGCAACGAAAGCTTGAGCTTCTGGAGCGTGCTCAGCCATTCAGAAACCTGAAGTCTCGGCGTCTGTCTGCAGCGGGATTGAATGCGATCTCTGCCCATCCGGCTTACGCGCGGGCGTATCGTTACGGCTGGTATGCCCTGCGCTCTGGTATCAGTGGAGAGGTCGGGGAGGAGTCTTTATGGATCAGTCCCACCTGGGAAATCTATGAGCGTTGGTGCTACGTGATGGCGGTGAGCGCGCTCAAGCAGCTGTTGCCTCATTTCGAGTGGAAGTGCAGTCGCTTCAAAACCACTGATCGTGTGCTATGGCGCGCCAAGCATGAGGGGGTCACGCTTGATATTTGGCTGCAGGTTGTATGCCCGGCAGTCGACAAAAGGCCTTACAACGACTTTTCGAGTCTGTCTCGACGTCGAGTTCCTGACATAGCCATCACCCTATCGGATGTAACAGGCCCGCAGCGTTTTATAGTTTTAGACGCCAAGTATCGCTCAAGTCGTTTCGGTGTGCTGGACGGGATGAAGTCAGCGCATTTGTACCATGACAGCTTACGCTGGCTGGGGCGTAAGCCGGACGCTTCTTTGCTTGTGATTCCGCGGGGCGGGGCGGTACGACAGTTGGAGGATATTGAGTTCCAGCAACAGCATGGCGTAGGTGTCATTGTTATGGGGACACAATTTGATGCAGAGGCCGTAGGTAAACGTCTGAGTCAAATGCTGGGCATTTTTATGTGTTGAAACCAACGCTACAAGTTCGGTGACCAACAGATGTGATAGGTGGTTTGTGTTGGCGCTGGTGCGTTTTTGACCCAGAGGGAGTGCATAGATAATCTTGGCCTAAGGTTTAACTTTTGTTGACCACAACGCAGGAGCCGGCTGGGTCTGTCCCACCGCCTCCTGCCTTTCGCAACTGGCTTCGCTCCTACCCTTGACCGTCCAACGGGCCGGGATCCTCGCACCTGATGGACGAACACTGAGCAAAAGGCGAAGTTACAGGTGGAAATCGCCCGCCGCCTCCGGCTGGTAAAGCACTTTCCTGATTTCAATCCGGCGGGTTCGGTCAGAAATTCGCCAGTCGATGGCGTCCCCCTCCTGATAGCCCAGGATGGCGGCGCCGATGTCGGAATACACGGAATGCTTCCCTGCGTTGCTGTCCGCGTCTTCGGGGTAGACCAGGACCACTTCGATCTCTTCGTCGTCCAGCTGCAGCAAGGCCCTGGAGTTCATCGTGACGACATTGCACGCCACCTGCTGCGGCTTGACGACAATGGCTCGCTCAAGCTCATGTTCGAGTTCAACCACGGTCGGGCCTTGCTCGAGCACGATTAGACTCTCGAGCCTGGCCTTGTCGATTTCAGTGATGTAGATCCTGGTGGAGTCGTCAACGGCACCTTCGCGCAAGCGCTGGAGGTAGCGCCCCGCCGTCATGGAAAATGACTTCAATGTCGGCGTTTCGCTCTCAAGCACAAAGCCGCTGCGCAAAAAGGCTTTCAGCGAGCGCGCGTTGTCCGGGTGGATCTTGGCGATGAGTTTCTCGGCCCGCATGTCGAGGAAGGCCAGTTTCATGCCTTCGCGGATCGTGCGGGCGCCAAGGTTTCTGCCCCATTTGTCGCTGTCTCCGATGACCAGGACTATCTCGCAATTTGAGCCGGTCTTGATCAGACGGACAAAGCCCACCGGGGCGTCATACCGGTCATAGGCCATGAAGAATCGGCCGCCCCGGTTGAATAGATGGGTCAGGATCGGCGATTGAGTCCGATCGATGACTTGCTCGATGGAGCGGGAAACATGACGCGAATCGCTCAGATAACAGGTGACGCGCTCATCCTCCAACCAATCCATCAGCGTCAGTGCGTGCGCCCGAGTAATTTCAGGGCACAGCGAAATGAAAGGCTTGTTCATCTTCACCACATTTATTTGTAAAGGATGAAAGCCCTTCATGGCTATGGCCATGACGGTTCTTTCGGCAACCGGCTATTTTAAGACATATCGCGAGTAATGCCGAACCCGAATCCGTCAAGCGCTCAAGCCTCGATGAAGCCGACTATCAGTCAGAATGATCAAACTCAATAAGACTTTGGAGGTTTCAATGATCGAAACTCGCCTGCTACAGCAATTCATTGCCGTTGCCGAAGAACTGCACTTCAATCGGGCTGCGGTGCGCCTGCATATGGCTCAGCCGCCCCTGAGCCAAGCCATTCGCCGGCTGGAGAGCGAGATTGGTTTCCCGCTGTTCGAGCGCACGAACCGCAGCGTATTGTTGACGCCTGCCGGCACAGCGTTTCTGCAGACTGCCAGGTGCATTCTTCAGTCTCTCGATGAGGGCGTGACGCATACCCGGCGTGTCGCCGAAGGGCTCGAGGGCCACCTCACGATGACATTCATCAACATTGTGTCCTATGCCCCGTTGCTGCGGGCGCTACGGGGCTTCCGGCTCGCGTCGCCAGGGGTAGCGTTTACCATGAAGGAGGCCACGACCCACGAGCAGGTGGAGGCGCTGGAGAGCGGCGCTGCTGATATCGGCTTCATGCGCACGCCGGGGACGACCACGCCCCATCTGCGCTTCGAGACTATCCTGCGCGAGCCGATATGCGTCGCGCTGCCTGCTGGGCATCGGCTTGAGGATCACGCATCCATCGAGTTGGCGTTACTCAAGGACGAGGCTTTCGTGGCATCGCCCCGACCGCTGGGGCAAGGCTTTCACGATCAACTTATCGGTCTTTGCCAAGCCGCAGGGTTCCTGCCAAACATTGTTCAACAAGCACGGCAATTGCAAACCTTGATCGCGTTAGTGGCCAGCGGGTTCGGCATTGCCCTGGTACCCGCATCGCTGGCGATGGGAATGCATGAAGACATTGTCTTTCGCCCCATCATCGTGGATGCGCCCGAAGAACTGCTGCATTTGGACCTGCTGATGGCGTGGAACGCGAATCAGGACTCGCCGATCCGGGACCGGCTAATCGAGGCAGTCCGAGGCGCTGTTCTGCCACTGACCAATTGAGACGTTCAGCGTCTTGTTTCGCGATAAAAACAGTATTTTACCAACATAGGCACTGGCACTACTGTACGGCAGCACCCGATCCCAGAGTGAGCCCAAGGTCACTCCACTATTGTCGAACCAGGGACTGCCATGCCTGCCGCCATTTATGTCTTTTCATTGTGTACCTTTGCATTCGGCCTCTCCGAGTTTGTCGTCGCAGGTTTGGTTTCCGCCATCGCGGCCGACCTCGACTCAAAAATTGCTGCAGTTGGCACCGCTATTGCCGCTTATGCCATGGGCGCAGCCATTGGCGCACCGTTCATCACAGCCCTCGTCTCGCACTGGAGGGACAAGCACATTCTGATGCTTGCCATGGCGGTCCTCGCTGTCGGCAGCGTGCTGATGAGCCTTTCGCCGAATCTGTCGATGCTGCTGGTGATCCGGTTTCTGGTGGGCCTGGGCCATGGTGTTTTCATGGCGGTAGCATCGGATGCCGCGACGAAGCTGGTTGATCAGAAGCGTTCGGGACGGGCGCTATCCGTGGTGTGGATAGGTTTGACCCTCGCGCTCGCCTTCGGCGTCCCGATTGGCACGTTTCTGGGCAGCATCTGGTCATGGCGGGGCATTTTCCTGTCTATCGGGGTACTCAGCCTGTTGAGCATGCTCGGACTGCTGCTTTTCATGACCAGCAGCACAGAGCCTTCGGACAGCAGGCAAGCGAGCGCATGGAAAGGGATCAAGGCCATCACCCATCCGCAATTGCTCATCACCGCCGGCATCGGCGTACTGGTGAGCATTGCGACCTTTTCATTCTTCACCTTCGTCTCTCCCTACTTGCTGAGAATCACCGAGGTGGACGTGCAGCGGCTGAGTCTGGGCATGCTGCTGTTTGGCCTGTGCTCCATCGTGGGGAATCTGCTTGGCGGCTATCTTGTGGACAAGATGGACGCCAACCGCAGCACCGTGATGGCATTGGCGGGCTTGGCCATAAACTTGATCGGACTTTATTGGTTTAGTGGCTCTGCGCTCATGATGACGCTCTTGGTCGGCACATTGGGGGTCTTTTTCTTTTCCATCGTGACCATGTTGACACTGCGTCTGCTGAAACAGGCCCAGTGCTATATCCCGGAATCAACCGCCGTGGCCGCCGGATTGAATATCGCGTCCTTCAACCTGGGCACAGCACTGGGTGGAGTACTCGGCAGCATCACCATTGCGTTCGGCAGCTTGTCGCACATCCCGCTAGTAGGAGCGTTGGTTGCTGCGTTGGCAGCCTCTGTGCTTTTCTTGCAAACCAAGCACTCCAGCCCGAGGACAGGCAGTGGACCGTTTTCAGGAAATGCAGGTGTTCATGGCCGTGGCCCATGACCAGGGCTTCGCGGCGGCAGCCCGGCGCCTTGGGCTGTCGGCTGCCAGCGTGACCCGGGCGGTGGCGGCGCTGGAAGTGCGGATCGGTGCGCAGTTGCTGATTCGCACCACGCGCACTGTGCAACTGACAGAAGCGGGGCAGCGGTACCTGGAAGACTGTCGACGGATTCTCGCCGATATTCAGGACGCCGAAGAGTCGGCGGCGGGTAGTCATGCCGACCCCCGGGGGCAATTGACGATTACCGCGCCGGTGCTGTTTGGCGATTTGTATGTCACGCCGGTAGTGGTGGGCTTTCTTGAGCAGTATCCGCAGGTCAGCATCAATGCATTGCTGGTGGACCGGGTGGTGAGCCTGGTCGAGGAGGGCGTTGATGTTGCGGTGCGTATTGGCGAGCTGCCGGACAGCAGCCAGTACGCGATTGCGGTCGGTGAGGTACGCCGGGTGGTGTGTGGCTCTGCCGACTACCTCAGGCGTTTTGGTCACCCCCTGCACCCAGAGGAACTCACCCGCGCGCGGATTATTGCCACCTCTGCCATCGGGCAGCAGCGCAGTTGGCCCTTTATGGCGGCGGGCGCCTCGATGAGTGTGCGCCTGGAGCCACGCATGGTGGTGACGGCCAATCAGGCGGCCATCACGGCAGCAACCCTGGGCCTGGGGTTGACCCGCGTGTTGTCCTATCAGGTGGCGGACAAGGTGGCAGCCGGTGAGCTGGAAATTGTCCTCGAGGATTTTGAGCTGCCACCGTTGCCTATCCACGTGGTGTATCAAGGTGGGCGCAAGGCACCGGCGCGGGTGCGCAGTTTTGTCGACTACGCAGTGCAGGCGCTGCGCGAGCATCCGGCATTACGCGGCTGAAGCATTATTGCGGTGGGTGAAATGGTGGATTGCCTTTTCTGGTGATTCTGTTGTTTTTTCAGCTGACGCAAGATGGACTCCATCAGCGCGGTTCGCTCCTGAGCGGCGCGATTTCCCCCTCTGGAGTCGACCATGCACAGCATCAAACTCTACAACTTCCCTCGCTCCGGCCACGCCCATCGGGTGGAGCTGATGCTGTCTTTACTGGATTTGCCCACCGAACTGATTTTTGTCGATCTGGCGAAAGGTGAGCACAAGCAAGCCGATTTCCTCGCGTTGAATGCGTTTGGCCAGGTGCCGGTGATCGATGATCAAGGCGTGGTGCTGGCTGATTCCAACGCCATTTTGCTGTATCTGGCGCAAAAATATGGCCAGGGCCGTTGGCTGCCTGCCGATCCCGTGGGCGCTGCCCGGGTGCAGCGCTGGTTGTCGGTGGCGGCCGGGCCAATCGCCTATGGCCCGGCCGCCGCGCGCCTGATCACGGTATTTGGCGCCTCCCACAACGCGCAAGAAGTCATCGCCCGCGCCCACGCACTGCTCAAGGTGATGGATCAGGAACTCGCCACCTCCCGCTACCTGGTGGGTGATGAGCCGACCATCGCGGATGTTGCCGGCTACAGCTACATCGCCCACGCCCCGGAAGGCAATGTTGCCCTGGACGAGTACACCAACGTGCGGGCGTGGCTGGCGCGAATCGAAGCGCTGCCGGGTTTCGTGGCGATGCCTCGCACTGTCGCCGGCCTGCAAACCGCCTGAAACTGCGCCAAGTGCGCAGGGGAGTTGTGTGATGGACGTTTCACCCTGGCACGCAGGTGAGCGGCAGTTGCAAACCCTGGTGGGAGTTGCCGAACGCATGGAGGCGTTCGGGCGCAAGGTGATCCGCACCGAGATGCCGGAGCAACATCGCCAGTTCTATGCTCAGTTACCCTTCATGCTGTTCGGTGCAGTCGACGCCCAAGGTAATCCTTGGGCCAGCGTTCTCGAGGGCCCACCCGGTTTTGCCCATTCACCGCAACCTGCGCGGTTGCGCCTGGACAGCCTGCCCAGTCTCGATGATCCGGCGCAGGTACGGGCCGGCGCGGCGATCGGGTTACTGGGGATCGAACTGCACAGTCGTCGGCGCAACCGCCTCAATGGCCGGGTGTTGACGGTCGATGAGTTGGGGTTGAGTGTTACGGTCGAGCAGGCCTTCGGCAATTGCCCGCAGTACGTCCAGGTCCGCCAGTTCGAGTCAGTGCCGCTGGCCGACCCATCCGCGCGCATCGTGCACTACCTGGATGCCCTGGATGACGCGGCCCGGGCGCTGATTCGCAGAGCCGACACCTTCTTTGTCGCCAGCTATGTGGATGTGGATAACTCACGGGCGGTGGATGTTTCCCATCGTGGCGGTGATGCCGGTTTTGTCGAGGTGCAGGGCAATCGCCTGACCATCCCCGACTTTGCCGGCAACCGCCACTTCAATACCTTGGGCAACCTGCTGCTCAATCCCCGAGCGGGGCTGCTGTTCATCGATTTCACCACGGGTGATGTGCTGCAGCTCAGTGGTCGTAGCGAAATCATCCTCGACGGGCCGCAAGTGGCGGCCTGCCAAGGCGCTGAAAGGCTGTGGACGCTGCAGGTGGAGCAGGTCGTGCGGCGTCCGGCGGCGCTGGCTCTACGCTGGCGCCGTTCAGGCATAGGACAGTGACTTCTCGGCCAGCACTTCCTCGTACAGCGCCGCCCACTGGCGACCCATTTCTTCAGCGCTGAACAACTGCCGGTAACGAGCCTCGGCCTTGATGCCCATGGCGGCGGCCTGTTGCGGGTTATCCCACAGGGTACGCATGGCCTGGCGCAAGGCCGGTGGGTCGCTTGGTGGCACCACCAGCCCGGTTTCGCCGTGACTGTTGATATAGCTGGTACCGGTACCGATCTCACTGGAGATCATCGGTTTGCCATACATCGCCCCTTCCAGCAGCGAAATGCCAAAGGCTTCCGAGCGCAGGTGCGAAGGAAACACGATGGCATAGCTCAGCTCCAGCAAGGCGGCCTTGTCCTCATCGTCGAGACGACCGAGGAACTGGATATTGCGCAGGCCCAGTGCGGCGGCCTGCGCGTGCAATTCGGCCTCCAGCGGCCCGGCACCGACGATCACCACCGGGTAATCGACACCCTTGAGGGCTTCGAGCAGGATGTGCAGCCCTTTGTAGTAGCGCATCACCCCGACGAACAGGAAAAAGCGCTCGCCCAGGCGCTCCCGCCAACGGGCCATACGCTCAGGGTCAGACGTGGGGTAGGCGGCCTTGTTCAGGCCATAGGGAATGACCCGGGTCTTGTCCGGGAATTTTTTCAGCACTTCGCTGGTATGCAGGTAGTTCGGCGAGGCTGCGACAATCCGATCGGCGCTGGCCAGAAACCGCGTCATCAACGGTTGGTAGAGTTTGAGCAGGAGCTTCTGGCGGATGATGTCCGAGTGGTAGGTCACCACGCTCGGTTTGTTCATGCCGCTGAGAAAATGCACTACATCCATGAACGGCCAGGGGAAGTGATAGTTGATCACGTCAGCTTCGGCCGCCAGCTCACGAAACTGTTTGAGCACGCTGTAGGAGAACCCGGTGGAGGCGATCTGCACATCGAGTTTGGCTCGGTGCACCTGGTGCTGGCCAAATGGGATAACCGCCGGCACGGGGTTGGCGCTCAATGTCAGCACCTGGCTCTCGATGCCATGGGCGGCGCCACTTTCACAGAGTTCGAACATCACGTGCTCGATGCCGCCGAAGGTTTCCGACAGATAGGTTTTATAGAAATGTAGGACGCGCATTCAACCTCCTAAAACCTGGCGATAGGCGCGCGCGGTGAGCGTCGCGCAGCGATCCCAGGAAAAAAGCTTCGCCTGTTGCAGCCCGGCTTCTCGGCTTACCTGCCAATGCACTTGATCGTCGGCCAGCCGGCTCATGGCATCACGCAAGCCGTGCAGGTCCTCGGGTTCAATATAGTTGCCCGCAGCCCCCGCGACCTCCGGCATGGCCGAGCGTCGGGTGAGGATGATCGGGGTACCACTGGCCATGGCCTCCAGCACGGGCAGGCCAAAACCTTCATAGATCGATGGAAATACCAGGGCCCGGGCGCCGGCCACCAAGTGGGCGACTTCCTCATCGGGCAGGTACCCGAGCAGGCAGACATGCCCGCTGGCCAGGCCTTTGCGCAGTTCATCGTCGAGCTGCTGGGCTTTCCAGCCGGCCATCCCGACAATCAGCAAGGGCATGCGCTGGCGCAGCGATTCCGGCAGTTGGGCATGGGCGCGCAGGGCCAGCCCGAGGTTCTTGCGCGGCTCCAGGGTGCCGACGCACAGGAAGTAGCCGCGCGGCTCCACCCCATGCGCCTGCAGTACCGGGTGCAAGGTCGAGTCGGTACGGGGGTGAAAACGCGGAGCGACTCCCAGGGGGGCGACCACGAAGCGTTCCGGACCGAGGCCAAAATACGCTTGTGCCTCATCGGCAATGAACTGGGAATCGGTGAGGATCAGGCTGGCCTGTTTCACCCCCTGTTCCAGGCGTCGCTCGATCTCTTTCAAGCGTGCCGCCGGCTGGGTGGCGGGGTAGTGCACGTGCGTCAGGTCATGCAGGGTGACGACCGTCGGCCCCTTGAATGCCAGCGGCCACAGGCTCGGTTCGTGGTACAGCTGGATGTTGCCGGGGCGGCCCTGATCGAAGCGCCGTTGCTCCAGCCAGCGGCGTGCCTGATACGCCCCGGGGATCTGCCGCAGCACCGGGCTCAGCCGTGAGTAACCGGGCATCGCGGCGCTCGGCAGCTGGGAGCTCCAGCCCCAGCCGTGGAACAACGACAGCGTGATGTCCGGTTCCTGGCCGAGGGCGTTGACCAGCTCCGCCAGGTAATGGCCAATGCCAGTGCGTGGCGCCTGCAGGATTCGCGCATTAAGAGCAATCTGCATGCTGCCTCTCAACCGTCGTCGGGGTCTTGCGCACATGGCGCAGGACGCGCTCCACCAGTTGTGCGCTGGCCTCGCGCCAGCCCAGCCAGCGCCACTCCTTGACGTCGCGCTCCGCCGGGAAGGTGCCGGTGGTTTCCAACTGCGACATCAGATCGACCAGGGTCTGCGGGTTGCTCAAATCGAAATACGCCATGAACGGACCACCGATCTCGCGGAACACCGGGATGTCACTGCCCATCGCCGGCAAACCGCGCTGCATGGCCTCCACCAGCGGCAGGCCGAACCCTTCGACATAGGACGGGAAGACCAGCGCAGTGGCGTTGGAGTAGGCGTACTCCAGGCTCTTGTCGGTGAGGTCATTGAACATGAACAGGCGTTGGTTGAGCTGCGGGTGCTGGCGGATCCGCTCGATCAGCGCATCGCACTTCCAACCGATGCGCCCGGCAATGCACAGCCGCGCGCGCGAACCTTTGGCCCAGGCCAGCTCGAACGCATCGAGCAGGTAGGCGTGGTTCTTGCGCGGCTCGATGGTGCTGACCATCAGGTACACCGGGTCTTTGTTCTTGAACATCTGCTTGAGGGCCGGCTCCACCGGCAACGCGTCGTCGCACAGGTCCAGCTCGCTGCCCAGGTGAAAGTGGTCGAACCAGCGTTGCGCCACTTGCTCGGGCCCGACACGGCGCAGCATCTCATCGCGTACCTGATCGGCAATGGTCGCGGAAATCGCCACGTAACCGTCGGCGGTCTTCGCGATCCAGTCGAACCAGTCGTTGAACACCCGGACCAGTCCGGCGTCGCAGAACTGCGGGTGGGTCAGCGGGATCAAGTCATAGATCACCGAGACAATGCCCACGCCATCGCGCTTGAGTTGTTCGGCCAGGGGGAAAAAATCGGCGTGCCAGGAAGAGTCCAGGAGCACCAGTTGATCACCCGCCTGATGCTGCAGGGGTTGGCAGCGGGTGGGGATCTCCTGGCGCCTGAGGCAGTAATTGAGCAGCCGGATCGGCACGCTCAACGCGGCAAATGCCGCCAGCCGGCAGCCTACATACAACACTCGGCGAGCGAACCGGGATTGGCGAAACGGCGTGCGCCGCTCCAGCGTGCGGTGCATCAGCCAGAACCGGTTGGCGATCTGCTCCAGCCGTACGCGCACGCCCATCAGGTCCAGCTTGGGCACCTTGAGTGGCGCCAGGCTGGTCACTTGATACAGCGCGCCCTTGAGCATCACCACGGGAATGCATTCGACGGCCGGGTTGTTTCTTGGCAGCTCGGTAATGACGTTGCGCACCACGCGCTGAATACCCGAGTTGGCTTGCGGGTGTTCGAACACATAGGTGCATTCAACCAGCAGTCGTGTCATGGGGCGGTCTCCGGCGCCTGAGGTTGTACCGAGGTTTCTGATGAACGGGTGATGCTGGTTTGTGCCTCCAGCCACGAGCAGCCGACAAAGTCTTCCTGGCGGTTGTTGATCACGTGGAACACCAGGCCGTAATCGCGCCATTCGAAGTTGCGGTCCAGGTGCGAGTCCAGGCGTGACAGGCTCAGGGCCACGGAGTAGTTGCCCTTGCCCAGGCGCATGGGGAACGCAAAGCGGTAAGTCACCCGCTCGCCGGCGTGCAGGTCCGTCAGCGCCTGGTCGAGTCGGTGGGTGTTGATGCCGTAGATCGCCTGGCCGAGGCGGTCCTTGATCATGAAGCCCAGCACTAGGCGTTCGATGTCCTGGCGAACATCCACCTGCACCTCCAACACCATGGGCTGACCGACTTCGGCGACTTCCACCGAACGCTGGCGCTGGTCCAGCAGGCGCACACTGTGGATGGTCGCTTCACCGGTACCGGAGATGGTTTGCACCTGGCCGTTGGCGAGCATTTCCTGGCGCACGATCTGGCCTTCGCGCTCGGCGAGCATGGCGTTGTAGTAGTCCATGACTTCTTCCGGCTTGCCGTGCATGGCCATGCGGCCCTTCTCCAGGAGGATCGCGGTGTCGCAGATCGACTGGATGGCCGAGCGATCGTGGGACACGATCAGCAACGTGGTGCCGGCGCGGCGAAAGCTACGGATGCGTTCGAAGCTCTTGTGCTGGAAGTAGGCATCACCGACCGACAGCGCTTCATCGACGATCAGGATGTCGGGTCGGCGCGCGGTAGCCACACTGAACGCCAGGCGCATCTGCATGCCACTGGAATAGGTGCGCACCGGGTGATCGATGGCTTCGCCGATCTCGGCAAACCCTTCGATCTCCGGCATCAGCGCCTCGATCTCCTCGACTTGCATACCCAGCAACTGACCGGCCATGAAGGCATTCTGCCGACCGGTAAAATCCGGGTGGAAACCCATACCCAATTCCAGCAGGGCCGCCACGCGGCCTTGCAGATGAATCTGCCCGCAGGTGGGCTGGGTAGTGCCGGTGATCATTTTCAACAGGGTACTTTTGCCGGCACCGTTGACCCCGACAATGCCCACGGCTTCACCGGCCGGGATTTCGAAATCGACGCCCTGCAGTACCCAATGCTGTTGATGGCGAGGACGGGAGAAGGGCACCAGCCATTCAATCAGCCGGCTCCAGCGGTTCGGGTATTGTTTGTAGGCCTTGCCCAGGCCACTGACGCGTATGGTTCCCATCAGAGCTCATCCACCATTTCACCGACACGCTGGCGGAAAAGCCGCAGCCCCATCACACAGAACAGCAGGCCGATCACCAGCACGGGGGTCAGCGAACTCCAGTCCGGCCACTGGTTGTAGAGAAACACATTCTGGTAGCTGTGCATCAAGGCGGTCAGCGGGTTGAGCGCCAGGACGCGCTGGATGCCTTCGGGCAGGATCGACATCGGGTAGACGATGGGCGTCAGCCAGAACCAGAACTGCAGGAGGATGCCGAAGAATTGCCCGACATCCCGGAAGAACACGTTCAGTACACCAAGAATCATCCCCAGCCCGGCCGAGAACATCACTTGCAGGGCCAGCAACGGCACCAGCGCCAACAACGCCATGCCGGGCAAGCGCCCGGTGATCAGCAAAAAGCCCAGGAACAGGCCGAGGATGATTGCGAAGTTGATCCCGGCGTTGAGCAGCACAATCACCGGCAGGCAAATCCTGGGGAAGCTGATCTTCTTCAGCAGGTTGGCATTTTCCAGGAACATGCTCTGGCTGCGCAGGGTGATCTCGGAGAACAGCCCCCAGGTCAGCAGCCCGGCGCACAGGTACACGCTATAGGCCAGCCCATCCTCCACGCCCGGCAACCGGGCGCGCATGATCTGGGAGAAGATCACCGTGTACACCACGATCATCGACAGTGGGTTGAGCACGGTCCACAAGGCACCGAACAGAGAGTTGCGATAACGCGACTGGAACTCGCGCTTGACGCTGCCGAGGATGAAACCCCGATAGCTGCGCAGTGAGCGATAAAGGTTGAGGAGCATTCAGACTGTCCTGCCGTACTGATCTTCGAACATGACCTACTCCTTGGCGACGCGTTTCATGTCCGCTTCCATCATCATGCGGATCAGGGTCTGCAAATCGGTTTTCGGTTTCCAGCCCAGCAGCCGTTGAGCCTTGGCCGGGTTGCCGAGTAACACGTCGACTTCGGCCGGGCGGAAAAACGCCGGGTCGATCTTCACGAAGTCGCGGTAGTTGAGGCCCACATGATCGAAGGCGATCTGGCACATCTCGCGCACCGTGGTGGTGATGCCGGTGGCAACCACATAGTCGTCGGCCTTGTCCTGTTGCAGCATCAGCCACATGGCTTCGACATAGTCACCGGCAAAACCCCAGTCGCGCTTGGCGTCGATATTGCCCAGGCGCAGTTCCTGCTGTTTGCCCTGCTTGATGCGGGCGGCGGCGTCGGTGACCTTGCGGGTCACGAACTCGATTCCGCGCAGCGGCGATTCGTGGTTGAACAGGATGCCGCTGCTGGCATGCAGGTTGAAGCTTTCGCGGTAGTTGACCGTGATCCAGTGGCCGTAGAGCTTGGCCACGCCGTAGGGGCTGCGTGGATAGAACGGAGTGTTTTCGTCCTGCTGTGCGGCCTGGATCAAGCCAAACATCTCGCTGGTCGAGGCCTGGTAGAAACGGGTGTGTGGACTGAACTGGCGAATCGCTTCAAGCAGGTGGGTCACGCCCAGGCCGTCAACGATTCCGGTGGTCACGGGTTGGTCCCAGGACGCCGCGACAAAACTTTGCGCCGCCAGGTTGTACACCTCATCGGGTGCCGACTTGATTACTGCGCGCTGCACCGAGCAGGCGTCGGCCATGTCGCCGTCCAGGTAGTGGATATCACCTTCCACGCCCATTTCCCGCAGGCGCCAGCGCGAGTCGCTGCTGCGCCGTGCGACCAGGCCAAAAACCTGGTAGCCCTTGTCGAGCAACAGTTTGGCCAGATAGGCGCCATCCTGGCCGGTGATCCCTGTGATCAGTGCACTTTTTGTCATTCTTGTCGTACCCGTGACTCCCAGTCGGACAGGATCGCCCGCAAGGATTGTTGTGTTGTAAGTTCAGGCGCCCATCCGGTGGTCTGGTGCAGCCGGGCATGGCTGCCGCAGACACGCCGCTGCTCGGCACGGCGCATGCGCGCAGGGTCTTGAATCAGTTGCACTGGGACCTGGGCCAGATCGGCCAATTGCTCGATCAGGCCACGTACGCTCTGCTCGATGCCGGAGCAGATGTTGTACACCTGCCCAGGCTCGCCCTTCGCCAGCAAGGCCAGGTAGGCCGACACCACGTCCGCGACGTCGAGGAAGTCGCGCGTCACATCGATATCGCCGACCTGCAGTTGCGCCGGTTGCAGGCCTTGTTTGATCCGGCAGATCTGCCGGGCGGCGCTGGCGACGACAAAACTGTCCATTTGCCCGGTGCCAATGTGGTTGAACGGGCGCGCGACAAGTACCGGCCAGCCCTCGGTCATGCCCCATTGCAGGCACAACAATTCTGCCGAGAGCTTGCTCACTGCATAGGGGTTGCGCGGGCAGGGTGGCTGGTGTTCGTCGATGGGCAAGGCGCTTTCGCTGACCTGGCCATACACATCGCCTGAACTGACATACAGGAAGGTGCCGCTGAAGCCGCGGGCCTTGAGTGCTTGCAACAGGTGGAGGGTGCCCAGCAGGTTGACCTGCAAGGTATTGGCCGGGTCACGGAAGGCTTCGGGAACGAAGGTTTGCCCCGCCAGGTGAATCACTGCGTCTGGCAGTTCCGGCCATAGGCCTTCGAGGCTTTTTGGCTCGCGCAGGTCGTAGCCCGGGGCAATAGGTAGCAGTTGCCACTGCGAGTCGACAGCGTTCAGGCGTGATTGGATATGACGGCCGACGAATCCATTCAGGCCTGTAACGAACAGACGCTTTTTCAAGCAACAGCCCCTCAATCGGTAAACTTTGCCATACCCCAATCAATTCATTGGGCGAACCCGAAAAGCTGTGCTCACTTTTCGGACTGTTCTGATATACAAAGTCGTTGTTGTAGTTGTTTGCGTCAATCTGTGCCAATTGCGCGGCAATTTCAACAGGTCTTAACGTGACCGGGCAGTTCTCGTCAGGACCGTCGGATTTATTCATCGCCGGTGTTCACGAATCCCCAACGGATGTGTTTAGAATGCCCCTCAGCACGATTGCCCAGCGATCAGCAAAGTGGTCCTTCGACCCCACAAAGCTGACCACAAAAACAAGAACGTAGACGGGCATGCAGGCGCTGGACGAACTGCGCTATGGCGGGTAAATCCAGGGCTGTGCCGTCATAAGAATGAGGCTGCCGAAAAGGCGGTTTCAGCGTGGGATGCCATGAATTTCATTCTTTACTCGGATGTGAACGAGCGCTCGATCAGCCAGAGCCTCGGCCGTCCTGAATACAGCTACTACTTCGTCCTCAAGGCTTATCGTCCGGTCCTTGAAAGCCTGGGTCGGGTCCATATGGTGGACGCGATCAGCGAAGTCGACCCACTTTTTCGACGCCTTGCCGTCGAGGGTGAAGAAAGCCTGTTCCTTTCGTTCGCACCGCCACACAAGACGCCTACCGACCTGAGCTGCCCGACGATTTGCGTGGTTGCCTGGGAGTTCGACACCATTCCCACCGAGCACTGGGACAACGACCCCCGGCAGGACTGGAGCCATACCCTGGCGCAGCATGGCCGGGTCATCACCCTGTCCAGCCATACGGCGCAGGCGATGCGTCGGGCCTTGGGCGAAGACTTCCCGGTGCTGGTGCTGCCGACCCCGCTCTGGGAACGGTTCGCCGATATTCGCCAACAGTCCGCGAGCCAGCCGGTCAACCCCGGCACCACCTTGCAGACCCTGGGCTGCATCATCGACAGCCGCACGTTGGGGCTTTCGGCGGACGGCCTGATCGCGCCGATCGTCGCTGAGGCTGAACCGCAACCTGAGCCGCAACCCGAGCCGCAACCTGAGCCCGCTCTTGAGCCTGAAGCGGTGGTTCTGGCGCCACCGCTGACCTGGCATCGGCGTCTGTTCATCACCAAACATTACCTGCGCCAGAGTCTGCGCGAGGCTGCCAGCCAACCCTTGCGCCGGCAGTTGGTGATCTTTCGCCATTACCTGCACCAGGTCTACGGCGAAGGTTTTCGTGATTTGCTGCCGCAAAGCCTGCGAGCACGCCTGCGCGGCGAGCGACCTGCCGCCGAAGTATCGCCGCTTGCCCCGGTAGTGGAGGTGGTTGAAAGGGCGCATGTGCCCCTCGAGGATTCACACCCGCAAGCAGTGTTTCCCGACACCGATCAAGTGGTCGAAATTCAGGTCGAGGGGGTGGTGTACGTCAGCGTGTTCAACCCCGATGACGGACGCAAGAACTGGCACCACTTGATCACTGCATTCTGCTGGGCCATGCGCGATGTCGAAGACGCCACCCTGGTGTTGAAGATGACCCAGAAAGACCTGTCCACCTACTACGTGCACATGCTGACCCTGCTGTCGCAGTTGTCGCCCTTCAGTTGCCGGGTGGTGGTCATCCACGGCTACCTGGAGGACCAGCAGTTTGCCCGGCTGTACGGCGCCGCCAGTTTTTATGTCAATGCCTCGCGCTGCGAAGGGCTGTGCCTGCCACTGATGGAGTTCATGGCCTGTGGCAAGCCGGTGATCGCCCCTCGGCATACGGCGATGCTGGACTACATCGACGACCGCGTGGCCTTTATCGTCGACTCCAGCCAGGAGCCGACTGTGTGGCCGCAGGACAGCCGGATCCTGTTCCGCACTGTCTACCAGCGTCCCGATTGGGGATCGCTGAAAAATGCCTACCTGGCCAGTTATCACATGGCCAAGGCGCAGCCCGAGCGTTACCAGGCCATGGCCAGTGCGGCCAACGAGCGGATGCGCGACTACTGCAATTTCCCAGGAGTGCAGCAACGCCTGGCGGACTTCCTGCGACTGCAACAGCCAACCAACCCGGTGCCTGAGTCGCCGGTCGCGACCGCAGGGGCGGCCTCATGCTGATCATCATTCATTCGGAAACCAACAAAAGTAACATCGAGCAGAATCTCGGCCGTCCCGAGTACAGCTACTACTTTGTGCTCAAGGAGTTCCGTCCGGTACTGGAGCGGCTGGGGCAGGTGATCGAGGTCAGCAACCCCGACGAACTGGTCGACCGCCTGTATTTCGACTGCCAAAGCCGTGGCGAAGACTGCGTGTTCCTGTCGTTCTCGCCGCCCCATCGCACACCGATCCACTACGCCTGTCCGACCATTCCGGTGTTTGCCTGGGAGTTCAGCACCATTCCCACCGACACCTGGCAGGGCGAACCCCGGCACGACTGGCGCATGGTGCTGGATAAAGTCGGCGCCGCGATTACCCATTCCAGTTTTACCGTGACCGCGGTGCGTGATGCCATGGGCCCGGACTATCCGATCAGCGCGATTCCGGCGCCGGTCTGGGACCGTTTTGCCGGGCGCGGGCGCGCGCTCGGGCAGCAGCCGTTGGCCGAACAGGTCAGCCTCAGCCTGCGTGGCCTGCTGATCGACAGCCGCAACCTGGACCTGCGGCCGTATGGCCCGGTGGCGTTGCGTGAAGGCGAGCCGGTGGATTTCGCCGCGCCTGCCGGCGAGCACGAACTGGTGCTCGACGGGGTGATCTACACCTCGGTGTTCAACCCCTACGATGGGCGCAAGAACTGGCAGGACATGCTCAGCGCGTTCTGCACCACGTTCCGCGAGTGTGCCGATGCCACCCTGGTGCTCAAGCTCACGCACCACGACATCACCGACGCCTTGAACGACATGCTGCACCACCTCTACAAGAACCAGCACTACCGTTGCCGCATTGTGTTGATCCACGGCTTTCTCGCCGATGCGGACTATGAGCGCCTGGTGCAGGCCACCAGCTTTGTGGTCAACAGTTCATTCGGTGAAGGCCAGTGCCTGCCGCTGATGGAGTTCATGTCCTGCGGCAAGCCGGCGGTCGCCCCGTGCAACACGGCGATGGCCGATTACATCGATGGGCAAAACACCTTCATCGTCGACTCGACCGACGAACTCACCGCCTGGCCCCATGACCCGCGTGCGGCCTACCGCACCCTGCGGTACGTCACCAATTGGGATTCGCTGTGTTCGGCCTACCAGGCCAGCTATCAGGTGGCGCGTAACGATGCGCCACGCTATGCACGCATGTCGGACCATGCCGTCACTCGTCTGCAGGCGTTCTGCAGCCAAGCGGTTACCGAGCAGCGCTTGCAGGCGTTTCTGGCAAGCGTGATCGCCCAGGCGAAACCAGCATGATCGGCCGCCTGCTCGACTGGCTGCGTCCTGCGCCCGTCCCGGTAGCGGAGCCAGTACCGGCCCCGGTCCCGGTGGTATCGCCGCGTGATTGTGGTTTCACCGATGCGGTACTCGACGGCTGGTTTCTCGGCGGTACTGGGGAATTGCTCAAGGGCTTTGCGATTGGCGCCGACGACACCCTGCTCGACGTCGGTTGTGGCGAGGGCGCGGCGACCTTGTTTGCAGTGCGCCAGGGCGCCGCGGTGATTTTTACCGACAGCGAACAGGACAAGGTCCGCGAACTGGCACGCCAGGTGGATGCCATGACCCAGGCCCCAGCCCTTGGCCTGGTCAGCAACAGCTTGCCGCTGCCGCTGGCGGACGGCTGTGCGAGCAAAGTGGTGTGCATGGAAGTGCTGGAGCACGTCGATACCCCCGAGCAGTTCATGGCCGAGCTGGTGCGCATGGGTCGTCCCGGTGCCCAGTACTTGCTCAGCGTGCCCGCGCCGGTGGGTGAGCACCTGCAACGAGGCATCGCGCCTGCCGCCTATTTCCAGGCGCCGAACCATGTGCAGATCTTTTCCCATGAACGCTTTGCCGCCCTGGTCGAAGACGCCGGGCTGATCATTGAACACCGCCAGGCCACCGGCTTCTTCTGGGTCATGGGCATGATCTTCTTCTGGGCCAGCGAGCGTGCGGCGGGGCGGGATATGGCGGGCGCGGTGCGTGACCGGATCCAGGCGCCTTACCCGCCCCTGATGGAAGGCTGGGCCCGCACCTGGCATGACTTGCTGATGCAGCCCGACGGGTTGGCCATCAAACAGGTGCTGGACCAGTTCATGCCCAAGAGCCAGGTGATCATCGCGCGCAAGCCCATGGCTGGTGAAGTAACGCCGGGGAGCGCGGGATGAGTGACAAGCGGATCATGGACATCGAACTGTTGCGCGGCATTGCCGTGCTCGGGGTGCTGTTCCATCACCTGCAAGACAGCCTGTTCGCCGGGCAGGTCCCGCTGTTGCAAGCCATCCATGCCCTGGGCCAGCCCTGGTGGGGCGTCGATCTGTTTTTCGCGATTTCCGGGTTTGTCATCGCGCGCAGTCTGATCCCCGCGCTGCTGGGTTGCAGTACGCGCCAGGAGTGCTGGGAGCAGACCCGCAATTTCTGGCTGCGGCGCGCCTTTCGACTCTTGCCGTCGGCCTGGTTGTGGCTAGCGCTGATGCTCCTGGCCTGCCTGTTCATCAACCGCTCAGGCGCCTTCGGTACCCTGGCCGCCAACCTGCAGGCGACGCTGGCCGGGGTGTTGCAGTACGCCAACTTCCGCTTCGCCGACAGCTTCTTCCACTATGAGTACGGCACCAGCTTCGTGTACTGGAGCCTGTCCCTGGAGGAGCAGTTCTACCTGTTGTTTCCGTTGTTGATCCTGGTCTGCCGCAAACATCTGGTGTGGGCCTTGCTGGCCCTGGTGGCGGTGCAACTGCTGACGTTGCGCACGCCGATCCTGATGGTGATCCGCACCGACGCGCTGGCGTTGGGGGTGTTGCTGGCCATGTGGAGTGCACAACCTTCCTACCGCCGTTGGCAGCCGACCTTCCTGCGCCGGCCCTGGGCAGGTATCGCGGTGCTGGTGGCCATTGCCATGTTGATGAGCTTTCTGGCGACCGATCGTTTTACCTTCACCTCCTACCGCATCGGCGCCATCGCGCTGCTCAGTGCGGTGCTGGTCTGGCTGGCGTCCTACAACTGTGACTACCTGATGCCACCGGGGCTGTTCAAGCGGGTGATGACCTGGATCGGCAGTCGCTCCTATGGCATCTACCTGATCCATATCCCGGCCTATGCGCTGGTGCGCGAATTGATCTTTCGCTTGCAGGCGGCGTCTTTGCCGAGCCCGGCCGGCCACCCGATCATCACGATCTTGCTGGCGTTCGGCCTGATCGTGCTGTTGAGCGAGCTCAACTACCGCTTTATCGAAATGCCCATGCGTAATCGCGGCGCGGCGTTGGTCAAACGCTTGAGTGCGTCCCGAGCGGCCACCCCATCCCCAGGAGTCACCTCATGCTGAGCCTGTTGAAGAAGCTGGCGGGGGGCGCTGTTGCCCCCGCTGCGGCCTGTCCCCCTGCGCCAGTCGCGCCCCCGGCGGCAACGCCTGCGCCGGCACCCAAGGTCGATCCCTACATGCTGGGCCTGCGCGATGCGGTGCTCAGTGGCTGGTTCAACCAGCAGACCGGCGAACTGTTCACCGGCTTCCCGGTAACGGCCGCCGACACGCTGCTGGACGTGGGGTGTGGTGACGGTGGCAACGTGCACTTCTGTGCTACCCGGGGGGCGCACATCATCATTGCCGACATCGACGCGGCCAAGGTCGAAGCCACTCGCCTGCGCCTGGGCGATACCATCGCGGCCAGCGTCGAGTGCCACGTCACCGACTGCGCGCCACTGCCGATTGCCGATCAGACGGCGACCCGGGTGGTGTCCACCGAGGTCATCGAACACGTCGACGACCCCGCGCAGTTTCTCGCCGAACTGGTGCGCGTCGGCAAGCCGGGCGCGCTCTATCTGCTGAGTGTCCCGCACCCCAGTTCGGAAAATCTGCAGAAAGACATCGCCGCCCCCGAGTACTTCCAGAAGCCTAACCACATCCGCATCATCAGCGAAGATCAGTTCAAGCAGATGGTCAGCGACGCCGGGCTGGAAGTGCTCAGCCACAGCCAGTACGGCTTTTACTGGTCGCTGTGGATGATGTTGTTCTGGGAAGCCAAGGTCGACCTGAGCAGTCCCGACCATCCGCTGCTCAACCACTGGGCCGAGACCTGGGCGGCGGTCCTGGAGTCGCCACGCGGCGAGCAGATCAAGCAGGCGCTGGATGGCGTAGTCGCAAAAAGTCAGGTGATCATTGCCCGCAAGCCATTGGCTGCGTAGGCTGACGCACCGGCCTGGCTGTGTGTGGGTGTGAATGTGGGAGCGAGGTGTATGCGGAATCTGTGGGCACCTAATATCACTGTAGGAGCGAGCCTGCTCGCGATGGTCGTCAACGATGACGCATCAAGCCTGATTCACCGCGGCGCTCTTGCGTCCATCGCGAGCAGGCTCGCTCCCACACAAACACCCACAACAAAACTATCACCCCCAGCGGGCCAGGTCAGTCCTTCAGCCACGGGCCCTTAATGTCTTCGATTTATCTTCTGCGTCGTGCGCTGTTGTTCAGCCTCGCGCTCCTGGGCGGTTGCCAGCAGTCGACCGCGCCCCCCCTCGATCAACAGCTCTACATCTGGCAGCGCCAATGGACCACCGCCCATGCCGAGGCGCTGGCGCAATCGCGTGCCGATTTTTCCACCCTGCGGGTCCTCGCCCTGCAGACTTATCCACAAGGCGGCTGGCGTCGCGCGCAGATCGATGGGTCGTTGTTGCAGCGTGACGGCCGGCCACTGATTGCGGTGGTCCGCCTGGATGGCCAGCTCAAGCACCTGGACCCGGTCGATACCACGGCGCAGATCCTGCAAATGGTCGCCGATTGGCAGGCCTTGGGCTTGACGCTGGCAGGTGTGGAAATCGATCACGATGCCGGGACCGCGCGATTGCCGGCCTATCGCGAGTTCCTGCTGGGTTTGCGCCAGGCCTTGCCCGCCTCCTTGAAGCTGAGCATCACGGCCTTGCCGGCCTGGCTCGACAGTCCCGAGCTGGCGGCCTTGCTGGCGGCGGTCGACAGCAGCGTCTTGCAAGTGCACGCGGTGAGCCGTCCGGAGCTTGGCCTGTTCGACCCGGTGCAAGCCAAGCAATGGGCTGAGCGCTGGAGCCGGATCACTCGGCAACCGTTTTACCTGGCATTGCCGGCCTATGGCATCGCCCTGCTGCCGGGAGAGGGCGGGGCGCCCCTGGTGGAGAGTGAAGTGCCGATCGAACGGGTCGGCCAGCGCCGCGAACTGATGGCCGACCCGCAACAACTGGCGACACTGGCCAGCCAGTTGCGTGCCGAGCCGCCGCCACACCTGGCCGGATTGATCTGGTTTCGCCTGCCGCTCAAGGGCGACCGGCGTGCCTGGAGCCTGACGACCCTGGGGGCCGTAGCGCGCTGTGAGCAACTGCACAGCCGGTTGGCGTTGAACCTTTCCAGCCAGCAAGGTCTGTACGACATCGTGGTCAGAAATGACGGCAACCTCGACGGCACCTTGCCGCAACGGGTGACCCTGGCCGTCAGCCAATGCGTCGCCGTAGATGCGCTCAACGGCTATGCCGTACAGCAGACGCCTGGACAACTGAGTTTCAGCCGCCTCAGGGACGGCCGCTTGCCCGCCGGTGCCGAGCGCACCCTGGGTTGGGCACGCTGCACACAAATTGATCAAGGAGGTTCACATGTATTCCCGTAACTGGTCGCGGCATTTGCTCGCGTTGAGTCTGTTTCTGCCGCTGGGCACTGCCACCGCCTGCGGGCCGGACTTTCCACTGCGCCTGTTGGGCGACCGGGCGATGACCCTGGGTGAGTTGCCGGAAGGCAGTTTCCAGTTCGAGATCAATCGCCTGGGCAAGGTCATCGCCGGCCTGAAACCAGCGGCGACAACTGGCCTGAGCCGCGATTACGACAGTGACCTGGACCCCTACGTACAGGCCCGGATCAACGCTGAACAGCTGGGTCTGACTGACGCGCAGCGCGCGCAGGTAACCCGGCTGCGAACCCTGCAGGACGCGCACCAGGTGTTGGCCGAGAGTGCCGGTCTGGCCCCGGAACTGAGCCTCTATACCGCGGGTGCGGTGGCGTTCAACGCTGGCGATGCGGCCACGGCAGCCGACTACTTCCGCCAGGTGCTGGCGCTCCCGGCCGACCAGCGCGCCCTGCGCAGCACCTGGGCCGCGTACTCGCTCGGCCGGGCATTGATGGCTATCAATCAGCAGGCCAGCGAGCAGAATCAACCCGCCAGCCAGGACGTCTTGCAACAAGCCCGGCAGGCCTTTATCCAGGCCCGTCAACTGAGTGTCGACGGCTTCAGCGACCCGCTCGAACTGGGTATTGCCAGCCTCGGTGAAGAAGCGCGACTGGTGCGCCAGGCGGGTGACTGGAACAGTGCCGTCGAGTTGTACGCGACCCAAAGCCGGCAAGGTTCGCCCGTCGGCTACAGCTCCCTCAAGCAGTTGATCGATGAACTCAATGCCATGCCTGAGGCGCAGCTCATCCCCTTGCTCGAAGGTCAGGCGGTCCAGCAATTGGTCACGGCGGCGCTGATCAGCCACGTAGGCTGGTCCTTCGGTGAGCAACCGCCGGCTGAACAGAAAATCATCAAGGCCCTGATACAGAGCACTACCGGCAGCCTGGAAAATGCTGACCGCCTGGCGGCGCTGAACTACCAGATCGGTGACTACGCCACCAGCAAAACCCTGCTCGAGCATGCCGGTGACGGTGGCCTGGCCTGGTGGCTGCGGGCAAAAATGGCGCTGCGCGACGGCGACAAGGCCTTGGCTGCCAGTGCGTATGCCAAGGCGGCCAAAGCCTTTCCCCAGGATGAAGACTGGGGCCTGCGCAACACCGCCAGCGGTGACTATGAAGCGCTGAAGCCCGGTTGCCGGGTCGAGGGTGAAAGTGCCTTGCTGGCCTTGGAGCGCGGCGACTACCTGCAGGCATTCGAGCAGTTGTACCGCAGCCAGGACCTGTATTGGCAGGATGCCGCGCTGGTTGCGGAGCGGGTGCTGACGGTGGACGAGCTCAAGCAGTTCGTGGACCAGCAGGTGCCGGCCCCCACACCACTGACCCAGGAGCAGCGTGACAACTACGAGCCCCTGCCAGTGAGCGCGCGCTTGCGCGACCTGTTGGGCCGGCGTTTGCTGCGCGAGGAGCGTTATGCCGAGGCCGCGGCGTACTTCGACAACCCTGGGCTGCAGGCGCTGGCCAAGGAGTACGTGGGCTTGCGCGAAACCGCGCAGTCGAGCTGGTGGCCGACCAAACGTGCCGCAGCCTTCTATGACGCGGGCCGGTTGGCCCGGGAACACGGCATGGAGCTGCTCGGTTACGAGATGGCCCCGGATTTCGCCACCTTCGAGGGCAATTTCAGCCTCGACATCCCCGAGATCAAGGCCGCCCCCCTGATCGCCCTCGGCGAAGTCCAGCGTCAGCACGCCAGCGTCGCCCAGCCAAACGAGCGGTTCCACTATCGCTACGTCGCCACCGCGCTGGCGAGCCAGGCGGCCGACCTGCTGCCCCATACCAGCCAGGCCTTCGCCGCCGTGCTGTGCAAGGCCTCGGGCTGGGATACCGGCCTTGAGGACCAGCGTGCGTTGTACCGGCGCTACGTCGAGCAGGGGCCTTATGTGCCGTGGGCAGAGAACTTTGGCCAGCAGTGTGAGGAGCCGGACTTCGCCGCCGCCAACCAGCGCTACGTGACCGAGGCGGTGGACAACGTGCGTTCGGACTTGCGGCCGTACAAGCGCGTGCTGCAGGTCGGTGGGCTGCTTCTGGTGGGGGTAGCGGGCCTGTTGTTGCTGCGGCGCCGGCGCCAGGCTTCCTGAGCCAGTAACGGCGTACCCCGCGTTCGGTTGGTAGCCAGGCGCGGGGTTCCACGTGGAACATGTAGGCGGGACAAATTGTGAACAATCGGCTTTATCGAACTGAAACCAGAAATGACAGTCAACCGCAGTGAGGGCGTGCCTGTGCAGTTGTCTGATTCGATAGCCAGCTAATTTTCTACGATGGTCTACCCTCATTTCAGACGTCTGAAACAAGGGGAATTTTCATGCTCGCGCAACTTCCACCGGCCTTACAGAATCTGCAACTGCCACTTCGCTTGCGACTCTGGGACGGCCACGAATTTAACCTGGGCCCTGCGCCCAGTGTCACGATTGTGGTCAAGGACCCGCAAATGGTCGCGCAATTTACCCACCCCAGCCTGGACCTGTTGGGCGCGGCCTTCGTCGAGGGCAAGCTGGAGCTGGAAGGGTCGATCAGCGACGTGATCCGGGTGTGTGATGAGTGGAGCCAGGCACTGCTCAACGAAGACGATGACGACCAGCCGGTTCGCAGCGTGCATGACAAGGCCACCGATGCGGCGGCGATCTCCTACCACTACGACCTGTCGAATGCCTTCTACCAGCTGTGGCTGGACAGCGACATGGCCTATTCCTGTGCCTATTTCGAAACCGGCAGCGAATCCCTGGAGCAGGCCCAGCAAGCAAAATTCCGCCACCTGTGCCGCAAGCTGCGGCTGCAACCGGGTGAATACTTGCTGGATGTCGGCTGCGGCTGGGGCGGGTTGGCGCGGTATGCGGCGCGGGAATTCGGGGTCAGGGTGTTCGGCGTGACCCTGAGCAAAGAGCAACTGGCGTTGGCTCGGCAGCGGGTCAGCGACGAAGGGCTGGAGGATCTGGTGGAGTTGCAACTGCTCGACTATCGCGACCTGCCGCAGGATGGCCGATTCGACAAGGTGGTAAGCGTCGGCATGTTCGAACACGTCGGCCACGCCAACCTGGCGCAGTACTGCCAGACTTTATTTGGTGCGGTCCGCGAAGGCGGCCTGGTGATGAACCACGGGATTACCGCCAAACATATCGATGGTCGGCCAGTGGGGCGAGGCGCCGGCGAGTTCATCGAGCGTTATGTGTTCCCCAATGGCGAGCTACCCCATCTGTCGATGATCTCGGCCGAGATCAGCGAGGTGGGCCTGGAAATAGTCGATGTCGAAAGCTTGCGCCTGCACTACGCGCGTACTCTGGATCACTGGAGCGAGCGCCTGGAAGACAACCTTGAAGCTGCGGCCAAAGAGGTGCCGGAGCAAGCGCTGCGGATCTGGCGGCTGTACCTGGCAGGCTGCGCCTACGCGTTCGCGCGGGGCTGGATCAACCTGCACCAGATCCTGGCGGTCAAGGCCCATGCCGATGGCAGCCACGAGCTGCCCTGGACCCGGGACGATATCTACACGCCCTAGAGAATCGGCGAAATCAGGCGGGCGACCCGCATACCGAGCTGCCTGAGGCGATGGGTCTCCCGGCCTTCGTCCTCGTTGATCTCGTGGGACACGGCGAAGTCGGCGTTGAGCATCTGTTCCACTTCGCCGGCAAAGGCGCTGTCGACGGTCAACAACATCACCTCGAAATTCAGCCGGAACGAACGGTTGTCCAGGTTGGCGCTGCCGATGGCGCTGATTTCGCTGTCGACCAGCACCACCTTCTGATGCAGGAACCCCGGTTGATAACGGAACACCCGGACCCCGGCCCGTACGGCTTCAAAGGCATACAGGCTGGAGGCGGCATAGACGATGCGGTGATCCGGTCGCGACGGCAGCAGCAACCGCACATCGACGCCACGCAGGACCGCCAGGCGCAGCGCGGCAAACACCGCTTCATCGGGGATGAAGTACGGGCTGGTGATCCACACACGCTGCGTGGCGGCATGAATCGCTTCGACGAAGAACAACGAGCAGGTTTCGTAGGGGTCTGCCGGGCCGCTGGCCAACAACTGGCACAGCACGCCGTCGTCGGGATAGCTCTGTGGCAGGATCAATGGCGGCAGTTCGCGGGCTGCCCAGAACCAGTCTTCGGCGAACGATTCCTGCATGCAGGCCACCACCGGACCGCTGACCGCCACGTGGGTGTCGCGCCATGGCGAGAGCGGGGGCTTGGCGCCCAGGTATTCGTCGCCGACGTTATGCCCACCGACGAAGCCTTGCCGGCCGTCGACCACCACGATCTTGCGATGGTTGCGAAAGTTCACCTGGAACCGATTGAGCCAGCCGCTGCGGGTGGCAAACGCTTTGACCTGGACACCAGCATCGCGCAGCTCCTGCACGTAGCGGTGGGGCAGGGAGTGGCTGCCGATGCGGTCATAGAGCAGGTAGACCGCGACCCCTTGCGCGGCTTTTTTGATCAGCAGGCTTTGCAGGCGCCGCCCGAGCTGGTCGTCATGGACAATGAAGAACTGGATCAGCACCGCTTCCCGGGCCTGCTCGATGGCTTCGAAGATCGCGTCGAAGGTGGCCTGGCCGTTGATCAGCAGGCGCAGTTGGTTGTTCGCCAGGCACGGCATGCGCCCCAGCTTCGGCATGGCGCGCAGCGAGTCGTAGGCATTGGAGGCACGGGCCGTCAGCGCTTCCTCGACCCAGGGGCGCCAGTTCAGGTCAGCGATGGCCTTGCGCATCTCTTCGTTGGCCTGGCGTCGAGCCTTGATGTACGCATCGAAGGTGCTGCGTCCGAACACCAGGTAGGGAATGAGCGTCAGGTAGGGAATGAAGATCAACGACAGGGCCCAGGCAATCGAGCCTTGGGCGGTCCTGACGGTCAGCACGGCGTGGACTGCGGCCATCGTGCCCAGGGAGTGAATGAGCGTGATCAGGTAGGCAAAAAGATGGGGGCCAAAAAAATCCATGGGGCAACCTTGCTCCGGAGAATTCAATGCGTAACAGACCATGTTCTTCGATGAATGTCGCTATTTAATTCGCCATGCAACCGAAGTAGATTGGCGACGTCTAACGGCCATTACTGACTAGGAGTTACTCAATGAACGTACGTCTGCTGGGTTTGGCCATGGCTGTTGGCTTGTCACTTCCTGTGGCCGCTCAGGCGCAGATGCTGCAACCGGGTCTGTGGGAATTGACCTCCAGCAACATGAAGGTCGACAACCAGAATCTGCCGGACCTGCAATTGATCCTCGGGCAGTTGGGTAACCAGATGACCCCGGCACAAAAGGCCGCCCTGGAGAAACAGGGGATCAACATGGGCGGCAAGGGCATCCGCGTTTGCCTGACACCCGAGCAAGTGAAAACCGACGACATTCCGCTGCAGGACGCGCAGTCGGGCTGCAAGCAAGAGATCACCGACCGCAGCGCTAACCAGTGGAAGTTTCGCTTCAGTTGCCCGAAAGCTCAGGGTTCCGGTGTTGCCACCTTCCTCAGCGACCGCGAGTTCAATACCAAGGTCAATGGCACCTTCAATGCCACCGGCATCCAGCAACAGGGCAGCATGGACACCCGTGCCGTGTGGTTGGGGCAGGATTGCGGCACCGTCAAGCCGCGGGCTTAAGCGCTTTGCTGTGGGGCGGCGGAATGCCGCCCGTCACTAACCTTCAGTAAGTATTCGCACACCGCCTGCACACTCATCCTGCCCAGGTCGTCTCCAAAGCCGTCGCGCAGGCTGACAAAACCGCCCTCCATCTCCCGTTGCCCAATCACCAGCACATACTCCACGCCCTGCGATCGATGCTGGCGGATCTTGCTGACGATATGCTCGTTGCGCAGGTCCGAGTGAGCGTGCACCCCGGCGCGGCGCAGGGTGTCGGTCAGCGCTTGGCTGTAGTCGATCTGGCGTTCATCGATGTTGATGACGACCAGTTGCGGGGTGGCTTGCCACGCCTGCAACTCCTGCTGGTCGGTCCAGCACACGCCATAGATGCGTTGCGTTCCCTTGCCACTCAAGTGGCTCAGGGCAAACGCGTTCATCACCCGGGTGGTGGGCACATAGGGGCCTGCGGCCAGCGCGGTGCCGTCCATCGACCAGTAGCTCGCCAGCACGTAATGCAGTGAATGGTTGGCGGCGGCCAGCGCGATCATCCGGGTCTCGATCCGTTGCAGATCTTCAGGGCCCAAGGCTCGCGCCAGGGTGAAATCACAGTAGAAACCATCACCGACTGGCGCTGCGGCAACCAGCTCGGCCTTGGCATGCAGTTGCTTGAGCGCCATGCCCAGCAGCAGTGCGCAGGAGCGCCGTAGAATCTCCAGGCCTTGCGGTTCGCGGGCGGTGATGAGGCTGACGCGGGCGTCCTGGCGGATCATGAACGCGCAGTCCACCAGCAGGCCGTTCACCCGTCCGGCGACCGCTGCTTTCGCTAGCCCCGGGCCTATGCTCGAGGCCAGCTCCGATACTGAGAGCGCCTGGTCGTACTCGCGCACGGTCCCATCGGCCAAGGTGATTTTCAGCATGCTCAGTGACCCCCGGCAGTTTTACGCAAAACCGGATTCAACGCATGAACCGTAAAGGTAAACCCTGGCAGCCGTCATTAATACTTTCGGCGTGCCAGGCGATTTGTCCCGAGACCAGAGTAGTGCTGACGCTGTGGCGAAACTGCCGTCCGGCAAACGGCGTCCAGGCGCATTGCGCGAGAATCGGCTGCTGGTCGACCGCCTTGCCCCCAGGTTCGGGACGGATCAGCACCAGGTCGGCCCAGTATCCTTCGCGCAGGTAACCGCGATCGGGAATAGCAAACAGGTCCGCTACCCGATGGCTGGTTTTCGCCACCAGCGTCGGCAGCGGAATCAGGCCGTCGGCCACCAGTTCCAACAGCGCGGGGAGGGCGTGTTGCACCAGTGGCAAGCCGGCGGGTGCCTGTGGATAAGGCAGCTGTTTCTGCGCCCAGGTATGCGGCGCATGGTCGCTGCCGATGACATCCAGGCGGTGACTCAGCAGGGCCCGGCGCAACGCATCGCGGTCAGCCTGGGTCTTGATGGCCGGGTTGCACTTGATCAGGTTGCCCAGGCGTGGATAGTCACGATCATCGAACAACAAGTGATGCAGGCAGACCTCGGCGCTGATGTGTTTCTGCGCCAGGGGCCGGTCATCGAACAGCGCCAGTTCGCGGGCGGTGGTCAGGTGCAGGACGTGCAGGCGAGTGCCAAACCGCTTGGCCAGGTCGACGGCCAGGGAGGATGACCGAAAGCACGCCTCGGCATCACGAATCAGCGGGTGGGCGCTGGCGGGCACACTGTCGCCGTAACGTTCGGCGAATTCGCTCTCGTTGAGGCGGATGCTGGGGCTGTGTTCGCAATGGGCCAGGAGCAAGGTCGGCACCTCGGCAAACAGCCGTTCCAGAACGCGCGGGTCATCCACCAGCATGTTACCGGTGGACGCGCCCATGAACACTTTGACCCCTGCCACCTCGCTGGGGTTGAGCGCCGCGACGGTGTCCAGGTTGTCGTTGCTGACGCCGAAGTGGAAGCCGTAGTTGGCCACCGAATGCATCGCCGCCCGGCGTTTTTTATCGGCCAGCGCTGCCAGGGTCAAGGTCGCCGGATGGGTGTTGGGCATGTCCATGAAACTGGTAATGCCACCGGCCACCGCAGCGCGCGACTCGCTGTAGAAGCTGCCTTTTTCCGGCGCCCCCGGGTCACGGAAATGCACCTGGTCGTCGATCATTCCCGGCAGCAGCCATTGGCCGTTGGCGTCGATTTGTACCGCAGCGTTTTCGCCGTCGATGCTGCTGGCAATTTTCACGATGCGCCCATGATCCACCAGCAGATCGGCATCGAATACTCGTCCTTCGTTGACCAGTCGCGCATTGCGAATCAGCACACTGGCCATGCTCAAAACTCGTTCTGCAAGGCTTTGTAGCCTCGCACCAGATCGACGTTGGTGCGTGCCACATCTTCGGAAAACTCCGAGGCGCTGACGCTGACCGGCGGGAACTGGGACAGGTCGGTATGGGGGCCGATGCGGGTGGTGGAGGGCACATAGAAATCCCGGGGCAAGTCGCGGCCATCGACCACCGAGTTGTGCCGCACGACACAACCGTCGGCGACCGCACAGTTGAACAGCACGCTGTTGAAACCGATGAACACCCGATTACCGACGGTGCAGGGACCGTGGACGATGGAGCGGTGGGCGATGGAACTGAACTCGCCGATGGTCACCGCCGCACCGGATTTGGAGTGGATGACCACGCCGTCCTGGATATTCGAATTGGCGCCGATGGTGATCGGTTGCATCTGGCCCGACTCATCGACTTCGTCGGCCCGAATCACCGCGTAGGGGCCGACGAACACGTTCTCGCCGATTACCACCTTACCGCAGATGATTGCGGTTTTATCGACGTAGGCGGACTCGGCAATGCGCGGCAAGTCGCCGGAGGGATTCTTGCGGATCATGGTTGCTCCCGGCGCCAGTGACTTTCGGCGACTGCATCATGGGCGTGCAGGCTTTCGGCGTGGACCACGCACACATCGAACGCCTGCAGCCCCGGGAAGCGTTGCAGCGCCAGGTGCAGGCGGCGTGCAGCGTCCTCGCAGAACATCAGGTTTTGCCCGTTGGCCAGGGCGAAGGCCTGCTCGTCCGCGCGCTTGACTGCGGTTTGTACCGCGGTGCCCAGGGCGGCTTCGGCGTGGTTGATGGCGGCGATCAGCGGCAGATCGTCGAGCGTCCCGTCCAGGTGCAAGCACAACTGGGCCGTGCTGCGCTGACTGTGGGGGGTGGCGACTATGCCGCGGGTGGAACCAAGCCAAGCCAGCACTTCGGCGTGCTGCAAAGGTGTGTTGGCAAAGTCATCGACGAACTGCTGCTGAATCAGTTGCCTGGACAGCGCCGCGGAGCAGGGGCAGGTGGAGGAGTAACTGACATCGACACGCAGTTCCACGTGGAACACCGCCCCTTGCAGGCGCGCATCGAGGCTGATCGGGTAACTTTTCCAGCCGGCCAATGGGCTGACCAAGGCTGAGCGCTGCAGCAGGACATCGCTGTGAATACGCAGGTAAGCAGAGGTCGCCAGGCCTTGATGGCTGTCGAGAAAATCTTGCAGTACGCGGCGCAGGAGCGCGGGTGTCAGGTTCTCCTGCTCCAGCATGGCCAGTGCCAGGTACAGGCGCGACATATGTATGCCACGGGCTTGCGCGTCATCGAGGCTGACGCCGGCATCGGCTTTGGCATTCAGGCGCTGGTCGTCGAATAGAACAGGAAGAGCAATGCCGCACATGCCCACCCAGTCCAGGGGCAAGGATTGGCGTGCGGCCTGCGCGGCGATATCCGGCAGAGTCAGCGCATTCATGAGCGGGTCCGTCGTAGGAAATGATTTCGAATGTTATATTATAACAGTAAAATCGACGACAGCTTTTTCAAGCCATGTCCCCTATTGCCCTCAACAGCCCGTAAGGCGGCTGCAGGTGAAACGGGCGCTGGCTCCCCCTGAACTGGAAAACCGGTTGAGGGTGGTCCAGCCAACACGCCGGCTGTAGCCGACCCAGGCCTCGCCATCGGAGGCTAGGCCAGTGAAGAACGTGAGCTGACCGTAACGGCTGGTGGTTTGCGCCCAGTACCGTTTGCCGTTTTGTTCAAAGCCGCGCATGTAGGTGGTATTGCCCGCCGTGGCGACGCTGTAGGCATTGCCTTGCGGGTCGACGCAGGCCAGCAGGGTGGCGCTGCGGGTACAGGTAGCCAGCCCCGGTAGTTGCGCCCAGGCATCGGCCGCGAACAGCAGCAAAAGGCCGAACAAGGTGCATTTCAGGGCATAGGGCATGGGGTTTCTCGGGCAGGTGGCAGGGCCAAGGATTGCGCTCTTCGTCGCGGGCGACAAGCACTGATTGGCTTATTTGCACTGTTATACTATAACATTTGCGCCTTGCCTGATCTGTGATCTCCCGTGACGCCTGCTGCCCAGAGGACTACCTGATGCCCAATCGCCTTCCCGTTACCGTGCTCTCCGGCTTTCTCGGCGCCGGAAAAAGCACCCTGCTCAATTATGTCCTGCGCAACCGCGAGCATCTGCGGGTCGCGGTGATCGTCAACGACATGAGTGAAATCAACATCGACGGCAGCGAGGTGCAGCGCGATGTCAGCCTGAACCGCGCCGAAGAAAAACTGGTGGAGATGAGCAACGGCTGCATTTGCTGCACCCTGCGTGAGGACTTGCTGGAAGAAGTCAGCAAACTGGCCCGGGACGGTCGTTTCGATTACCTGCTGATCGAGTCCACCGGGATTTCCGAACCGTTGCCGGTGGCGGAGACTTTCACCTTCCGTGATGAACAGGGGCAGAGCCTGGCCGACATCGCGCGGCTCGACACCATGGTCACGGTGGTCGACGGGATGAACTTCCTGCTTGATTACCAGGCCGCCGAAAGCCTTGCCTCCCGCGGACAGACCCTGGGCGAGGACGATGAGCGCTCGATCACCGATCTGCTGATCGAGCAGATCGAGTTCGCCGATGTGCTGCTGATCAGCAAGATCGATTTGATCAGCAGTGCCGAGCGGGAGGAGTTGATCGCCATCCTCAAGCGCCTGAATGCCCAGGCGCAGATCATCCCCATGGTCATGGGCGAGGTGCCGTTGCGGCAGATCCTCAATACCGGGCGTTTCGATTTTGCCAAGGCGGCCCAGGCGCCGGGCTGGCTCCAGGAGTTGCGCGGCGAGCATGTGCCGGAAACCACCGAGTACGGCATCGCCTCAACGGCTTACCGGGCTCGCCGGCCGTTTCATCCCCAGCGTTTTTTCAGCTTTATCGACCGGCCCTGGGTGAACGGCAAACTGCTGCGCTCCAAGGGCTTTTTCTGGCTGGCCAGCAAGCACCAGGATGCCGGCAGCTGGTCCCAGGCAGGCGGCTTGATGCGCCACGGTTTTGCTGGGCGTTGGTGGCGTTTTGTACCGAAAGAGCAGTGGCCGGACGATCAGGAAAGCACCGCGGCGATCATGCAAAATTGGCTGCCAGGCACCGGCGATTGTCGCCAGGAGCTGGTGTTCATCGGGCAGAACATCGACTTTGCCCAGCTCACTGCAGAGTTGGATGACTGCCTGCTCAGCGCTGACGAAATGGCCATGGGCGTGGAGGGGTGGCGTTCGCTGGTCGATCCCTTCGGTCCCTGGTTCGACGAGGAGGCGGCATGAGCCGGGCGCCTGCGCTCCAGGCCCGGCCGTTGGTCCGCCAGGCCATTGGCCAGACCCCCGAAGTGTTCACCCGGATCCTTGAGGACGGCACCAACCTGGCGCTGTGGCAGCGTCGGTTGCCATTGCATATCGTCGATTTCGCCACGCTGTTGTTGTCGCTGAACCAGCCGTTGGCCGAATCGCTGGTGGTCGAATTGGCCAATGACGAGGCGCAACCCGACCTGCGCAGCCTGGCGGCTTGTTGCAGTGATCTGCAGGGCTATGAGGGATTTATCGCCGATGTTGCCTGGCTGATCAGTGCCTTTGCCTGCCTGCTCGGGGCACGGCGGATCGGGGTGCGGGTGCGTACCCTGGATAAAGCCATGTGTCCTCGTTTTCACGTCGACCATGTGCCAGTGCGGCTGATTACCACCTACGCGGGGATCGGCAGCCAGTGGCTGGAAGAGGGCATGATCGAGCGTCAGCTCCTGGGCAATCCGCAAGCCGAGCCTGGGCAGTGCCAACAGATGCTCGGTGGTGAAGTGGCGTTGCTCAAGGGGGAGAAGTGGCAGGGCAACGAAGGCGCGGGCCTGATCCACCGTTCGCCGGCCCTGGCGGCGGGAGAGCGCCGCCTGATCCTGACGCTGGACTGGCTGGCGTGAGTCAGGTGGCGATAGTGAATCGGCCGGCGCTCAGGCATATTGCGATGATCTTCCTGTGATGCCGCTCTCTGCCGTGAAATCGCCAAGCCTGTTGCAGAACATCCCTACCCACGTGATTGCCGGCCCCCTGGGTGCCGGCAAGACCAGTCTGATTCGTCACTTGCTGGCGCAGCGGCCGGCGCACGAACGTTGGGCGGTACTGATCAACGAGTTCGGTCAGATCGGCCTCGACGCCGCACTGTTGACCACCGGCGCAGATGGCATTGCGCTGGGAGAAGTGGCCGGCGGCTGCCTGTGCTGCGTGAATGGCGCACCTTTCCAGATCGGCCTGGGTCGGTTGCTGCGCCGCTCACGTCCCGATCGCCTGTTCATCGAACCTTCGGGTCTCGGCCATCCGGCACAGTTGCTCCGGCAATTGAGCGAGGCTCCCTGGCAAGGGGTGCTGGCGCTCCAGCCGAGCGTGATGGTGCTCGACGCCCAGGCGCTGGCCGCCGGCAAGCCATTGCCCGCCGCGCAACAACAAGCGCTGCCCAGCGCCGGGCTGTTGCTGCTGAACAAGGCCGAGCACCTGGCTGCGGCCCAACGGCAACGAATTAGCGGGTTGTTGCCCCAGTGCCCGCTGATCTGGACCGAGCACGGTCGGTTGTCATTCAGCGAGCTGCCAGGCGGGCAAAGCCAGGCCCAGGCGCTTGTGGATAACTTTACTGCCGCCAGGGGCGTAGCACCCGCTCCATTGATCTGGACCGACCCGGCCTTGCCAATCTGTTTGAGTCATCAGCAGGAAGGGGGGTGGAGCATCGGTTGGCGCTGGCACTCGAGCCAGGTATTCGATCGCCAGCGCCTTGCCGCTTGGCTGCAGGGCCTCACCTGGCGTCGGGCCAAACTGGTTATCCACAGCGCCGAAGGCTGGATATCCGCCAATGCCCTGGAGAACGCGGCGCTGGATTGGCGGGCCAGTGAGTGGCGCCAGGATTCACGCCTGGAATTGATCTTCGAGGCGCCGCAAGCGGTGGATGAACTGCAACAGGCCCTGGCCGCTTGCCGGGTGACGCTGGCTTGAGGCCTTAGGGACGCTGCTTGCTGTGATCCTGGCGCCACTGGCTCAGCTCGATCACTTCGGCGCTTGGCATCGCCGGTTTTTCATCATAGGGCATCGGGTAGGGCGCGAGCTCGATCTGTGCGCTGTGCTGGCCGAACTGGGTGATGGTACCCGCATGCCGGGTTTCGCCGGTCACGGTGAACTCAAAATTGTAGATCCGCGCCAGGCGGCGTCGGCCGTTGGCATCTTTGACGAACGCGATTTTCTTCAGCGCCACGTTGCCGTCGAGCAATTCGATGTCGAGTTTGGCGCAGTGGCGCTTGACCCGTTCCAGCGCTCGCTCGCGCAAGCCGTGGTTGTGCCACAGCCATGCTGCACCGGTCGCCAGCAGCATCAGCACGAAGATATTTCCCAGGGTCAGCATCAAACGCACTCCAACTAATTGGTACCAGCTTAACTGCGACATTGGCCTGTCGTACAGGCTGCGTTTAGTCGCATACTGCGCGGCTCGAATTTCAATCGTTTTACGGAAATCCCGCATGAAACGTACACCGCATCTGCTCGCCATCCAGTCCCACGTGGTTTTCGGTCATGCTGGCAACAGCGCCGCGGTTTTCCCGATGCAGCGGGTTGGGGTGAACGTCTGGCCGCTGAACACGGTGCAGTTCTCCAACCACACGCAATACGGCCAGTGGGCCGGCGAGGTGTTGGCGCCCCAGCAGATTCCTGCGCTGGTGGAAGGGATTGCCGCCATCGGCGAGCTGGGCAATTGCGACGCAGTGCTGTCGGGTTACCTGGGCAGCGCGGCGCAGGGGCGGGCGATCCTCAGTGGCGTGGCGCGGATCAAGGCGACCAACCCACAGGCGCTGTACCTCTGCGATCCGGTCATGGGCCATGCCGAGAAGGGTTGCATCGTGCCCGCCGAAGTCAGCGACTTCCTGCTCAACGAAGCGGCGGCCGTGGCCGACTTCATGTGCCCGAACCAACTGGAGCTGGACAGCTTCTCCGGACGCAAGCCGCAGTCGCTGTTCGATTGCCTGGGCATGGCCCGCGCTTTGTTGGCGCGTGGCCCCAAGGCGGTACTGGTCAAGCACCTGGATTATCCCGGCAAGCTGGCGGACGGCTTCGAAATGCTGCTGGTGACCGCCGAAGGCAGCTGGCACCTGCGTCGTCCGCTGTTGGCGTTCCCGCGCCAGCCGGTGGGCGTGGGCGACCTGACGTCGGGGTTGTTCCTGGCGCGGGTGCTAATGGGCGACAGCCTGGTGGCAGCGTTCGAGTTTGCCGCGGCGGCGGTGCATGAAGTGCTGCTGGAAACCCAGGCCTGCGCCAGCTACGAGCTGGAGCTGGTCCGGGCCCAGGACCGCATCGCCCATCCGCGGGTGAAGTTCGAAGCCACTGCGATCAGCCTCTGATTGCTCAGACGTCGGCCTTGATTTCCTGGTAGCGCTTTTCCAGCTCCTGGCGGACCTGGCGCCGCTGTTTGCCCTGGATGTAGCGGCGGCGGTCTTCGCTGTTCTGCGGTTGCAGCGGTGGCACCGCCGCGGGCTTGCGCTGGTCGTCGACCGCCACCATGGTGAAGAAGCAACTGTTGGTGTGGCGCACCGAGCGCTCGCGGATGTTTTCGGTCACCACCTTGATGCCCACCTCCATCGAGGTGTTGCCGGTGTAGTTGACCGACGCCAGGAATGTCACCAGCTCACCGACGTGAATCGGCTCGCGGAAAATCACCTGGTCCACCGACAGAGTCACCACGTACCGGCCGGCATAACGGCTGGCGCACGCATAGGCTACTTCGTCGAGGTACTTGAGCAGGGTACCGCCGTGGACATTGCCAGAAAAGTTGGCCATGTCGGGGGTCATCAGTACTGTCATCGACAGCTGGGCATTTCCGGGTTCCATAGCACACTCACGGTTCTAGGCAGGGATTCAGGGGCGTACCTCTGCGGGCACTTGAGCTGTTTTTCAAAGCATCCTTAACGGGACGCCGCGCCGCTCGCGGTCGTCACGCTTGTATCCATCTGTTTCCATATATTGCACCGCGTTTCTGCCGGAAGTCGCGGTGTTACCCTTCAAAAGCCCGTTCGACAGGATTTTTCTCGCGTCACGCCTACAGCACCCCCATCAAGGAGCCTTCGCCATGCATGCCATCAGTTTCATTCAGGATTTGGCAGTGATCATGCTGGTGGCGGGGGTGGTGACCGTACTGTTCCATCGCTTCAAGCAGCCCGTGGTCCTGGGGTACATCGTTGCCGGCTTCATCATTGGCCCGCACACCCCGCCATTCGGCCTGATCCATGACGAGCAGACCATCAAGACCCTGGCCGAGCTGGGGGTGATTTTCCTGATGTTCTGCCTCGGCCTCGAGTTCAGCTTGCGCAAGTTGTTCAAGGTCGGCGCTACGGCGTTTATCGCGGCGTTCCTGGAAATCGTGCTGATGATCTGGATTGGCTACGAAATTGGCCGCTGGTTCGACTGGAACACCATGGATTCGCTGTTTCTCGGGGCGATCCTGGCGATCTCCTCGACCACCATCATCGTCAAGGCACTCAACGACCTGAAGATGAAGAACGAGCGTTTTGCCCAGCTGATTTTTGGCGTGCTGATCGTCGAGGACATCCTGGGGATCGGTATCATTGCCTTGCTGTCGAGCATCGCGGTGAGCGGTACCGTGAGTTCGGGCGAGGTGTTTTCCACCGTCGGCAAACTCTCGCTGTTCATGATCGTCGCGCTGGTCATCGGCATCCTGCTGGTGCCGCGGCTGCTGGCCTACGTGGCGAAATTCGAAAGCAATGAAATGCTGCTGATCACCGTGCTGGGCCTGTGTTTCGGCTTTTGCCTGCTGGTGGTCAAGCTGGAGTACAGCATGGTACTGGGGGCGTTCCTGATTGGCGCGATCATGGCTGAGTCGCGGCAATTGCTGAAAATCGAGCGCCTGATCGAACCCGTACGCGACCTGTTCAGCGCAATCTTTTTTGTCGCCATTGGCCTGATGCTCGATCCGCTGATTCTGTTGCAGTACGCCTGGCCGATTGCGGTGATCACCGTCGCCGTGGTACTGGGCAAGATGCTGTCCTGCGGCCTGGGGGCCTTTATTGCCGGCAACGATGGACGCACCTCGCTGCGGGTTGGCATGGGCCTGTCACAGATCGGTGAGTTCTCCTTCATCATCGCGGCGCTGGGCATGACCTTGCAGGTCACCAGCAATTTCCTCTACCCGGTGGCGGTCGCCGTCTCGGTGATCACCACGCTGCTGACGCCGTACCTGATTCGCGCGGCTGACCCACTCTCGATCAAGCTCGCCGCGGTCATACCGACGCGCCTTGGCCGGGTGCTGGGAATGTATGGCGAATGGTTGCGCAGTATCCAGCCACAGGGTGAGGGCGCGCTGCTGGCGTCGATGATCCGGCGGATTCTGCTGCAGGTGGGGGTGAACCTGGCGCTGGTGGTGGCGATCTTCCTGTCGGGCGGTTTTTTCGCCGAACGCATGTCGGCTTATCTGCAGGACTGGATCAGCGATCCGAGCTGGCAGAAGGCCCTGATCTGGGGTGGGGCGCTGCTGGTGTCGCTGCCGTTCCTGATTGCCGCCTATCGCAAGATCAAGGCGCTCTCGATGCTGCTGGCGGAAATGGGGGTGAAGCCGGAGATGGCTGGCCGCCACACACAACGGGTGCGCCGGGTGATCGCCGAAGTGATCCCGATTCTCTCGCTGCTGGTGATTTTCCTGCTGCTGGCAGCCTTGTCGGCCAGTATTTTACCGACCAACAAGTTGCTGTTGCTGATTGCCGTGGTCACCGCTGCGGTGGCGGCGCTCCTCTGGCGCTGGTTCATCCGTGTGCATACGCGGATGCAGGTGGCCCTGCTGGAAACCCTGGACAACCACAAGGAGTCGTCCGGCCATTGAAGCGCAGATCCGCAGACCCGTAGCAGCTGCCGAGCCTGCGAGGCTGCGTTCGGCGGCGTAGCCGTCGCCTGTTCGAGGGCCCTGGCGGTTGCTGCGCAACCGAACGCAGGCTTCGCCAGCGGCTACAGCAACCGCAGGCAGGGGGCCAGACTCAGCTTTCCAGCCAGACGTCCCGCGCCCAGTGCCATACCGATTCCCAGGTTTCTTCGGCAACCAGTTCGTCTTCGGCTTGCCACAGCACCACGGTGCCGTCTTCTTCGACGCAGTAGTAGTCGTCACCATCCTGGCAGATAGGGATCAGGCTACGGTCCACGCCTGCGTCCCAGGCGTTGGCGGCAACGTCCGGCAGGTAGGTGTGGGATTGCGGGTCTGTGACAGTCACAGGTTCCAGGCTGCCGTAGACCACGTCGCTGACGGTCAGCAGGAATTCCCTGAAGACAAACGGGATGTCGATGAACAGTTGTTCCTCGATTTCCACCAGTTGGTCTTCGTCAGGCAGCTCCAAGGGCACCGGTACCGGTTCGTTGGCTTCTCGCAGTTGTTCGATGATTTCTTCCACGTCCGGGATCCTCTTGCTCAATGGCGCGGTTTGGTTGGGGCGGTTTATACAGTAGCTTGCTATAGATGCAACCGCGAAATAGAAAACCCCAGCCGAGGCTGGGGTTTTTATTACTGCATGCGAACCGCGCGAGGTATTAGCCGTTCTGGCGAATACCGGCGACCAGCCAAGGCTGGTTGTCGCCTTGCGGACGTTCCATGTTCCAGCTTTCGCTGAACACTTCGCCCTGGTCGAAACGCGAGGTTTTCGACACGCCGCTGAAGGTCAGGGTGGCGATGGTCTTGTCGGCGCGATCATCCACGCCGTCCAGTTGCACGGTGAGGTTGTCGATGTAGGTCGACTGGAAGCCGTCGCCCAGGTCGGCACGTTCGCGCTTGAGGAACTCCAGCAGTTGTGGGGTCACGAACTCGGCGATCTTGTCCATTTCGTTAGCGTCCCAGTGCTGCTGCAGGGACTGGAAGTGGTTGCGCGCGGCTTCAATGAAGCGCTCTTCGTTGAACCAGGCCGGAGCGTTGATCACCGGACGAGCGGCAGCCGGAGCGGCAGAACCACCGAAGATCGAACCCATGGCAGGCTTGTTCTCGAACACTTCACGCTGCATTGGCGCGTGACCGGCTGGGGCCAGGTGCTCTTGCTGCTTGCGACGACGAGCGGCGATGAAGCGGAAGATCACGAAGGCGATGACCGCCATGATCAGGATGTCGAAGATCTGCATGCCCTGGAAGCCACCGCCCATGAACATGGACGCCAGCAGGCCGCCAGCGGCGATACCGGCCAGCGGGCCGAGCCAGCGCGAAGCACCGCCGGCCTTGGCCGCAGCGCCCGCGGCACCGGCAGCACCAGCGGTCGCCGCAGCGCCGCCCATGCCAGGAGAAGAAGGAGCCATTTGGCTGGTCTGGTGAGTCGGCGCAGCGCCGGAGCTCTTGCCGCCACCAAAGCGCTTGGCGTTGGCGTCCAGGCTCATCGTCAGGCCGATGCACAACGCCATGGCGATGCTAAGAAAACGTTTCATAAAGGGAGTTCCCATTTGTGGATGGCACGCGCGCCATGTTGCACAGGTGAAGTGTTGCTGGCTAGCGGCAGAGTGTTTCGGGCTTTTGCCTGACAGGCTGGGTTCAGCTCAGCCGGCCTGCGTAGGGCTATGTACTTTTGTCTGTGGGATGGGCCGACAAGTTCAGAAGGACTAGGAGCAAAGATCAACGCCGCATCCTGTAGGAGCGAGCCTGCTCGCGAATGCACACGCCTCGATGCATCTGATAAACGGCGGTGTAGCTATTCGCAAGCAGACGGAGCGCCGTCCGGCGCTCTCCCACAAGGACGCGCGCGAGCCTTTAGATCGCTTCCAGCTTGGCGTAGCCGAGCATCAGCCACTTGCTGCCTTCGCTGAAGTTCACTTGCACCCGGGCCTGGGCCCCGGCGCCTTCGAAGTTGAGAATCACCCCTTCGCCGAACACCGCGTGCTGCACTTGCTGGCCGAGGCTGAACGCGGTTTCGGGGATTTCCGTGCCGGCGAACATGCTGCTCGAACTCTGCTTCTGGCCACCGCCGAACGGCCGGCTGACGCTATTGGACAGCCGCACTTCCTGAATCAGGCCCTTGGGTACTTCGCGTACGAAACGCGAGACCTTGTTGTAGGTCTCGCTGCCATACAGGCGCCGGGTTTCAGCGTAGGTCATCACCAGGTTCTGCATGGCGCGGGTAATGCCGACGTACGCCAGGCGACGCTCCTCTTCAAGACGGCCGGGCTCTTCCAGGCTCATCTTGTGCGGGAACAGACCCTCTTCCATACCGACCAGGAACACGTAGGGGAATTCCAGGCCCTTGGCGCTGTGCAGGGTCATCAACTGGATGCTGTCTTCGTGCTCGTCGGCCTGGGTATCGCCGGCCTCCAGGGAGGCATGGCCGAGGAAAGCAGCCAGTGGCGTCAGCTCTTCGTCTTCTTCGCTGTTTTCGAAGTTGCGCGCGGCGCTGACCAATTCCTCAAGGTTTTCTACCCGGGCCTGGCCTTTCTCGCCTTTTTCCGCTTCGTGGTAGGCAATCAGCCCCGACTGCTCGATGACGGTCTGGGTCATCAAGTGCAGCGGCATCTCGGCGGTTTTCGCCGCCAGGTTGTCGATCAGCTTGATGAAGGCGCCCAGGGCGCCGGCAGCGCGGCCAGTCAGGCCTTTATTGGCGATCAGCAAGCGCATGGCTTCCCACATCGACACATCGCTGTGGCGAGCGTGGTCGCGGATGGCTTCGACGGTTTTCTCGCCAATGCCACGCGCCGGAACGTTGATCACCCGCTCCAGGGCCGCGTCGTTGCCGCGCCCTTCAAGCAAGCGCAGGTAAGCCATGGCGTTCTTGATTTCAGCACGTTCGAAGAAGCGCTGGCCGCCATAGATGCGGTACGGGATGCGTTCGCGCAGCAGGGCTTCTTCCAACACCCGAGATTGGGCGTTGGAGCGGTACAAAATCGCAATATCGCTGCGCGCCAAGCCGGTTTTCAGCGCACTTTCGATGGTTTCGACAACGTAGCGGGCTTCGTCGTGTTCATTGAAGGCGGCGTAGAGGTTGATCGCTTCGCCTTCACCGCCATCGGTCCACAGTTCTTTGCCCATGCGCCCGGTATTGTTGGCGATCAGGGCGTTCGCCGCCTTGAGGATACCGGCGGTGGAGCGATAGTTCTGTTCCAGGCGAATGGTCTCGGCATCCGGGAAGTCGTCGGAGTACTGATAGATGTTCTCGATTTTCGCCCCGCGCCAGCCGTAGATCGACTGGTCGTCGTCACCCACCACCATCAGGCTGTCGCCGCCCTTGGCCAGCAGGCGCAACCAGGCGTACTGCACGGCGTTGGTGTCCTGGAACTCATCGACCAGAATATGGCGGAAGCGTTTCTGGTAGTGCGCCAGCAAGCCCGGATGGTCGCGCCACAGGTCGAGGGCGCGCAGCAGCAACTCGGAGAAGTCGATGACACCGGCGCGCAGGCACGCGGCCTCGTAGGCCTCATAGATGCTGCGCATGGTGCCCAGGAACAGGTCGCCACTGGCCTGGATGTGTTGTGGACGCAGGCCTTCGTCTTTCTGGCCGTTGATGAACCACTGGGCCTGGCGGGCCGGCCAGCGCTGCTCGTCGAGGCCCAGCTCACGGATCACCCGCTTGACCAGCCGCTGCTGGTCGTCGCTGTCGAGGATCTGGAACGTCTGGCTCAGGCCGGCCTCCTGCCAGTGCGCCCGCAACAGGCGGTGCGCCAGGCCGTGGAAGGTGCCGACCCACATGCCGGCCGGGTTGATACCCATCAGTTGCTCGATGCGATGGCGCATCTCGGCAGCAGCCTTGTTGGTGAAGGTCACCGACAGGATTGAGTGAGGCGAGGCGTTTTCGACCTGGATCAACCAGGCGATACGGTGCACCAGCACACGGGTTTTACCGGAGCCAGCACCGGCCAGGACCAACTGACGACCCACGGAGGCAGCTACGGCCTGGCGTTGGGCATCGTTGAGTGAGTTCAGCAAAAGGGAGAGGTCATCGCGCATCGGGGCATTCTAGGGTGCCGCGTCAAACCGGGCAAACCGAGCTTTGCATTAACCGATGAAAGAGTTGCCGAGGGCGACCACCCAGTCACGCGGCAGCGGCCCTTACAGGCCGCGGCTCTGCGGTTTTGCGCGGTTTTGCCAGGCACTCGCTTTCGTCGATTTTATCCCTCGCGCCAGTTTGGTCAGGGTGCTTGCTTGTGTATGCTCCGTCGACGTTTCGGGCACGCATGCCCCCTCTATAAGAACAAGAATATCGCCTATGACCTTCAGCTCCAGCCTGGCAGGATCCTTCGTGGAGCCGCAGGTTATCCGCAAGCAGTACGCCATGGAGATGGCGGTCGAGCGCACGCGTATGCTGTACCAGGGCTCGCTGCTGCCGACCTTGCTGATGTTGCTCAATGGCCTGGTCTGCGCCGCTTTGCTCTGGGACCCGCAGCGTTATGTGCTGGTCAGTGCCTGGCTGGTCTGGTTGCTGTTGCTGGTGGCATTGCGGGTGATCCAGGTGGCAGCCTTCGACTCGGCCATGCCCAGCCGCCAGGCGCAGCCGATCTGGCGGCGCATGTTCCTGCTGGGGTCGGCCCTCAGTGGCCTGACCTTGGCCGCAGCTGGTATCGCCCTGGTGCCCACCGACAGTTTCCTGCAGCAAGCCTGGGTGTTTGGCCTGATCGGCGCGGCCACCCTGTGCGCCAGTGTCGCCTACGCGGTCAGCCTGTCGGCCTTCCTGTCCTTTACGTTGCCCTGCCTGCTGCCGGCCATCGGCTATCTGTTCTGGGGCGGCGATCAACAGCAGCAGGGCTGGGGCTGGCTCGGCCTGATTCTGCTGGGCTCCTTGAGTGTGGTGGCGTGGCAGGCCAACCGGCTGATCGGGCGAGGGTTGTTGCGCCGCTTTCAGAATCAGGCGCTGATCGAGCATTTGCGGCAGGCGCAAAGCGGTAGTGACCAGCTCAACCAGGAACTGGCGCGGGAAATCGACCAGCGCCGCCAGGCCGAAGCCGAGCTGCGCGCCGCGCAAGTCGGCCTGGAGACTCGGGTGGCGCAACGCAGCCTCGAACTGGACGCCGCCAACCAGGCGCTGAGCAAAAGCGAAGCGCGCTTGGCGCTGGCGTTGAAGGCCAGCGAACTGGGCTTGTGGGACTGGAATCTGCAAACCGACGAAGTGCATCACACCCAGCTCAAGGAGTTGTTCGGGATCGAGCCCGAGTTCATCACCGAGATGCTCAGCCACCTCAAGCCGCGCCTGCATCCCTCGGACTTGCCGCCGCTGCGGCGGGCACTGGTCGCGCATTTGAAGGGGCGCAGCGAGGATTACCAGATCGAGTACCGCGTGCGTCACGGTGACGGGCACTGGGTCTGGATTGAGGACCGGGGGCGCGCGGTGGAGCGCGACCCTGATGGTCGTGTGCTGCGCATGGTTGGCACGCGGCGCGACATCAGCGCCAGCAAAGGCCTGGAAGAACAGCGCCAGTTGGCGGCGACGGTGTTTGAGGCCGCCAGCGAAGGCATTGTGATTTTCGATCCGAATTACGCGTTGATTGCGGTCAATCAGGCGTTCAGCCGGGTAACTGGTTATCAGGCCGAGGACCTGCTGGGGCGCAATGTGATCGAGCTTCCCTGCAGTCGTGACGCCCGCCGCCACTACCCAACGATTCATCAGGCGCTGGAACAAAACGGCAGTTGGCAGGGCGAGTTGGTGGAGGCGCGCAAGAACGGCGAGCTCTACCCGCAATGGTTGCAGCTGAACGTAGTGCGCGATTCTCGGGGAACTGTGAGCCATATTGTGGGCTTCTTCGCCGATCTCTCCGCTCGGCGCGAATCCGAAGAGCGCATGCGCTACCTGACCCACTACGACGAGCTCACCGGGCTGGCCAACCGTGCGCTGTTCCGTGAGCGTCTGCAGGACGCTCATCAGCGGGTGCGCCAGGGCGGTCGCAGCTTGGCGCTGCTGCACATCAACCTGGATCGCTTCAAATTGCTCAACGACAGCCTGGGCCATGATGTGGCCGACCAGTTGTTGCAGAAAATGGCCCGGCGCCTGGTGAACGCGCTGCCGGAGGCGGACACCATCGCCCGTTTGTCCGGGGATGAGTTTGCCGTGCTGTTTGATGCCTATGGCAGCCTGTCGAGTCTGGCGCGGGTCGCCACCCGGTTGGCGGCGAAGCTGCGGGTGCCGTTGAGCATCGATGGGCATGAGCTGGTAGTCAGTGCCTCGATGGGTATCAGCATGCTGCCGGATAACGCGCGGGAAATTTCCGCGCTGGTCAGCCAGTCGAACATGGCCATGCAGCACGCCAAGCACCTGGGCGGCAACAATTTCCAGTTCTACACCGACAGCCTGCAGGCCAGCACCCTTGAGCGCCTGCAACTGGAAAACCAGTTGCGCAAGGCCATCGAAGAGCGACAGCTAAAAGTCTATTACCAGCCCAAGCAGTGTCTGGCCAGCGGTCGCCTGAACGCTGCCGAAGCGCTGGTGCGCTGGGACCATCCGACCATGGGGCAGGTGTCGCCGGCTGAGTTCATCGGCTTGGCAGAGGAAACCGGGTTGATCGGCCCGATTGGCGAATTCGTGTTGCGTCAGGCCTGCTGGCAGGCATGCGAGTGGCAGCGCCAGGGGCTGGCGCCGATCCGGGTTTCGGTGAATTTGTCGGTGCATCAATTGCGCCAGGGCAAGCTGGTCAGCCTGGTGCGCCAGGTGCTCGAGGAAACCGGCCTGGAGCCACGCTACCTGGAGCTGGAACTGACCGAAAGCCAGTTGCTCGACAGCGTCGAACACATCATCGCTACCTTCCAGCAGCTGCGTGATCTCGGGGTGAAACTGGCGATCGATGACTTTGGCACCGGGTACTCATCCCTGAGCTACCTCAAACGCATTCCGGTGGACTACGTGAAGATTGACCAGGCGTTTATCCGCGGCCTGGGCGAGGGCTGTGCCGATGCGGCAATCACCCGGGCAATCATTGCCATGGCCCATGGCTTGTCGCTGAAGGTCGTCGCGGAAGGCGTAGAACGGCAGGAGCAGCTTGAGTTTCTCAAGGCGTCGCGCTGCGATGAGGTGCAAGGCTATCTGATCAGTCGGCCTGTGGAGGCCGTTGCGCTTGCCGAGCAGTTGCGTACCCAGGATGGCAGATGAGGGTCGGCCTTAGGTATGCCAGCCACCGGCTCCTATGGGCCGTTGGCTGGAATGGTCAAGCTCCAGGAATGACTTCCTGAATTCAGTGAGTGACCTGGATCTCATCCAAGTGCACCAGCAAGTTGCCTTCGTAGAAAATGCTGACGGCCATCAGTTTCAAGTCGCCGGATTGCCTGAACTCGACAGTTTTATCCACCTCAACGAGTAGAGCGTTTTGCTCGGTATGCTCCAGCGTAAGGTCCAGTCTCAAGGTGCTTGGGTTAGGTTGCTGGCTGCTTTTGGTCAGCCTGGGGGTAATGCCCGAATGGGCGACGGTGACCGTGCCATAGGTGCGAAAGGTCGGGCTGACTGGCATCAGGTCCTGCTGGGCTACCCAGCCACGTGTAGTCAGACTCATGGTTGTTAACTCCTGTAATGAATAGTGTGTGTCCTGCAATGTCACTATCCTTCTACAGGGGAGGATGAATGCGCTACATAGGTAGTCCATTCGTATGTAGATGTGTTTTTCGTCGGCGTGCAGCGCCGGGTGCCAGGCCGGTCTGCGCTCTGAGGGCTACATGCAGCGCGCATGGCGCAGGCTGGGGACATGGAGTTATGCATTGAGCAGGCAAAAAGTGAATTCTTGTAGTATAACTACAAGCTTGCTACATCCCCGGCGCCTGCCCATAACAATGAGTCCTGCCCTTTGAACCTGTTGCAACATATCGCCCAGTCTCGCCACCTGTTACGCAAATCGGAACTCAAGGTTGCCGACCACGTGCTGCTTGACCCTGCGGCAGTGATGCACAGCTCCATGGCCGATCTTGCCCACAGCGTTGGCATCAGCGAACCGACCATCGTGCGCTTCTGTCGGGCCATCGGCTGTTCGGGTTTCCAGGACCTGAAATTGAAGCTGGCCCAGAGCCTGGCGGCGGGTGCGAGTTTCGGCCAGTTCGCGATCCACGAAGACGATTCGGTCGCCGACTACAGCCTGAAAATTTTCGACACCACCCTGCACACCCTGATGGAGGTTCGCGAGAAGCTCGATCCGATCGAACTGCAGCGGGCCGTGACGCTCATGTCCCAGGCCCAGCGTGTCGAGTTCTACGGTTTTGGTGCGTCTGGCGCGGTGGCGGCGGATGCCCAGCATAAATTCTTTCGCTTGCTGCTGACGGCTGCAGCGTATTCCGACCCGCACATGCAGGCGATGTCGGCGGTCACGTTGAAACCCTCTGATGTGGCGATCTGCATCTCCCAGTCCGGGCGTTCCAAGGACCTGCTGATCACCGCCAATCTGGTGCGAGAGAGCGGTGCATCGTTGATCACCTTGTGCCCGAGCCAGACGCCGCTGGCCGAGCTGTCGACCGTCAACCTGGCGATCGATGTGCATGAGGACACCGAAATCTACACCCCGCTGACCTCGCGTATCGCCCACCTGGTGGTGATCGACGTGTTGGCCATGGGCGTGGCCATGGCGCGTGGCCCGAGCCTGGTCAACCACCTCAAGAGCGTCAAGCGCAGCCTGCGCAGCTTGCGCTTGTCGCCCAAGTCGGTGAAGGCGCTGGACGACTGATTTCGATCGCGATGGTGGCAGGTCTTGGCGATCTTATCGCGAGCCTGCTCGCCAGGACGTCTGCCAATGTTCACATCCCTGTAACCCACGCGCAGCCAAACCGTCATCCCAGCGGCCTATCTTGAAACTCCCGTACTCGCCTTGGGAGACTCGAAATGGCCCAGCCCTACGAAGAACGCAACAGCGCTATCAAAACCCGCCGTCAGCAGGAAGACCAGCGCCGCATGGCGTTCCGCCGCGCGATTGAAGATCGTTGTGAGCGCCGGCAACTTCTCGCCGAGATTGGCGATTTTTCTGACAGCCTTGAGCTCAATTACTGGCAAGCGAGCCCGGCAGCTTCGCGTCGAAGCGCTCAACCAGCGCGCTGATCTGCACCCGTTCATTGCGGATAAATCCCAGGAACGCATGCGCGACCGGTGACAGGCGCTTGGCTTTGGCCTGCACCACGCACCAGCTGCGATACAACGGCAGCTCTTCGACCGGCAGCTCCTTGAGCCCGCCGGTCGCCAACTCCAGGTTCAGGGCGTGGCGCGTCAACAGCGCCACGCCCAGACCCGCCACCACACATTCGCGCTGGGCCTCGGCCGACGAGACCTCCTGGGTCTGGTTGAAGTGCACGCGCTTCTCCTTGAAATACTCTTCACAGGCCAGGCGCGTCCCGGAACCAGGCTCGCGCAACAGCAAGGTGTAAGGCTCAAGGTCCTGCAAGCGCAGGGGGCCCATGTGGCACAGCGGATGGTCAGGCGGGGCGACGGCGACAATCGGGTTATTGAGGAAGGGCAGGAATTCCAGGCCCATGTCCTGCGGCACCATGGACATGATCACCAGGTCGTCGCGGTTATCCGACAGGCGCCGGATCACTTGCCCACGGTTGACTACCGTCAGTTGCAAATTGACTTCCGGGTGCTGGCGCTTGAAGGCGGCGAACAGATGGGGGACGAAGTACTTGGCGCTGGATTCCACCGCCAGTTTCAGCTGTCCTTGCAGCGAACCCTGCATGTCGGACAGCTGCATATCGAGGTTTTCCAGGCGGCCAAAGATGTCCCGACTGGCCCGCTGTAACGCTTCAGCTGCTTCGGTCATGTAGAGCTTTTTACCGACATAATCGAACAATGGCTGCCCAACCAGCTCTTCAAGCTGACGAATTTGTAGGCTGACGGCCGGTTGTGTGAGTGACATTTCCTCAGCTGCGCGGCTGTAGGAACGTAAATCGCAGACTTCATTGAAGATCTGCAATTGCCGTAATGTCATACGCATCAATGACTTACGCATTATATAGGTGCTCTGGTGGCGGGCCTGTCGCTCAACTATAAGTCTTTACTTATAGCTAACCCAATAATTATTGATTTTTGTTAATCCCTTGCGCGGGATAGTGTGGCTCTGCGACTGGCTTGAAACATTTAGTCACTCGCCGACCCGGTCTAGCGGGTCGTGGGTAGCAACCGGCTCAAGGGAAACTCCAAGTGATAACAAAGATCCTGATCGCCAACCGTGGTGAAATTGCCGTACGAATCGTACGTGCCTGCGCCGAGATGGGCATTCGCTCGGTTGCCATTTATTCCGACGCCGACCGTCATGCCTTGCATGTGAAGCGCGCCGATGAGGCCCACAGCATCGGTGCCGAGCCATTGGCCGGTTACCTGAACCCGCGCAAGCTGGTGAACCTGGCCGTGGAAACCGGTTGCGACGCGTTGCACCCAGGTTATGGGTTCCTCTCGGAAAACGCCGAACTGGCAGATATCTGCGCAGAACGCGGGATCAAGTTCATCGGCCCGTCGGCAGAAGTCATTCGCCGCATGGGCGACAAGACTGAAGCGCGCCGCAGCATGATCAAGGCGGGCGTACCAGTAACTCCAGGCACCGAAGGCAACGTCGCGGGCATCGAAGAAGCCCTCACCGAAGGCGACCGCATCGGCTACCCGGTGATGCTCAAGGCCACTTCCGGTGGTGGCGGCCGTGGTATTCGTCGCTGCAACAGCCGCGAAGAACTCGAACAGAACTTCCCTCGCGTCATTTCCGAGGCCACCAAGGCCTTCGGTTCGGCGGAAGTGTTCCTGGAAAAATGCATCGTCAATCCCAAGCACATCGAAGCGCAGATCCTCGGCGACAGCTTTGGCAACGTGGTGCACCTGTTCGAGCGCGACTGCTCGATCCAGCGCCGTAACCAGAAGCTGATCGAAATCGCCCCCAGCCCACAACTGACCCCGGAACAGCGCGCCTACATCGGCGACCTGTCGGTGCGCGCAGCCAAGGCCGTGGGCTACGAGAATGCTGGCACCGTGGAGTTCCTGCTCGCCGAGGGCGAGGTGTACTTCATGGAGATGAACACTCGGGTGCAGGTGGAACACACCATCACCGAGGAAATCACCGGTATCGACATTGTCCGTGAGCAGATCCGCATTGCTTCCGGCCTGCCACTGTCGGTGAAACAGGAAGACATTCATCACCGTGGTTTCGCGTTGCAGTTCCGCATCAACGCCGAAGACCCGAAGAACAACTTCCTGCCCAGCTTCGGCAAGATCACTCGCTACTACGCCCCCGGCGGCCCTGGCGTGCGTACCGACACGGCGATCTACACCGGCTACACCATTCCACCGTTCTACGATTCGATGTGCCTGAAACTGGTGGTTTGGGCTTTGACCTGGGAAGAGGCCATGGACCGTGGCTTGCGCGCCCTCGACGACATGCGCCTGCAGGGGGTCAAGACCACCGCTGCGTACTATCAGGAAATCCTGCGCAACCCGGAATTCCGTAGCGGCCAGTTCAATACCAGCTTCGTTGAAAGCCACCCGGAACTGACCAACTACTCGATCAAGCGCAAACCCGAAGAGCTGGCCCTGGCCATCGCCGCCGCCATCGCCGCCCACGCAGGCCTGTGAGGAATATAACAATGTCCAAGATCCACGTTACCGACACCATCCTGCGCGACGCCCACCAGTCGCTGCTCGCCACCCGCATGCGCACCGAAGACATGCTGCCGATCTGCGACAAGCTCGACAAAGTCGGCTACTGGTCGCTGGAATGCTGGGGCGGCGCCACCTTCGATGCCTGCGTACGTTTCCTCAAGGAAGACCCGTGGGAGCGCCTGCGTAAACTGCGCGCCGCCTTGCCTAACACTCGCCTGCAGATGCTCCTGCGCGGCCAGAACCTGCTGGGCTATCGCCATTACAGCGACGACGTGGTCAAGGCCTTCGTCGCCAAGGCCGCGGTCAATGGCATCGACGTGTTCCGCATCTTCGACGCGATGAACGACGTGCGTAACCTGCGGGTGGCCATCGAAGCGGTGAAAGCTGCCGGCAAACACGCCCAGGGCACTATCGCCTACACCACCAGCCCGGTGCACACCATCGAGGCGTTCGTGGCCCAGGCCAAGCAGATGGAAGCCATGGGTTGCGACTCGGTGGCAATCAAGGACATGGCCGGCCTGTTGACCCCGTACGCCACCGGCGAACTGGTCAAGGCACTCAAGGCCGAACAGTCGCTGCCTGTGTTCATCCACAGCCACGACACTGCCGGCCTGGCCGCGATGTGCCAACTCAAGGCCATCGAAAACGGTGCCGAACACATTGATACCGCCATCTCCAGCTTCGCCTGGGGCACCAGCCACCCGGGTACCGAGTCGATGGTTGCCGCCCTTAAAGGCAGCGAGTTCGACACCGGCCTGAACCTGGAACTGCTGCAAGAGATCGGCCTGTACTTCTACGCCGTGCGCAAGAAGTACCACCAGTTCGAAAGCGAGTTCACCGCGGTCGATACCCGCGTGCAAGTCAACCAGGTACCGGGCGGGATGATTTCCAACCTGGCCAACCAGTTGAAAGAGCAGGGCGCCCTGAACCGCATGAGCGAAGTGCTGGCGGAAATCCCGCGGGTGCGCCATGACCTCGGCTACCCGCCGCTGGTGACCCCGACTTCGCAGATCGTTGGCACCCAGGCGTTCTTCAACGTGCTGGCCGGCGAGCGCTACAAGACCATCACCAACGAGGTGAAGCTGTACCTGCAGGGCGGTTACGGCAAGGCGCCGGGTGCCGTCGACGAGAACCTGCGTCGCCAGGCAATCGGCAGCGAGGAAGTGATCGACGTTCGTCCGGCCGACCTGTTGAAGCCGGAAATGACCAAGCTGCGTGGCGAAATCGGCGCGCTGGCCAAGTCCGAAGAAGACGTGCTGACCTACGCCATGTTCCCGGACATCGGGCGCAAGTTCCTCGAAGAGCGCGAAGCCGGCACCCTGACTCCGGAAGTGCTGCTGCCGATTCCTGAAGCTGGCGGCGTGACCTCGGCGGGTGGCGAAGGCGTGCCGACCGAATTCGTCATCGATGTGCACGGCGAAACCTACCGCGTCGATATCACCGGGGTGGGCGTCAAGGCCGAAGGCAAGCGTCACTTCTACCTGTCCATCGACGGCATGCCGGAAGAAGTGGTGTTCGAACCGCTCAACGAATTTGTCGGCGGTGGCAGCAGCAAGCGCAAGCAAGCCACGGCCCCGGGCCACGTCAGCACCACCATGCCGGGCAACATCGTCGATGTGCTGGTCAAGGAAGGCGACACTGTGAAAGCCGGCCAGGCCGTGCTGATCACCGAAGCGATGAAGATGGAAACCGAAGTGCAATCGGCCATCGCCGGCAAGGTCACCGCCATTCACGTGGCCAAGGGCGACCGGGTCAACCCGGGCGAAATCCTGATCGAGATCGAAGGCTGATTTAACGCCTTCATCTGCAACGTTTTACCTCGGGGGAGCACATGCTCCCCTTTTTTTTGCCTGCTCTACGGCCGACTGCAGGGGTCGGAAAGCCTGGAGGATGGGCTCGCTGGCGCCGAGCAAGAAAGCCTAGCCGCGCTTGGCGTAAGCCTTGCCGTAATGCTTTTCCATGCGCGCCTGAATCAGCTCCAGGCCGATCGACATCAGCCAGTAGATGATCGCCGCGGTGGTGAGCATTTCGATGTAGCGGTAGCTGGAGCGGCCGTAGGACTGTGCCAGGAACATCACTTCCCAGACCCCCATCACCGAAATCAGCGACGAGTCCTTGAGCATCGAGATGAACTGGTTGGTGGTGGGCGGGATGATGGTGCGCATGGCTTGTGGCAGGGTCACGCGCCAGAAGATCACGCTCTCGCGCATGCCCAGGGCGAGCGAGGCTTCACGTTGGCCGTAGGGGACGCCCAGGATGCCGGCGCGGAAGATCTCGCTCAGGTACGCGCCGTAGTTCAGCGACAGGGCAATGATGCCGGCGGCGATGGCGCCCGGGACGATGCCCAGTTGCGGCAGGCCGAGGTAGATCAGCAGGATCTGGATCAGCAGCGGTGTGCCGCGAAAGAACGATGCGTAAAAGCTGGCGATGCCGAAGGCCACGGCGCTGTTCGACAGACGCCCGAGCGCGGTGACGAAGCCCAGCAACGATGAAGCAACAATCGAGCACAGGCACAGGAACAGGGTCAGCGCGGCCCCTTGCAGGAAACCATTGGGGGCCAGGTGCAGGCCTACCAGGTTCGGTAGCTTGTCGAGGATGATCGAGAACTTCAGGTCGAAGCTCAGGAAGAAGCTGGCGAACAACCCGAACATCGCCGCCCAGGTCAGGTACAGGCGGGTGCGAAAACCGCAGAGGCGCTTGAGCAACGACTCAGCCACCGGTTGCGGTGGCTGGGGAGGAGGGAAGGAAGTCATTGGCTGATGTCGGCGCCGATCCATTTCTGCGACAGCTGGCTCAAGGTGCCGTCCTGTTTCAGTTGGGCGAACACCTCACGCACCTTGGCGTCCCACTGGGCATCGCCTTTCTCGATGGCCACCGAGTTGGGCTCTGAATACAGCGGCTCGCCGGCGAGCTTGAAGCGTTGGTCCTGGGTCAGGCGCGGCTGGGCGGTGACCAGGTTGGTGAGGATTGCATCCAGGCGCACACCGGCCCCCAGGCCGAGGTCCTGGAAGGCCACGTTGTCGGTGTCGTAGGGGGCGATCTGCACGTTCTCGAACGGGTACTGCAACTGGGTGTCTTCGGCGCCTTCGATCACCAGGTTCTTGTTCAGGTAGCTTTCGTAGCTGGAGGCGCTGGTGAGGCCGACCTTCTTGTCGCTCAGATCCTTGGCCCCGTGAATGCGCTCATCCTTGGCGTTGACCACGATCACCGCTGGCGAGGCGTAGTACTGCACCGGGAAGTCGAACACTTCGGCGCGAGCCTTGCTCGGGGTCATGGAGCAGATGCAGATGTCGTATCGACCGCTCCAGCGCCCGGCGGCGATCACGTCCCAGGACGGAGTTTCCAGGCGCAGCTTGACCCCCAGTTTGTCGGCAACGGCCTTGGCCACATCCACGTCGAAACCATCGAGCTGGTTCTGTTCGTTGAGGAACGAGAAGGGCGGGTAGCTCTCCATCAGCACCCCTACCAACTCCTTCTTCTGCTCGACCCGGTCCAGGGTTGCGCCGCCAAACGCTTGGGTGGAGGCAGCCAGAATCGTTAGGCCCAGGGCCAGCAGTGGTTGAAATTTCACGGTCGATCCCTGAACAAAAAAGAGGTTGTGATTAACTGAATGGTGCGTATTAAATAGTTATAAGGCTGACTCTGATAGTGAGTTATTTTCATAAGCATATGAGTGAAAAGCATATGGGCGTAGCAAGGACAGTGATTCTGGATGGCGGCATGGGCCGTGAGCTGCAACGCCGAGGAGCGCCATTCAGGCAGCCCGAGTGGTCGGCGCTGGCGTTGAGCGAAGCGCCGCAGGCGGTCGAGGCGGTGCATGCGGCTTATATCGAAAGCGGTGCCAATGTGATCACCAGCAACAGCTACGCAGTGGTGCCGTTTCATATCGGCGAAGCGCGTTTTGCGGTTGAAGGTGAGGCGCTTGCCGCCTTGGCCGGTGAGTTGGCGCGCCGGGCAGTGGACGCTTCGGGTAAACCAGTGCGTGTCGCGGGCTCCTTGCCGCCGCTGTTTGGCTCCTATCGTCCGGACCTGTTCGATGCTGCGCGAGCCAGCGAATTGCTCACGCCTTTGGTCAAGGGCCTGGCGCCCCATGTCGACCTGTGGCTGGCTGAAACCCAGAGCTCGATCGCCGAAGCGCGGGCGATTCACGCCGGGTTGCCCAAGGATGGCAAACCGTTCTGGCTGTCCTTTACCCTCAAGGACGAAGACACCGATGACGTGCCGCGCCTGCGCTCCGGCGAGCCCGTCGCCGAGGCTGCTGCGGTGGCGGCCGAGTTGGGGGTCCAGACCCTGCTGTTCAACTGCAGCCAACCGGAAGTGATCGGGGCGGCAATCGATGCCGCACGGCAAACCTTCGCCCGGTTGGCTGTGGACATTGATATCGGGGCATACGCCAACGCTTTCCCGCCGCAACCCAAAGAGGCCACGGCCAACGATGGTCTGGACCCGCTGCGCGATGACCTGGATCCGCCGGGCTATCTGCACTGGGCGGCCGACTGGCAGCAGCGTGGCGCCAGTCACCTGGGCGGCTGCTGCGGCATCGGCCCGGAGCACATCGCGGTGCTGGCGCAGAAACTGGTTTAAGCAGTTAGGGCCAAAGATCGCAGCCTGCGATCTTTGGCCCTCAAAGCACTTAGGCGCGGCACTCCACCAGGGTCTTCACCTGCCCCGAGTCCGTCTGGTTGTCATTTGCCAACCACTTCTGGAACCCTGCGCCAATCGTCGGCCATTCCGAGTCCAGGATCGAATACCACGCGGTGTCACGGTTTTGGCCCTTGACCACCATGTGCTGGCGAAACACCCCTTCAAAGCTGAAGCCCAGGCGCTCGGCGGCGTACTTGGAGCGGGCGTTGGCGTTGTTGCACTTCCACTCCAGGCGACGGTAGCCCAGGGCAAATGCCTCCTTGGCCAGCAGGTACACGGCCTCGGTGCTTTTCGGTGAGCGCTGCATCGGTGCGCCAAAGGTGACGTGGCCGATTTCGATGCGGCCCTGAGCCGGGACGATCGACATCAGGCTGAGCATTCCCTGTACGTCGCCGCTGGCGCGATCGATGACGGTGAAAAAATACGGGTCGCTGTGGGCGGCGTGGTTGTTCAGCCAGGCATCGAAGACGCTGCGCTCCGGGAACGGGCCGTAAGGCAGGTAGTCCCAGAGTTTCGGGTCGGCGCCGGGGCCTTGCAGGGCCTTGAACAGACCCTCGGCATGGCGCGCCGGGTCAAGTTTCTCCAGGCAGATGAAGCGCCCTTCGAGCCGTTGCGCAGAGGGCGGCGGGGCGCCTTGCCAGTCTGCAAGTGAAGTCGACATGTTGTTCTCCTTGAACCTTAAAGGGCTTTGCGAAACTGGATGAGACCGGGGCGTTCGGCGATGCGCTCGTAGAGTTGGATCGCGGTGGCATTGGTTTCGTGGGTCAGCCAGTGCACCTTGCAGCAGCCCTCGGCCTTGGCGGTACTGTAGACGAATTCGATCAGTTGACGGCCGACTCCAGTGCCGCGGGTTTGCGCTGCCACAAACAGGTCTTGCAGGTAGCAGGAGCTTTCGATGCTCCAGTTCGAGCGGTGGTAGATGAAATTCACCATGCCTATCGCCTTGCCGTCAGCCCAGGCCAGCGCTGCATGGGTCGGCTCGCTCGGGTCGAGCATGCGCTGCCAGGTGCTGTGGCTGACGGTGTCCGGCAGCTCGGTGTTGTAGAAGCCCAGGTAGGCCTGCCACAACGGCAGCCAGGCGGCGTGGTCGTCGGCGCTGACGCGGCGAATCTCGATCTGACTCATGTTCATTCCTTTGGCATCAAGTGGGCGAGTGCCTGGTCATGCGGGTCGGGGCTGGCAGCCAGCCCTTCACGTACGCCGGCGATATCTGTGGTGCTGCGGTTCTGGCTGAGCTTGCGCTTGCCTTCCAGGCGCTGGATGGGCAGGGCGAAGCCGACGATGGCCTTGAGCATACCGTCGATGTAATCGGTGGGCGCGTCGGCGAGTTTCCACGGCTGGGCACGGGCGCTTTCATGGCGCTCGGTCAGGGCGCCCACCAGGTGGCGCAGGCGCTCGGTATCGGTGAACACCTCGGCCGTTCCGTAGGCGTGCACGGCGATGTAGTTCCAGGTCGGCACGACCTTGCCGTGCTCGGCTTTGCTGGGATAAAACCCGGGGCTCACGTAAGCGTCGGCGCCAGCAAAGATCACCAACGCTTCGGCGCCGCCCTGGAGCTCCTGCCACTGCCGATTGGCCCGGGCAAAGTGGCCGTAGAGGGTGCCATGGGGACCTTCGTCGACCTGCAGCAGCAACGGTAAATGGCTGGCTTGCAGGCCCTGCTCGCCATGGGTGACCAGCAGTGCGAGGCGGCTGCCGAGCATTTGTTGCTGCAGTTCGGGCAAATCTTCGACGGCAAAGGCACTGGGTGTGTACATGGAAAAATTCCTTGGCGAATGCCAGCATCCTAGGCAGGCTATTGGTCTGTTGTAAGAGCCATTAACGGCTAATTTCATAGGTCCATTACCCATGACAAGCGTGCCACCTTCCTTGTCGTTCAACCCCGCAGGCATCGAGTTGGATCGACGCCAGGGCTTGAGCCGCCAGCTCTACCAGGCCTTGCGCATGCGCGTACTCGACGGTCGCCTGGCCAGCGGGACACGTTTGCCGGCGAGTCGCGACCTGGCGGCAGCGTTGGCGATTTCGCGCAACAGCGTGGTGCGCGCCTACGACCAGTTGTACGCCGAAGGTTTCATCGAGGGTCGGGTCGGCGATGGCACTTACGTCGCACAATTGCCGCAAAACGGGTTGCCGGCAAAAAAACTATCCACAAATCCATCCACAGGGTTATCAACAGGCTTACCCACAGGTTTATCCACAAAACAGGCAGAAATACCTGGAATTTTATCCAGTAAAGTTATCCACAATGCTGCCTTGGAACGGATGCAAAAGCATCATTTGCCCTCGCCACCGAGTGGCCCGCCGAGGGCTTTTCGGGTCGGCGTGCCAGCGTTCGATCTGTTCCCGTTCGAGGTATGGGCCAAGCTGAATGCGGCTTTCTGGCGCAAGCCGGACTTGCAGCAACTGTGTTACGGCGCCCCCGAGGGTGACGCGCGCTTGCGCGGCTTGATCGCCGCCTATCTGCGCAGTTCGCGAGGCATGCAGTGCAGCGCTGAGCAAATTGTGATCACCAGTGGCGCACAACAGGGGATTAGCCTTTGTGCACAGTTGCTGGTGGAGCCGGGCGATGGGGTAGCGGTCGAGAATCCGGGTTACCGCGCCGCGGGTCATGCGTTCGCGGTGGCAGGTGCGCGTTTGCATGGGGTGGCGGTGGATAGCGAGGGCATCGACTGCGCCGAGCTGGACAGGGTTACCGATTGCCGTCTGGCCTACGTCACCCCATCACACCAGTACCCCACCGGTGTGGTGATGAGTCTCGCGCGGCGTCTGGAACTGCTGGCCTGGGCTGAGCGTACGCAAGGCTGGATTGTCGAGGATGATTACGATGGCGAGTACCGGTATAGCGGAGCACCGCTGGCGCCGTTGGCAGCACTCGATCGCGGTGGCCGGGTGTTGTACGTCGGGACTTTCGGCAAAGTGGCATTCCCGGCACTGCGCCTGGGATACCTGGTATTGCCATTGGGGCTGGTTGAAGCCTTTTCCCGGCGGCGTGCCGTGGACGTTCGCCATTCTGAGGTCAGTACCCAGGCAGTGATGGCCGAGTTCATGGCGGCCGGGCATTTCCAGCGGCATATCCGGCGCATGCGCCGTGCGGCGCTGAGCCGGCGCAATACTCTGCTTAGCGGTTGGCCGGCGGATATCCCGGGCGTGGGCGAGTTACCTGCGATTGCCGCCGGACTGCACATGACCGTGCCTGTCGAGAGCGTGGCGCGTGAGCGTGAACTGATCGAGTTGGCGAGCAGTGTCGACGTCGAGATCAACGGCTTGAGCAGTTATTGGCTACCGACCTGCGCAACCCCGATAGATCAACGTGCGGGGTTGGTGCTGGGGTTTGCGGCAGTACCGGAGACCTCGATCAAGGCGGCGCTGGAACGATTGCGGCCGGTTTGGCGTGTTCGCTGAAGCGGGCGGATTACCCGCCCGCCCGCGGTCGTGCATCAGGGTTGGTCTTGCAGACTGAAGAACAGCGACGGATCACTGATGCGCCGCAGTACGTAGTCGATCGGCGCCAGGGTCGTGAGTACTTTGCGACGTTCGGCAGTGAACTGCTTCAACTTCTCGTCGGCGATCTTCAGGTGCGCCGCGGTGTACTGCGCCAAAGGAGCGTCAGGCGAGTTGTAGTGAAAATGCACAAGCCATAACGGCTGGTCGTTGTCAGTAATGTCGAGCACCTGGTACTCCTGAAAGTAGTCCTGGCGTTTTTTGGTCCTGATTCGGCCTTGTTGGTTGCGCACGACCCTTACCTGGTTGTTGTCCAGCAGCCACTGCAAATAGGCCTGCCGGGGCGGGCGCTCCTTGAGCAGGCTGGCGCGGATACTGATGCCTTGTGTGCGTAAACGAGCGGCGTACTCATTGAGATCTGAGCTCAGGTTAGCCACAGGAAGTCGGGTTCTTCCTGCCTTGTTGATGCGCGCCAGGGCAAGGTCGACATTGATCGCGGCTTGTTCCAGTCGCTGGGCCTGGATATCGAACAGATCCTGCATGTCTGCGGGAATACGGTTAGGTCTGAAGGCATCCTTGCGGGTTCGATCAATAAAACCCTGTACTTCTTCAGTCAAGGTCAGGGCATTGGCAATGATGTCGATATCGTCCAGTTCTGACATCGGTGCAGGACTTTTGCTGGTGGGAACCATTTCCTCGAGCAGTGGCTCGCCGGATGGCGAGGGTCTGGCGGGCACGGGATCCCGTGGTCGGCTCTTGGTGACTTTGCCAGCAGGCCGGGACGGGCCCGCAACTGCGGGTGCCGGTGCGGCCGGCACGGCGCTCGTCCCGCTCACGGGCAGCAGCGCATTGAGTTGTTCCTGCGCCAGTTGCCTGAACTCGCCGATCAATGTGCTGACCCGTTCAAGCCCAGTCGGCTCGACCTTGTCGGGGTATTCTTCGGGGAAGTCTTTAAGACGCTGATCGGCATCGACGTAAATATCGATCAGCCTGCTCAGGGTGTCGATGCGCTGCGCGCTGGTCGCACCGCTATCCGGCGTTCTGATCAAGGCCGTATGCCGGTGGGTGGCGGTTGCGGCCTCGATAATCACCAGGCCCACCGCTTCACGAGCCGGTTCAGCGTTCTGGGTGGCAGTGTTGCGCATGCACAACTCATGCGACATGCCGACTTCGTTGGACTTTAAATCCCACGCGGTGAACACCGGCATCAGTTTTCGCAGGCTTTGTGCAGTGGTCATGCCGGCGCTGCTTACCGCGGCGATTTTCTCCAGCGCCACTTGGGAAATGTGCAGACGGGCGATTATTTCCTGACTCAATGCCAACGCTTGCCTGACACTCTCAACGTGTAGCTGCAATGAGGCGTCTGAGTCGATGGCAGTGTCCTGAGCCAACATGTGGGTGAGTGTTGCATAGGCGTTGCGCTTGAGTACGAGCCATAGGGCGAGGTTCTTTTGCAGCTCGATGGTCATGTGCTGTAAATCTTGGAAATAGCCTTCACTTCCGCCGTTGATGCGCCATTGCTCGAGGTTTTTCAGGGCCTGTTCGTAGTCACCAATCAGTTTTTCCAAGTGAGTGAGGTAGCGCGCTGTCGCCTGTTCGTGCGCTTGCCCGATGGCGCCCATCATCTCTGCCTGGGCCTTTATCAAAATGGCATTGTTCGACGCTTCCAGGCGTTTGAAATTCTCCAGCTCGACACCCAGTTGTTTTTTCTGTTGTTCCTTGGCCTTGCGTTGTGCCTTGAGCTGGCTGCGCAGGCTGGTACCACCGGCACCTGCGCGCAAACGCAAACGAGTGTCGACGAACCACTGGCCTTGTTGGGTATGGCTCAACAGAGGTCCGGTTTTCGAGGGTGTTTGTGGATCAACGATTTGTATCTGCTCGTCGTCATTTTCGATAACGCGGTACCAGCGCTCGCCGACCTTTGCATAGGTCTTTGCATCCAGGCGATACAGGCGCGCGGTATCGCGCAGAAGGGTTTCCACGGTTGGGGCGGTGAGATCGGGAGGCGGTACGCTCAAGGCGCTCAGAAAAACCACCAGGGCCGAGGGCGAGCGATGGGGCACTGAGCCGCTGGCTTCAAGTGAGGAGTAATGGCTGGACGCTAGCTCACCGGTCATGGGAGTGGGAACCAAGGTCACAGTGGGGGCCGCCGGTTTGACCGTCGGCGTGATGTTGGTCTCGGGTAACCTGTCGTGGTCAACCTGCGGTGCCGATGCCGTTCGGGGGTCGGTCTTGCGACGTGTGGCGGCGTGATGTGCCAGGATCATGCCCAGGTTCAGCAGCATATCGGCAACCGCGCTCCATTGCGCATAGGCATCACCACGCTGATGGGCGTCCAGCACCTGCTCGATTTCACTGATGCTTTGCCAGATCCAGACCGCAGCCCCCGCCGGGCCGCTGAGAAAATTCGCGGCAACATTGAACAACGCCCAGCCGCTGTCACGCAGCAAGGCCCATCGTCGTTGTGCATTGGATAACGACTGGCGGTCGGAGAGTTCGGCCATGGCCAGGGCATGGGTCTTGAACAGGACCTTGAAGATGTCGCCGCTCAATTGCACTGACCCGAGTTCGACCGGCCCGGTCCAGTCCACGGTTGTCCAGGGCTCGGAGAGCAACTGCGCCGCCAGCCATGGACTGGGCAGGCCGACGGGGAATGTGTACTGGGCGTATTTGAAAGCGATATCCGAGTCTGGCAGCCACGCCAGCACCGAATCCCTCAACTCTCCCGGTTGATGCAGGGCATACAGCAGGTTCTGCGCTGAAGGGAACTGCAGCAATGGCTGTTCGAATAATGGCCGGTAGAGCAGGCAAGGCCCGGCTGCCGGCTCGCGCGGGGCGATGATGAACATGTTGGCGACGGTGTCGCCTGTGGTTTGCCCTGACTGGATGAACGTCAGTGGGCGAGTGACCACCGGCTGCGAGTGACCGAGGGTTGGCTTGAGCCATTCGCGCACGTAAAGGCAACCCAATTGATCAATGCCACCGATACCACGGATCTTGCTCTCCAGCGCTATCAGCGGCAGCAGGGCACGCATCTGGTCGATGTAAAAATGCTGCTGCAAGGGCGCCTGCAGCGGATCGTCGATCAGCTTGTCCTTGATCAGTTGGGGGTATGCCCCACCGACGTCGACCTTGCTCGCCATTTTCGTCAGGTAGGCAACGCTCAGCCAGTCAGGGAGCGGCTGTGTCGGCTTGAACCGCAGGGTGGCCTGATACGGTGCGCTGTTTTGCAAGGCGTACTCGCCGAGTGTTTCGGTGTGCACGTCGAGCGGATTGGGCAGTGTCAGTCCGCCGGATTCGAAACTGTTGGTGACAGTGATCTCGAGGCTGTCCAGCGGCAACCCGGCGGCGGGTTTCTTATCGGCAATGATTGCGTCGCGCAGGCGGTTCTGGGCGTAGGTCGTGAGGGGCAGAATCCGCACCAGTTTTTTGTCAGTCTGTTTGTACAGTTTTCCCAGCGCATTGACGGATTGGCTGTACTGATCCAGATCGGCAGCCGAAGCACCAAACAGCCAATCGGGTATTGAGTTATCGAGGCCAATGAGTGCCGTTTTTTCCTGGGCGCTGGCGTGTTCCGCCAGAGCGTTTGAATCGAATTTCTGCTGCGTTTCGGCCGTGAGGCTTTCGTGGCTGATTGCGGCAATGGCATCGAGCTGGGTGGTGATCAGCGCCCAAGCCATATGATCGAAAAAATTACCCTCGGGCTCGAACAGCTGCCACTTCAGGTTGCGCCCGGTCGGTTGCGCCTCCACGCGTTCCGGTAACGAAGCCCCCAACTGTTCCAGGGAGTCGAACGTTTCATAACCATTTTCAACGGTGTACATCATCAGCAGGTCACGTTGTTTATAACGGCCAGTGATCACGCAGGCACCGGCCAGTATCAAATGTCGGATATTGCCTTGGGCGTCGACCGAGTCAATATCGATCAGGCATACCCGGATAGTCGAAAGCGCGGAGTCGTGGGCTTGGCGCTGCTTTTTGTCCGGATGGAGCGATATGGCCCGGGCCACCAGGCACTGCTCGTCATCCCAATCCTTGAGGTGTTGCACCTCGAGGGTCTTGCGCAAGGCATCGGACAGTTGCAGCCAGTGCGGCGCCCGTTGCCCGGCTTCGTTCCAATACGCAAGCTGGTGTTCGCCGAAGGCCACGAAGAGCAAGGGGGCGTAGTCGTTGAGCAACCTGGCAATGGCTTCGATGCCGAGGTCCAGATGCACCACGGGCGAGGTTGGCGGATTTAATGTCAGGAAGTGCTCGCCTTCGAGATAGTTGGCAGTGGCCGAGCTGAAAAATTGCCGGACCAGTGCCTGGGTCAGTGATTCGAACCGGGTAGGCATGGCCACGAGCGTACCGTCGACGGACTGCCATTGAGGCGTGCCGATCAGCGTTTGGTCGGGGTCGATATTCCGTTCCGGATACAGCTCTTCCAGCGCCCGGCGCAGCAGTCGGGCGGCAACCTCATCGACAGTGGGACCCCGGCTGGTCTGATGAACGACCTGGCTTTTTTCCAGCAGGGCGTGGGTATCGGTGTTCTCAGTATGTTCAGTCATCGTCATTTTCCTTTTTGACGTCCGCGGCTTACGAAAAGAACAGCGAGTGCGCCAGTTGCGGGCTGATTTCGCTGCGATAGATGGCGATCATCTGGGCGCTGGTGGCCGCGTGTACGTCCAATGCTGCGGTCAGGAATCGCTGATCGCGCAGTTTCAGGTGGGCGGCGGTAAACGCTTTGAGCGGCGCGTCCTGGCTGGAGTAGTGGAAGTGTGCGTACCACAGCGTTTGCCCACCGCGGCGCTGGCGAATTTCATACTCCTGCAAGTAATCCCGGCGCGGGCCTTTGAGCCGGCGTCGATCACCAACCGAAACTATGTCGATTTCATTCTTGGCGAGTAGCCATTCGACACGGGCGGCTGTGGGCGGTTGTTGTTTGATCATCTCGACCCGTATCCGGTAGCCCTCGGCGTTCAGTCGATCGCGTGCCTGGTTGAGTTGCTCGATCTCTGGCACAGGCGCGTTGCTGGTATTGGCGCTGATCCGGGCCTGCTCCAGACTCCTGGCAGCTTCGTCGAGCAGGTCGGCTTTGTGCTGGAACAGTTCTTCGATTTCCACCGGGATACGTCCTGGTTTTTTCGCGCTCGCTTCGGTTTGTCGAATGAAGCTTTCCACGCCATCAAGCAGCGTCCGGCCTTGAGTGATCTGCGCCTGGAGATCGGCTAGTGGTACGGCCGGGCGAGGACGCCTGGGTTGTAACCGCTCAACCCAGACCCCGGGGGTTTTTTCGTGAAAGGTGGCAATCACGTCGCCGGTCATGGGCGCTTTTACGTCCAGCAATATCGGTTGTCCCGGCGCCGAGGGGCGGACCTCGCCAACGACCGTGCCCCGAAAGCGGGTCTTGATTACCCGTTTGCGCGACACTGGCGCCGGCCTTGAAGGGCCGGGCTGGGGCTCCAGCGGGAGTTGCTCGCGGAGCAACTGCGCCAGGTAACCCTCGGCGGCCTGCTGGAACCCGCTGATGCGCATCCGTAGATGTTTGAACGGTTGCTCCAGCACCGCGTCCTTGTGGTTGAGGGCGAAGTCTTCGAATGCCTGGTCGACGGCGGCAAACTGCTCCAGCGTCCCGTTGAGGCCCTCGATACGGTCGCCCGCAACCCAGGCAGCTCCTTCCAGCATCAATTCCTGCGAGGTCTGGATCACCAGATTGGTGGTGTCGAGCAGGCGTTCGAATGAGTTTTGAACTTCGATCAGCGCAGCGCTGGTTGCCTCTTTCAGGCAGACCTCGCGGGCCAGCGAGACCTGAAGCGCCTTGAGGTCATTAAGGCTGAACGCGGGCAGTCTTGCCTGATAGGTGCTGGTGACCTCGGCAGCGCTTCGACCCAGTCGACTCAACTCCTGGAAACGCGATTGAGCAAACTCGATTTTGCCGATCACCTCCTCGGTCAGGTCGATCATTCTCCGGTAGGTTGCGCGGTCGGCAGCCCCCCCTGTGGCTTCTTCGGCCTCAAGCAACACCAGGGTTTGCGTCAGGGTCTGAGCGAAGGTGGGATTGCGCTCATCAAGCCATGTCTGGTTAAAAAACAGCTGGGTACCGAGCATCTCGACCATGGCAGTTCGGTAATTGGGGGCCGAGTCGAGCAGGTTCAGCGATTTCAGCTGTTCGATAGGGGTGGCGTACTCCAGGGTGCGGCGCTCGAGCTTCTCGAGAAACTGCGTTTGGGCTGCAAGCAGGGCGTCACCACTGAGCGATTTCATCGCTTTGCGCGCATCCGTCAGCTCGGCACGTGCCAGTTCGCGTTCGTTATCAAATTCACCGAGTTGTTTTTTGAGCTCGCTGACGCGCGCTCGGTTTTGCTGTTTCAGTGCCTTGCGCCGACTCGACAAACCGCCGCCACGCAGGCGCAAGCGGGTGTCGATGAACCACTCGCCACGCGCATTGCGGATCAACGCAGGACCGCTGCGCACCGGGTTCTGTCGACTGTCGATAAGCGATACCTCACCCACGTCGTCCACGGCCACCTCGAACCAGCGCTCACTCACGGATACGTAGTACGTGTTCTCGTGATGGTAGAGGCCGCGCAGAACAGCGTTTTCACCGGTGGTCAGGGTGATTTTCTCGGGGCGGGTGATTGCGAAGCGATCCAGGGTGCTGGCCAGATTCAGGGTGGCGTCGGTCGTAACCGATGTGCGGTGTTGTGCAGGATGTTCGCCGATCACATCAGGCTGTTGAACAATGGTCTTAGGGGTGACTGCGGGTTTTTCCGGGCTCTCGGTTACTTCGGTTATCGGCACCTTTTCCTCGACTCTGCGGGCCGTCGGTTTGCGTGTGCTGGCGTGGTGGGCGAGGACCATGGCCAAGGTCAGCAACAGGTCGGTCATGGCGGTTTTTTGTTGTGCGCGGTCGCCTGTATCAGCGGCGTCCAGGGTTTGTTCGACGTCATCCAGCACCTGCCAGATCCAGGCGGCCGTCCCGACAGTGCGGCCAAGAAAGGGCAGTGCCGCGTTAAGGATCAACCAGGCTGCATGTTTGAAGGTGCCCCAGCGATTTTGCGCATTGGATACCGATTGTCGCTGCGCCAGCTCGACCAGCGCGTTGACGTTGGCCTTGTACAGCGTGGCCAGGGAATCGCTGGCGAGGACCTCAGAACCCAGGGCAAGCGTGCCGCCCATCTGCAAGGGGGTCAGAGGATCGGCCAGGAGTTGTGAAAGGGTCCAGACCGAAGGCCGGTCACCGGTGAATACGTAGTTGCTGTAATTGGCGCGCGCCGCGTCCGGCAGCCAGGCGAGCACCGATTGGCGTAATGTCGGGGAACGCTTGATGGCATAAATCAGGTTGGCTGGCGTCGGGTGTTGGCTCAGGGGCCGATCGAGCATGGGGCGGTAAAGCAGGCATGGCCCCTTATCCATCTGCCGAGGGCCGATCACGAACATGTTGGTCACTTTGTCGGTCGAGTTACCAATGCGCCAACCGGGTTTGAAAGCCAGTGGGCGAATGACGATCTCCTGACCATCGACCCAGCGATTGGCGTCTAGTACCTGGACCACGGCGGCGACGTAGCGGTAACCCAGTTCGTCGATACCAGCCTGCGCGCGAATCTTTTGCTGCAAGGCCAGCAGTGGCAGTTCGACGCGAAGGTGACTGGTGAACAGGTTCTGTCGCCGCAAGCTGTCCAGCGGATCGTCAAGCAACTTGCTTTTGATCAGTGCCGGGTAGGTCTTGCCGATGTCGACGCTGACGATCAGTGCCTCCAGGTAACTCACCGTCATCCAGGTGGGTAGTGCTGTGGCGCTGGTGCTACGCACGGATTTGTTGCCCAGCGGCAGGGCAATCAGGTTTTGCAGCGCCAGGTCGACCAGGCTCAGGGTGGTGCGCTCAGGCTCCACCAGGGGCGTAAAGCTGCCCCAGACCACCACGCTGTCGACCACGATTTCGATATCAGCCAGGTTCAGTCGCTCGGCATCGGCATGCTCTTTGAGCATGGCCTCGCGCAACTGATCCAGGGCGTACTGACGAATCGGCTTGATCCCATCCTCAAAGGACTGCCCGAGGTTTTGTTCCTGAATGGTTGCCAGGTCCATCAGGTGACGGCTGTAAGCGGTGAGATCGCTGGAGGAAGCGTTGGCCATCCAGTCCGGCAGTGCTTGCTCGACTCGGTTGAATCGCGAAGGTGCCTGTTTGTCCGTCGGATCGAGTTCGTTTTGCGTACGGCTGATGTGGGGCGCCAGGTCAGGGTTGTGGGTTGCGGTATCGTTCGCCAACTCGCCAATCGAGTCGGCTTGCAGGGCAATCAGGTTGCACGCCAGATGGTCGAAGTAATTGCCCTCGGGCTCAATCAGTCGCCACTGCAAGGTATTGTCCGCTGTCGACTCATCGGCGTATGCCTGCAAGGACTCGCCTAGCGCCTGCAAGGAATCATAGGTCTTGAAACCACTGGTGATGGAGTGACTGAGGATTAACGTGCGCGTGCCCACCGTCCCAATGAGTACAGCCATGTCGAGGATATTGAGGTGGTTCGAGAGACCCTTGTCCAGGTAATCCAGGTCGACCAGACATGCACGCGACCGATAGCGGTCGTGAAGCGTGCGAGCGCTTTTTTGCGGGTAGGTGAACAGGTTGCGGGCCATCGCACAGAGGTCATTGCTCCAGTTCGGGTTGGTATCGATGTTCCAGAGCTCGCGCAGGGATTTGGATAATTCTTGCCAACGCGGGGCCGAGGCGCGGGTGAACTGGTTCCAGTAATCGACCTGCTGTTCTTGAAACGCGACAAACAGCAACGGCACCAGCTCGTTTAGCAACTGCCCGATGGCGTCAATACTGACGGGCAACTGAGCCGGCGTCCGCTCCTGGGGTTGCAAGGTGAGGTAGTGCTCGCCATCGAGGTAGACCACCGGCGAACCGGCGACGCCATGGCGTACCAGGGCATCGGTCAGCGATTCGAAATGTCGCGGCCCAGGAACGACGGCTTGGTTGTGCAAGGTCCAGGTCGGCGTTACCACCATCGCCAGCCGTGGGTCGATAGACAGTAGCGGGTACAGGGTTTTCAAGGCGGGTTGCAGGGCATGGGTGGCGACTTCCCTGATCGAGGGGCCGGCCACCAATTGGGTGAGCAGGGCATCTTGATCGGGTGGTAGGCCTGGTACAGCAGAGGGGCTGGAAGACTCAGTCATGGTCACGTCCTTGCGGGGGGCAGAAGGCACCGTGGGATGTTGGGTGCGCAATCCGTTGCAAAGTAGTGATGGGTAGGGAGGCATTGGCGGTAAAAAAATATTGTGGGCAAAAAAAACCTGCGCTAGCGCAGGTCTGGTAACGGTGGAGCGAGGCGGCTATCAGATGCCCGACTCTTCAAGCGCTTTCAAAACCTTCTAGAACGTTCACCGCGTTGATGCCGATTTCTTCGACCGCATAACCGCCCTCCATGACGAACAGGGTCGGTACGCCGAGCCTGGCGATGCGTTTGCCCATGGCCAGGTAGTCCGGGCTGTCGAGCTTGAATTGCGAGATCGGGTCGTCCTTGAAGGTGTCGACACCCAGGGATACGACGACGATGTCGGCGCCGTAGCTTTGGATCTCTTTACAGGCCTGTTCCAGCGCTGCGCTCCAGGTGTCCCAGCCGCTGCCGGCCGCTAATGGATAGTTGAAGTTGAAACCTTCGCCCGCACCTTCGCCCAGTTCATCTTCGTAGCCAAGAAAGAATGGAAACTCGGCTTCTGGATGGCCGTGGATCGAGGTGAACAGCACGTCGCTGCGCGGGTAGAAAATCGCTTGGGTGCCGTTGCCGTGGTGGTAGTCGACGTCAAGGATCGCGACCTTTTGGTGACCCTGGTCGAGGAATGCCTGGGCGGCGATGGCGGCGTTGTTGAGGTAGCAGTAACCGCCCATCAAGTCGCCAGCGGCGTGGTGTCCCGGTGGCCGGCACAGGGCGAAGGCACTATGAGCCCCGGCCTGGATCGCCGCCTGCGCGGTCAGGGCAACCTGTGCAGCGCTGTAGGCCGCTTGCCAGGTGCCGGCGGTGATCGGTGCGCCGCCGTCGAAGCTGTAGTAGCCGAGTTGGCCGTGCAGGCTGGTGGGCCTGATCGCGCGCAGGGTGCGGGCGGGCCAGGTGTAGGGCAGCAGATCGCCGTCGGTGTTGAACTCGGTCCAGCGCGCCCAGGCGCCTTTGAAGAAGTCCAGGTAGTCGCGGCTGTGGATGCGCGCGATCGGCTCAAGACCGAAGTCCTTGGGCGTCTCGACCGGCCCCAGGTTCTGCTGTTGCACCCGTGCCAGCACATGGTCGGCGCGTGACGGCATCTCAAAGCATGGCTTGAGTTGCCCGTCGATCAGTTCGCAACGGCCGTGGTGCAGGTGGTGATCGTCCGAGTAGATGGTCAGCATGTTGTTGTTCTCCGCAGGGCTGATTCGGTTGAACACAGTCTTGCGGCACGCAGGGTTTCAGAGAACGGCAGGAAAGGCCAAAAGGGGATCGATACGGCCAAAAAAGATGACCGAAATTCGCCCCTTGATCCCTCAGGGCCTGAACTGGCTCGGCGCGACACCGCTCCAGCGCACGAACGCATGGCGAAAGCTGGCGGTTTCGCTGAAGCCCAATGCCTCGGCGATCCGGTAGATCGGTAGCTGGTCTTCGCAGAGCATTTGCTTGGCCTGCTCGAAGCGCAATTCGTCGAGCAATTCCTGATAACTGCAGCCCAGGTCCTTGAGGTGGCGGCGCAGGGTGCGCGCCGAGCAATTCATCTGCCCAGCCAGGCCTTCGAGCCCTGGCGCGGCGTTCAATTGCGAGCTGAGCAATTGCCGGATACGCCCCAGCCATGCCTGGCGCCCCGTGAATTCCAGGTTCTGCTTGCGGCAGCGTTCGGCCATGGCCTGGTGGGTGATGACATCGGCCAGCGGCAGCACTTGCTGCAACCAGTGCCTGTCGAAGGCAAACGCAGTGTCGCGTGCGCCAAAATGCAGAGGGCAGTTGAAGTGTTCGGCATAGCTCGCCTCATAGTCCGGTGCTGCATGCTCGAAGCGGACCCCGCGCAACGGCAGCGAATGGCCCAGCAGATCATCACAGATGACTTTCAGCGAGACCAGGCAGAACTCGGCATTGAACACCGCCATCGTCGGGCTTTCGCGGTAATCGGCCGCGACGAACCAGACGCGCTCGCCATCGTCCTCCAGGCTCAGCTCGAAGAGTGTTCCCAGAAGCGCCGGGTAGCGTATCGCCAGGCGCAATGCGTCACCTAAGGTGGCACTGGTGAGCAGGGCGTAACCGAGGATGCCGTAGCAGGAAACGTGCATTCGCCGGCCCAGTTCCAGGCCGATGTCACGCTTGAGCGCGACGGCATTGGCGCAGACCTGCATCTCCTGGTTGGTGGTGATGCGCGTGTCGGCCCGGTTCAGGTCCGCGGCACTGATACCGCTGCCGGCCAACAAGGCATCGCTGGAAAGTCCCTCGGCCTTGAAGGTGTTGAGCACCAGCGAGACGGCGTTGAGCGTGGTGAGGTGGGAGTGCAGCATGGGCAATTCCAGCGATGGGGTACTGGAATAGGCAGCAAGTTATGTGCCTGGCGATGAACGTAGTAGACGCTGTCTTGCCAGTGAAAGCGCGGTGTCAGGCAACAACGCTATCGCTGGCAAGACGTTCTGGGGTGGGCGGTGTGTCAGCTGAGTTCGCCACACAGGTCGAATTCGACCAGCCGCCGGACTTCAGCGGTTTGTAGCCCGGCTCCCAGCAGCGCATGCAGCTTGCCGAATGCCGCCTCGCGGGTCATGCCACCACCCGAGAGTACGCCGGCGTCGCGCAAGCGGCTCCCGGCTTCGTACACATCCAGCTCGACACCCCCTTCATGGCACTGCGTGACCGCAACGACCACTACGCCTTTATCGCGCGCCCGTTCCAGGCTGGCGAGAAACCCAGGGTTATCGCTGGGCCCGGTGCCGCTGCCATAGCATTCGAGCACCAGACCCTGGATGCCGCTGGCGAGCAAGCCATTGAGGATCTCGGCACCGATGCCGGGAAACAGTGGCAACACCGCGACGTTAGCCAGTTGTCTGGGCTGTTTATAGCCAAGCGCCGTCGGTATGCCAGCAGCCTTTTCGCCGCCACCCTGGCGCTCCAGGCGCTTGAACGGGTGCCGGCCGAAGCTGCGCACTTTCGCGCAGCGGGTCGGGTCCAGTAGTTCGCCGTGGAAGTACAGGTGCACGCCCGGTGCCAGCCCCTGGCCGAGGGCGACCAGGGCACCGCTGAGGTTTTCCCAGGCATCGCTGTCGGTCACGCCGGCCGGCAGCATGGAACCGGTGAACACCACGCGGGCGTGCAGGCCCAGCAGTTGGAAACTCATGGCCGCTGCGCTGTAGGCCAGGGTGTCGGTACCGTGCAGGACCAGCACGCTGTCACAGCCGTCGATCTCGACCGCCTCGACTACGGCCTCGCGCAGGCGCTGCCAGTAGGCCGGGGTCATGTTGGCGCTGTCGATCAGCGGCGCCATTTCGCGAAACCGCCACTGCGCCAGCACCAGCTCGGGCTGGCTGTGCAGGTAGTCGCGCATCCGTGTTTCAAAGCCGGACGCCGGCGCCAGGCCATGGGCACTGGCTTGCATGCCAATGGTGCCACCGGTGTAGAGCACCATGACGTGTTGGGCGGCGGGATAGGTAGATGAGTTCATGGTCATTCTCCGAGAACGATGACGGCGTACGACCGAGCATGACCCCGGTCGTACCTTGTGTCACGTCGGGCGCAGGGGATGCACCCGGTTTTTTACCGATCAGCGTTGCGCTGCGGTCACGCCTTGCAGTTGCTCCTGAGCCTGGGGCGCGGCGGGAGGGTTGGCTGGCCAGGCCTTGAGGTCCAGGTCCAGGTCGGGGAACTTGCTGGAGTCGAAAACCGGGGTCTTGATGCCGGCGGCACGCAGGTCATCGTAGTCGCGCAGGATGCGCATACCGACCTTGAACAGCAGGAACAGCGCGATCAGGTTGACGAACGCGAGCATGGTCATGGTGATGTCGGCGAACGCGAACACCGTGCTGAGGTTCTCGATGGCACCCCAGAAGATCAGCACCAGCACCAGGGCGCGATAGCCGATCAGCGCCTTGCGGTTCTCGCCGATCAAGTAGCGCAGGTTGCTCTCGCCCAGGTAGTAGTTGTAGAGGATCGAGGTGAACACGAACAACGCCAGTGCCACGGAGATGAACATCCGGCCCCACTCGCCGACGACGGCGGCCAGGGAGTTCTGGGTCAGGGCGATGCCGTCACCTTCGAACCCCGGGGTGTAGAAACCCGACAGCAGGATCAGCAATGCGGTGCAGGTGCAGATGATAAAGGTGTCGAGAAATACGCTGAACGCCTGGACCACGCCTTGCGCGACCGGGTGCTCGACCGATGCCACGGCAGCGACGTTGGGCGCACTGCCCAGGCCGGCTTCGTTGGCAAACACTCCGCGTTTCACCCCCATGATGATGGCGCTGCCCACCAGGCCACCGAAGGCCTGGTCCAGGCCGAAGGCGCTCTTGACGATGGTCATCAGCATGCCCGGCACCTGGTCGAACTGCAGCACGATCACGTAGATGGTCACCGCGATGTAGACCAGGGTCTTGACCGGCACCAGCAGGTCGGCGATGGCCGCGATGCGCTTGATCCCGCCGACGAACACCAGGCCCAGCAGCACCGCCAGGCCGAGGCCGGTGTAGGTGGTGTCGAGGCCGAAGGCGTTGTTCAGCGAGTGGGTCACGGCGTGGGCTTGCAGGCCGTTGAAGGCGAAGCCGAAGGTGATCAGCAGCAGGAACGCCATGATCATCCCCAGCCAGCGTTTCTGCAGGCCGTGCTGGATGTAATAGGACGGACCGCCACGGTACTGCCCTTCAGAGTCGCAGCGCTTGTAGAGCTGGCCGAGGGAGCATTCGAAGAAGCTGCTGGACATGCCGACCAGCGCGGTCACCCACATCCAGAACACCGCGCCTGGGCCGCCGAGGGTCACGGCAATGCCGACGCCAGCAATGTTGCCCGCACCGACACGGCCGGCGAGGCTGAGCATCAGGGCCTGGAATGAACTGAGCTGGCCAGCGCTGCTTTTGAGGCTGTCGCGGAACACCGCGAACATGTGGAAAAAGTGCCGCAATTGAACGAAACGCGAGCGGATCGTGAAGTAACCACCGAGCCCGACAATGAGCACGATCAGTACTTTCCCTGAGAGGAAGTCGTTAATGACTTCGAGCATGGAGTATTCCTCGCTGTTTTTTGTGTTGGCAAATGCTGACCAGGCAGACACATTCCGTTACACCCGTTTGTGCACAGCACTACAGGCCAAGCGGTATTTGTCCCGGCTTCATATCGCGGGTTTGTTATTAGTTCGGGTTTCGCACGGGTTGGATCTCGCTACCGACGACCGCTCCTGCGAAGAGGGGCGGCACTATACCTATCCATGGAGCACACGTCTGCAACAGCTGATTAAAGGATTCAGCTATAGCCCCCGTACCGAGGGTTTTGCAGGTAAAAAAAAGGGCTTGGAGAATGATCTCCAAGCCCTCAAAAGGTGAGAGGTGTCTAGTCCCTCGACCTGGTGAGCGGTGCTACAGCATCAGGCCTTCAGAGGTACCAGACGCGGGGCAATCATGTTTTCCGGGCGCAGGATGTCGGCGAGCATTTCTTCGTCGAGCAAGCCTTCTTCGCGCACCAGTTCCAGTACGCCGCGGCCGCTTTCCAGAGCGATGCGGGCGATACGGGTGGCGTTTTCATAGCCGATGTACGGGTTCAGCGCGGTGACCAGGCCGATCGAGTGCTCGACCAGTTCGCGGCAGCGGGCTTCGTTGGCGGTGATGCCGACGATGCAGTGCTCGCGCAGCATGTCCATGGCGCGTTGCAGCAGGCGGATCGAGTCGAAGATCTTGAAGGCGATCAGCGGCTCCATCACGTTCAGTTGCAGCTGGCCGCCTTCGGCCGCGATGGTCAGGGCCAGGTCGTTGCCGATGATCTGGAACGCTACCTGGTTGACGGCTTCCGGAATAACCGGGTTGACCTTGCCTGGCATGATCGAGCTGCCTGGCTGACGCGCTGGCAGGTTGATTTCGTTGATGCCGGTGCGTGGGCCGCTGGACAGCAGGCGCAGGTCGTTGCAGATCTTCGACAGCTTGACCGCGGTGCGCTTGAGCATGCCGGAGAACAACACGAAGGCACCCATGTCGGAGGTCGCTTCGATCAGGTCGGCAGCCGGGACCAGCGGTTGACCGCTGATCAAGGCCAGGCGTTCAACGGCCAGGTGCTGGTAACGCGGGTCGGCGTTGATGCCGGTACCGATCGCGGTGCCGCCCAGGTTGACTTCGGTCAGCAGCTCCGGAGCCAGAGTCTTCAGGCGTGCCAGGTCTTCACCCAGGGTGGTGGCGAAGGCACGGAATTCCTGGCCAAGGGTCATCGGCACGGCGTCTTGCAGCTGGGTACGACCCATCTTCAGGACGTGGCCGAATTCTTCACCTTTGGCGGCGAACGACTGGATCAGGCTGTCGAGGCTGGCGAGCAGGGCGTCATGACCCAACAGCAGACCCAGGCGGATGGCCGTTGGGTAAGCGTCGTTGGTCGACTGCGCCATGTTCACGTCGTTGTTAGGGTGCAGGTACTGGTATTCGCCTTTCTGGTGGCCCATGGCCTCCAGCGCGATGTTGGCGATCACTTCGTTGGCATTCATGTTGGTCGAAGTGCCAGCGCCGCCTTGAATCATGTCCACCACGAACTCTTCGTGGAAGTCGCCGCGGATCAGGCGAGCACAGGCTTCGCTGATGGCAGCGTGCTTGGCTTCGCTGAGGTGACCCAGCTCGCGGTTGGCGTCAGCAGCGGCCTGCTTGACCATTGCCAGACCCACAACCAGCTTCGGGTAATGCGAAATCGGAACGCCGGAGAGACGGAAGTTGTTCACCGCTCGCAGGGTCTGGATGCCGTAATACGCTTGAGCCGGTACTTCGAGTACGCCAAGCAGGTCTTTTTCGGTGCGGAAAGATGCAGCGGAGGACATGATAGAAATCATCTCGATATGGACCCGGTCTGTGCCGGAACGCTGTGAATGCTAGGCTTGTAGAGAATTTTGGGCCAATGCTGTTAAACACTGGCCTATGCGTATTCGGCATAATGCCGATGTGACGCCGCCCGAGCGGCGAGCGTGTGACCTAAAATGGTGCGTGTCCGGGAGGACCTGATGAATCTGGAAAGCAAATGGCTGGAGGACTTTAGTGCCCTGGCTGCCACCCGCAGCTTCTCCCAGGCGGCTGAGCGACGTTTCGTCACCCAGCCGGCGTTCAGCCGGCGAATCCGCAGCCTGGAGGCCGCACTGGGCCTGCAACTGGTCAATCGCTCGCGCACGCCGATCGAGCTGACGGCGGCCGGCCAGTTGTTCCTGGTAACCGCACGCACCGTGGTCGAACAACTGGGCGAAGTGCTGCGGCATTTGCACCACCTTGAAGGCGGCCAGGGCGAGGTCATGCAGGTGGCGGCCGCGCACTCCCTGGCCCTGGGGTTCTTCCCGCGCTGGATCGCACAATTGCGCAACGAAGGCCTGAACATCGCCACGCGCCTGGTGGCGACCAACGTCGGCGATGCGGTGCATGCGCTGCGCGAGGGCGGTTGTGACCTGATGCTGGCGTTCTACGACCCGGATGCCGCCATGCAAATGGACCCGGAGATCTTTCCTTCGCTGCACTTGGGCCACACCGAAATGCTGCCGGTGTGCGCGGCCGATGCCGATGGAAAACCGCTGTTCGATCTGGAAGGCGAGGGCAGTGTGCCGTTGCTGGCCTACAGCGCCGGTGCGTTTCTCGGCCGTTCGGTGAATATGCTGCTGCGCCAAAGGGCACTGCGTTTCACCACGATCTACGAAACCGCCATGGCCGACAGCCTGAAAAGCATGGCCTTGGAGGGGCTGGGCATCGCCTGGGTGCCGCAGCTGAGCGTGCGTGCCGAGCTGACGCGTGGCGAATTGGTAGTGTGTGGTGGACCGCAATGGCATGTGCCGCTGGAGATCCGTTTGTATCGCTGTGCGCTGGTGCGCAAAGCGAATGTCCGGTTGTTGTGGCGCAAGCTCGAGAGTGGCGTAGCGGGTGCTACTGTTTGAGTGCCAAAAATTCATGGCCACTGCTGTGGCCATGAATTGCTGTTAATTCGGCGTCAGCGTGTTAATAGCGCAAACACGCCATGCTCGGATTTCCGATCGCGCGATGCGAATCGAACTTACACAAAAGTACTAAGGTGTTTGCGAATGTTTTCCCTGTTCTTATCACTGTATCGATAAGCGTTTCCACGTGCGCTGGAGAATTCGTCCGAGAGCATGATCGTGTCGTGCCACCAGCCGTTATAGATGACTTCGCTGTCTTCATGTGTCGCGCCCAACATGTGGCCTATTTCATGTGCTGGAATTTGTTTGGAGGTGATCGCCGCAATTGCGCAATGACCTTTGACAAGGCCGTATCCGGCTATCCCTCCGAGGAGCCCCCCTGCCTTTGCGTAGATATTGTTTCGGGTCAACAAGAGGACTTTCGTCAGGCCCGGTTCATGTTCTTCGTATTTTAATATCTTTGTATACCAGTCCTGTATCAGGTTTACCCACCCTCGCAGCGCAGCTACACCATCTTCGTTTTTGTAGTTGTATCCTGATAAGTGCGGAACTTCATGATGAGAGTGCAACAAAAATCTGACGTACCGTTCCGAGATGGATTCAAGTTCTGTTTTCAACCAGGAAAAGTAATCAGTGTATAAATCATTTTTTTGATATTCCTGAAGGTCATTGTGAAGGACAACTATTATGGTAATAGGCTTTTTCATATTTGTACTCCCTGTTCAATTATGATTTTTGCCGTTTTATATTTACGTTGTCTGGCGGTGTCCGCAATTTTTTAGTGGGTTTAATTGTTTCGAGTAAGCGTTTTAATAAACTAGCGATCTCGAGATCCGAACACATTCAGGCAGTCAATTGACTGACTTGATAGTCAAGAAATACCTATTTTTCGAGCGCGTGACAGATGGTCGCCACAGGGGCTGTTTATCCGCTTCTTTGAGGTATACTGCGCGGCCTTCGGCCGGTTACGACTGGCCATAATTCGTACAAACAAGCCACGCATCCTGCGTGGCTTGTTGTTTTTTGATGCGCCTGCGGGCGCCCAGAGAGAAGAGGCGCGACGATGAGTGCACTGGTTGGCGTGATCATGGGCTCCAAGTCCGATTGGTCCACCCTTAGCCACACCGCCGATATGCTGGAAAAGCTCGGCATCCCTTACGAGGTGAAAGTGGTCTCTGCCCACCGCACCCCGGACCTGCTGTTCCAGTACGCCGAGGAGGCTGAGTCGCGTGGCATCGAGGTGATTATCGCCGGTGCTGGCGGCGCGGCCCACTTGCCTGGCATGTGTGCGGCCAAGACCCACCTGCCGGTCCTGGGCGTGCCGGTGCAGTCGTCGATGCTCTCGGGCGTTGATTCGCTGCTCTCTATAGTGCAGATGCCTGCGGGCATTCCGGTCGCCACCCTGGCCATCGGCAAAGCGGGCGCGATCAACGCAGCCCTGCTGTCGGCGAGTATCCTTGGCGCCAAGCACCCGCAGTTCCACGCGGTGCTCAAAACCTTCCGTGCTGAGCAGACAGACAGCGTCCTGGAAAATCCAGACCCACGCATCGCCTGAGGTTGTTGACGATGAAGATCGGTGTAATCGGTGGCGGCCAGTTGGGCCGCATGCTGGCCCTGGCGGGAACTCCGCTGGGCATGAACTTCGCTTTCCTGGATCCGGCGCCGGATGCTTGTGCCGCCGCGCTGGGTGAGCATCTGCGGGCCGATTACGGCGATCAGGATCACTTGCGTCAACTGGCCGACGAAGTCGACCTGGTGACCTTCGAGTTCGAAAGCGTCCCGGCTGAAACCGTGGCCTTCCTGTCGCAGTTCGTCCCGGTCTACCCGAGCGCCGAAGCGCTGCGCATTGCTCGCGACCGCTGGTTCGAAAAAAGCATGTTCAAGGACCTGGGGATTCCCACCCCGGCGTTCGCTGACATCCAGTCGCAAGCTGACCTGGACGCCGCCGTGGCTGCCATCGGCCTGCCCGCCGTGCTGAAAACCCGCACCCTGGGTTATGACGGCAAGGGCCAGAAAGTCCTGCGCACCGCGCAAGACGTGGAGGGTACCTTCGCCGAGCTGGGCAGCGTGGCCTGCCTGCTGGAAGGCTTCGTGCCGTTCACCGGCGAAGTCTCGCTGATTGCCGTGCGTGCCCGTGATGGGGAGACGAAATTCTACCCACTGGTGCACAACACCCACGACAGCGGCATCCTCAAGTTGTCCGTGGCCAGCACCGAGCACCCGCTGCAAGCCCTGGCCGAGGACTACTCGAGCCGTGTGCTCAAGCAACTGGACTATGTCGGCGTGATGGCGTTCGAGTTCTTTGAAGTCGACGGTGGCCTCAAGGCCAACGAAATCGCTCCGCGGGTCCACAACTCCGGGCACTGGACCACCGAAGGCGCCGAGTGCAGCCAGTTCGAAAACCACCTGCGCGCCGTTGCCGGCCTGCCGCTGGGCTCGACGGCGAAAGTCGGCGAAAGCGCCATGCTCAACTTCATTGGCGTGGTTCCGCCGGTGGATAAGGTCATCGCCATCGACGATTGCCATCTGCACCACTACGGGAAGGCGTTCAAGGTCGGGCGCAAGGTCGGCCACGCCAACCTGCGCTGCGCCGACAAGGTCACGCTCGAGCAGCAGATCCTCAAGGTCCAGGCGCTGATCGCCGAGCAATAAACCCATGGCGCGCTGGGAACCTTCGGTGCCCAGTGTTCTCTGATGGCAGGATGCCAAAGTCTGTCTAGGCTTTGGCATAGCTATTTCACTCAGAGGGAAGCGCCATGGGAATTATCGGAACCATCTTCATCGGATTGATCGTGGGCCTGCTGGCTCGTTTCCTGAAACCGGGTGATGACAGCATGGGCTGGATCATGACCATCCTGCTCGGTATCGCCGGCTCACTGGCCGCGACCTACGGCGGCCAGGCACTGGGCATCTACCAGGCCGGTCAAGGCGCGGGCTTCCTCGGTGCCCTGGTGGGCGCGGTGGTGCTGCTGGTGATCTACGGTCTGGTCAAAAAGAACTGATTCAAGCGATCAAGCCCGCTGCGCAGTTCACGCGCAGCGGGCTAGAATGCCCGGCGACCTGACTTCCCTTCTTTGCCGAGCACCTTCATGCGCCGTCTTCTGCTGACTCTTGTATTGCTGGGCACTGGCCTGGCCCATGCTGGCGACCTGCCGGAAACCGACTGGCTCGAACTGATGCCCAAGTCGGATCAGAAGGCGTTGGAAGCCATGCCGGAAATCGACCACAACTCTCCGGAAGCCAATGGCACTTTTACCGACAAGGGTGGCTTGAAGCAGAGCAAGGGCTTGCCGGCGGTGATGTATTCGACCAAGACCGTGGCCGCGATGAACCACAAGCAGGTGCGCATCGGTGGTTACCCGGTGCCGCTGGAAACCGACGGCAAGGGCCGCAGCACGCTGTTCTTCCTGGTGCCGTACCCGGGCGCCTGCATTCATGTGCCACCACCACCGCCCAATCAACTGGTGCTGGTGCGCTACCCCAAGGGCTTGAAGCTGGACGACATCTACACGCCCTTGTGGGTCAGCGGCACGTTGAAGATCGAGACGGTCAACAACGACCTGGCCGATGCCGCCTACGCCCTCGATGCAGCCCAGGTACGGGTGGTACAAGAATCCGACCTGTAGGAACTGCCGCAGGCTGCGGTCTTCTTGAGCTAGACCGCCAAACTCGCGATGCTCACACCCAGCGTATGACTCTCCCCGGGCGCCAACGTGACCACATCACCCAGCACATTGGCCGTCTCGATGCACAGCATGCGCTGCCAGCCATCGTCGGCCATGTCGCTGAACGCTGCTGCGCGTTCGATCCAGGGATTCCAGATCACAGCCGAGCGTGAACCGCGGGCGGTCAATTCGATACGTCGCTCCCAGGCCGGGTCGACAATGCTTAGTTTGTCCGGGGTATTGAGGTAAATCCGGTCGGTTTCGCCACTGAACCGCAGATCGCCGTGCTGAGTGACGGTGTTCCAGTTGTCCAGGGTTTCGATGTACTCCAGCCCGTCCACGCCTTCGACGTGCACGTTGCGCACGTCGCTGACCGCGAAGTAACTGTGCAGCGCCTGGCTGATGGTGACGCTGTCAGTGCCCCGGTTGTGGCTGGTCAGATCGATCTGCAGTTGCTCATCCAGACGAATGTTCAGCTTCAGGTCGACCTGATGGGGCCAGCCGGGCAGGCCGTTTTCCGGGATGGGCAGGGCAAACACTACGTTCAGGCTGTCGCCCTCGGTTTCGATGCCTTCCAGTTCCCAGTCCAGCGCCCGCACCAGGCCGTGGGCGTTGGCAGGCTGATCGCTGACGCGCATGGCCTGCACGCTCGGTGGGTTGCGTTCGAAGTTGCCGAACCACGGCCAGCACACGGGCACCCCGGCGCGGATGCTTTTGCCGGTCTGGAACACCGCCTCGTCGTTGAGCCAGATCAGGGGCGGCTGCCCGGCCAGTTGATAGCTGAGGATATGCGCGCCTTGCTGGGCTACCAGCAATTCGGCCTGACCCTGGCGAATCCGCCAGCAGTTCAGTTGATCCAGTTTTACCGCTTCAACATTGGGCGTGTTCATGGGACAGCTCTCGATCGGCAACAGGGGGGATTCAACAGGCTCGCGGGGGTACCGAGCGGGTACGACCGCTGCCGTCGATGGCAACAAACACGAACGCCGCCTCGGTGACCTTACGCCACTCGCTGGACAGCGGATCGTCGCTCCAGACCTCGACCAGCATCTTGATCGACGTACGACCGATTTCCTGGGCCTGGGTATAGAACGAGAGCTGTGCGCCAACGGCGACCGGTACCAGGAAAGCCATGCGATCGATGGCCACGGTGGCAACGCGCCCACCGGCGATCTTGCTGGCCATCGCCGTGCCGGCCAAGTCCATCTGGGACACCAGCCAGCCGCCGAAAATATCGCCAAAACCGTTGGTCTCGCGAGGAAGCGCGGTGATTTGCAGGGCCAGGTCGCCTTGCGGGATCGGATCGTCTTGTTCGAGTTCTATCATGCCGGGGGTGCCTCTAACCCGTGACTCTCATTGGTACTTCAGGTGAATAGCCGTCTTGAGAAAAACGATTCAGCCCGAACATACTACGTTCGTCGCGTTTTCCATAAGGCGTGCTAAAGGGAAACTCTGCGAAATCGACTGGTCGCACCAGCAGCGTCTTCGCACAGCAACCCTTGCAGCGTGTTGCAGGCTGCGAGTATATCGAGCGGTAGACCGCGCGACGACCGTCCGGTTCTCATTTTGACTGTCAATTACGCGCATCCCTGTGCTTTTTCGAACAATTTGCTATCGTGCCGAACCTGCCCAAGCCCCAGCCAGCGTTGTTGGGGTTGCAGATCTGACTATAAGAGAAGCCCTTGCCATGACCACAGCGCCATCGAGCATAGCGTCACCCGCGCAGCCCGCACGTCCCTTGACCCGCAACGACTACAAGACTCTGTCGCTTTCCGCCCTGGGCGGTGCGCTGGAGTTCTACGACTTCATCATCTTCGTGTTTTTCGCCACGGTGGTCGGCAAGCTGTTCTTCCCGGCGGACATGCCCGAGTGGCTACGCCTGATGCAGACCTTCGGGATCTTTGCCGCCGGGTACCTGGCACGGCCACTGGGTGGCATCGTCATGGCCCACTTCGGTGACCTGCTGGGTCGCAAGAAGATGTTCACCCTGAGCATCTTCATGATGGCGGTGCCGACGTTGATCATGGGCCTGCTGCCGACCTACGCGCAGATCGGCATGTGGGCACCGATCCTGCTGCTGCTGATGCGGGTGATCCAGGGCGCCGCCATTGGCGGGGAAGTGCCGGGGGCATGGGTGTTCGTTTCCGAGCACGTGCCTGGGCGGCACATTGGCTATGCCTGCGGCACGCTGACGTCAGGCCTGACCGCCGGCATCCTCCTGGGCTCGCTGGTAGCCACGGCGATCAACAGCATCTATACCCCTGAGCAAGTCGCCGACTACGCCTGGCGGATCCCGTTCCTGCTGGGTGGCGTGTTTGGCCTGTTCTCGGTTTACCTGCGTCGCTGGCTGCACGAAACCCCGGTGTTCGCCGAGTTGCAGCTGCGCAAGGCTCTGGCCGAAGAAGTGCCGCTGCGTGCGGTACTGCGCGACCATCGCGGGGCGATCGCCATCTCGATGCTGCTGACCTGGCTGCTGTCGGCCGGGATCATCGTGGTGATCCTGATGACCCCGACCGTGCTGCAAACCGTCTACCACTTCTCGGCCACCACCGCATTGCAGGCCAACAGCCTGGCGATCGTGTTCCTGAGCCTGGGCTGCGTGGCGTCCGGCGCCCTGGCTGACCGCTTCGGTGCAGGCCGGGTGTTTGTGTTCGGCAGCGGCTTGCTGCTGCTGAGTTCGTGGACCTTCTATCACAGCCTGTTCAATCACCCGGACTGGCTGTTCCCGATGTACTCCCTGACTGGCCTTTTGGTCGGCACCATCGGTGCGGTGCCCTACGTCATGGTCAAGGCCTTCCCGGCCGTGGTGCGCTTCAGCGGCCTGTCGTTCTCCTACAACCTGGCCTACGCCATCTTCGGTGGCCTGACACCGATGGTCGTCACCCTGTTGCTCAAGGAAAGCCCGATGGGGCCGGCCTACTACGTGGCGATCATCTGCGGCGTGGGGATCATCGTGGGTGGGTATCTGTGGAAGAAGGGGCGCTAGGCCCGACTTCTTGCATCATTAGTACTGACATCATTGCAAGCAGACGGAGCGCCGCCCGGCTCTGCGTCTGCTGGCGATTGGAGACACCACGAATCAGCGCGTAACAGCCCATGCTGGCCTTTCATCTAATTGTCATATTCAAGTCATAGAGTGTTCACACGGCCTGCCGATACTTGGCCCCGACCTAAAACACCCTATTACCAGGAGTAAGGCATGAAACTGAAGCGTTTGATGGCGGCAATGACTTTTGTCGCTGCTGGCGTTGCGACTGCCAACGCAGTTGCCGCTGTTGACCCTGCTATCCCGAGCTACACCAAGACCACTGGTGTGTCGGGCAACCTGTCCAGCGTCGGCTCCGATACCCTGGCTAACCTCATGACCCTGTGGGCTGAGAACTACAAAAAAGAATACCCGAACGTCAATATCCAGATTCAGGCTGCCGGTTCCTCGACCGCACCACCTGCGCTGACTGAAGGCACCGCTAACCTGGGCCCGATGAGCCGCAAGATGAAGGACAACGAGCTGCAGGCCTTCGAAACCAAGTACGGCTACAAGCCGACCGCCATCCCGGTCGCCGTGGATGCCCTGGCCGTGTTCGTGCACAAAGACAACCCGATCAAGCACCTGACCATGGAACAGGTCGATGCTGTGTTCTCCTCGACTCGCCTGTGCGGCGCCAAGGCCGACGTGAAAACCTGGGGTGACCTGGGTGTGACCGGCGACCTGGCCAACAAGCCGGTACAGCTGTTCGGTCGCAACTCGGTATCCGGCACTTATGGCTACTTCAAGGAAGAAGCCCTGTGCAAAGGCGACTTCAAGCCAAACGTCAACGAACAACCGGGCTCGGCCTCGGTGGTGCAATCGATCAGCTCCTCGCTGAACGGCATCGGTTACTCGGGTATCGGCTACAAGACCGCTAGCGTGAAGACCGTGGCCCTGGCCAAGAAAGGCAGCACTGACTTCATCGAAGACACCGAAGAAAACGCCCTGAACGGCAAGTACCCACTGTCGCGTTTCCTCTACGTGTACGTCAACAAGGCCCCGAACAAGCCTCTGGCCCCGCTGGAAGCCGAGTTCGTGAAACTGATCCTGTCGAAACAGGGCCAGGAAGTGGTCGTCAAGGACGGTTACATCCCACTGCCAGCCAAGGTAGCCGCCAAGGCACTGGCTGACCTGGGTCTGCACGAAGGTGGCGCTGAAGTCGCAAAAAAGTAAAACCCTGATCCGGGCTAGCCCCGGATCAATGTAGGAGCGGGCAAGCCTCGCTCCTACACATGCCGGTGTTTACCGGCCCTCAATTTTCTATCCGCTGCCAGTTTCCACAGGCGGCGGATTTGTTGCGTCACTGCATTGTCATCTTTCTGTCATACAGGATCGCTAGGGTGTGCGCATGAATGATCTGGCCAATTCCCCAATGACTACGACTTCCCCTCCCAAGCGCATTGATTTCAATACGCCTGAGCTGCAACGCAAGCGGCGCATTCGTGCGCTCAAGGATCGCCTGACCCGCTGGTACGTGCTGATCGGCGGCCTCGCCGTGCTCGGCGCGATCACCCTGATTTTCTTCTTCCTGGCCTATGTCGTCGCCCCGCTGTTCCAGGGTGCCGAGTTGACCGCCAAAGACTCGATCACGCCTGCCTGGATGCAAGACGCCGGCAAGCCGCTGATGATTTCCCTCGAAGAGCAGAACCAGGTCGCCATGCGGGTTTCCGACAAGGGCCAGGCGCTGTTCTTTGACCTCGACAGTGGCGCCGAACTGCGTCGCGTCGACCTGCCGATCCCGGCCGGTACCAGCGTTGCCTCGATCGGTGAAGACCAGCCCGGCAGCCCGCTGGTGATCGTTGGCCTGTCCAACGGCCAGGCCCTGGTGTTCCGTCACACCTATAAAGTCAGCTACCCGGATGGCAAGAAGACCATCTCGCCGGCCATCGAGTACCCCTACGGTGAGGCGCCGATTGCGCTGAACGAGCAGGGCGCCGCGCTGGAGCACGTCAGCCTCAATGCCACCGACACGACCCTGGTGGTCGCCGGTTCCAGCGGTGCGCAGTTGCACGTCCTGGCGCTGACTAAAGAAGAAAACATGATGACCGGTGAAGTCACCAGTGATCAGCAGCGCATCGATTTGCCGCAAATGACCGAGCCGGTGAAGAACATCTTCATCGACCCGCGCCAGCAGTGGCTGTACGTGCTTAACGGCCGGGCCCAGGCCGATGTGTTCAGCCTGCGGGAAAAAAACCTCAACGGTCGCTACAAGCTACTGGAAGATGGCGAAACCCAAGTCACCGCCAGCACCCAGCTGGTGGGCGGTATCTCGCTGATCATCGGTGACTCCAAGGGTGGCCTGGCCCAATGGTTCATGGCCCGTGATCCGGATGGCGAGCAACGCCTGAAGCAGATCCGGACCTTCCAGATGGGCACCGCGCCTATCGTTGAAATCACCGCCGAAGAGCGTCGCAAAGGCTTTGTTGCCCTGGACGCGTCCGGCAAACTCGGCGTGTTCCACAGCACCGCCCACCGCACCTTGCTGGTGGACCAGGTGGTCGACGGCCAGGGCATCTTCGGCCTGTCGCCGCGTGCCAACCGGGTGATCGTGGAGCAGGGCGGCAAGCTGCAACCGTTGCTGCTCGACAACCCGCACCCGGAAGTTTCCTGGAGCGCACTGTGGAGCAAGGTCTGGTACGAAAACTACGACGAGCCTAAATACGTCTGGCAATCGACCGCGGCCAACACCGACTTCGAGCCCAAACTGAGCTTGTCGCCGCTGACCTTCGGTACCTTGAAAGCGGCGTTCTACGCCATGCTGCTGGCCGCGCCACTGGCCATTGCAGCGGCGATCTATACCGCCTACTTCATGGCGCCTGGCATGCGCCGCAAGGTCAAGCCGGTGATCGAGCTGATGGAGGCGATGCCGACGGTGATCCTCGGCTTCTTCGCCGGCCTGTTCCTCGCTCCCTATGTGGAAGGGCACTTGCCGGGCATCTTCAGCCTGCTGCTGCTGATGCCAGTCGGCATCCTGGTGGCGGGTTTCACCTTCAGCCGCCTGCCTGAGTCGATCCGCCTGAAAGTGCCGGACGGCTGGGAAAGCGCAATCCTGATCCCGGTGATCATCTTCGTCGGCTGGCTCTCGCTGTACATGAGCCCGTACCTGGAGACCTGGTTCTTCGGTGGCGACATGCGCATGTGGATCTCCCACGACCTGGGCATTACCTACGACCAGCGCAACGCCCTGGTAGTCGGACTGGCCATGGGTTTTGCGGTGATCCCGAACATCTACTCGATCGCCGAAGACGCCGTGTTCAGTGTGCCGCGCGGCCTGACCCTGGGATCGCTGGCCCTGGGTGCCACGCCATGGCAGACCATGACGCGGGTGGTGATCCTGACCGCCAGCCCGGGTATTTTCTCGGCCTTGATGATCGGCATGGGGCGCGCAGTCGGCGAAACCATGATCGTGCTGATGGCCACCGGCAACACCCCGGTGATGGAGATGAACCTGTTCGAAGGCCTGCGGACCCTGGCGGCCAACGTCGCGGTGGAAATGCCGGAGTCGGAAGTCGGCGGCAGCCACTACCGCGTGCTGTTCCTCTCGGCCTTGGTGCTGCTGCTGTTCACCTTCGTCATGAATACCCTCGCGGAACTGATTCGTCAGCGTCTGCGCAAGAAATACTCGTCGCTTTAAGAAAGGTAGAAGTCTGTGAAACAGAACTCCCTGAAAGGATGGTTCAAGAGCGGCGCCCCCGGCGTCTGGATCAGCGGTGGCGCGGTGGCCATCGCCGTCATCATGACCATTGGTTTGCTGGCAGTGATTGCCGTGCGCGGCCTGGGCCACTTCTGGCCCGCCGACCTGGTGCATGCCCAGTACGATGTGCCGGGCCAGGCCAACCATGTGGTCATCGGCGAAGTGGTGCAGAAGGAACAAGTGCCACGTGAGCGCCTGAAAAGCGCGGGCCTGCCGGTCCCGGACCAGGGCCCTGAGTTCATGACCCGGGAGCTGATCAAGGTCGGCAACCGTGATCTCAACGGCAACGACTTCACCTGGATCGTCGGTGAATGGCTGACCAACCAGACCACGCCGCCGGAACTGATGGCAATCGAGCGTCGTGAATGGGGCAACTTCTACGGCTACCTGGTCAACGTCAAGCAAGACGGCAAGGTCATCGCTGAAGGCGAGGCCGCCTGGCCTGAGCTGCAAGCGCGGATCGAGCGAGTCAGCAAACTGGCGGCTGAACTCAAGACCCTGGAAAAATCCGACATTGGTGCGATCAACGCCGGCCTGGAGCGTATCCGCCTGCACGGTCGCAAGCTGGAACTGGACGGCAAGCTGGACGCCGCGGCCCAGGCCGACATGGAGTCGGATCGCGCCGAGCTCAATGCCCGCTACCAGGACATTGAAAAGCGCTTGGGCGATCTGCATGCGCAGGTCAATCGCGACAGCCTGACGGCCCGCGATGGCAACGGCAAGGAAGTCGAAATCGAACTGGGCAAGGTGGTTCACGCCTTCCAGCCGAACGCGATGAGCACCTTGACCAAGGTCGGCTTCTACTTCAGCAAGGTCTGGGAATTCCTCAGCGACGACCCACGTGAAGCCAACACCGAAGGCGGGATCTTCCCGGCGATCTTCGGCACCGTGATGATGACCCTGATCATGGCGATGATCGTCACCCCGTTTGGTGTACTGGCGGCGGTTTACCTGCGTGAATATGCACGCCAGGGCACCATGACCCGGTTGATCCGCATCGCGGTGAACAACCTGGCGGGTGTGCCGGCGATTGTCTACGGGGTGTTCGGCCTGGGCTTCTTCGTCTATGTCCTGGGTGGCTCGGTTGACCGCCTGTTCTTCCCGGAAGCCTTGCCGGCACCGACCTTCGGTACGCCAGGACTGCTCTGGGCCTCGCTGACCCTGGCACTGCTGGCGGTGCCGGTGGTGATCGTGGCCACCGAAGAAGGCCTGGCGCGGATTCCCCGCACCGTACGTGAGGGCTCGTTGGCCCTCGGTGCGACCAAGGCGGAAACCCTGTGGAAGATCGTGCTGCCGATGGCCAGTCCGGCGATGATGACCGGCATGATTCTCGCGGTGGCCCGAGCGGCCGGCGAGGTAGCACCGTTGATGCTGGTGGGCGTGGTGAAACTGGCGCCGTCGTTGCCGCTGGACGGTAACTACCCGTACCTGCACCTGGACCAGAAGATCATGCACCTGGGCTTCCACATTTATGACGTCGGCTTCCAGAGCCCGAACGTCGAGGCCGCACGCCCACTGGTGTACGCCACGGCGCTGCTGCTGGTCATGGTGATCGCCACGCTCAACCTGTCGGCAGTGTGGATCCGTAACCACCTGCGCGAAAAATACAAAGCACTGGATAGCTAATACAAGTCCTGTGGGAGCTGGCTTGCCAGCGATGGCAGCACTGCGGTGTTGCTGCCAGACCGAGTCGTCTGCTTCGCTGGCAAGCCAGCTCCCACAAGGATCGACGCAAGCCACAGATTTTGAGTATTTCATTGGCTAGGCCAGTGGCTCATAAAACCGAATTTGTTAGCACAGGGAGCCTCCCATGCAGCACGAAGCACATACCCACGGCATCAACATGTCGGCCCTGGGTCGCGACAAACAGAGCCTGAACCTCGAGCAGGAAACCGTAGCCATCGAAGTGCCGGGCCTGAGCCTGTTCTACGGCGACAAACAAGCTCTGTTCGACGTCAGCATGAACATTCCCAAGCAGCGCGTGACCGCCTTCATCGGCCCGTCCGGCTGTGGCAAGTCGACCCTGCTGCGTACCTTCAACCGGATGAACGATCTGGTCGACGGTTGCCGTGTCGAAGGCGCGATCAACCTGTACGGCAACAACATCTACCGCAAGGGTGAAGACGTGGCCGAGCTGCGTCGCCGGGTCGGCATGGTGTTCCAGAAGCCCAACCCGTTCCCCAAGACCATCTATGAAAACGTGGTCTACGGCCTGCGGATCCAGGGCATCAACAAAAAACGCGTGCTCGACGAGGCCGTGGAGTGGGCGTTGAAAGGCGCGGCGCTGTGGGATGAGGTCAAGGACCGCCTGCACGAGTCGGCACTGGGCCTGTCCGGTGGTCAACAGCAGCGTCTGGTGATTGCGCGGACCATCGCCGTGGAGCCGGAAGTGCTGCTGCTCGACGAACCCTGCTCGGCACTCGACCCGATCTCGACGCTGAAGGTTGAAGAGCTGATCTACGAGTTGAAATCCAAGTTCACCATCGTCATCGTGACCCACAACATGCAACAGGCCGCCCGGGTTTCCGACTACACCGCGTTCATGTACATGGGCAAGCTGGTGGAATTCGGCGACACCGACACCCTGTTCACCAATCCGGCGAAAAAGCAGACCGAAGACTACATCACCGGACGGTACGGCTAGTTGAAGCAGCTTCAAGCGGCAAGTTAGAAGCGAAGCGGCATGGATCACCACATAACAGCTTGCAGCTTGTAGCTTGCAGCTCTTGGTTAAACGCTTTTTCGGAGCGAACGCATGATTTCCAAAGAAGGCCTCACGCATCACATTTCCGCGCAGTTCAACGCTGAGCTGGAGGAAGTGCGCAGCCACCTCCTGGCCATGGGCGGGCTGGTCGAAAAGCAGGTCAACGACGCGGTCACGGCGCTGATCGAGGCCGACTCCGGCCTGGCCCAGCAAGTGCGCGAGATCGACGACCAGATCAACCAGATGGAACGCAACATCGACGAAGAATGCCTGCGCATCCTGGCCCGTCGTCAGCCGGCGGCGTCCGACCTGCGTTTGATCATCAGCATCTCCAAGTCGGTGATCGACCTCGAGCGCATCGGCGACGAAGCCACCAAGATTGCCCGCCGGGCCATCCAGTTGTGCGAAGAAGGCGAGGCTCCGCGTGGCTACGTCGAGGTGCGCCACATTGGTGACCAGGTGCGCAACATGGTCCGCGACGCGCTGGATGCCTTCGCCCGCTTCGATGCCGACCTGGCGCTGTCCGTGGCCCAGTACGACAAGATCATCGACCGTGAGTACAAGACCGCGCTGCGCGAGCTGGCCACCTACATGATGGAAGACCCGCGCTCGATCTCGCGCGTGCTGAGCATCATCTGGGTCCTGCGTTCGCTGGAGCGAATTGGCGACCACGCCCGCAACATCTCCGAGCTGGTGATCTACCTGGTGCGCGGCACGGACGTGCGTCACCTGGGTCTCAAGCGCATGAAGGAAGAAGTTGAAGGCACCAGTGGCGAAACCGCTAATGTTCCGGGTGAATCTGACGATAAGTAAGATTGCCCAAGTAAAAACGCCCGGCCATTGGCCGGGCGTTTTTGTTGGTCGGGACAATAACGAGGGGTGGTCGATGAGTAAGGTCAGTGTGTTGGTCGTGGACGATGCTGCGTTCATTCGTGATCTGATGAAGAAGTGCCTGCGCAACTACTTCCCGGGCATGCGCATCGAAGACGCGGTCAACGGCCGCAAGGCGCAAGGCCTGCTGACCCGCGAAACCTTCGACCTGGTGCTGTGCGACTGGGAGATGCCGGAAATGTCCGGCCTGGAGTTGCTGACCTGGTGCCGCGAGCAGGACGCCCTCAAGACCATGCCGTTCATCATGGTCACCAGCCGTGGCGACAAGGAAAACGTCGTCCAGGCGATCCAGGCCGGTGTTTCGGGTTATGTGAGCAAGCCCTTCACCAACGAGCAATTGCTGAGCAAGGTCAAACAGGCCCTGAATAAAATCGGCAAGCTCGATGCCTTGCTGAATCAGGCCCCGGCCAAGCTGGCACCGGCATTCGCCAATGACTCGCTGAATGCCCTGACCGCCGGCAAGGCGCCAGTGGCTGCGGCGCCAGCGCCCAACGCGTATCTGCAAAACCGCCCGGCGGAGCCCGCCAAGGGTTTGCTCAGCAGCCCGCCGATCAAGGCCCCGATGCCGTCGCCCGCCGGTGGCCGTGGCCAGGGCCAGTTGCGCCTGCCCAGCGGCATCCAGGCCTGCGTGATCAAGGCCCTGAGCATCAAGGAAGCGCTGCTGGTGGTCAAACGCAGTGAGACGCTACCGCAAGTGCTCGACAGCGCCGTGCTCGACCTGGAGCAGGGTGACAACGCCGAAATCGCCCGCCTCAACGGCTACCTGCATGCCATCGTCGCCCACGAGCCGAAACCCGACAGCGAGTGGCTGCAACTGACCTTCCGCTTCGTCGACCAGGATGCCCAGAAGCTCGATTACATTTCCCGGCTGATCGCCCGGGGCACGGCGCAGAAGCACTTTGTACCGGGTGCGTAATCAGCTTTTGAAACAGCTGGCGCCAGCCTGGGGCCATTCTGACTGCTAGGCTCACCTCAAGCCTGCCCCGACAGAATGCTGCCCATGCTCGCGCGATTGCTGATTTGCTGTGGCCTGCTCATGGCCTCGAGCCTGGCCGTGGCCACGACCATCTACAAGACCCAGCACGCCAATGGCGTGGTGTCCTATAGCGATCGGCCGTCCCGTGGGTCCCAGGTGTTTGTATTCCGCGACCGGATGGACGAGCGCCTCGACCGCCAGGTGCACCTGCAGATCAAGAAGCAGGCGGGCAGCCACAGCGTGTATGTGCGCAACGACCTGTATGCGCCGGTCGAGGTCGAGTTGAGTTTTCACCAGGTGAAAAACCTCAGTGGCGTGCCCGCCCAGGCCATCCGACAGGTCCTGCCAGCGCGTAGCAGCACCCGTCTGGCGCTGCTCAAGGCGTCCCGCGCCGGCAAGCCGCTGATCTATACCCCCAGGCTCAAATACGCCTTGGGCGACCCCTCAGGCGCCACGCTGAGCTATCGTTACCCGCTACCCTGGCGCGGCGGTCCGTTTCGCCTGAGTCAGGGTGCCAACGGCCAGTACAGCCATTACGGACCGAAGAATCGCTACGCCATGGACATCGCCATGCCTGAAGGCACGCCGATCATTGCGGCACGGGCCGGGGTGGTGGTGAAAACCGAGAACCGCCAGAGCGGTCGCGGCACGGATCCGGCGGGCAACTTTGTGCGGGTGCTGCACAACGACGGGACCATGGGCGTGTACCTGCACCTCAAGCAGGGTTCGGTACGGGTCCGTGAAGGGCAGCGGGTGGCGGTGGGCAGCGCCCTGGCGCTGTCCGGCAATACGGGCAACAGCAGCGGTCCGCACCTGCACTTCGTGGTGCAGCGCAATACCGGGTTGGGGCTGGTGTCGATCCCGTATCAGTTCAGCCAGCCGGTGGGCAGCCTGCCGAACTTCGCGTTGGGGAGATAGGTGGGCCTGCAGATAAAAGATCGCAGCCTGCAGGCTGCGATCTTTCCCGGGTTCAATCGAGCATCAGTACCTTGGCCAGGACGATTTTCGGGCCTTTCATCTTTTTGATGATGATCCGCAAACCTTCGACTTCCAGCACTTCTTCCTCTTCCGGTACCCGCTTGAGGCTGTCGTAGACCAGCCCGGCCAGGGTTTCGGCTTCGACGTGGTCCAGATCCACGCCCAGCAGGCGCTCGACCTTGAACAGCGGGGTGTCACCGCGGACCAGCAGCTTGCCCGGCTGGTAGGCCAGGATGCCGCGCTCGGCCTTGCGGTGTTCGTCCTGGATGTCGCCGACCAGCACTTCCAGCACGTCTTCCATGGTCAGGTAGCCGATGATGTTGCCGTCGGCTTCCTCCACCACGGCGAAGTGCGAGCCGCCTTTGCGGAACTGCTCCAGCAACTGCGACAGCGGCATGTGCCGCGACACGCGCTCCAGTGGGCGGGTCAGCTCGGCCAGGTTGAACGACTCGGGAATGTGGTCCAGCGCGGCCAGTTCCAGCAACAGGTCCTTGATGTGCAGCAGGCCGACGAACTCTTGGCGCTCGCTGTCGTACACCGGGTACCGGCTGAACTTGTGGCGGCGGAACATCGCCAGGATTTCCTTGAGCGGCGCGTTGAACTCCAGCGTCACCAGGTCTTCCCGGGAGTTGGCCCAGTCGACCACTTCCAGCTCGCCCATTTCCACGGCCGAGGCCAGCACGCGCATGCCTTGGTCGCTCGGGTCCTGGCCACGGCTGGAGTGCAGGATCAGTTTCAGTTCTTCACGGCTGTAGTGGTGCTCGTGATGCGGGCCGGGCTCACCTTGGCCGGCAATGCGCAGGATCGCATTGGCACTGGCGTTGAGCAGGTAGATGGCCGGGTACATGGCCCAGTAGAACAGGTACAGCGGCACGGCTGTCCACAGCGACAGCAGCTCGGGCTTGCGGATCGCCCAGGATTTCGGAGCCAGCTCACCGACCACGATGTGCAGGTAGGAAATGATGAAGAAAGCGGTAAAGAACGACACGCCCTTGATCACTTCCGGCGATTCGACGCCCACGGCGCCCAGCAGCGGCTCGAGAATGTGCGCAAACGCCGGTTCACCCACCCAGCCCAGGCCGAGGGAGGCGAGGGTGATGCCCAGTTGGCAGGCCGACAGGTAGGCGTCGAGCTGACTGTGCACGGTGCGCAGGATGTGGCCGCGCCAGCCGTTCTTGTCGGCAATCGCCTCGACCCGGGTCGAGCGCAGTTTGACCATGGCAAATTCCGCCGCAACGAAGAAGCCGTTGAGCAAAACCAGGATCAGTGCAAAAAGAATCATGCCGAAATCGGCGAAGAGTGTAGCGAGGGACAAGCCAGGGGAAGGGTCCATGATGGAGTTTTGCGGGTTCCGTATATTCGAATAAAGGGGGTGCAGACGAGCCTGAAAGGCAGGCCCAAGTCAGCCAATGTAGCGGCTGACAGGGCAATTGCCTAGGGGGAAGTAGCGCGGGGGGCTAGTCGGTCAGGCTGCTGGTGCGTGATTTGCTCACCTGCACCGGCACAAAATGGCAGGTGAAGGTGCTGCCATGGCCTGGCACGCTGCTGATTTCCATCCGGGCGCGGTGGCGCAGCAGCACGTGCTTGACGATCGCCAGGCCCAGGCCGGTGCCGCCGGTGTTGGAGTTGCGGCTCGAATCGACGCGGTAGAAACGTTCGGTCAGGCGTGGCAGGTGCTTATTGTCGATGCCGATCCCCGAGTCCTGCACGCTCAGGTGCGCGCCTTGCTCATCGCCCCACCAGCGGATGCGGATATGGCCTTCGGCCGGGGTGTATTTCACCGCATTGAACACCAGGTTGGAGAACGCGCTGCGCAACTCGGCCTCGCTGCCCTTGAGCTGAATCGAGGGGTCGGCCTCAAGGGTGATTTGCTGGTTGCGTTGCCCGGACAGCGCCAGGGCGTCGCCCTTGATCGACTGCAGCAGGCTGTCGATCGCCACTGGCTGGTTGTCCGAGGGATAGTCGGTGGCCTCGAGCTTGGCCAGTAGCAGCAAGTCATTGAGCAAGGTCTGCATGCGACCGCCTTGCTGCTGCATCTGCTGCAGCGCGCGGGTCCAGCGCGGGTTCACGTCTTCGACGTTGTCCAGCAGGGTTTCCAGGTAGCCGCTGATTACCGTCAGTGGCGTGCGCAGTTCATGGGAAACGTTGGCGATGAAATCCTTGCGCATCTGCTCCAGCTGATGGATGCGCGTCACGTCGCGCACCAGCATCAGGTGCTCATTGTTGCCATAACGGGTGATGTACAGCTGGATGCGCATCCGATCGTTGGTCGGCGAGGGGATTTCCAGCGGCTCGGCGTAGCTGTCTTGCTCGAAGTACTCCTTGAAGCGCGGGTGGCGCACCAGGTTGGTCACCGGTTGGCCGCTGTCCTGGGGCGTCTTGAGTCCCAGCAGGGTTTCGGCGGCGCGGTTCCACCATTCCAGGTTGCCATCGCTGTCGAGCATCACCACCGCGTCCTTGAGTGCCGCTGTGGACTCCTGGACCCGGTCGATCACCGCTTGCAGGCGCCCGCGCACCCGTTGATCGCGGCGTTGCAGGTGGTAGATGCTGTCGAATACTTCGCCCCACAGGCCGTAGCCATCGGGCGGTGCTTCATCGGGTTTGTGCAGGCGCAGCCACTCGTGCAGGCGCAGCAATTGCTTGAGGGTCCAGCCCAGGTAAAGACCCAGGCCCACGGCCAGGCTCCAGCCGTAATAGCCGGTGATCAGGCCGATCACCAGGCAGCCGGTGACCAGCAGCAGCATGTGGCGGATCAGGGTGCCATGCCAGTTTTGGTTCACGGGGGGTCCTAAAGGCAGCTTCTAGTTTCAAGCTGCAAGCTGCAAGTTGAAGCGGCTCTGCTGTTGCTTGCCGCTTGTAGCTTCAAGCTTGCAGCGGTTTTTATGCCTTGGTCGAAAAACGATAGCCGGTACCGCGCACGGTTTGTACCAGACTTTCGTAAGCATCACCCAGGGCTTTGCGTAGGCGACGGATGTGCACGTCCACCGTGCGCTCCTCGACATACACATTGCCGCCCCAGACCTGGTCCAGCAACTGGCCACGGGTGTAGGCGCGTTCCTGGTGGGTCATGAAAAACTGCAGCAGGCGGTATTCGGTGGGGCCCATCTCGGCCGGTTTGCCGTCGATGGTTACCCGGTGGCTGATCGGGTCCAGCAGCAGGCCGCCCACTTCAATCGGGGCTTCACCTTCGGTAGGGCCGGTGCGGCGCAGCACGGCCTTGAGGCGAGCGACCAGCTCGCGGGGGGAAAACGGCTTGGTGATGTAGTCATCCGCGCCCACTTCCAGGCCCTGGATCTTGTTGTCTTCTTCGCCCTTGGCGGTGAGCATGATGATCGGGATATCACCGGTCAGCTCGTCACGCTTGAGGCGGCGGGCCAGTTCGATCCCCGAGGTGCCAGGCAGCATCCAGTCGAGCAGGATCAGGTCCGGTTTGCGGTCGACGATAATGGCGTGCGCCTGTTGGGCGTTCTCCGCCTCCAGGCAGTCATAGCCGGCCATTTCCAACGCAACGGCGATCATTTCGCGAATGGGCGCTTCGTCGTCGACGATCAGAATGCTCCTGCCAACCATGGGTTTAATCCTCTTGTCATTTAACTGTCTTGCGCCGCATTAGATAACGGAATTATTGCAGTCGTGTTACAGCATTCCAGTGTCTCTGCGAGGCGCGTGATCCTGGGCTAAGCTCTAAGTCCGAATCCTGACTACCACAAAAGAAGGTTTCCATGACTGACTATGCTCACTCCTTCAAGGCCTTGGTACTCGCTGCTGCCCTGGCCTTGCCGGCAATCGCCATGGCTGCCGAGCCGGCAATGATGAAAGGCGGCATGATGGTCGATCCCCAGGGCATGACGTTGTACACGTTCGACAAGGACAGTGGTGGAAAGTCGATGTGTAACGATGATTGCGCAAAAAACTGGCCACCGCTGACGGCGCCGGCGGATGCCAAGGCCGACGGCAAATGGACAGCGATCAAGCGTGACGACGGCAAGATGCAATGGGCTTATGACGGCAAGCCGCTGTACACCTTCGTCAAGGACGAAAAGCCCGGCGAAATGAAGGGCGACAAGATGAAAGACGTCTGGCACGTGGTTCACCAGTCGCAGAAATAACCCGTTGTTGTAGCCGCTGGCGAAGGCTGCGTCCGGCTGCGCCAGCTGCTACAAAATCTCCACCGCCCCGTCAGCGCAACGCGTAATCCAGCACGATCCCGACAAAAATCGCCAATCCTGCCCAGTGATTGTGCAGGAACGCCCGGAAGCACTTCAGTCGGTCCCGGTCGCGGGTGTACCAGAACTCCCAGGCGAAACAGCCGGCAGCCGCCAGCAAGCCGAGGTGGAACCAGCCGCCCAGGGCGAACTTCGAGCCGGCCAGCCACAGGCAGCCCAGCGCCAGCCCCTGCAGCGTGAGAATGATTGCCCGGTCGGCATCGCCAAACAGGATCGCCGTGGATTTCACGCCGATCCTCAGATCATCATCGCGGTCGGTCATGGCGTAGTAGGTGTCGTAGCCAACCGTCCACAGCAAGTTGGCGATCCACAGCAGCCAGGCGATGGCCGGCAGCTCGCCGGTCTCGGCGGTGAACGCCATCGGCATGCCCCAGGAGAACGCGGCACCCAGCACCACTTGCGGGTAATAGGTGTAGCGCTTCATGAAGGGGTAGCTGGCCGCCAGTGCCAGGCCACCGAATGACAACCAGATCGTCGCCGCGTTGGTGCACAGCACCAGCAGGAAGCTCAGGCCCATCAGCAGCGCAAAGAACACCAGCGCCTCCCGGGAGCTGATTCTGCCGGCAGCCAGTGGGCGTTGGGCGGTACGCTTTACATGGCCGTCGACCTTGCGGTCGGCCCAGTCGTTGATCACACAGCCGCCGGCGCGGGTCAGTACCACGCCGAGGATAAAAATCACGATGTTGGCCAGGGACGGCGAGCCTTCACCGGCGATCCACAGTGCCCACAGGGTCGGCCATAGCAGCAGGTAGATGCCGATGGGTTTGTCCATGCGCGTCAACTGGACGAAGTCCCAGGCGCGCGGGTTCAAGCGATTCAGCGATTTGAGCAGGTTCTGGTACATCAGCCATTCTCCGCAGGCGCGCCAACCGCCCGCCACAGGGCCGGCAAGAAGATTTCTGCGACCAGCACGCTCAAGCCACCGCGGTCGAAACGCGAACGGCGGCCCCACAAGGCCGGGGCCTGAACCTCAGGGGGCAGCCAATCAACGGGGTAGTGGCAGACCTCGATGGCGCGGCGCTGGAACGCCTGGTCACAGAACAGCAACTCCCCCAGGGAGCGGCTGCCCAATTCATCCATGTTCAAGCCGCCATCGCGCAACGCACTGCGCGCCGCCACGCTGCGGGCAAATACCCAGGCCTGGCCGTGGCCGCGCAAATACACCTCGCGCACCCAACCTTCACTGTCCGCTGGCAAGTCGAGGACGGCGCATTCATCGGCGCGCAACGGCTGCCAACCTTCGTACAGCGGCGTGACGCTGAAACCGTCATTCGACAAGCGCGTCAGGCGTCGGGTGAGCGAGCCTTGATCGAACAGCCAGTCGAGGGTTTGCGCATCGGGAAGGGGTGTCAGCTGGCTTTGCGGTAGCCAGAGCGGAGTCGGGGCGAGGGCGTTTGAGTGCGGCACAGTGAGTCATTATTGGCAGCAAATGAGGCGGCGAGCTTAACATGTTGGTCGGCGATATTGAGTGATCGGACCGGCCTGTGGCGTCGAACACGCTTGCATCTGTCGAGTGCGATCAGTACAAAACGCCCTGAGCCGGACGGCGGACCCTTGGCGGGCGACTGTCCGCGCCAGATAAAGCCTGTGAATCCGAGGAAACAAGCAATGAAGAAGTGGCAATGCGTAGTCTGTGGGCTGATCTACAACGAAGCCGACGGCTGGCCGGATGACGGCATCGCACCGGGTACCCTGTGGCAGGACGTGCCAGAAGACTGGCTGTGCCCGGACTGCGGCGTGGGCAAGATGGATTTCGAAATGATTGAAATCAACTAACCGATTCGAGGAGTAAGGAATGAACGCACCTGTCGTGATCGTCGGCACTGGGCTGGCTGGCTACAACCTGGCCCGGGAGTTTCGCAAACTCGATGGCGAAACTCCGCTGTTGCTGATTACCGCAGATGACGGGCGCTCCTACTCCAAGCCGATGCTCTCCACCGGCTTTGGCAAGAACAAGGACGCCGACGGCCTGAGCATGGCCGAGCCTGGCGCCATGGCCGAGCAGCTCAAGGCCGAGGTGCGCACCCATACGCGCATCAGCGGCATCGACCCGGGCCACAAGCGCCTGTGGATTGGTGAAGAGGCGGTAGCCTATCGCGACCTGATCCTGGCCTGGGGCGCAGAAACCGTGCGTGTGCCGGTGCAGGGGGACGCGCCAGAGGCGATCTTCCCGATCAATGACCTGGAAGACTATGCCCGTTTTCGCGCAGCCGCCGCCGGCAAGCGCCGGGTGCTGTTGCTGGGGGCCGGGCTGATCGGCTGTGAGTTTGCCAATGACCTGATCCTCGGTGGTTATGAGGTGCAACTCGTAGCGCCGTGCGAGCAGGTCATGCCGACGTTGCTGCACCCAGCCGCCGCGGCTGCGGTGCAAGCCGGGCTGGAAAGCCTGGGGGCGAAATTCCACCTGGGGCCGGTGCTCAACCGTTTGCAGCGCACCGCTGACGGCCTGGAAGGGCATTTGTCCGACGGCCAGGTGCTGCCTTGTGACGTGGTGGTCTCGGCCATTGGCCTGCGCCCGCGAATTGATCTGGCGGCGGCCGCCGGTTTGCAGACCAATCGTGGGGTGATGGTGGACCGGCACCTGAAAACCTCCCACGCCAATATCTATGCCCTGGGTGACTGTGCCGAGGTCGATGGGCTGAATCTGCTGTACGTGATGCCGCTCATGAGTTGTGCGCGGGCGCTGGCACAAACCCTGGCCGGCAACCCGACCGCGGTGAGCTACGGAGCGATGCCGATCACCGTGAAAACCCCGGTGTGCCCGCTGGTGGTTTCCCCGCCGCCACGGGGCTCTGAGGGCGTCTGGACGGTGGAGGGGCAGGGCGCCGACATCAAGGCGCTGTGCCGCGACAGCAGCGGCAAGCTCCTGGGTTACGCCCTTACGGGGGCGGCGGTGATGGACAAATTGGCTCTAAACAAGGAGCTTCCGGCGCTTCTGGCATAAATACAGGTCGTTCTGTCGGAATCACCCCGCTTTAACCCCTACAAAGGTCGCGTCGAGACTGGCGTAGCCCGTATCCGCGTGCCATCCTCACACCCGTCTGCCGCAGAGTAGAGCCTGCGGCGCCTTGGGCGCTGTTCCGGAAGAACAGCACGGACATAACAACAAAAAACCGTCAAAGAGGCTTCACTCATGCGTAAACCAGAACTCGCCGCCGCAATCGCCGAAAAAGCTGATCTCACCAAAGAGCAGGCCAACCGCGTTCTCAACGCCGTTCTTGAAGAGATCACCGGCGCACTGCACCGCAAGGACAGCGTCACCCTGGTAGGGTTCGGCACTTTCCTGCAGCGCCACCGTGGTGCCCGCACCGGCAAAAACCCGCAGACCGGTGAGCCAGTGAAAATCAAGGCCAGCAACACCGTCGCGTTCAAGCCAGGCAAATCGTTGAAAGACAGCGTTAATCCGTAACCCCCGACCACCCTCCCGTATAACGGGTGAGCTGGATCGAAAAATGGGCACGCCAATCAGGTTGGGTGCCCATTTTTTGTGGCCGCTGACTTGGGCTGGCTGCGGGCAAAAACTGGCCAGCGGAGGTCTTTGGTTTGAATCGTTGACGGTGACTTGGTAGTCATCTTACGTAAAAAGCAGCTCATCTCCCGACAACGATAGGTAACAGTGGCGTTCCAGTTTGAACTCGTTAAACTGCCCCGGCGTTCACTTTTTTCTTCTGGGGCTTGAGCATGAAATTTCGTTTTCTCCTGTGGATGCTGGGCTTGCTGATGCGCAAGGCCAGCCGGACCAACCCGGCTTTTCAGCAGCAGTTGGCCGACAAGGACCTGGTGTTCCAGTTGCAGACGCAGGACGGCAAGGTGGCACGGCATTTCGTGGTCAAAGACCAGCGCATCACCAGCAAGTCCGGGCTGTATGCCGAGCCGGCCTTCGCCATCGCTTTCAAGGACGCAGCCTACGGTTTCGCCACGATGCAGGCGAAGAACAAGCAACTGGCATTCATGACCGGGATCCAGGACAAGTCGATCCAGATCAAGGGCAACCCAGCGCTGGTGATGTGGTTCCAGGGGCTGACCAAGTATCTGAAACCGCGCAAGGCCAAGCCTAAGGCGTGAGGCCGACGCTGGCGCCGGGCAGCGTAGTGCCTAGGTGTGGGAGAACTGCGACGCCAGTTCGCGCAACAGCACTTCGGCATCCAGCACCTTGCTGACCGCTTCCTCGGCTTTGTCGCGGGTCAGGCCCAGGCGCTCGAGCAGGGCGTCGGGGATGTTGGTGTCCGGGCCGGAACCGACGCCTCGGCTGCGCAGCAGGCGTACGGCCAGGCACACCAGATTGGCATACTCGGCGAATTCGCCGTCGTAGCTTGGGTCGTGCTGGAAGCGCAGGGCGGTGGCCAGTTCGTCGGGCATGTCCCAGTGGCGCATCAGCCAGGCGCCGATCTGTTCCCGGCTGATCCCCAGCAAATGCTGCTCAATATAGGTGTGGCACAGGTGCGGGTTGACCTCCAGGTGACGGCAGATCAGCGAGAAGTGTGGCGGGAAGACATGGGCCAACAGCAGGTAGCCAAAGTTGTGCAGCAGGCCTGCCAGGTAGGTCAGGCCGGCTTCCGGGCGTTGGGCCCGCGGCATGGCCCGGGTCAGGCCTTCGATGACGGCGGCGGTGTAGATCGACTGCTGCCAGTACGGCGTGGCCTGTTGTGGGTGATCCTTGGGCAGGCTCAGGGTTTTCCCCAGGGCCAGGCCCAGCGCCAGGTTGATCACCAGGTCAAAGCCCAGTACGCGGACAATTGCGTCTTCCACCGAGCGGATCTTGCCCGGTGACGCGTAGTACGGCGATGCCGCCCAGCTCACGACCTGGGCGGCGAGTGCCGGATCGGTTTCGACGACGCCGGTGATGTCGTCGATGGTGGCATTGGGGTCGACCCGCAGTTTGATGATTTTCTGTGCGGAACCGGCCAGGGGTGGAATCTCGATGGTCGCTTCCAGGCGTTGCTGGATGCGGCGCGCGGTGAAGGCCTGGACGGCCTGGGTGATTTCCTCGCGGTCATCTCCCGGGCGGTCGAGGTTCGGCCGGATGCGGCTCAGCGGCTCGCCAAAATTTGCGGCGCTGGCCTGGGTGAGCATGCTCTTGAAGTCTTCGCCGCGGATTTCCAGGAGCATGCCTGGCTCGCCGGAATTGATCAGCAGCAGTGGCTGGTCGAGCAGGCTTTGTTCGTACAGGCACGGAGAGCTGGTGAGGGCCGGCAGGCCGGGCAGCAGGCTCAGGTTGTGCTTGCCAAGCATGCGCTCCAGGCGGTCCTGCGGCACTGCGGTGAGGCGGCGACCGGTGAGTTCGGCCAGGCGATTGAGGTCCAGCAACTGGCTCTGCGGGAACAGCACCATGAGCGCACCGATGGCGTCGTCGAGCAGCACTGCCTGGACCTTGCGCTCGGCATTCAGGCCTGGATGTTCAAGCACTTCGGTGTAGCCGATGCCTAGCTTGCCGAGCAATAGCCGGATAACCGACGGCGTGTGCGGGGTTTCGCCAGCGAGAGCAACTTCAGTCATGGTCTGGATCCGATCCCTACAATTTCGAGAGTATAACCAGCTTGCGGGTGCCCTTGCTGGCCAAGCCAGGCGACACGTTACACCTGGCCGTATTGTTGACCATGGCGTAGCCAGCGATCCAGCAACGGGCTGACATGGTGCGGCCAACGTTCCAGCAGCGCCTGCGCCGCGTCGCGCACCGCGGGTAACAGGTCGGCGTCGCGCATCAGGTCGGCGACCTTGAATTGCAGCAGGCCGGTCTGGCGAGTGCCAAGCATTTCGCCGGGGCCGCGCAGCTCAAGGTCCTTTTCGGCGATCACAAATCCGTCGTTGGTTTCGCGCATGATGCCCAGGCGTTGCCGGCCGATCTGCGACAGTGGTGGGTGGTAGAGCAGCACGCAGTGGCTGGCGGCGCTGCCTCGGCCCACCCGGCCACGCAGTTGGTGCAATTGCGCCAGGCCCAGGCGCTCCGGGTTTTCGATGATCATCAAGCTGGCATTGGGCACGTCGACCCCGACTTCGATCACCGTGGTGGCCACCAGCAGTTGCAAGGCCCCGGCCTTGAACTCGGCCATCACCGCGGCCTTTTCCGCAGGCTTCATGCGGCCGTGGATCAGCCCCACCTTCAATTCGCCGAGGGCGGCGGTGAGGTCGGCAAAGGTGGTCTCGGCGGCCTGGCAGGTGAGTTCTTCCGATTCCTCGATCAGGGTGCACACCCAATACGCCTGGCGCCCTTCGGCACAAGCCCCGCGCACGCGCTCGATGACTTCGACGCGGCGCGTGTCGGTGACCAGCACGGTATTGACCGGGGTGCGCCCGGGCGGCAGTTCATCGAGGATCGAGGTGTCGAGGTCGGCGTAGGCGCTCATGGCCAGGGTGCGTGGAATCGGCGTGGCGGTCATGATCAACTGGTGTGGACACATCCGCCCGCCCACGCCTTTCTGGCGCAGCGCGAGGCGTTGCTGGACGCCGAAGCGGTGCTGTTCGTCGATGATCACCAGCGCCAGGTTCTTGAACTGCACTTCATCCTGAAACAGTGCGTGGGTGCCGACCACCATTGGCGTGCCGCTGGCGATCTGTTCGAGGGCGGCGACACGGTTCTTGCCCTTGAGCTTGCCGGCCAGCCAGGCGACTTCCAGGCCCAGGGGCTCGAGCCAGCGCTTGAAGGTGATGAAGTGTTGTTCGGCGAGAATCTCGGTGGGCGCCATCAGTGCCACCTGGTAGCCAGCCTCCAGCGCTTGCAGGGCGGCGAGGGCGGCGACTACGGTCTTGCCGGCGCCGACATCGCCCTGGATCAGCCGCAGCATGGGTTCGTGCTGGCTCATGTCGTAGGCGATTTCATTGCCCACCCGTTGCTGCGCGCCGGTCGGCGGGAAGCCCAGGTTGGCCAGGTATTGGGCCGGCAATCGGCTGGCTTTGGGCATGGCCGGCGCGCGTAGCGAACGCATGCTTTCGCGCAGGCGTTGTTGCGACAACTGATGGGTCAACAACTCTTCGAATGCCAGGCGATGTTGCGCCCAGTGGTGGCCCAGGGCGAGTTCGTCGACATCGGCATCGGCGGGTGGGTGATGCAGGTAGCGGATTGCGTCGTCCAGCGGCGCCAGTTGGTAGTCACGCGCCAGTTCGCTGGGCAACCAGTCCGGCAGGCTGCTGGGGCCGAGCAAGGTCAGGGTTTGCTGGCACAGTTGGCGCAAACGCTGTTGGGTCAGGCCTTCGGTGAGCGGGTAGACCGGGGTCAGGGTTTCATCTACCGGCGGCGGTTCGTCGCCGGTGATGGCGCGGTACTCCGGGTGGTAGATCTCCAGGCCCGATGCACCGGGCCGTGCTTCGCCGTAGCAGCGCACGCGGGTGCCACGTTTCAGGCCTTCCTTTTGCGCGTTGCTGAAATGGTAGAAACGCAGGCTCAAGCCGCCGGTGCCGTCCTGCAGGCGTACTACCAGGCTGCGGCGCCGGCCCATGACCACGTCGGCGCCGCTGACGGTGCCTTCGATCACAGCATCCTGCCCGGGCCGCAAATGACCGATGGGCACCACCCGGGTGCGGTCTTGGTAGCGCAGCGGCAGGTGGAACAGTACGTCCTGGAGGTTCTCCAGGCCGACCTTGGCGAGTTTTTCGGCCATGGCTTCGCCGACACCCTTGAGTGCCGTGACCGACACTTGCGACAGCTCCGTCATGGCGAACGCTTAACCCGCAGCCGTGGCCGGCTTGGCCACCGAGCAGAGACGGATCGAGTCGGCGAGGATTTCAATTGCTTTGGGCCGCGGGAAGCTGGCGCGCCAGGCGATGGCCACGGTGCGGAACGGCACCGGTGGGGTCAGCGGGCGCACTTCGATCACGCCGGGGGCGTAGTGGTGACTGTCGACGGCCGACAGCGGCAGGATCGAGATGCCCAAGCCCGAGGCCACCATGTGGCGGATGGTTTCCAGCGAGCTGGACTCGACCGTGGTGTGCTTGGCACCGTCGTTGCCCTTGGCCAGGGTCGGGCAGGCTTCGAGGACCTGGTCGCGGAAGCAGTGACCTTCACCGAGCAGCAACAGGCTCTTGTCGTTGAGCAGGCTGGCGTCGATGGTGTCTTTCTGGGTCCAGGGGTGCTGGGCCGGCATCAGGACGTAGAACGGCTCGTCGTAGAGTTGCAGGGTCAGCACGTCGGCTTCGTTGAACGGCAGGGCGATGATGATCGCGTCCAGCTCGCCGTTGCGCAGTTTGTCGCGCAGCACGTGGGTGAAGTTCTCTTCGATGTACAACGGCATCTGCGGGGCGACCCGGTGCAGTTGTGGAATCAGGTGCGGGAACAGGTACGGGCCGACGGTGTAGATCGCGCCGACCTTGAGCGGCGCGGTCAACTGGTTCTTGCCGGCCTGGGCCAGTTCACGGATGCCTTGGGCCTGCTCCAGGACCTTCTGCGCCTGGGCGACGATGCCTTCGCCGACCGGAGTCAGGCGCACCGCGCTTTTGCTGCGCTCGAAAATCAGCACACCGAGTTCGTCTTCAAGCTTTTTCACGCCCACCGACAGGGTCGGCTGACTGACGTGGCAGCGTTCAGCCGCGTGGCCGAAATGCTGTTCTTGGGCGAGGGTAACGATGTAGCGTAATTCTGTGAGAGTCATAGCGGGCGTCCGTGAAGTTGCGGGCCAAGCATACCGGCTGCAATCGATAGACGCACGTTATCAGACTGAGTGTGTGGAGTGACACTGGGCAATGCATCTTTGCCGTTGCCGGATATGCAGAAGGCACCTTTCGGTGCCTTCCTTGTAGGGCATTGTGTTGCTTAACGGCGCTTCTTCTCCAGCGAGTACACAAACGGTGCGACGATTTCGATCGAGCCGTTGTTGAGCATATCGGCCGGTGGCTTGGGCAGGGGCTGGGCGCGGCGGATCATTTCCAGGGTGGCCCGATCCAGATCGGCGTTGCCGGAGCGTCCAACCAGCTCATAGGACAACACCTTGCCTTCGGCATCGACCACAAACCGCAAGCGGTTCAGGCCTTCCTTGCCGCGTGCCTGGGCACCCGGCGGGTACTTCTTGTACTTCTGCAGGTGCGCCAGCAGTGTGCCTTGCCAACTGGCCTTGGCGGCATTTTGTGCTGCCGTTGGACCGGGGCTGGGCTGTGCCGATTTGGCGGGCGGTACGTTGCTTGGCTGGGCCTCGGACGGTGGCGTTTCCGAAGGTTTTTCCTTCACCGGCTCAGGCTTTTTCTCTACCGGTTTAGGCGGCTGAGGCTTGGGCTTGGGTTTTGGCTTGGGCACCGAGATCGTCGGTTTTGGCGCCTCGGCCAGTTTCGGCAGCGGCAGTTCTTCTACCGGTGTCGGCGGTTGGGGTGGCGTTACGACCTTGGGCGGTGCCGGTTGCGGTGGCGCCGGAACAGGCGCCAACTCGACCAGCATCGCCATCGGCGGCAGCGTGACGGGGGGCGAGGACTTCCAGTTGAGCGCGAGGATTACCGCGACCGCGTGGACGCCGAGCACCACCGCCAGGCTAGCGCTGTAACGCGTCAGCTTTTGGCGCGTCGTGATCATTTTTTGGCTGCCGTCTCAAGTCCGACCAGGCCGACCTTCAGGTAACCGGCTGCCCGCAGGGCATCCATTACGTGCATCAGGTCGCCATAGTCCACGCCTTTGTCGGCCTGGAAGAAGATGGTGGTGTCCTTCTTGCCCTGGGTGCGAGCATCGAGGGTCGCGCCGAGGGTCTCGGTCTTGACTTCGTCTTCGCCCAGGTACAGCCGTTGGTCGGCCTTGACGCTGAGGAACACCGGTTTCTCCGGTCGCGGCGCCGGCTTGGCGCTGGAGGCGGGCAGGTCAACCTTGATGTCCACGGTGGCCAGCGGGGCCGCCACCATGAAGATGATCAACAGCACCAGCATTACGTCGATGAACGGCGTAACGTTGATTTCGTGGTTCTCGGCGAGGTCGTCGCTCGCGCCTTCCTTCAAATGCAAGCCCATGGCTGATTACCCTACTTTGACCATATGCGGCTGCGAGGAGCGCTCGCTTGGCAGGTGATCGAGGTCGCGGCTGACCAGCAGCAGGACTTCAGCGGAGGCGTCGGAGACCTGAGCCTTGTAGCCGGCGATGGAGCGGGCGAAGACGTTGTAGATGACCACGGCAGGAATCGCCGCCACCAGGCCCAGCGCGGTTGCCAGCAGGGCTTCGGCGATGCCGGGGGCGACCACGGCGAGGTTGGTGGTCTGGGTCTTGGCGATGCCAATGAAGCTGTTCATGATGCCCCACACGGTGCCGAACAGGCCGACGAAGGGAGCGGTGGAGCCGATGGTGGCCAGCACGCCGGTGCCATTGCTCATGTTGCGACCGCAGGCCGCGACCAGGCGCTCCAGGCGGAAGCTGACACGTTCCTTGATGCCTTCCTTTTCACGGCTGTTGGCCGACAGGCGCATCTCTTCCAGGGCGTCATGGACCAGCAGGTTGGCCAGGGTCCCGGCCTTGGTGGCGGTAGCGCTGGCTTCCTTGAGGGTGGTGGCCTTTTTCAGGTGAGTGATTTCACTGCGCAGGCGACGCTTGGCAGCCATCAGCTCGAAGCCCTTGGCGATCCAGATGGTCCAGGTGATGACCGAGGCGATGGCCAGGCCGATCATCACGATCTTCACGATAATGTCGGCGTTCTGGTACATGCCCCACGGCGACAGGTCATGGGCCATGCCCAAGGTGTTGTCGGCTTCCAGGACTTCAGGCTCGTCAGCGCTAGGTGCGTCGCTAGCCAGTGCCGGGTCGGTAGCGACCGGCGTCACGGTTGGCGCTGCGTGGTCGGCGTTGCCATGGGCGGCGTCGGCGGCCGGTGCAGGTGCTACTGCTGGGGCTGGCGCGGTGGCGGAGGTTGGCTCATCGGCGAACGCTGCGGTGGGGGCCAGCAGGAGACTGAACACCAGTGCGGCTACGGCGCTCAAGGCGCGCAACGGGCGGACGGGTGTGGTTGGCGAAGCGGAGAGTGGATTGCGTGTCATGCTGGCCGGACCTGAGAGAAAAAGAGGGTTAATGTCCTTCCAGGCCTCGTGGGGCCGAGAACAAAGTGGCGGGCATTATTGCAATTAATTCTTGTTAACAGAAGTAATAGCGTCTCTTTTTTTCTTCTATTACTAGCCGCTCGTCCATTGTCGAGGCTAGTCTGTGCCTTTATCAGGGGAGTGAATTGATGTCCGCGCCTAGTGTATTGATCGCCGGTTGTGGTGATGTCGGCGGCCGTCTGGCTGAGCAAATGCTGGCAAAAGGCTGGCAGGTCTATGGGTTGCGTCGCACCATTGCCAACCTGCCGGCTGGGGTGATCGGGGTCGCCGGTGATCTGTTCAACGAAGATTGCCCAGAGACCTGGCCTGTCGGAGCTGTGGACTACCTGGTGTATTGCGCGGCAGCCACCGATCACGACGAGGCGGGCTATCGCGCGGCCTATGTGCAGGGCCTGCAGCATGTGCTGGGCTGGCTGGACGACTACGGCCAGGTGCCCGAGCGTTTGCTGTTTGTCTCCAGCAGCAGTGTCTACGAGCAGCAGGACGGTGGTTGGGTCGATGAAACCGCTCCGGCCAAGGCTTCGGCGTATTCCGGGCGGGTGATGCTGGAGGCCGAGCAGATAGCACTGGGCAGCGGCATCCCGGCCAGCGTGGTGCGCTTGACCGGAATTTACGGTCCGGGCCGCGAGTGGCTGTTGACCCAGGTGCGTCGTGGCTATCGTGTGGCCGTGGACCCGCCGTTGTATGGCAACCGGATTCACGCCGACGATGCGGCCGGGTTGCTGGCGTTCCTGCTCGATGCCAACCATCAGGGTGTGGCGCTGGACGATTGCTACATTGGCGTCGACGATGCACCCGCCCCGCTGGCCGAGGTGGTGATGTGGCTGCGCGAATACCTGGGAGTGACGGAGTGGGCCGAAGACGCCAGCGTGCGGCGTACCGGCAGCAAGCGTTGCAGTAATGCGCGGGCGAAGGCGTTGGGCTGGAAGCCCCGGTATCCGACTTATCGCGAGGGCTATGCGGCGATTCTGGCGGGCAAGGCCTGAGGCGGGAGCGAGTCGGGCGGGATTGCGGCTGCGCGCGATGCACGTCATCGATTACGCGCGCTGCCTGAGGCCATGCGTTAGCCCTGAGTTCATCGCGAGCAGGCTCGCTCCCACCGTTTCCTGGCGGCTTACTGCTTTTCCAGGGTCCACTGGCGAGTGCCAGGGGAGAACGACGGCTTTTCATCGGCCTGTGCGCCGTTGACCGCCTGGAAAATCTCCATGTCATCGCCCTTGCGGGTAAAGATCCATGGGTTGCCCTGCTCGTTGAGTTGCAGCCAGATGGTGTCATTGCCACCGCTCATCGACGCGCAATCACCGGCCAGGCACAAGGCGTAGCGATCGGCACCCGGCAAACCCTGCACTGAGCCGTCGGCCTGGAACTGCACAGTATTGCCTTCTCCAGGGCCGTTGACGATCTTCCAGCCACCGCCCAGGTAGGCCGAATAAAGTGCACGCTCAAAGCTGGCACCCAGCGGGGCGCCTACGGGAACGGCTTCCTTGGGCAGGTCAAACGTCTGCTCCGGCTCATTGTCGTTGGCCGCTTGTTGCAGTTGTTTGCCATCGCGTTTCAATTCGCTGCCGGAGCTGCCGTACACCTCGATCTTCCAGGTGCCGGATTGTTCGCCGAGGATCTTGCCTTCGATGTTTTCAAAGCCATTGGTGTAGCGCGCCTGGCTGGCCTTGGTGTTGACGTCCCATTCCAGGTTCGGGCCATTGGCTTGCAGGGCTTCACGCAGCGGAACGCCCTTGGCTGCGGCATCGATAGCCGCCTGGTTGATCCAGGTGCCGCTGATGTCGCGGTCGGCAGGGTCACTGGCACAGCCGCCGAGCAGCACCGCAAGCAACGAGAGAGCTAGCGCTTTGCGCATGAGGAAATCCTTTGGGAGCGGGGTCGGCGTTACCTGTCAGGTAACGCCGCGCGTGTTACTCGATTACCAGAATGGCGTCCATTTCAACCTGGGAGCCCTTTGGCAGGGCAGCCACGCCGATGGCGGCGCGGGCAGGGTAAGGCTGGTCGAAGTACTTGCCCATGATCTCGTTGACCTTGGCGAAGTGGCTCAGGTCGGTGAGGAAGATGTTCAGCTTGACGATGTCCTTGAAGGAACCGCCGGCAGCTTCTGCTACTGCCTTGAGGTTCTCGAACACCTGGACGGTCTGGGCTTCGAAGCCTTCAACCAGTTCCATGGTTTTTGGGTCGAGCGGGATCTGGCCGGACATGTAGACGGTGTTGCCGGCCTTGATCGCCTGGGAATAAGTGCCGATAGCGGCTGGGGCCTTGTCGCTGGTGATAACTGTCTTGGTCATTGATGACTCCTTGTAATGGCTTGGCTACGTTAGCGAGCTATGCACGCATGCGGGTGATGCGGATCACCCCGGTCAGGGCGCGCAGTTTCTTGATCACGCGGGCCAGGTGCACGCGGTCGTGTACGCTGACCACCAGTTGAACCACGCTGATGCGACCATCGCGTTCGTCCATGCTGATTTTCTCGATGTTGCCGTCGGCGGCATTGACGCTGCTGGCCAACAGGGCGATCAGGCCGCGCTGGTGTTCCAGTTCGACGCGCAGCTCGACGTTGAATTCGCCGGTGACATCCTTGGCCCACGACAACTGGATGCATTTTTCCGGGTTGTGGCGGATTTCGCTGATGTTGCGGCAGTTGTCCAGGTGCACGACCATGCCTTTGCCCGCGGACAGGTGGCCGACGATCGGATCGCCCGGAATCGGCGTGCAGCACTTGGCGTAGCTGAGCACCAGGCCTTCGGTGCCGCGGATTGCCAGCGGACCTTCCGGGCTGGGCAGTTGTTCGCCTTCGCCCAGCAGGCGGCGGGCCACGACATAGGCCATGCGATTGCCCAGGCCGATGTCTTCGAGCAGGTCTTCGATCAGTTCGAGGCGGTACTCGGCGAGCATGGCCTTGACCCGCTCGGCCGGGATTTTTTCCAGCGAGCTGTCAAAGCCGTTGAGCACCTTGTTCAGCAGGCGTTCGCCGAGGCTGATGGATTCGGAACGGCGTTGCAGTTTCAGGGCATGGCGGATGTGGGTGCGTGCCTTGCCGGTGACCACAAAGTTGAGCCACGCCGGATTAGGTCGAGCGCCCGGGGCGCTGACGATCTCGACTGTGGAGCCGCTTTGCAGGGGCTCGGACAGCGGTGCCAGGCGGCGGTTGATCCGGCAGGCGATGCAGCTGTTGCCGACGTCGGTGTGCACCGCGTAGGCGAAGTCGACCGCCGTGGAGCCTTTGGGCAGCTCCATGATCCGGCCTTTGGGCGTGAATACGTAGACCTCGTCCGGGAACAGGTCGATCTTCACGCTTTCAATGAATTCCAGCGAGTTGCCGGCGCGTTGCTGCATTTCCAGCACGCCCTTGACCCACTGGCGGGCGCGGGCATGGGTGCCTTTGGGCTGCTCGTCACCGCTGGACTTGTACAGCCAGTGCGCGGCGATGCCATTGTTGGCCATCTCTTCCATTTCACGGGTACGGATCTGGATCTCGATCGGTACGCCGTGCATGCCGAACAGCGTGGTGTGCAGCGACTGGTAGCCGTTGGCCTTGGGGATTGCGATGTAATCCTTGAAGCGCCCCGGCAGTGGTTTGTACAAATTATGTACAGCACCTAGCACGCGGTAGCAGGTATCGACCTTGTCGACGATGATCCGGAACGCGTAGACGTCCATGATCTCGTTGAAGGCCCGACGTTTGCCGCGCATTTTTTTGTAGATGCCGTAGAGGTGTTTCTGCCGGCCGCTGACTTCGCCCTGGATTTCATCGATGGCCAGGCAGTGGCTCAAGGACTCTTCGATCTTGTTGACGATTTCCTTGCGGTTGCCCCGGGCGCGTTTAACGGCCTGGTTGATCCGCGCGGAACGCATTGGGTGCATGGCCTTGAAGCCGAGGTCTTCGAACTCTATGCGGATGGCGTGCATGCCCAGCCGGTTGGCAATGGGGGCATAGATTTCCAGGGTTTCCTTGGCGATGCGCCGGCGTTTTTCACCGGACAGCACTTCCAGCGTACGCATGTTGTGCAGGCGGTCGGCCAGCTTGACCAGGATCACGCGAATGTCGCGCGCCATGGCCATGGCCATTTTCTGGAAGTTTTCCGCTTGGGCCTCAGCCTTGGTCTCGAAATTCATCTGGGTCAGTTTGCTGACCCCATCGACCAATTCGGCCACGGTTTCGCCGAACTGCGCTTGTAGCGCTTCCTTGGCAATACCGGTGTCTTCGATCACGTCATGCAGCATTGCCGCCATCAGGCTCTGATGGTCCATGTGCATGTCGGCAAGAATATTGGCCACGGCAAGAGGATGCGTGACGTACGCCTCGCCACTGCGGCGGCGTTGGCCGTCGTGGGCTTGTTCGGCGTAGAAATACGCTCGGCGGACCAGGTTGACCTGGTCATTGCCGAGGTAGGTCGATAAGCGATCGGCGAGGGCGTCTATGCTCGGCATGATGACTCCTGCCGATGGCTGTGATCCCGCGCCGTGCTACGTCGACCAGGCATAGGCTTAGACGGCCTCGTTGGACTCGTCCTCGAACGCTGCGAACAGCGGTTCGTCTTCGACGATTTCAGCATTGGCGATGAACTCGTAGCTCATCAGGCCTTCGGCGATTTCACGCAGGGCGACAACGGTAGGCTTGTCGTTTTCCCACTGGACCAGTGGCTCTTTGCCGCCGGTGGCCAGTTGACGGGCACGCTTGGTAGAGAGCATGACCAGCTCAAAGCGGTTTTCCACGTGTTCTAGGCAGTCTTCAACGGTTACGCGGGCCATGGTATTCCTCGGAGCGAATGCAATATGCGCGCTGCCCGGTTGGGCGAGCGGACTCAACAGTTTAAAAAATCACCAGCGATTAGGGAAGCGCTGATTTTTTAACCAAGCTCTTCAACGCGCTGCAAGTGCCAATGTAAAGCCCTTGCAGCGGTTTTGGGAAGTGCTGTTTAACCGAGCAATTCGGCCAGAAGTTTGCCGTGAAGCTGCTGCTGGCGCTTCTGATGCAGCTGATTGGCGCGAAAGATCGCCTGCAAATCGTGCAAGGCGTGGGCGAAATCGTCGTTGATGATCAGGTAGTCATAGTCGACGTAGTGGCTCATTTCGCTGACGGCTTCGCGCATCCGGCCGTCAATGATCTCGTCGCTGTCCTGGCCGCGATTGGTCAGGCGCTGGTGCAATGCCTGCAGGGACGGCGGCAGGATGAAGATCGAGCGGGCCTGCGGCATCAATTTGCGCACTTGCTCGGCGCCTTGCCAGTCGATTTCCAGGATCAGGTCATGGCCTTCGTCCAGGGTCTGCTGCAGGTGGCTTTGCGAGGTGCCGTAGAGGTTGCCGAACACCTCGGCGCGCTCGAGGAAGTCGCCGTGCTCGATCATCTTCACGAACTCGCTGCGCTCGACGAAGTGATAGTTCACCCCGTTCTCTTCACCGGGGCGCATGGCGCGGGTGGTGTGGGAGACCGAGACGCGGATCCGCTGGTCGGCGTCCGTCAGGGCCTTGACCAGGCTGCTCTTGCCTGCGCCCGAGGGGGCGGAAATGATGTACAGGGTGCCGGTGCTGTGGGTCATGTCGGGGTTGCCTTACTCAATGTTCTGCACTTGTTCGCGCATTTGCTCGATCAACACTTTGAGGTTGACCGCAGCCTGGGTGCTGCGCGGGTCGAAAGCTTTGGAGCCCAGGGTGTTGGCTTCGCGGTTGAGCTCCTGCATCAGGAAGTCCAGGCGCCGGCCGGCGGCGCCGCCGGACTTGAGGACGCGGCGAACTTCAATGATGTGGGTGCTCAGGCGGTCCAGTTCCTCGGCGACGTCGCTCTTTTGCGCGAGCATGACCATTTCCTGCTCCAGGCGCTGCGGGTCGAGTTCGGCCTGCATGTCGGCAAAGCGGTCGAGGACTTTCTGGCGCTGGGTGGCGAGCATCTGCGGGACCAGTTCGCGCAGGGTCACGACGTCTTCTTCAATGGCGCTCAGGCGCTCGCTGATCAGTCGCGCCAACTCCGCGCCTTCGCGCTCGCGGCCAGCCTTGAGCTCCTTGAGGCCCTGGTTGAACAGCGCCAGCGCCTCGGCATTCAGCGCTTGCGGGTCGCTGGCATCGGCCACCAGGACTCCCGGCCAGGCCAGCACTTCCAGCGGGTTGAGTGCCGCGGGATTGCTGATCAGGCTGGCAATGGTTTCGGCGGCGGCGATCAGTTGCGCGGCGCGCTCGCGGTCAACCTGCAGCGCCTTGCCGGCGGTTTCTTCGGTAAAGCGCAGGGTGCATTCGAGCTTGCCTCGCGACAGGCCTTGGCGCAGTGCCTCGCGCACGTTGCCTTCGAGGTCACGGAAGGACTCTGGCAGGCGCAGGTGCGGTTCCAGATAGCGGCTGTTGACCGAGCGCAACTCCCAGCTCAGGGTGCCCTGGCTGCCGGCTTTTTCGACGCGGGCAAAGGCGGTCATGCTGTGCACCATGGCGGTACCTCGCGATGCAGGTCGCTAGCGAACCCCGGGGTTCGGCGGACCTGCTTGAATGAATTAAAGCCCACAGGCAACAAAGGCGCGCGATTGTAGCGCAGTGCAGCGGGAGCTCCCAAACGAGGCGTGCGACAAAGCGCTGCAGCTCGTCGCAGCGTGCGCTGCAGAGCCCTCGCTCGTCGCCGGTTTTTTTTAGAAGTGCCCAGGCGTGCCCGGCCGCCCTATAATGCTCGGCAGATTTCCGTCCTTCGTACAGGTATCCCCTATGAAACGTCCAAGTGGTCGCGCTGCCGATCAGCTTCGCTCGATCCGCATCACCCGCAACTACACCAAACATGCCGAGGGATCTGTACTGGTCGAGTTCGGTGATACCAAGGTGATCTGCACCGTCAGCGTCGAGAACGGCGTACCGCGCTTCCTCAAGGGCCAGGGCCAGGGCTGGTTGACCGCCGAGTACGGCATGCTGCCGCGCGCCACCGGTGAACGTAACCAGCGTGAAGCGAGCCGTGGCAAGCAAGGCGGCCGCACCCTGGAAATCCAGCGCCTGATCGGCCGTTCGCTGCGCGCTGCGCTGGATATGTCGAAACTTGGCGATGTGACCCTGTACGTCGATTGCGACGTGATCCAGGCCGACGGCGGTACTCGTACTGCCTCGATCACCGGCGCCATGGTGGCCTTGGTCGATGCCTTGAAAGTGATCAAGAAGCGTGGCGGCCTGAAAGGCGGCGACCCGCTCAAGCAAATGATCGCAGCCGTGTCGGTGGGCATGTACCAGGGCGAGCCAGTGCTGGACCTGGACTACCTGGAAGATTCGGCAGCCGAGACCGACCTGAACGTGGTGATGACCAGCACCGGTGGTTTCATCGAAGTGCAGGGCACCGCCGAAGGCGCGCCGTTCCAGCCTGAAGAGCTGACCGCGATGCTGGAACTGGCGAAAAAAGGCATGGCCGAGATTTTCGACCTGCAACAGGCTGCGCTGGCTGACTGATTGTTCCGGTCGCCAGCAAGGAGAGCGTCATGAGTGATGAGCAACTGCCGCTGCCCGTGCCGAGCCGTGAGGTTCGCCAGTGGGCGATGTTCTGTCATCTCTCGGCCTTGCTGGGGATCTGGGTGCCCTTCGGCTCGCTGATCGGCCCGCTGATTCTGTGGCAAATGAAGCGTGAGATGGACCCGTTCATCGACGACCAGGGCAAGGAGGCGCTGAATTTCCAGATCAGCGTGGCCATTGCCTCGGCGATCTGCCTGCTGTTGATGGTGGTGGTGATCGGCTTCTTCTTGTTTGGCCTATTGGCCATTGGTGCGTTGGTGCTGACCATCATTGCCGGAGTCAAGGCCAATGAGGGGCAGGTGTATCGCTACCCGTTCACCTGGCGACTGATCAAATAATAACCAGGTGCATTGCCGGTGGGAGCGGGCTTGCCCGCGATAGCGATCTGGCAGGCAGCACATGGGCTGAAGGTCATGGCCTCATCGCGGGCAATCCCGCTCCCACAAAAAAGCCGACATCGCTGTCGGCTTTTTTGTGTCTTGCGAAACGACGCCTAGATGGTCAGCGTCCAGTCGTAGTCCACGATCAGCGGTGCGTGCTGCGAGAACCGCGGTTGACGTGGCAGGCGTGCACTGCGAACAAAGCGGCGCAGGCCTGGGGTCAACAGCTGGTAGTCGAAGCGCCAGCCCAGGTTGAGCATCTCAGCCTGTTCGTTGTCTGGCCACCAGCTGTACTGGTCGCCTTCACGGCTGACTTCGCGCAGGGCGTCGACATAACCCATGTTGCCGACAATCTCGTCCATCCAGGCACGCTCAGGTGCCAGGAAGCCCGGGGATTGCTGGCTGTCGCGCCAGTTCTTGATATCCAGCTTCTGTTGCGCCACGTACAGCGAGCCACAATAAATGTACTCGCGCCGCTTGCGCCGCTGTTTATCCAGATAACGGGCGAAATCGTCCATTAGCTTGAACTTCTGGTTCAAGTCTTCATCGCCGTTCTGCCCCGAAGGGAGCAGCAAGGTCGCGATGCTGACCTTGTCGAAATCGGCTTGCAGGTAGCGCCCGTAGCGGTCGGCCGTCTCGAAACCGAGACCGCTGATGACAGCCTTCGGTTGCAGCCGCGAATACAAAGCCACGCCACCTTGGGCGGGGACTTCGGCATCGCAGGCATAAAGGAAGTAGCCATCCAGTTGGAAGGCTGGATCGTCCAGTTCAAAGGCGGAGGCGCGGGTGTCCTGCAGGCAGATGACGTCGGCATTCTGGGCTTGCAGCCAACTGAGCAAACCGCGCTCGACTGCCGCCTGAATACCATTGACGTTCACACTGATGATCCGCATAAATGGCCCCAAAAATCGCGTGCGTGTATGATACACGGCGTCAAGCTAATTAGCTAAATCCGTGGTATTTGGGGTTTTTTGCATGCAAGCGTATCAGCGCGATTTCATTCGTTTTGCCATCGATCGCGGCGTTTTGCGCTTCGGTGAGTTCACCCTGAAGTCCGGGCGCACCAGCCCTTACTTCTTTAATGCCGGCCTGTTCAACTCCGGCAGCGCCTTGGCGCAGCTGGGTCGCTTCTATGCGGCGGCCATTGTCGAGAGCGGTATTGCCTTCGACGTGCTGTTTGGTCCGGCGTACAAGGGCATCCCGTTGGCGGCCACCACCGCAGTGGCCCTGGCTGAACACCACGACCGTGACCTGCCATGGTGCTTCAACCGCAAGGAAGCCAAGGCCCACGGCGAGGGCGGCAGCTTGGTTGGCGCGCCGCTGACCGGCGAAGTGCTGATCATCGACGACGTGATTACCGCGGGCACCGCGATCCGTGAAGTGATGCAGATCATTGCTTCCCAGGACGGTGCCAAGGCCGCTGGCGTGTTGATCGCCCTCAACCGTCAGGAGCGTGGTAATGGCGAACTGTCGGCGATCCAGGAAGTGGAGCGTGACTTCGCGATTCCGGTGATCAGCATCGTTTCGTTGAACCAGGTCCTGGAGTTCCTGGCCGATGATCCTCAGCTCAAGCAGCATCTGCCAGCCGTAGAAGCCTACCGCACGCAGTTCGGCGTCTGATACGCCGCCCTGTAGGAGCGAGCCGCAAGCGGGCACTCGCTCCTACAAGGACCGCAGGCAAAAAAAGACCCCGCTCAGCCAGGCTGAGCGGGGTCTTTTTGCAGGTGCCAGCGCTTAAGGACGCTTGCGATTGCTGATCAGGGTGCCCACGCCGGTATCGGTGAAGATTTCCAGCAGGATCGCATTGGGTACCCGGCCATCGATGATCAGCGAACTGCCCACGCCGCCCTGTACGGCCTCCAGCGCGCAACGGATCTTCGGTAGCATGCCACCGTAGATGGTGCCGTCGGCGATCAGTTCGTCGACCTGTTGGGTCGTCAGGCCAGTCAGCACAGTGCCTGATTTGTCCATCAGGCCGGCGATGTTGGTCAGCAGCATCAGCTTCTCAGCTTTCAGCGCTTCGGCCACTTTACCGGCCACCAGGTCGGCGTTGATGTTGTACGACTCACCGTTGGCCCCCACGCCGATTGGCGCGATCACCGGGATGAAGTCGCCCTTGACCAGCAGGTTGAGCAGATCGGTATTGATCCCGACCACTTCGCCCACTTGCCCGATGTCGATGATTTCCGGTTGGGTCATCTCCGGCGTCTGGCGTGTAACGGTGAGCTTCTTCGCGCGAATCAGCTCGGCGTCCTTGCCGGTCAGGCCGATGGCGCTGCCGCCATGGCGGTTGATCAGGTTGACGATGTCCTTGTTGACCTGACCGCCGAGGACCATCTCCACCACGTCCATGGTCTGGGCGTCTGTCACGCGCATGCCGTCGATGAAATGACTCTCGATCGACAGGCGCTTGAGCAGGTCACCGATTTGCGGGCCGCCACCGTGCACCACCACCGGGTTGATGCCCACGGCTTTCATCATCACGATGTCGCGGGCGAAGCCGGTTTTCAGCTCCTCGCTTTCCATCGCGTTGCCGCCGTATTTGATCACCAGCGTCTTGCCGACATAGCGGCGAATGTAAGGCAGCGCTTCGGACAGGACCTTGGCGGTGTTGGCGGCGGCTTCGCGTTCGAGGGTCATTCAGGGCTCCGGCACTTGTGTAAAAGGCGCTTCAAATAATCAAAACGGGAGTTGGAGGTCAGGTGCGACACGTTTCAGTTGAGCGTGGAACACATCCTTGATGCGCTGCAATTCGGCCTCGTCGTCGGCCTCGAAGCGCAGCACCAGCACCGGTGTGGTGTTGGAGGCGCGAACCAGGCCCCAGCCCTTGGCGTAGTCGACCCGTACACCGTCGATGGTGGTCAGGTCGGCGCCGTCGCCCCACTGGGCGTCGTGCAGTGCATCAATGATGCTGAATTTGCTCTCTTCGGTCACATGGATATTGATTTCCGGCGTAGAAATATCGTTCGGGAAGGTCTCGAACAGTTCCTGGGCCGTGGATTTCTCCTGGCTGAGGATCTCCAGCAGGCGAGCGGCGCTGTAGATGCCGTCGTCGAAACCGAACCAGCGCTCCTTGAAGAAGATGTGCCCGCTCATTTCGCCAGCGAGCAGGGCGCCGGTCTGCTTCATTTTTTTCTTGATCAGCGAGTGACCGGTTTTCCACATCAGTGGTCGACCGCCGTACTCCTTGATCAGCGGGGTCAGGCGACGGGTGCATTTGACGTCGAAGATGATCTCGGCGTCCGGGTTGCGTGCTACCACGTCCTTGGCAAACAGCATCAGCAGGCGGTCCGGGAACACGATGTCGCCGGTATTGGTCACTACGCCGACACGGTCACCATCACCGTCGAAGGCCAGGCCCAGGTCGGCATTGGTTTGCTTGACCTTGGCGATCAGGTCCACCAGGTTTTCCGGTTTGCCCGGGTCCGGGTGATGGTTGGGGAAGTTGCCGTCGACTTCGCAGAACAGCGGGATCACTTCGCAATTCAGGGCCTCGATCAGCTGTGGGGCAATCACGCCGGCAGCGCCGTTACCGCAGTCAACCACCACTTTCAGGCGGCGTGCGAGCTTGATGTCCTGGACAATCTGGGCGCTGTAGCGATCGAGAATCTCGACCTTGGTGATACTGCCTTGGCCGCTGGTCAGGTTGTTGCTTTTCAGGCGCTGGTGCAGGGCCTGAATCTGTTCGTTGGCCAGGGTGTCGCCAGCGATCACGATTTTGAAGCCGTTGTAGTCCGACGGGTTATGGCTGCCGGTGAGCATCACCCCGGACTTGCCCGCGAGGACGTTGGCGGCGTAGTACAGCGCCGGGGTTGGCACCAGGCCGACGTCGCTGACATGGCAGCCGGCATCGGCCAGGCCCTGGATCAGTTGCTCGACCAGTTCCGGACCGGACAGGCGGCCGTCACGACCGACGCTGATGTTCGGCTCATCCTGGGCCAGGGTCTGGGCGCCGATGGCGCGACCGATCCAGTAGGCCGTTTCAGCGGTCAGGGTCTGCGGGACCACGCCACGGATATCGTAGGCGCGAAAGATGCTGTCGGGAAATGCAGGGGCGACGCGGGTTGTGTTGCTCATCACTGGGGTTGCTCCAACTCAAAGGTTGCTGGACGGGCCGACGAGAGGTTCGTCGACGGGTTCAAACTGAAGGCTTTGACGGCGTTTTCGGTACAGAGTTCGTGGTGCACAAGTGCCATGCCATGGGGCTGGCACTGGTGCAGTCGACTGTTGTCTTGAATTCGCTCGCCAGATCCTGCAGTTGGCGTCTGTGCAAGGTTCATCCTGAAATGCAAAGCGTAGTGCCAGGGCCGTGCAGAGCGCCCGGTCCTGGCACTGGTGTTATCAGTGGCTGCCGGAATGGCCGAAACCACCGGTGCCGCGTTCGGTTTCAACGAACTCTTCAACTAGATCGAAGTGCGCCTGCACCACCGGTACCAGCACCAACTGGGCCAGCCGCTCACCCACCACGATGTTGAAGTCGGTCTGGCCACGGTTCCAGCAGGACACCATCAGTGGCCCCTGGTAGTCGGAATCGATCAGGCCGACCAGATTACCCAGCACGATGCCATGTTTGTGGCCCAGGCCAGAGCGCGGCAGGATCAATGCAGCCAGGCCCGGATCGCCGATGTATACCGACAGGCCAGTAGGGATCAGCAGGGTTTCTCCCGGCTTGATGACGGTGTCCTGTTCCAGCATCGCCCGCAGGTCAAGGCCGGCGGAACCGGGAGTGGCGTACTGGGGCAGCGGAAATTCGCTGCCGATGCGTGGGTCGAGGATCTTGGCTTGCAAAGCGTGCATACGAATTAAACCTGGTTCAGACGTTCGGCGATAAAAGTGATCAGCTGGCGGGCAATCTTGCCCTTGCTGGTCTGGGCAAAAAGGGTGGCGTGCAACTCACGGTCGATCACGCTGCAGGCGTTTTCCTCGCTGTTGAAGCCAATGCTGGGGTTGGCCACGTCGTTGGCGACGATCAGGTCGAGGTTCTTGTCCTTGAGCTTGCGTGCGGCGTAATCGAGCAGGTGTTCGGTTTCGGCGGCGAATCCGACGCTGAACGGACGATCAGGTCGGGTGGCAATGGTGGCCAGAATGTCAGGGTTGCGCACCATTTGCAGGACGAAGCCGTCGCCAGTCGTAGGGTCTTTCTTGAGTTTTTGCGGGGCGACGACTTCCGGCCGGTAGTCCGCAACCGCAGCAGACGCGATGAACAGGTCGCAAGGGATCGCAGCCTCGCAGGCGGCCAGCATGTCGCGGGCGCTGACCACGTCGATGCGCGTCACCCGGTCCGGAGTCGGCAGGTGCACGGGGCCGGTGATCAGGGTCACACGGGCGCCGGCTTCCACCGCAGCTTCGGCCAGGGCAAAGCCCATTTTTCCGGAGCTGTGGTTGGTGATGTAGCGCACCGGGTCAATGTTTTCCTGGGTCGGACCGGCAGTGATCAGCACGTGCCGACCGGTCAGCGCCTGACGCTGGAAGCAATCGGCGGCGCACTGGGCCAGGTCATCGGCCTCCATCATGCGGCCCATGCCGACGTCGCCGCAGGCCTGGCTGCCCGAGGCCGGGCCGAAGACCTTGAAGCCGCGCTTTTCAAGCAACTGGGTATTGGCCTGGGTGGCCGGGTCGCGCCACATCGCCTGGTTCATGGCCGGCGCCAGAGCCACGGTGGCGTCGGTGGCCAACACCAGGGTGGTCAGCAGGTCGTTGGCGATGCCTTGGGCCAGACGGGCGATCAGGTCCGCCGTGGCGGGGGCGATCAGCACCAGGTCAGCCCACTTGGCGAGCTCGATGTGGCCCATCGCGGCTTCGGCCGCAGGGTCCAGCAGGTCCAGGTGCACCGGGTGCCCGGAGAGGGCCTGCATGGTCAGCGGGGTGATGAACTCGCTGCCGCCGCGGGTCATGACCACGCGCACTTCGGCGCCCTGGTCGATCAGGCGGCGAACCAGTTCGGCGCTCTTGTAGGCAGCAATGCCGCCGCCGACGCCCAGAACGATGCGTTTCCGATACAGCCGCTGCATAGGTCTGCCTTTCAATTCGTTGGTGACATACGTGGCGAAACCCCCTCCCCAGGGAACAATCGCCCGCAAAAAAGATGGGCTACGATATCACAGCGACCGCTAGGGAACAGCGGCGCCCATCGACAGGGAGGTGCTATGAGCATTCGAGATTGGCCGACGACAGAGCGGCCGCGGGAGAAACTTCTGGAGCAGGGTCCGGCGAGTCTGTCCGACGCCGAATTGCTGGCGATCTTTCTGCGCACCGGGGTCGCCGGGAAAAGCGCGGTGGACCTGGCCAGGCACTTGCTGCAGCAGTTTGGCGGCTTGCGTAACTTGCTGGAGGCGGACCAGCAAACGTTTGTCGGCCAGTTGGGGCTGGGGCCGGCGAAATTCGCCCAGTTGCAGGCGGTGCTGGAGATGGCGCGTCGGCATTTGGCCGAGCACCTGCGCCAGGCATCCGTACTCAAGAGTCCGATCGAGGTGCGCAACTACCTCAAGGCCATGCTGCGGCATGAGCCCCATGAGGTGTTTGCCTGTCTGTTCCTCGATTCCCGGCATCGGGTCCTGGCATTCGAAATCCTCTTTCGCGGCTCGATCGACACCACCAGCGTGCATCCGCGCCAGGTGGTCAAGCGCGCCCTGGCACACAACGCGGCGGCGTTGATCCTGTGCCATAACCACCCCTCGGGAAACGCCGAGCCGAGCCCGGCCGACCGGGTGCTGACCAAGCGTTTGCAGGAGACGATGGAGTTGGTCGATGTGCGGGTGCTCGACCATTTCATCGTCGGTGATGGTGATCCGTTGTCGATGGCCGAATATGGCTGGATCTAGGTGCCGAATGCGCCCCCCATCCATGGCCATGCGGGAGCTCCGCTTGCTCGCGATAAACTAAATTCGCGAGCAAGCGGAGCGCCGCCCGGCTGCTCCTACGGTTTGATTTTCGAGAAGTCCTGGCGCCCGAACGGGCTGACCGAGTAACCCTGGACATCCTTGCGGGTCAGGGCATAGGCGGTCGGGTGGGCCAGGGGTAGCCACAGCGCCTGCTGCTGGATCTGCCCCTGGGCCTGTTCGTAGAGCTTGGTGCGCACGCCCTGCTCGGTGGTGGTCTTGCCGGCGTTGATCAGCTTGTCCAGGCCTTGATCGCAGTATCGTGCGAAGTTGGTCCCGGACTTCACACCCGCGCAGGAGAATTGCGGGGTCAGGAAGTTGTCTGGATCGCCGTTGTCACCGGCCCAGCCCATGAACAGCAGGTCGTGCTCGCCGGCTTTGGCCCGACGAATCAGTTCGCCCCATTCGATCACGCGTATTTCTGCCTGAATCCCGATTTCCGCCAGGTCAGCCTGCAACAATTGAGCGCCCAGGCTTGGGTTGGGGTTGAGCAGGCTGCCGGAAGGGCGGGTCCAGATCGTGGTCTTGAAGCCGTCCTTGAGTCCTGCCTTGACCATCAGCGCGCGGGCCTTGGTGAGGTCCTTCGGGTAGCCCGGCAGGTCCTTGGCATAGCTCCAGGTGTTGGGCGGGTAAGGGCCGTTGGCGGCTTGGGCGGTGTCCTCGAACACGGCCTTGAGGTAGCTGGCCTTGTCGAAGGCCAGATTGATCGCCTGGCGCACCTCCGGTTTGTCCAGCGGCGGATGCTGGCTATTGATGGCGACGAAGGCGGTCATGAAGGCCGGCGTGCTCTCGATCTTGAGGTTCGGCTCCTTGGCGGCAGCCTGGACGTCCAGCGGCTTGGGCGACAGGGCGATCTGGCACTCGTTGCGCCGCAGCTTCTGCAGGCGCACGTTGGCGTCCGGGGTGATGGCGAACACCAGGGTGTCGATCGCGGGCTTGCCAGCGAAGTAGTCGCGGTTGGCCTTGTAGCGGATCGATGCGTCTTTCTGGAAGCGCCCGAAAATGAACGGCCCGGTGCCAATCGGCTGGTTATTGAGTTTCTCGGGTGTGCCAGCCTTGAGCAACTGATCGGCGTATTCAGCCGAGTAGATCGAGGCGAAACCCATGCTCAGCGTGGCGAGGAAGGTCGAGTCGGGGTGGTCAAGGGTGAAACGAATGGTCAGCGGGTCGAGTGCGTCGATTTTCTTGATCAGCGCAGGCAACTGCATGGATTGGGCGTGCGGGAAGCCACTCTGGGCGATTTTGTGCCATGGCTGCGCGGGGTCCAGCATGCGGTCAAAGCTGAACTTCACGTCTTCGGCGGTCAAGGTACGCGTCGGGGTGAAGTACTCGGTGCGATGGAACTTCACCTCCGGGTGCAGCTTGAAGACATAGGTCAGGCCGTCGGCCGAGACTTCCCAGCTATCGGCCAGGCTCGGCACGACCTTGCCACTGGCGGTGTCAAAGTCCACCAGGCTATTCATCAACACGTCGGCCGAGGCGTTGGTGGTGGTCAGCGAGTTGTATTGAACGACATCGAACCCTTCCGGGCTGGCCTCGGTGCAGACGCTCAGGGCGGCAGCCTGGGCCAAAGGGCTCAGCAAGAGTGGGGCAAGCAACAGCGGTAGGGCAGCGAGGCGCATGTGTGGATTCCTTTGCAGATCGAAGGCCCATCTGCGAGTGCAGTCTGGAAAAGGCTTACCCTAGTGGCCTGCCCGGCAAATGACTATCCCCTTTTTGTTTTGTGTCCTGCTCGACGGTACGTATTTTTGCCGTTTATTGCGCTTCGGGCGCAGCGAATTAGCGTAAGGTGGCGTGCCGGTACCCTCCATATGGGGGAGCAGGGTGATGCTCTGCGACGAGCGGTCGCTACCATCGATAGCCTTTATCCAAGGCGTCTGGCGCCGTAATTCCGGGGTTTTTGAAAACTCTCTTCACACCAATAGTTGTTGCTATGGGGTCTTTCTGGTATAAAGCAGCGCTCTTTTCTAGGGGCCCGGTTCCTTCACTGTAGGTGTAGCCGGTAAGACCTCTAAAGAAACGCGGCGCCTGGCGCCAAATGACTGAGAGATTAAGCGGCCAACCCATGCCGGGTTGGGCATGTGGTTTTAGAGGGCTGAGGCATGTCGAGAGTATGTCAAGTTACCGGTAAGGGTCCGGTGACTGGGAATAACATTTCCCACGCAAACAACAAAACCCGTCGTCGTTTCCTGCCGAACCTGCAGCATCATCGCTTCTGGGTTGAAGAAGAGAAACGTTTCGTGCGTCTGCGCGTATCTGCCAAAGGCATGCGTATCATCGACAAGCGTGGCATCACTGTCGTGCTGGCCGAAATCCGCAAAGCTGGCAAGATCTAAGGGAGCTAATCATGCGTGAATTGATTCGTTTGATTTCGAGCGCCGGTACTGGTCACTTCTACACTACCGACAAGAACAAGCGCACTACTCCGGACAAAATCGAGATCAAGAAATTTGATCCGGTTGTTCGCAAGCACGTGATCTACAAGGAAGGCAAAATCAAGTAATTGATTTTTCCCTCTTGAGAAAAAGGCCCGTATCGCAAGATACGGGCCTTTTTTGTGGGCCTGGGAAAAGCTTCAGGTGCTCAACCGCACTGAATGCTGACGATGACATTGTCGGCATTGGTCAGCAGGCTGATCCGTCGCGGGACTCGCTTGCGGTCTGATGCATGGCGAGGGCCGGTGACCCGCACCGGTGCGCCATTGGCCAGTGCTCGCACTTCCTCGAGCAACTGAGGGGTGTAGGTCTGGCCGATGGTGTACTCAGCGATGGTGACGTCGCATGAGTCTGGAGTATCGGGCATGTTGCCTCCTTGCGTTGTAGGTCTGGATTGAGGCACGTCCTGTGCGCTCCTGTTGGAAAGGCCGGTATCGCGAGATGCAAGCCTTTTCATGGGTCCCTGGGGACGGCTCGATCCTCCTCCTGGCCATGACCCGCTATGCGGTATTTATTTATGGCTTTTGTTCAAACGCCACGTAGATCTTTCGGCACGTTTCCAGGACTTCCCAGGTGCCACGGAACCCGGCCGGGATGACAAATCGGTCACCGGTGCGCAGGGTCTTGGCATTGCCGTCGGTGTCGCGCAACACCGAAACCCCCTGGACGATTTCGCAGTATTCGTGTTCGGTGAAATTCACCGTCCACTGACCGACTGCGCCTTCCCAGACCCCGGCATTGAGCTGGCCGCATGGGCTGTTGTAGTGGTTGTAGACGGTCTGCTCAGGGTCGCCCTTGAGGATTTTGGCCGCGTCCGGGCGGTAGCGTTCGGCGGCGGTGCCGGCCTGGCTGAAATCGACGATGTGCTGGATGCTCATTCTGGTAATCCCCCCGTGTTTGCTTGGAAAGCCCCGAGTCTATGTTTATTAAAATGAACATCGCAAGGTCGTTTGCCGGCCTTGTGTCAAATATATTGAAACTTGAGGTGTGGCTGGTTTAGGGTGGCGGGTGCCTAGGGCCGATTGCAAGGCTGGCCGGGCAGAATTCCTGACAGCGCCCGCGAAGAACGCGGGTGTCGTATTCAATAAGAGGAGGACACTCGTATGACCACCCTGACTCGTGCCGACTGGGAACAACGTGCCCGCGACCTGAAAATCGAAGGCCGCGCCTACATCAATGGCGAATACACCGATGCGGTCTCCGGCGAGACCTTCGAGTGCATCAGCCCGGTCGATGGCCGTCTGCTGGGCAAGATTGCCAGCTGTGATGCCGCCGACGCCCAGCGCGCCGTGGACAACGCCCGCGCCACGTTCAATTCCGGTGTCTGGTCCCGCCTGGCCCCGGCCAAGCGCAAGGCCGTGATGATTCGCTTCGCCGGCCTGCTCAAGCAAAATGCCCAGGAGCTGGCCCTGCTGGAAACCCTGGACATGGGTAAGCCGATCAGCGACTCCCTGGACATCGACGTTCCTGGTGCCGCCCAGGCGCTGAGCTGGAGCGGTGAAGCGATCGACAAGATCTACGATGAAGTGGCCGCGACCCCTCATGATCAACTGGGCCTGGTGACCCGTGAGCCTGTGGGCGTGGTGGGCGCTATCGTGCCGTGGAACTTCCCGCTGATGATGGCGTGCTGGAAACTCGGTCCTGCGCTGTCCACCGGTAACTCGGTGATCCTCAAGCCGTCCGAAAAATCCCCGCTGACCGCCATCCGCATCGCGGCCCTGGCCGTCGAGGCCGGTATCCCCAAAGGCGTGCTCAACGTACTGCCAGGCTACGGCCACACCGTGGGCAAGGCCCTGGCCCTGCACATGGATGTCGATACCCTGGTGTTCACCGGTTCGACCAAGATCGCCAAGCAACTGATGATCTACTCCGGCGAGTCGAACATGAAGCGCGTCTGGCTGGAAGCCGGCGGCAAGAGCCCGAACATCGTGTTTGCCGATGCGCCGGACCTGCAGGCCGCCGCTGAATCCGCTGCCGGCGCGATTGCCTTCAACCAGGGCGAAGTCTGCACCGCCGGTTCACGCCTGCTGGTCGAGCGTTCGATCAAGGACAAGTTCCTGCCACTGGTGATCGAGGCCCTGAAAACCTGGAAGCCAGGCAACCCGCTGGACCCGTCCACCACCGTGGGTGCGTTGGTCGATACCCAGCAAATGAACACCGTGCTGTCGTACATCGAGTCTGGGCATACCGACGGCGCCAAGCTGGTGGCGGGCGGCAAGCGCATCCTCGAGGAAACCGGTGGCACCTACGTGGAGCCGACGATTTTCGACGGCGTGAGCAATGCCATGAAGATTGCCCAGGAAGAAATCTTCGGCCCGGTACTGTCGGTCATCACCTTTGATACCGCCGAGGAGGCTATCCAGATCGCCAACGACACGCCGTATGGCCTGGCCGCAGCGGTATGGACCAAGGACATTTCCAAGGCTCACCTGACCGCCAAGGCACTGCGCGCCGGTAGCGTGTGGGTCAACCAGTACGATGGCGGCGACATGACCGCACCGTTCGGCGGCTTCAAGCAATCGGGCAACGGCCGTGACAAGTCGCTGCACGCGTTCGACAAGTACACCGAGCTGAAGGCGACCTGGATCAAGCTGTAAGCCTTTCAGGGAGCCTGGCTCCCTGAACGACGTAGATCCCTTGTGGGAGCGAGCTTGCTCGCGATAGCGGTATGACAGTCGACGTCGTGTTGAATGTTGCGCCGCCATCGCGAGCGGGTTCGCTCCCACATTGCTTTGTGCCACACATAAGAATATCCACAGGAGCGTGGAACATGCGTTGGGCGACTTATTTCGCCGTTCTGGCCTCGGTCCTGAGTGTCGGCCTCGCCCTGGGCGTGAGCATGCCGTTGGTGTCGTTTCGCCTGGAAAGCTGGGGTTATGGCGCGTTTGCAATCGGGGTGATGGCGGCCATGCCGGCAATTGGCGTCCTGCTGGGGGCGAAGATCTCCAGCCACCTGGCGGCTCGCCTGGGTACGGCTAACCTGATGCGCCTGTGCTTGTGGGCCGGAGCCCTCTCCATTGGCCTGCTGGCGTTGTTGCCCAGCTACCCGGTGTGGCTGGTACTGCGGCTGATGATCGGGGTCATCCTGACCATCGTGTTCATTCTCGGCGAGAGCTGGATCAACCAGTTGGTGGTTGAGCAATGGCGTGGCCGGCTGGTGGCGCTGTATGGCTGCAGCTATGCCTTGAGTCAATTGGCTGGACCGTTGTTGCTGGGGGTGCTGGGTACCGACAACGATATCGGTTTCTGGGTCGGGGTCGCGCTGCTGGTGACTTCGCCGCTGGTCTTGATGGGGCGTAGCGGGGCACCGAGCAGCGAAGCCCTGAGTGTGACCTTCAGTGACCTGTTGGGTTTCTGCCGTGGCCTGCCGGCGATCGCTTGGGCGGTGTCGTTGTTTGCTGCGTTCGAGGCGATGATCCTGACCCTGCTGCCGGTGTATTGCCTGCAACAGGGGTTCACCGCAGAAATTGCCCTGGCCATGGTCAGCACCGTGGTAGTCGGCGATGCGTTGCTGCAATTGCCCATTGGCGCCCTTGCGGACTATCTGTCGCGGCGAACCTTGTTTGCCGGCTGCGCGGTGATACTGATGCTGTCGAGCCTGGCGATTCCGCTGTTGCTCGACACCTTGCTGATCTGGCCGCTGTGGGTGCTGTTCGGTGCCAGTGCCGGCGGCTTGTTCACCTTGTCGCTGATTCTGGTGGGCGAGCGTTATCGCGATGATGCGCTGGTGCGGGCCAACGCCCACATCGCCCAACTCTGGGGTATCGGTTGCTTGATTGGCCCGCTTGCAGCGGGTGCCGGCAGTCAGTGGGTCAGCGGACACGCCTTGCCATTACTGATGGCGGCCGGGGCCTTTGGCCTGGTGTTGTTGTTGCTGCGCCAAGGGGCGTTTGGCGAGGCGGCGGCGCCGATCTGAGATCCGGGTTTACAGTATCCGCTCCAGGCCCAGGGTGTCGCTGAACCAGGCATTGAAGCGGCGCCACCAGTTTCCCGGCTCGCGAGTCAGGGTGTGCAGCTTGCCATCGTCTTCAGTGACCCAGACCAGTTGGCCCTCCTGTAACCGCACCGCATAGCTGAGAGGAGGCGCCATGCCTTCCAGGGCGAGTTCGCGAACACGCTCGGCAAGCGCCGGGCTGTCGACCAGCACCCCGACTTCGGTGTTCCACAGCACCGAGCGCGGGTCAAAGTTGAATGAGCCGATGAACGCCTTTTGGCGATCGAAGATGATCGCCTTGCTGTGCAGGCTGGATTCGGAGCCGCGGTAGCTGGAACTGCGAAACAGGCTTGGCCCGCTACCGCCGCCTTCGCCCGGTTGCCGGCGTAGTTCAAACAGTTGCACGCCGTGCTCCAGCAGCGCCTTGCGGTAAGGGGCGTAGCCGCCGTGGACGGCGGGCACATCGGTGGCCTCCAGCGAGTTGGTCAGGAAGCTGACGGACACTCCGGCATCGGCCCGCCCGGTGAGATACACCAGTCCGGGTGGGCCGGGCACAAAGTAGGCTGAGATCATGATCAGCTCTTTGCTCACCCCTTGCAGTTCGGGGGCCAGTTGGGTAGTCAGTAGCAGTTGCGGATCCGGCTCACCCTTGGCCAGCACTTTGCTCGGAGCGTCCCACAACGCCTGGTTCCAGGCCCAGATCAGCTCGCTGCGCCAGAGGTCCAGGCGCGGATCGGTCTGGTAGGCCTTCAACTGCTGGTACAGGGCCTGGTTCTGCCGATGGCTTTCGTCCAGGGACGCTTGCAGCTGCGCGCGGGTCTCGGCCAGGTCCTTGGCCGTGGGCTGGCTGGAGACAAACTCATCGATCGGCTTGCTCAGGGCGCTGTTCCAGTACTGATCGAAGCTGTGGCCGAGCTGCTCAGCGACGGGTCCGACACCCAGCAGGTCGATGTCGGTGAAATTCAGCTTGGGCTGCGCATCGAAGTACTCGTCGCCCAGGTTGCGCCCGCCGACAATCGCGGCGCTGTTGTCCGCCAGCCACAGCTTGTTGTGCATGCGCCGGTGCTGCAGCGAGAGATTGAGCAGTCGGCCCATGGTGCGAGTGACGCCGGTGCTGCGGCCCAGTTCCAATGGATTGAACAGGCGAATCTGAATCTGTGGGTGAGCGGCCAGTGTGGCAATGGTCTGGACCTGGCCATCGCTGGTGAGGTCGTCGAGCAGGATGCGCACGCGCACGCCTCGGTCAGCGGCCTTGAGCAGTTCGCTGACCAGCAGTCGGGTGCTGATACCGTCGTGGACGATGTAGTACTGCAGGTCGAGGCTGCGCTGCGCATTGCGGATCAACTCGGCACGGGCGGCGAAGGCTTCGCTGCTGTCCGATAGCAGGCGAAATCCGGATCGCCCTTCATGGGGGGCGGCCTGGGCCTGGATCGAGCGCCCGAAAGAGGACTCGGCAGCAGGCAATGCCTGGCTAGGCTCGCGGGGCACGTTGAGCGAGGCGCAACTGCTCAGCAACGCGGCGAGTATCAGGCAGAGCAGGGCTTTTTTTCGGCGCAAGTCGAATGTTCCTGCAGATGGGCAGGTAGGGAGTATGGCACGGCTGGCGAAGTCGTCGCGGCGTGCCGATGGCGCCTGGGAAGCTCTCGGGCATCGAGTTCCCAGATGAACTAGCTGGCCTCGGCCAGCAGGGCGATCGCCGCTGCACCCACCTTACGCACCGCTTCCTCGACCTGAGCCGTGGGTTTGGCTGCGTAGTTCATTCGCAGGCAATTACGGTACTTGCCCGAGGCGGAGAAAATGCTGCCCACGGCGATCTGTACGCCCTGGTCGAGCAGCACCCGATTGAGCTTGAGCGTATCAAACCCTTCCGGCAGTTCGACCCACAGCATGAAGCTGCCCTGGGGGCGGCTGGCGCGGGTGCCGAGGGGAAAGTAGCGGCTGACCCAATCGAGCATCAGGTCGCGATTGCGCTGGTACTGGTTGCGCATCCGCCGTAGATGCGGCTCGAAATGCCCGGCCTTGAGGAACTCGGCGATGGCAATTTGCGGTTGTGGCGCGGTCGAGCCGGTGCTGATGTATTTCATGTGCAGCACCCGCTCCAGGTACCGTCCGGGAGCGACCCAGCCGATCCGCAGGCCAGGTGCCAGGGTCTTGGAGAACGAACTGCAGAGCAGCACGCGACCGTCTTCATCGAAGGACTTGATGGTGCGCGGTCGAGGGTAGGTGTAGGCCAGTTCGCCATACACATCGTCTTCGATAATCGCCACGTCAAACCGTTGTGCCAGGGTCAACAGCGCACGTTTACGCGACTCCGGCATGATGTAGCCGAGCGGGTTGTTGCAGTTGGGGGTCAACTGTATGGCTTTGATCGGCCACTGCTCGAGGGCCAGTTCAAGGGCGTCGAGACTGATCCCGGTGAGGGGGTCGGTGGGAATCTCCAGGGCCTTCATGCCCAGCCCCTTGAGAGTCTGCATGGCACCGTGAAAGCTCGGCGAGTCCACCGCGACGATGTCGCCTGGTTCGCAGATGGCGCGAATGCTGGTGGACAACGCTTCGTGGCAGCCCGTGGTGATCACCAGGTCGCTGGCGCTCAGTTGGCTGCCTGAGTCGAGCATCAGGCGGGCGATCTGCTCGCGCAGTTCCAGCACCCCGTAGATATTGTCGTAGTACAGCCCCGGCATGTCCTGGCGCCGACTGATCCGCGCCAGGCTGCGCAGCAGGGGCTGCATGGTCGGCGTGGTGATATCCGGCATGCCGCGGCCCAGTTGCACCACGTCCTTGCGTGGCACGGCGCGGATCAGCTCCAGCACCTGGTCCCACTGGGATATGTCGACCGGGCGCTGGGCCGGGCGGCCCACCGCCGGCAGTTCGGGCAGTTCCCGCCCCACGGGGACAAAGTAGCCGGACTTGGGCTTTGGCCGCGCCAGCCCGCTGTCCTCCAGCACTCGATAGGCCTGCTGCACCGTGCTCAGGCTGACCCCATGCTCGACACTCAAGGCCCGCACGGAAGGCAGACGGTCACCGGGCCGGTAGAAGCCCTGTTCGATGCGCGTGCCGAGCAATTCGGCGAGGTTGACGTACAGCGTCATGTTTTAGCCTCGGTGTGAGAGGAGGGACCAGTACAGATCAGGAAAAAAACCATCATTCAGCGGTTAATTCAGCAAATCTGTATGGAGGTAATACAGGTCCATTGAATCTGTAATGGTTTTGCCTGCCCGCGCATCATGGAATCTCTGGCTACCCAAGTAAACAGGAGCACTAAAAATGAACGGTTTGAGCGATGTGCGGCTGACGTTACACAGTCAGGAACTGGTGGCAGGGCACGACCAGGGCATGCCGACGGCGATCCGCAATGCCCCGTCCTGCCTGGGGCGCTGGGGTTTGCTGTGGCACCGTCTGCACACGCGCAAGACCCTGCTCGAACTCACCCCGGAACAACTGCGCGATGTCGGCTTGAGTCGTGAGCAGGCGAGGGAGGAGGGGCTGAAGCCGTTCTGGCAGCTTTGAGCGGCTCTTCGGATCAGGCCAGCTCTTTGAGTCGGTGCCACAACATCCCCAGGGCCAGCAATGGCGAGCGCAAGTAGCGGCCGCCCGGGAAGGTCACGTGCGGTACTTTGGCGAACAGGTCGAAACCGCCGCTATGCTGGCCGCTGATGGCTTCACCCAGTAGTTTGCCGGCCAGGTGAGTGGCATTCACCCCGTGTCCGGAGTACGCCTGGGCGTAATACACATTCGGCTGGTCCTTGAGCCGGCCAATCTGGGGCAGGCGGTTGGCGCCGATGCCGATCATGCCGCCCCACTGATAGTCGATCTTCACCGCGCTCAATTGCGGGAAAACCTCCAGCATCTTCGGTCGCATGTAGGCGCCGATGTCCGCCGGATCGCGGCCCGAATAGTGGCAGGCGCCGCCGAACAGCAGGCGTCGGTCTGCCGAAAGCCGGTAGTAGTCCAGCGCCACGCGTTGGTCGCACACGGCCATGTTCTGCGGCAGGAGGGCGTGGGCCTGCTCTTCACTCAAGGGTTCGGTGGCGATGATGTAGCTGCCGGCGGGCAGCACTTTGCCGCTCAGGTGCGGGTTGAGGTGATTGAGGTAGGCGTTGCAGCCCAGCACCAGGGTCTTGGCGCGGACCGAACCTTGCGCGGTGTGGACCTTGACCTCGGGGCCGTAGTCGATGCGGGTCACTGCCGATTGCTCGAACAGACGGACCCCCAGTTGCTGGGCGGCAGCGGCTTCACCCAGGGCCAGGTTCAGCGGGTGCAGGTGCCCCGAGCCCATGTCGATCAGTCCGCCCACGTAGCGGTCTGAGCCCACCACGCTGTGCATCTCGTGCGCTTGCAGCAGGCGGGTGGTGTGGCGATAACCGAGGCTGCGCAGTTCGTCCGCGTCCGCGGCGAAACCTTCCAGGTCGCGGGGTTTGTTGGCGAGGTCGCAGTAGCCCCAGGTCAGGTCGCAGGGGATCTGGAACTGCTCGACCCGCTGGCGAACGATGTCCACTGCCTCCAGGCCCATCAGTTTCATCTGGCGTACGCCTTCGGCCCCCAGCACATTGCTGAATTGGTCCAGGCCATGGCCGACACCACGAATCAACTGCCCGCCATTACGTCCGCTGGCGCCCCAGCCGATTTTGTGTGCTTCCAGCAGCACCACGCGAAGACCGCGCTGGGCCAGTTCAATGGCTGTGTTCAGGCCGGAAAAACCACCGCCCACCACGCACACGTCGGCCAGTTGCTCACCGGCAAGTACCGGATGATCCGGCTGCGGCAGGCTGCTGGCGGCGTAATAGGAGGCGATATGGGTGCTCGGGACAGGCGGCTGAACACGGGCAGTCATGGGTTGATCCTGATTATCGGGTGTTGAGTAAATTTTACGGAGCATAAGCCGGACCTTTCTGCCTGGGCAACACTGGTCGGTTGTTGCTGTCTGGCGCAGGGCTTTTAGGGCAAAATCCAACCTTGTTCACCTTAGGGGTATTTGTTTCGATGAGCTGCAACCGCGAGACCGTTCGTACCCTGCGCCAGCAGATTCCCTCGTTCGAGTGCGTGCCTGGCTGTCATGACTGCTGTGGTCCGGTCACCACCTCGCCGGAAGAAATGTCCCGCCTGCCGCGCAAGACTCGCGCCGAGCAGGATGCCGCCCTGGACGAGCTGAACTGCGTACACCTGGGTCCCAATGGCTGCACCGTGTATGGCGAGCGGCCGCTGATCTGTCGCTTGTTCGGCACCACCAAGACCCTGCCATGCCCCAACGGTCGCGGACCGGTGGAGTTGATCCACCCACGGGTCGAGGCGCAGGTGTTCGAGTACATGGCTGCTAACCGACAGGTTTTGGTGTAGGTCACAGCGCACGGACACTTACCACAGGCCTCAATCCGGAATCGGCAAGCTCAGGCTCTCCTTCACCTCTTCCATCACGATGTAGCTCTTGGACTCACGCACGTGGGGCAGTTTGAGCAGGATATCGCCGAGCAATTTGCGGTACGAGGCCATCTCGGAAATCCGTGCCTTCACCAGGTAGTCGAAGTCCCCGGATACCAGGTGGCATTCCAGTACGTGCGGCAGTTTCAGCACCGCGCGGCGGAACTCTTCGAAGGTGTCACCGGACTTGTAGTCCAGGCTGATCTCGACGAACACCAGCAAGCTGCCCTTGAGGTGTTGCGGATTGAGCCGGGCGTTGTAGCCCATGATGATCCCTTCGCGCTCCAGGCGCCGCACCCGCTCGGTACAGGGCGTGGTCGACAGGCCGACCTTCTCCCCCAGCTCAGTAAACGAAATGCGCCCGTCAGCCTGGAGGATGCGCAGGATGTTGCGGTCGATCTTGTCCAGCTCACGTTTGGTTTGAGTGTTGGTCCGCATAGGGGATGCGCCTCCGTGAAAAGCCAAATTGCCGAGAATTGTCGCCAAATATAGGCACTTATATAGTGAAAAGCACTGGCAAATGTTTTTTACACTGCGCTCATCATTGCTTGTACACAACAACGTCAGCGGTTTGCCGCGATGAGGGATAAAAAAATGCGCGTTCTGGTCTTGGGTAGCGGCGTAATCGGTACCGCCAGTGCCTACTATCTGGCTCGGGCCGGCTTTGAAGTGACGGTCGTGGATCGTCAACCGGCCGCTGCCATGGAAACCAGTTTCGCCAACGCCGGCCAGGTATCGCCGGGCTATGCGTCGCCATGGGCTGCTCCGGGTGTGCCGCTCAAGGCCATCAAGTGGCTGTTGCAGCGCCACGCCCCGCTGGCCATCAAGGCCACCGCCGATATCGATCAGTACCTGTGGATGGCGCAGATGCTGCGCAACTGTACCGCCAGCCGTTATGCGGTGAACAAGGAGCGCATGGTCCGCCTGTCCGAGTACAGCCGTGACTGCCTCGACGAATTGCGCGCCGAAACCGGTATCGCCTACGAAGGCCGCAGCCTGGGGACCACCCAGCTGTTCCGTACCCAGGCGCAACTGGATGGCGCCGCCAAGGACATCGCGGTACTCAAGGAGTCCGGTGTGCCGTTCGAGCTGCTCGACCGCGCCGGCATTGCCCGCGTCGAACCGGCCCTGGCCAGTGTCACCGACATCCTGGCCGGTGCCCTGCGCCTGCCGAACGATCAGACCGGCGACTGCCAGATCTTCACCACCCGCCTGGCGGAAATGGCGATCAAGCTGGGCGTTGAATTCCGCTTCGGCCAGGACATCCAGCGCCTGGACTTCGCCGGTGACCGGATCAACGGTGTGTGGATTGACGGCAAGCTGGAAACCGCCGACCGCTACGTGCTGGCGCTGGGCAGTTACTCGCCGCAGTTGCTCAAGCCGTTGGGCATCAAGGCCCCGGTGTATCCGCTCAAGGGTTACTCGCTGACCGTGCCGATCACCAATCCGGCCATGGCTCCGACCTCGACCATTCTCGACGAGACCTACAAGGTCGCGATCACCCGTTTCGACAACCGCATCCGCGTCGGTGGCATGGCGGAGATTGCCGGTTTTGACCTGTCGCTGAACCCGCGTCGGCGTGAAACACTGGAGATGATCGTCAACGATCTCTATCCTCAGGGCGGCGACCTGCAGCAAGCCAGTTTCTGGACCGGCCTGCGTCCGACCACGCCGGATGGCACGCCGATTGTTGGTGCCACCCCATTCAAGAACCTGTTCCTGAACACCGGTCACGGCACGCTCGGCTGGACCATGGCCTGTGGCTCCGGCCGCCTGCTGGCCGATCTGATGGCCAAGAAAACGCCGCAGATCAGCGCCGAAGGCCTCGATATTTCTCGCTATGGCAACACCCACCAGGAGTCTGCAAAACATGTCAATCCAGCGCCAGCTCACCAATGAGCGTTTGAGCCAGATCGTAGTCCACAGCGGTACGGTGTACCTGGCAGGACAGGTCGGCGACGACATGAACGCCGGAGTTGAACAGCAGACCCGCGAGACCCTGGCCAACATCGAGCGTTTGCTCGATCTGGCCGGTACCGACAAGACCCGGTTGCTGTCGGCGACGATCTACCTGAAAGACATCGATGCCGACTTCCAGGGCATGAACAGTGTCTGGGACAGCTGGCTGCCGAAAAACGTCGCGCCAGCGCGGGCGACGGTGGAAGCCAAGCTGTGCGAACCAGAAATCCTGGTAGAAGTGTCGATAGTCGCCGCGCTGCCGTAAACGATCCCTCTGCCGGTGCTGTCGGCGGTTCATACTGTCTTCAGCGCCGGTTTTTTCTTCCCTCCCCGCCAACCGCCTGGAAGCCTGCCGCCATGCGTCCTGCTCGTGCCCTGATTGATCTGCAAGCCCTGCGTCACAACTACCAACTGGCCCGTGAAGTCTCGGGGGCGCGCGCCCTCGCGGTGATCAAGGCCGATGCCTATGGCCATGGCGCAGTGCGCTGTGCCCAGGCGCTGGAAGCGGATGCCGATGGGTTTGCCGTAGCCTGCATCGAAGAAGCCCTGGAGCTGCGCGCTGCTGGCATCCGTGCGCCGGTGTTGCTGCTCGAAGGCTTTTTCGAAGCCGATGAGCTGTCGCTGATCGTCGAGCAGGATTTGTGGTGTGTGGTGCATTCGTTGTGGCAGCTCGAAGCGATCGAGCAGGCGACGCTGCGCAAGCCGATCACCGTCTGGCTCAAGCTGGACTCGGGCATGCACCGGGTCGGCCTGCACCCAGCGGATTATCAGGCGGCGTATCAACGGCTGCTGGCCAGCGGCAAGGTCGCGAAGATCGTGCTGATGAGCCACTTCGCCCGCGCCGATGAGCTCGATAGCAGCAGCGCAAGCGAGCAGGTCGCGGTATTTGAAGCGGCGCGCCAGGGCTTGTCGGCGCAGGTCAGCCTGCGTAACTCGCCGGCCGTGCTGGGTTGGCCGCAGGTGCCCAGCGACTGGGTGCGCCCCGGCATCATGCTGTATGGCGCCACCCCGTTCGAGGAAGCCAACTCTGTGGCCGCGCGTTTACAGCCGGTGATGACCCTGGAGTCGAAAGTCATCAGTGTGCGCGAATTGCCGGCCGGCGAACCCGTGGGTTATGGCGCCCGTTACATCACGCCAAAACCCATGCGCCTGGGTGTGGTCGCCATGGGCTATGCCGACGGTTATCCGCGGCAGGCGCCGACCGGTACGCTGGTGCTGGTGGCGGGGCAGCGCAGTCAGTTGCTGGGGCGTGTGTCGATGGACATGCTGTGTATCGATTTGACCGATGTGCCCCAGGCTGGCCTGGGTTCGACGGTCGAGTTATGGGGCAAAAACATCCTCGCCAGCGATATCGCGATGGCTGCGGGCACCATTCCTTACCAGATCTTCTGCAACCTGCGTCGGGTGCCACGCCTCTATTCCGAGGCCTGACGGGCCGCGGGGTACAGCCGCTGGCGTTCTGCCGAACCGGACCTGGGCTCAAGTGTTGTAAATACTGAACGCTGTCGCCATGATAACGCTCAATATTTACATAACCTGAATCCTGGGAGGCAAATGCATTGGACGTCGGTGAACGACTGCAATCGATCCGCAAACTAAAAGGTCTTTCCCAGCGTGAGCTCGCCAAACGCGCGGGTGTGACCAACAGCACCATTTCCATGATCGAGAAAAACAGTGTCAGCCCTTCCATCAGTTCGCTGAGGAAGGTGCTTGGCGGCATCCCCATGTCCATGGTCGAGTTCTTTTCCGAAGAGATCCTCCAGGAAAAACCAACGCAGATCGTCTATAAAGCCAACGAGCTGATCGATATCTCCGATGGCGCGGTGACCATGAAACTGGTGGGCAAGGCCCATCCGAGCCGTGCAATCGCCTTCCTCAACGAGATCTATCCACCGGGTGCCGATACCGGTGAAGAGATGCTTACCCACGAAGGGGAGGAAACCGGGATTCTGCTCGAAGGGCGCCTGGAATTGGTGGTCGGGCTTGAGACCTTCGTGCTCGAAGCCGGTGACAGCTACTATTTTGAAAGCACCAAGCCACATCGTTTCCGCAATCCGTTTGATGCGCCTGCGCGACTAATCAGCGCAGCCACACCAGCCAATTTCTAAGAAAAGAGGCGTCCGCCAAGGTTTTTCGAGGCGCCCGAGCAGTATTTCGCCATGACTTAATACCCCTAGGACTTTAGGGTTGTTTCAGTGTGGCGGGCTAACCGTTATACTTGCGCCCGCCTGCGAAACCGTGGCCGTGGGCGTGACTAGCCACCATTGAGGGTGTACGCGTGAACCTAATTATGAAAATGCTGGCCGCACCAGCAACCGTATTGGCCCTTTGGGCAGTCAGCGCTCAAGCTGCGACCAACGACGATATTGCCAAGCGCCTTGAACCAGTCGGCCAGGTCTGTGTGCAAGGTCAGGAGTGCAAGGGGATGGAAGTCGCTGCTTCGGCAGGCGGCGGCGGGGCGAAAACCCCGGATGAGATTATTGCCAAACATTGCAACGCTTGCCACGGTAGTGGCCTGCTGGGCGCACCGAAAATCGGTGACACTGCAGCCTGGAAAGAGCGTGCCGATCACCAGGGCGGCCTTGACGGCATCCTGGCCAAGGCCATTACCGGGATCAACGCAATGCCTCCTAAAGGCACCTGCGCAGATTGCTCCGATGATGACCTCAAAGGCGCCATCCAGAAGATGTCCGGCCTGAAATAAGCCGCCGTCTTCAGCAAAAAAAGCCGCTTGCGAGCGGCTTTTTTGTGCCTGGGATTTGACCTCAAGACTGGTCATGGCACGCAAGACCCGGCAAGCTCGGGTTAGCGTCATTCATGGATAGGTCGGGAGGGGTCTGATGGTGCAGTCCGTTTCAATCGAGCAGGCAGTCGATGAAGTACTGGCGCGGTTACCCGCGCACATCCACCTCGGCATGCCGTTGGGATTAGGCAAACCCAACCGCTTCGTCAACGCGCTCTATCAACGCGTCGCCCAACTGCCCGAGCGCCAGCTGACGGTCTACACCGCTTTGAGCCTGGGTCGTCCGCCCTTTGGTGACGGCCTGCAGCGACGGTTCCTGGAGCCTTTCATCGAGCGCGTGTTTGGCGACTACCCGGAGCTCGACTTCCTCGCTGACCTGCGTAAAGACCAAACGCCCGCAAACATCCACATCCAGCAGTTTTTCATGCAGCCTGGCAGCTTGCTGCACAGCGCTTCGGCACAGCAGGACTACGTCAGCAGCAATTACAGCCACGCCGCCCGGGATATCAACGCCGCCGGCTTGAACCTGGTGGCGCAACTGGTGGCCCACGACCCACGGCACCCTGGCCGCTTGAGCCTGAGCTGCAATCCCGATATCACCCTCGACCTGCTGCCCATGATTGCCAAGCGCAGGGCGGCGGGTGAAACCATCCTGATGCTCGGCCAGGTGCACAGCGACCTGCCGTACATGCCCGGTGATTCAGAAGTCGACCGCGAGACGTTCGACTGGCTGATCGACGAGGAGGAGCGCAGTACCCTGTTTTCCACCCCCAACATGCCAGTGGGTTTCCAGGATCATTTCATCGGCTTGCACGCTAGCACCCTGGTGCGCGACGGTGGCACCCTGCAGATCGGCATTGGCTCCATGGGCGATGCGCTGACCGCCGCGTTGCTCGCGCGGCAAGCGGACAACGAGCATTACCGCGCGCTGCTGACCGACCTCGACGCGCACTACTGGGCACCCCTGATCAGTCGCGAAGGGGGTGTCGAGCCTTTTGCCAAAGGGTTGTACGGTTGCAGCGAAATGTTCGTCAACGGCCTGTTGGCGTTGTCTGACGCCGGCATCGTGCGGCGCAAGGTTTACCCCGACGTTGCCCTGCAACAGCAGGCCAATGCCGGCACCCTGGATGAGTCGATGGCGCAGGGCGGCGTGTCGATTCACGGTGGATTTTTCCTCGGCCCGCGCAGCTTCTACCAACGCCTGCGCGATCTGCCCCAGGACCAGCTCGGCGAATTCAACATGACCGCCATCAGCTATATCAACGAGCTGTACGGGCAGGAGCAGCTCAAGCGCCTGCAGCGCCAGGATGCACGCTTCATCAACAGTGCCTTCACCATGACTCTGATGGGGGCCGGGGTAGCGGACCAACTGGAGGATGGGCGAGTGCTGAGTGGGGTCGGCGGGCAATACAACTTTGTCGTCCAGGGCCATGCCCTGGAGGGCGCGCGCTCGATCCTGATTCTGCGCAGTTGCCGTGAGTCGGGCGGCGACATCAGCTCCAACATCGTCTGGCAATACGGCCACTGCACGATCCCGCGCCACCTGCGCGACATCGTGATCACCGAGTACGGGATCGCCGACCTGCGCGGTCAAACCGATGCCAAGGTCATCGAATTACTGCTGAACATCAGCGATTCACGTTTCCAGCCGGGCTTGATCGAGCAGGCGCAGAAAGCCGGCAAGCTGGCCAAGGATTTCCGCCTGCAAGAGCGCTTCACCGACAACACCCCGCAGCGCTTGCAGGCCATCGCCGCACGGCACCCACAGTTGTTCCCGGAGTATCCGTTGGGCAGTGATTTTTCCAGCGAGGAACGGGACTTGTTGCGGGCGTTGAACTGGCTCAAGAGCAAATTCAAGCTGACCGAGATCCTCCAGTTGGGCAAGGCCGCGCTGGATGCGCCGCAGGCGTCGGAGTACCCGCAGCACCTGGCGCGCATGCAACTGACAAAGCCTGAGGGCTTGAAGGAGGATCTGTATCAGCGCTTGCTGCTGGCAGGCTTGAAGGCCACGGCGCAGTAGCAGCCCCCACCAAACACCGGTGGGAGCGAGCGGGGGGCATTACTCGATGAAGGTCACTACGCCGCCTGCCAGGGATTTGACCCGGGCCAGGGATTCCACGCGGTAGCCTTGGGAATCCAGCTCGGCACGGCCGCCCTGGAACGACTTTTCGATCACGATGCCCAGGCCGGCCACGGTGGCGCCTGCCTGCTTGATGATCGAAATCAGGGCCTGGGACGCCTTACCGTTGGCCAGGAAGTCGTCGATGATCAACACGCGGTCGCTGCTGGTCAGGTGGCGCGGGGAGATGGCCACGGTGCTTTCGGTCTGCTTGGTGAACGAGTAAACGGTCGCCGACAGCAGGTTTTCAGTCAGGGTCAGGGACTGGTGCTTGCGGGCGAAGATCACCGGAACGCCCAGGTTCAGGCCGGTCATGATGGCCGGGGCGATGCCCGAGGCTTCGATGGTGACGATCTTGGTGATCCCCGAATCCTTGAACAGCGCGGCGAATTCGTCGCCGATCAGCTTCATCAACGCCGGGTCGATCTGATGGTTCAGAAAGGCGTCGACTTTCAGGACCTGGTCGGAAAGCACGATGCCTTCTTCGCGAATTTTCTTGTGCAGTGCTTCCACAACAGCTTCCTCTGGTGGCGCGACGGGCGCCGAAAGTAGATTAAAAAGTAGTCGATTCTAGCGCTTTAACATCGCGCGTATATCTGCCAATGCGGTATTACCGCGCACGGCTTTGACTTCGGTCGGGGTGTCGTCATTGCCTTCCCAGGCCAGGTCGTCCGGCGGCAACTCATCGAGGAACCGGCTCGGGGAGCAGTCGATGATCTCGCCGTACTGCTTGCGCTTGGCGGCGAAGGTGAAGGCCAGGGTCTGGCGTGCGCGGGTAATCCCGACATAGGCCAGGCGCCGTTCTTCCTCGATGGTGTCGGCTTCGATGCTGGAGCGGTGCGGGAGGATTTCCTCCTCCATGCCCATGATGAATACGTAGGGAAATTCCAGGCCCTTGGAGGCGTGCAAAGTCATCATCTGCACGCCTTCGGCGCCGTCTTCCTCTTCCTGCTGACGTTCGAGCATGTCACGCAGGACCAGCTTGCCGATGGCATCCTCCACGGTCATGTCGCCTTCTTCGTCCTTCTCGAGGGTGTTCTTCAACGCCTCGATCAGGAACCAGACGTTGCCCATGCGGTAGTCGGCGGCCTTGTCGCTGGAGCTGTTGGTGCGCAGCCAGTTTTCGTAGTCGATGTCCATGACCATGCTGCGCAGGGCCGAAATCGGATCTTCGCCGGCGCACTGCTCGCGGACCTTGTCCATGAAGCGCTTGAAGCGCGCCAGGCGGTCGGTGAAGCGGCTATCCAGGTGCTCGCCCAGGCCGATCTCGTCGGTGGCGGCGTACATCGAAATCTTGCGTTCGGTAGCGTAGTTGCCGAGTTTTTCCAGGGTGGTCGAGCCGATTTCCCGGCGCGGGACGTTGATCACGCGCAGGAAGGCGTTGTCGTCATCCGGGTTCACAATCAGCCGGAAGTAGGCCATCAGGTCTTTCACTTCCTGGCGTCCGAAAAAGCTGTTGCCGCCGGACAGGCGATACGGCACCTGGTGGTGCTGCAACTTCAGCTCGATCAGCTTGGCCTGGTAGTTACCCCGGTACAGGATCGCAAAATCGCTGTATGGGCGGTCGGTACGCAGATGCAGACTGAGGATCTCCACGGCTACGCGCTCGGCTTCGGCATCTTCGTTGCGGCAGCGGATCACGCGGATCTCGTCACCGTGGCCCATCTCGCTCCACAGCTGCTTTTCAAACTCGTGGGGGTTGTTGGAGATCAGCACGTTGGCGCAACGCAGGATGCGGCTGGTGGAGCGGTAGTTCTGCTCCAGCATCACCACTTTCAAAGACGGGTAGTCGTCCTTGAGCAGCATCAGGTTTTCCGGACGGGCGCCGCGCCAGGCGTAGATCGACTGGTCGTCGTCGCCCACCACGGTGAACTGGTTGCGCTTGCCGATCAGCAACTTCACCAGCAGGTACTGGCTGGCGTTGGTGTCCTGGTACTCGTCCACCAGCAGGTAGCGAACTTTGTTCTGCCACTTTTCGAGGATGTCGGCGTGTTCCTGGAACAGCTTGACCGGCAACAGGATCAGGTCGTCGAAGTCCACCGCGTTGAACGCCTTGAGCGTGCGCTGGTAGTGGGTGTAGACGATGGCCGCGGTCTGTTCTTTCGGATTGCGCGCATTTTCCAGCGCCTCGGGCGGCAGGATCAGGTCGTTCTTCCAGGCGCCGATCATGTTCTTGATCTCGTCGACGCCGTCGTCGCCCGAGTATTCCTTCTGCATGATGTCGGTCATCAGGGCTTTGACGTCGGTCTCGTCGAAGATCGAGAAACCGGGCTTGTAGCCCAGGCGCACATGCTCCTTGCGGATGATGTTCAGCCCCAGGTTGTGGAAGGTGCACACCGTCAGGCCGCGGCCTTCACCGCCCTTGAGCAGGGTGCCGACGCGCTCCTTCATCTCGCGCGCCGCCTTGTTGGTAAAGGTCATGGCGACGATGTACTGGGCGCGGATGCCGCAGTTCTGGATCAGATGCGCAATCTTGCGGGTGATCACGCTGGTCTTGCCGGAGCCAGCGCCGGCGAGCACCAAAAGAGGGCCGCCGACGTAGCTCACGGCTTCTTGCTGCCGGGGATTGAGTCGGGACATGGCGGAAAAAGGAGTCGTTTGCGAAAAGGGCGGGCATTTTAACAGGATGCACGGATTCTGCCGCCTCTCTCCGACTTGTGACGTAGCACTCGATCTGTATTTGCCGGTTTTGTTACTTTCGCGCAGGATGCAGGGAGAATTTGCGTCTAATGTTCGATCTCTGAAGTGGCACAAATTTATGATTGAGAATCAATGACATTTGTCATTGTTCAGCTGTGCGTCATAATGCCACCGCCAACATCTTTGCAGAGTCTAGGGAGCTAGCTTGTCTACGCCTGTCGAACCCTTGCGTTTGCTGCTGCTGGCCGAAGAGCCAGTATGGGCAGCGTTGTTGCGCGAGTGTCTGGCTCCGATGGGGAGCTCGGCTGTGCTGATCAGTGCACCGACCTGGGAGTCGGTGAGCAGTCTATTTACCGATAACCGCTCTGCGGTCCTGCTGACTATTCCTGCTCTGCAACCGGAACCTGGGCGGTGCAGCCTGCCGACGGTGTTGCTGCTCGAACATGAACCCCTCAACCCACCGGACGGTGTCAGCGACTGGCTGGTGCGCGATGCGCTGGATGCCGGCATCCTGCGGCGTTGCCTGCGGCATGTGCGTGAACGTGGGGTGCTGGAAAACACCTTGCAACGTCTTGCCGAACAGGACCCGTTGACCGGCATCGCCAATCGCCAGGGCTTCCAGACCTTGCTAGCCACGCGCCTGGCGGAAAACGACGGCCGGGGCCTGGCGCTGGGGCACCTGGATCTCGACAATTTTCGCTACGCCAACGACGCCCTGGGCCATCAGGCCGGCGACCGGTTGATCCTGCAGGTGGTCGCGCGGCTCAAAGGCCAGCTTGAGGCCGGTGATCAACTGGCGCGCCTGGGCAGTGACGAATTTGCCTTGCTCATCGACACCCGCCGCGCGCCGCAACGCGCCGAGTGGATGGCCGAGCGCATCACCGAAGCCTTGTCCGAACCCTACTGGATCGACGGTGAAAGCCTGTTGATCGGCGCCAGCCTGGGGATTGCCCACGCGCGTGCCCAGGCCGGTGCCGACCCGCTGATGTGGCATGCCCATATCGCCATGCAGCAGGCCAAGAGCACCCAGGGTTGCACCTTCCATATCTTCAACGAGCGGATCAACCGCAACGCCCGCAGCATGGCTGACCTGGAAAGCGAGTTGCGCCGAGCCTTGCGCCGCGATGAGCTGGAGCTGCATTACCAGCCACGGCTGAACCTGGATGACGGGCAAATTGTCGGCCTCGAAGCCCTGGTGCGCTGGCGGCATGCCGAGCGTGGCTTGTTGCCGCCCAGTGAGTTCGTGCCGCTGGCCGAGCAGAGCGGGCTGATCGTGCCGCTCGGTTACTGGGTCATCTCCCGCGCCCTGCGGGACATGCAGGCGTTGCGCGAGCGCGGCCTGCCGCCGTTGCACATGGCGGTCAATCTGTCGTTCCGCCAGTTTCAGGACAGCCAGTTGCTCTCGACCTTGAGCCGCTTGATCGCCGAGCGGGGAGTCGATGCGCAGTGGCTGGAGTTCGAACTCACCGAAACCGCGGTGATGCGGCGCAGTGATCTGGTCCAGCAGACTATGGATGCCCTGGGTCGCCTCGGCGTGCGGTTTTCCCTGGACGACTTTGGCACCGGGTTCTCCTCGTTCGTGCACCTCAACAGCCTGCCGATCGCCTTGTTGAAAATCGACAAGAGCTTTGTTGGCGGTATGGAAGGGCGTGAAGAGAATCGCAAGCTGGTCCACGCGATGATCAACCTGGCCCACAACCTCCATCTGGAAGTCGTCGCCGAGGGCGTCGAAACCCCGGAGCAGCTTGAGTTGTTGCGTGGCTTTGGTTGCGACCAGGTGCAGGGCTACCTGATCAGCAAGCCGTTGCCGCTGTCTGAACTGGTGGAGTACCTGACCTTCGGCTCCAGCCAGCAGACAGTGCTGGAAATCGTCAACTGAGCTCGCCCCACAGGCAGGTCAGTCCGGCTGAGACATCTGGAAATCAGCTTGCGGCGCCGGCTCTTGCCGGATCATCCGCTTCATCTTCCACTCGAACCCCAGCGTCAGGCTCACAGCCGCGCAGGCCAGCCCCAGGGCCAGGCCCCACCAGACTCCGGTCGGCCCCCAGTGCAGGTGGAAGGCCATCCACCAGGCGGCCGGTGCGCCGATCAGCCAGTAGCAACCCAGGCCCACCAGAAAGGTGGTCTTGGCGTCCTTGAGGCCACGTATGCAGCCCATGGCGATGGTCTGCACACCGTCGAACAGCTCGAACCATGCGGCCACGGCCAGCAGGCTGACGGCCAGTTGGATGACGTCGGCAAACTGTGGGTCGTTGTGGTCCAGGAACAAACCGACCAGTTGATTGGGCAGCAGCCAGAACACCATGGCGAAACCCAGCATCGCCACCGCGCCAAAGCCGATCCCGACCCGTCCGGCCAGGCGTGCGTCGAGCAGTTGCCCGGCGCCGTAATGCTGGCCGATGCGCATGGTGATGGCATAGGACAGCCCTGCCGGCACCATGAACGCCACCGAGACAATTTGCAGGGCAATTTGGTGGGCACCCAGTTGCGTGCTGCCCATGGTGCCCATGCATAGGGCCGCGAAGGCGAACAGCCCGACCTCGACCGCATAAGTTCCGCCAATCGGCAGGCCCAGGCGCCACAACTCCCGCAGGTACTGGCGATTGGGCCGGGACAGGCCTGCGCGCAATGGGTACGCCTCGTACGCCGGGTGCCGGCGAATGTGCCAGGCCAGGCCCAGGGCCATGCAGTTGGCCACGATCGCGGTCACCAGGCCGATCCCCACCAGGCCCATTTTCGGCAGGCCGAACATGCCGGTGATCAGCGCGTAGTTGAGCAGGAAGTTGGCCAAGGTGCCGATGACGCTGATGACCATCACCGGAGTGGCCCGGCCGATGGCGCTGGTGAAGCCGCGCAACGCCATGAAGCTTAGGTAACCAGGCAGGGCAAACGGCAGGATCAGCAGGAACTGGCCGGCCATCTCGACGTTACTGGCCGTCTGGCCGAACAACAGCAACACCGGTTTGAGGTTCCACAACAGCAGGCCCGCGACCAATGCCATCAACCAGGCCAACCATAGCCCGGCCTGGGTCAGGCGTGCCGCACCGGGAATATCGCCCGCGCCCTGGCGGATCGACACCAGCGTGCCGACCGCGGCGATCACGCCGATGCAGAAAATCGACACGAACGAATAGGTCGCCGCTCCCAGGCCACCACCCGCCAGCGCCTCGGGGCTGATTTTGGCCATCATCAAGGTGTCGGTGAGCACCATCAGCATGTGCGCCAACTGCGAGGCGATCAACGGCCCCGCCAGCCGTAGGATGGCCCGCAATTCGGTACGTGCTGGATGCTGCATGGTCATCACGCGTGTTTCCTGGAAATAAGGGGGAGCCGCTGATTCTCGGCGCTCTCAGACGAATGCACAAAGGGATAAAAACGATCACTGGCATGATTAAAACTCATGCTGGCGAGTTTCTGCTAGGGTTTGCCCATTGCGCTATAGGAGCTTTCCTGATGTCCCGTCGTCTTCCTCCGCTGTATGCCCTGCGTGCTTTCGAGGCTGCGGCGCGGCACAGTTCGTTCACCCGTGCCGCGCAAGAACTGTCGATTACCCAGAGCGCCGTCAGCCGGCATATTCGTACGCTGGAAGAGCACTTTGCCTGCCGACTGTTTCAACGCAGTGGTCGCAACCTGCAATTGACCGAGGCCGCTCGCCTGTTGCTGCCCGGAGTGCGTGAAGGTTTTGGTGCACTGGAGCGCGCCTGCAACACCTTGCGCAGCGAAGATGACATCTTGCGCATGAAGGCTCCTTCGACCCTGACCATGCGCTGGTTGCTGGCGCGGCTTAGTCGCTTTCGGCATCTGCAGCCGGGCAATGAAGTGCAACTGACCAGCGCCTGGATGGACGTCGACTCGGTGGATTTCAATCATGAACCCTTCGACTGTGCGGTACTGCTGAGCAACGGGCATTTTCCACCGGACTGGGAAGCCAGTTACCTGTTCCCGGAGCTGTTGATACCGGTCGGTGCGCCGAACCTGCTCAACGATCAGCCCTGGGATCTCGAGCGGCTGGCCAGTACCGAACTGCTGCACCCCACCCCTGATCGTCGCGACTGGCGCAGTTGGCTGGAGCGCATGGGGCTCTCCGAGCAGGTGTCGCTCAAGGGCGGGCAAGTGTTCGATACCCTGGAACTGGGGATGATCGCCGCGGCACGTGGCTATGGTGTGTCCATGGGCGACCTATTGATGGTGGCCGAGGATGTGGCGCAGGGACGCCTGAGCCTGCCCTGGCCGACCGCCGTTGCCAGTGGCCTGAATTACTACCTGGTCTGGCCGAAAACCCGTCCGGGCGGTGAGCGTTTGCGGCGGCTCAGCGACTTCCTGCAAGGCGAGGCGCAGGCCATGGAGCTGCCGGACGTCGAGCGTCTGGACTGAGTCGGCAGCGGGGTTATTGATTGGCCGGCCGATAGTGCAGTGCTTCAGCCAGGTGTTCGCGGCTGATGCCCTGCGCCTGTTCGAGATCGGCCAGGGTCCGGGAGACCTTGAGTAGTCGATGGGCCGCCCTGAGCGACAGGGTCAGGCGTTCGCAGGCGCTTTCCAGCCAGCGTTCGTCCACTGTGGACAACTGGCAATGCTGGCGCAGGCCCGACAGGTCGAGGAAGGCGTTGGCGCAGCCCTGGCGCTGCTGCTGAATCTCACGAGCCATGGCAACGCGCTCGGCAGCACGGGCGGAGTTGTCGCCCGGCTGGGTGGCGGGATTGAGTGCAGTGGTTTCGCGGGCGACGGTCAGGTGCAGGTCGATGCGGTCGAGCAGCGGGCCGGAGAGCTTGTGCCGGTAACGCTGGACCATCTCCGAGGTGCAGGAGCAGCGGCCGCTGGGCTCGCCCAGGTAGCCACAGGGGCAGGGATTCATGGCCGCCACCAGTTGGAAACGCGCCGGGAAGCGCACTCGATCCCGGGCGCGGGAAATCACGATATAGCCAGATTCCAGCGGCTCTCGTAATACCTCCAGCACCTTGCGATCGAACTCCGGTAGCTCGTCGAGAAACAGCACGCCGTGGTGGGCGAGGGTGATTTCCCCGGGCTGGGGTTTTGAACTGCCGCCTACCAGCGCCGGGCCGGACGCCGAGTGATGGGGCTGGCGGAAAGGACGTTGCGGCCAATGACTCAACGGCACACCGCTGGCGACCGACTGGATCGCCGCCACCTCCAGGGCCTCACTTTCCGTCAGCGGCGGCAGCAACCCGGGCAAGCGACTGGCCAGCAGGGTTTTCCCGGTCCCGGGTGGCCCGCTGAACAGTAGGTTATGGGCGCCCGCCGCGGCTATCAGCAGGGCCCGCTTGGCGGCGGCCTGGCCTTGTACTTCGCTCAAGTCGGGGTAGGGCTTGCTGGCATGGAGCAAACCGTTGGAGCGGTAAGGCTCGATGGGGGTATGGCCGTTGAAGTGAGCGACCGCTTCCAGCAAATGATGCACCGCGAGCACCTTGAGCCCGGAGGCCAGGCAAGCTTCCTCGGCATTCGCCCAGGGCACCACCAGCGCCCGCCCGGCCTGGCGCGCCGCCAAGGCGGCCGGTAACACGCCGCGAACCGCCCGCACCTCACCGGAAAGCGCCAGTTCCCCCAGGCACTCCACGTCATCCAGGGTCAGGGTTGGCACCTGCACGCTGGCCGAAAGAATCCCCAGGGCAATCGCCAGGTCAAAGCGCCCACCGTCCTTGGGCAAGTCGGCGGGAGCGAGATTCAAGGTGATGCGCCGCGCTGGAAACTGCAGGCCCGAATTGATGATCGCGCTGCGCACCCGGTCCTTGCTCTCTTTCACCGCCGCTTCGGGCAAGCCGACCATCGTCAGTGATGGCAAGCCATTGGCCAGGTGGACTTCGACAGTGACAGCCGGTGCCTCCACGCCAATCTGGGCGCGGCTGTGGACGATGGACAGGGACATGAGCATTCCTTGAACGAAAAAGAGCCGCTTCCTGCGGTTGTTCAAGGGTAGTTGCGAGGGGGTGTTTTAGCACCGCGCGAGACGCGCCAAACGTTCGCAGGATGTTGCCGGTGGCCTGCGCGGCGTTCGTGTAGGAGCGAGCTTGCTCGCGAAGAACTCGAGGGCGACGCGTTGAGTCAGGCTTGACGCGTTATCGTTGATGTCCATCTCGAGCAGGCTCCCACAGTGTGATCAGCCAGTGCCCACAAGGGGCAGGGAATTACTCGGCAGGCGGATTGAGCCTGGCTTCCAGCTCCGCGACTTTCGCTTCAAGGCTTTCCAGGCGTGCCCGGGTGCGGGCCAGGACGACCATCTGGCTGTCGAATTCTTCCCGGCTGACCAGGTCCAGCTTGCTGAAGCCGCTTTGCAGCAGGGCCTTGAACTGGCTTTCGATTTCGCTTTTGGGCAGCGGGGTGTCGCCGCTGAACAGGCGGGAGGCGTGGCCGCTCAGGGCGTCGAGGAGGTCTTTGGGCGCGAGCATGTAGGGAGTCCTTAAACTGATGGCGGGCAGTGTATCACGCAGTGTTCAGGCTCATTTATCCCGGTGCGGCGCACGCTTTTCGCGCATCGGTCCGTCTGTCGGCGCACCGTTATTGTGCGTATCTCTGGGCGCGCATTTCTGCACTGGCCTGGGTTTAAAGGCAAGAGATTGAAATCAGTGGTTTTTCTGGAGATGGCAAGCTTTCTGCTAAGGCTTGAGTAACCCATGCACTGATGCAGTCGCTGTGACGAATGCAGTGCGGCAGGCGAAACGGGGAGTTTCGTCGGCAGCGGTTAACTGGCGTCAGTCGGGCAGGTACGGCCGACGATGCGTTACAAAGCCAGGCACTGCGCTTAGACTTGAGTCGGGTTTGTTTTCCTGGGGCAAGTCCACCAATTCGGGAGAGAGTTTTCATGAAGCTAGTCACTGCCATCATCAAGCCGTTCAAACTGGATGACGTCCGCGAGGCACTGTCCGAGATCGGCGTGCAGGGCATTACCGTCACTGAGGTCAAAGGCTTCGGTCGGCAGAAGGGTCACACCGAGCTGTATCGCGGCGCGGAGTACGTGGTCGATTTCCTGCCCAAGGTGAAGATCGATGTCGCCATTGACGACAAGGATCTGGACCGGGTTATCGAGGCGATAACCAAGGCGGCCAACACCGGCAAGATTGGTGACGGCAAGATTTTCGTGGTCAATCTGGAACAGGCTATTCGCATCCGTACCGGCGAAACCGATACCGACGCGATCTAAGCCGCCACAACCCCAACGCCCCAGGAGAAAACAATATGACTCTGCGTAAATTCGCAGGGCTAGGAGCCCTGTTGTCCCTCGTAATGCCCAGCCTGGCCATGGCGGCAGACGAAGTGGCGGCTCCAGTCCTCAACTCCGGCGATACCGCCTGGATGCTGACCGCGACAGCCTTGGTGCTGTTCATGACCATTCCCGGCCTTGCGCTGTTCTACGGCGGCATGGTGCGCTCCAAAAACATTCTTTCCGTGATGATGCAGTGCTTCGCCATTACCGGTCTGATCAGCATCCTGTGGGTCATTTATGGCTACAGCATTGCGTTCGACACCGCGGGCATGGAGCAGGGCGTCGTCAACTTCAACTCTTTCTTCGGCGGCATGGGCAAGGCGTTCCTCGCCGGTGTCACCCCGGCGAGCCTGACAGGGCCGGCGGCACTGTTCCCTGAAGCGGTGTTCATCACCTTCCAGATGACTTTCGCCATCATCACCCCGGCGCTGATCGTCGGTGCCTTCGCCGAGCGGATGAAGTTCTCCGCAATGCTGATCTTCATGGGTGTGTGGTTCACCCTGGTGTACGCACCGATCGCGCACATGGTCTGGTCCGGCCCCGGTGGCCTGATGTGGGACTGGGGCGTCCTGGACTTCGCAGGCGGCACCGTGGTGCACATCAACGCCGGTATCGCCGGTCTGGTGGCCTGCCTGGTGCTGGGCAAGCGCAAGGGTTTCCCGACCACCCCAATGGCTCCGCACAACCTCGGTTACACCTTGATGGGCGCGGCCATGCTGTGGATTGGCTGGTTCGGCTTCAACGCCGGTTCCGCCGCGGCGGCCAACGGTACTGCCGGCATGGCGATGCTGGTAACCCAGATCGCAACCGCTGCCGCAGCCCTGGGCTGGATGCTGGCCGAGTGGCTGACCCACGGCAAACCTAGCGCCCTGGGCATCGCCTCGGGTGTGGTTGCCGGCCTGGTGGCCATTACTCCAGCCGCTGGCACCGTGGGCCCGATGGGCGCCCTGGTGATCGGCTTGTCGGCCGGCGTGGTGTGCTTCTTCTGCGCTACGACCCTGAAACGCAAAATGGGCTACGACGATTCCCTCGACGCCTTCGGCGTGCACGGTATTGGCGGTATTCTCGGTGCGATCCTCACCGGCGTATTTGCTGCACCGTCGCTGGGTGGCTTCGGCACCGTGACCGACATCGCTGCACAAGTCTGGATTCAGTGCAAAGGCGTGGGTTTCACGGTGATCTACACCGCGATCGTCACCTACGTCATCCTCAAGGTATTGGACGCCGTCATGGGTCTGCGCGTGACCGAAGAGGAAGAGGCAGTCGGCCTGGACCTGGCACAACACAACGAGCGCGGCTACAACCTGTAAGCATGCGCGGAAAAAAACTTGCCCGGCTTGCCGGGCATTTTTTTGTTCTGGATTTGTCACTCAGGCCTAGGCTGAAAGGATTTTTCTGACAGCTTTGCCGGGGTTTTCCGCAGCGGTTTTTCCAGGGGCGATGGCTTACAGCATGGCGCGAATATTAGGGTCTTTGTTTTTTCCCAGAGCGCGCTAGAATGCGCCCCGAACGTGCGGAGAACTGTATGTGGCAACAGACTCTGATTACCCTGCGGGCCAAGCCCCGGGGCTTTCATCTGGTAACGGACGAGTTACTCGCCGGCCTGCCTGAACTCAAGGCATGCCGGGTCGGTCTGTTGCACTTGTGGCTGCAGCATACCTCGGCGTCGTTGACCATCAACGAGAACGCCGATCCGGCGGTACGTCGCGACTTCGAACGGTTTTTCAACCGGTTGATCCCACAAGGCGCAACCGGTTATGAGCATAACGACGAAGGCCTGGACGACCTCCCGGCGCACTTCAAGGCCAGTTTGCTAGGCTGTCAATTGAGTTTGCCGATCACGGCGGGCCGATTGGCGTTAGGTAGCTGGCAAGGTGTTTATCTGGGCGAGCACCGAGATCATGGCGGTGCTCGTAAAGTCCTCGCCACCGTGCACGGTGAAGGGGCATAAACCGCTGGTTACCAGTGGATTTTGAATTTTTTCTGGCAGTCGTCGACAGACGACGAAGCTGGGCTATAACTAATCTGCTTTTCGCAAGTCATGAGGTAGAACATGAGCGACGATGATCTGGAAAACGACGACCTCGAAGTAGGCGACGAAGACGAGGCCGAAGAAGGCCTTGAAGCTGCGGCGGAAGACGTTGCTGACGACGATGGTGGCGACGATACGCCGGCCCCGACCGCCAAAGGCAAGGCCAAGGCTGCGGTGTCGGTAGACGAGCTGCCGAGCGTTGAAGCCAAGAACAAGGAGCGTGATGCTCTGGCCCGTGCGATGGAAGAGTTCCTGGCCAAAGGCGGCAAGGTTCAGGAAGTCGAGGCCAACGTGGTGGCCGATCCACCAAAGAAGCCTGATAACAAGTACGGCAGCCGGCCTATCTAAGGGTCTGCACTGTGTTTGCTGAAAAAGCCCGCCGTCGCTGCGGGCTTTTTTATGGGTGGTGGTGGGTGGATCCGTTGCTGCGGTAACGGCTGCTTAGGGTTTCGCCCTTACGTGAACTGCCCCCCAATCCCCCGTAGCAGCTGCCGAGCCCGCGAGGCTGCGTTCGAGGACGCAGTCCTCGCCACCGTCAATACCACAAGCAGGGGCTTAACGCAGGTCCGACCAGCGTGCCAGCAACTCCGGCAGTTCTGTCAGGCAACGAATCTCGGCATCCGGTGCCTGGTCTGCTTCCCATGCCTTGCCCGCCGGGTTGAACCAGATTGCGCGCAACCCCGCTTGCTGGGCCCCGGCGATGTCATCACCGGGATGATCGCCGACATGCACCGCATTGGCGGCAGTGGTTGCACCGCGCTGCAGGGCTTCGTGGAACAGGCGGGCATCGGGCTTGGCGATGCCGATGTCTTCGGCGCACAGGGCAAACTTGAAGTAATCGGCCAGCCCCAGGCGGCGTACGTCGGCGTTGCCGTTGGTGACCACGCCCAGGGCGTAGCGGTTGCGCAGGATCTCCAGTGTCGGTTGCACCTCGGGGAATATCTCGAGCTGGTGCCGTGCGTGCAGGAAGACTTCGAAGGCCTGTTCGGCCAGTTCGCTTGCCTGTGGGTGGGCGTAGCCGGCTTCTTCCAGGGCGTGCAGCAACACCCGGCGGCGCAAGGCGCTGATGCGATGTTTGAGCTGCGGTTCGAGGCCCAGTACCCGTTCACGGATGGCCCACAAATGCTCGACCGGCAAGGCACCCAGGACCGGCGTGTGCTCGGCCAGCCACTGGCGCAGTGTGGCTTCCGCGCTGACGATCACCGGGGCGGTGTCCCACAGGGTATCGTCGAGGTCGAAGGTGATCAGTTGGATTGTCATTGCTCATCGCCCTTGATGCGTTTGGCCCGAGGGTGGGCGCTGTCGTAGACCGTGGCCAGGTGCTGGAAGTCCAGGTGGGTGTAGATCTGGGTAGTCTTGATGTCCGAGTGGCCAAGCAACTCCTGCACGGCGCGCAAGTCTTGGGAAGACTCCAGCACGTGGCTGGCGAAGGAGTGCCTGAGCATGTGCGGGTGCAGGTTCTGCCCCAGCTCCCGCTCGCCTGCGGCCTTGACCCGAAGTTGCACGGCGCGTGAACCGAGGCGTCGGCCTTTTTGGCTGACGAATAGCGCATCGTCCGGCGGATTGGCCAGGGCGCGCAAGGGCAGCCAGCACTCCAGGGCCTCGCGGGCTTTCCTGCCGATGGGCAGCACCCGGGTCTTGCTGCCCTTGCCGAGCACTTGCACCAGGCCGTCCGCGAGGTCGAGCTGGTCGAGGTTCAGGCCGGTGAGCTCCGACAGGCGCAGGCCACTGGAGTAGAACAGCTCGAGAATCGCCTGGTCGCGACGGGCCAGGAAGTCGTCCTCGACGGCCCCTTCGAGCAGTTGCAGCGTGCGGTCGGTGTCGAGGGTCTTGGGCAGGCGTCGCTCGCCTTTGGGCGGGGCCAGGCCGTTGGCCGGGTCGTGGTCGCACAGGCCTTCGCGGTTCAGGTAGTGATAGAGCCCGCGCACGGCCGACAGCAAGCGCGCCAGGCTGCGCGAGGACTGGCCCTGGGCATGCAGACGCGCGACCAGGCCGCGCAGGCGCTGGATGTCCAGTGCGCTCCAACTGCCGATGTGCAGTTTCTCGCAGTGTGCCAGGACCTTGTTCAGGTCACGGCGGTAGGCTTCAAGCGTGTGCGGCGACACCTGACGCTCACTGCGCAGGTGCTCGCAGTAGGCGTCCAGTTGCCGTTCCATGGTCAGCGCACCGAGCGCAGGGTGCTGTTGACCCGTGGCAATACGCGGCCCATGACTTCGGCGATGTAGCTGAGGAACAGGGTGCCGACCGAACTCTTGTAGTGCTGCGGATCGCGGCTGGCGATGGCTAGCACGCCATGCAGGCCCTGGTGACTGATGGCAACCACGGCCGTGGAGCCGATCTGCAGGCGTTGTTCTTCGCCAAACAGGAAGTCCAGTTCATGCTCGCGCAGGGTGCCGCTGACGCTTTTGCCTTCGGACAGCAACCCGCCAATGGCCTTGTGCGCTTCGGCGTCGCTGACCCAGCGGCCGACCGGCAAGGGCTCGTCGCTGAACAGGATCAGACTGACAAAGGGCACCTGGAAGTCCTGGCGCAGGCTGTCTTCAACACTGATGACCAGGTCATCCAGGCTGTTGGCGTCCATCAGGGCGAGGATCAGGCGGCGGGTCTTGTCGAACAGCCGATCGTTGTCGCGGGCGACATCCATCAACTGCGAAAGACGGTGGCGCATCTCGATGTTGCGTTCGCGCAGGATTTTCATCTGCCGCTCGACCAGCGAGATGGTATCGCCACGCTGGTGCGGTATGCGCAGGGCCGGGAGCAGTTCTTCGTGCTCGACGAAGAAATCCGGATGAGCCTCAAGGTACGCGGCAATCGCCGCCGCCTCCAGGCTCTCGGAAGGGCATTCGTCGGGCTGCGGGGCTGGAACCTTGGGCTGATCAGTCATGGATTTAGCTCACTCAAAGACGCACTTGTCCTTCGTATACGCGTACTGCCGGACCGGTCATCATCACCGGTTGGCCAGGACCTGCCCATTCAATGGACAAGCGCCCGCCGGGCAGGTCGATCAATAGCGGCGAATCCATCCACCCCTGGCTGATCGCGGCCACTGCAGCGGCACAGGCGCCGGTACCGCAGGCCTGGGTTTCCCCGGCGCCCCGCTCCCAAACGCGCAACTGCGCACGATTGCGGTCGATGACCTGGAGGAAACCGACGTTGACCCGTGCCGGAAAGCGCGGGTGATGTTCGATCTTCGGCCCCAGTGCATGCACCGGCGCGTTGTTGATGTCGTTCACGCGCAGCACAGCGTGCGGGTTGCCCATGGACACCGCGGCCAACTCGACGGTCTGGCCGTCGACCTCGACCGGGTAGCTGTTGGCTTGCGCGTCGGCCTGGAACGGAATGTCCGCTGGCACCAGGCGTGGTGCCCCCATGTTGACGCTGATCTGACCGTCATTGCGAATATCGAGTTCGATTATGCCGCTCTTGGTCTCGACGCGGATCTGGCGCTTGGCCGTCAGGCGCTTGTCCAGCACAAAGCGGGCGAAGCAGCGCGCGCCATTGCCGCATTGCTCCACTTCGGAACCGTCGGAGTTGAAGATCCGGTAACGGAAATCCACCTCCGGGTTGCTCGGTGCTTCGACAATCAACAACTGGTCGAAGCCGACACCGGTGTGGCGGTCGCCCCATTGCTTGGCGTGCTTGGGCAGAATGTGCGCGTGCTGGCTGACCAGGTCGAGGACCATGAAGTCGTTGCCCAGGCCGTGCATCTTGGTAAAACGCAGCAGCATGGGTTTACTCCGGCAGCAGGCTTTCGCCAGCAAACAACTCGGCTACCGTCTCGCGGCGACGCACTTCGAATGCCTGATCACCGTCCACCAGCACTTCGGCGCAACGGCCGCGGGTGTTGTAGTTGGAGCTCATGACAAACCCGTAGGCACCGGCCGAATGCACGGCCAGCAAGTCGCCTTCTTCCAGCGCCAGTTGACGATCCTTGGCCAGGAAGTCACCGGTTTCGCAGATCGGGCCGACGATGTCGTAGGCGCGTGCCGCAGTGTCGCGTGGGCGCACGGCCGTGACGTCCATCCAGGCCTGGTACAGCGCCGGGCGGATCAGGTCGTTCATGGCCGCGTCGACGATGGCGAAATCCTTGTGTTCGGTGTGCTTGAGGTACTCGACCTGGGTCAGCAGCACGCCGGCGTTGGCGACGATGAAGCGGCCCGGCTCGAACACCAGCGCCAGGTCGCGACCGTCGATACGTTCGCGCACGGCCTTGATGTAGTCGGCAGCCAGCGGTGGCTCCTCATCGCGATAACGCACACCCAGGCCGCCACCCAAGTCGATGTGGCGCAGGTAGATCCCGCAATCGCTGAGGCGGTCGATCAGCGCCAGCAGGCGGTCGAGGGCATCAATGAAGGGGGGCAGGGTGGTCAGTTGCGAACCGATGTGGCAATCGACGCCGACCACTTCCAGGTTCGGCAGTTGGGCGGCGCGCACATAGACGTCTTCGGCGTCGGCGATGGCGATGCCGAACTTGTTTTCTTTGAGGCCGGTGGAGATGTACGGGTGGGTGCCGGCATCGACGTCCGGGTTCACGCGCAGCGAGATCGGTGCACGCACACCCAGCTCGGCGGCCACCACTTGCAGGCGCTCCAGCTCGTCGGTGGACTCGACGTTGAAGCAGTGCACGCCGACTTCCAGGGCGCGGCGCATGTCGTCGCGGGTCTTGCCCACGCCGGAGAATACGATCTTGTCGGCCGCACCGCCTGCAGCCAGGACCCGTTCCAGCTCGCCACGGGAGACGATGTCAAAACCGGCGCCCAGACGCGCCAGGACATTCAGTACGCCCAGGTTGGAGTTGGCCTTGACCGCGAAGCAGACCAGGTGCGGGGTGCCAGCCAGGGCATCGGCATACGCCAGGTACTGGGCTTCGATGTGCGCACGGGAGTAGACATAGGTGGGGGTGCCAAAGCGCTCGGCGATGGCGGACAAGGCAACACCTTCCGCGAACAGCTCACCGTCACGGTAGTTAAAAGCGTCCATGATGTTCCCTTAGTAGGTGCTGTTGCTGTTGCTGTGTTCGTGCGCTTTGGACTGCGACGATTTGGCCTGTTCATCTGCAGGCTTGCTGTCATCGGGCAGGTACAGCGGGCCTTTTTGACCGCAGGCCGATAACAGGCAGGTAAAAGCGACGAGCGAAGCGAGCGCAGCAAGGGAAGAGATCAGGCGCTTCATGGCGAAATCCTTGAGAATGCGTTAATTGCGCCGGAGTATACCGGCCACCCGGCAGCTTGCCTATGCGACGGGCCACCCGTCCGGCGGGCCTTTGCCCGTGGCTTGCGATCGAGCAGACAATGGCAGGCGGTTATTGGTCCACCTTGCCCGGTGCTTGGTCGGTATCCTTTGCAATCGCCGGGGCGCGTCCGTATCTTGCGGCGCTTGAGCGTAAGTAGACACTTTTTGAGGTTGCCGCAATGAGTTTGACTGAAGCCCGTTTCCACGACCTGGTCGATGCCACCCAGCAGACACTGGAAGATATTTTCGACGACAGCGGCCTGGATGTTGATCTGGAAAGTTCGGCTGGGGTCCTGACCGTCAAGTTCGAAAGCGGCAGCCAGTTGATCTTCAGCCGCCAGGAGCCACTGCGCCAGTTGTGGCTGGCAGCGGTGTCCGGCGGGTTCCACTTCGACTACGACGAAGAAAGCGAGCGCTGGATGTGTGACAAGAGCGAAGAGCAGCTGGGCGAAATGCTCGAGCGCATCGTCAAGCAGCAAGCCGATGCCGAGCTCGACTTCGAAGGTCTCTGACAGCGTGACTGAACCTGCCCCCGTTCGTGCGCCCAAGCCGCTGTACAGTAATGTCAGCCCGGCCGTGCCATCGCCCTGCACCAATGTCTGCCGGCTGGATGAGGAAAAAGTCTGCAAGGGCTGTTTCCGCCATGTCGAAGATATTCGTGAATGGCGTTCGGCGGACGATGAACGACGCCGGGTGATTTGCGCCCAGGCGCACAATCGCCGCGCCCACGTCGCTCGGTAGGCGCCACCTGCCGCGACCGGCTTGTATATTTTTTGAGCTGTGATAGTGTCCGGTTACGCCTCAACCCATCGAGGCGCGTGAAAACCCCGCCTGTTTTATGGCGGGGTTTTGCTTTTTTCGTGCAGAAGAAAGGAGTCTGCCTGAATCATGACCGTACCTTCCATCACTCTTACCCGTCTGGACGTACAACGTCTGGAGCGCCTGATCGACAGCCTGGATGACACGCTGCCGGGCGTGATCGCGCTGCAAACCGAACTGGATCGCGCCGATACTCTGGTCGGTCACGATGAGGTGCCTGCCGATGTCGTAACCATGAACTCGCGTGTTCATTGCCGTGAAGAAAGCGGCGGCAAGGACTATCACCTGACCCTGGTCTACCCCAAGGACGCGAATGCCGATGAAGGCAAGATTTCCATTCTTGCGCCGGTCGGCAGTGCACTGCTGGGCCTGAAGGTTGGCCAGCACATCGACTGGCCAGCACCGGGTGGCAAGACCCTGAAGCTGACCCTGCTCGAAGTCGAGAACCAGCCAGCCAATGGCGGCGATTTCTCCCTCTGAGAAGGCTTCAAACCTGTTCGAGCGCCTTGTTCAAAGCGCGCTCCAGGTCTGCCTTGTAGCGCAGGTACAGATTGCTCGAGCCGGGGCTGTCAGCCAACAGTCCTGACAGATCCAGGTCGGTGATATAGCAGCGATAGGGCTGCATCTCCCGGCGACGCCCGACTATCTCCCGCGCCACCACGGCAAACAACTGATCGCCGTACTCCAGTTCGCTGTACTCCCGTTGATTGCAATACAGGGTGACCTGCACCTTCCCCGGCGCAGCTTTGCCGACAATCGCCTGCACGTCATAGAACGGCCTGTCGGCGGGGATCTGCGGTGCTGGCTGCGGCTCTACCCGGCGGGCCCGCCCCGTGCCCGCGGGCAGTAACTGGTAGTAGTGGATGTCCAGCTGCGGCAGTGGCTGCGTGGCGTCCATGGGCAGCATGGCGTCGCGGCGAAACAGGATCGACTGCACGAACCGCTGCAGGGGCACCAGCAGGCTGTTGTCATCGTGATAGGGCTGGCGCTGGTACCACAGGGCGTTGAACTCATCCAGCACATACAGCTCGGCCCCGCTGTCGCCGACGCGGTAGAACACTTGAATGCAGCCGGGCTGGCCCATGGGCAGGATCAGCGCCAGGTCGTGTTCTTCCAGGGCCATTGGGTCCAGGTGCAGCGGGCTGTAGGCGGTCTGTTCCTGGCCCAGGTAATCGAGCAGGGCGGGCAGGGTGCCCAGGGCCATATGCCGGACCTGGCCGGGTACCAGCTCCAGCACGTGGTAGTGCTGCTGGACCTGGATCAGGTAGCGCTGGTTGAGGTCGCTCAGCAACAGGTGCTGCGCGGTGTCGAAGATCTCCTCGACCCGCCGGGCAATGAACTGTGCGCGGTTGTGGCAGAAGCACTGGACCCGCAGGCGCGGCTGCCGGGGGCCTTGGGGCAAGTGGTTGAGGTAATCGCGCAGGCAGTCGAGCAGGGCGTGGGGCCCGTCATGACGATTGACCAGCACTTCATTCCAGCTGTTGAGCGTGACCTGGTCGAGGGTCAGTACCAGGTTTTCACGGACCCCGGCATAACTCAGCGAGTCGGTGCGCTCGGTGGTCATCAGGATGTTCAGGTCGCGGTGATGCTTGAGCGGGTCGATGCCCACGTTCACCAGAATCAGCACCTCGGCTGGCTCGATGGCACGCAGCAGTTGCTCCTCGTCGACGCTGGCCAGGGGCAGGGCGATGGTCTGCTGCAGGCTGCCCAGCAGGTTGAACAGCTCGAACTCACTCAGGTCGCTGTTGCCTGGGTGCAGCGCCAGGCGCGTACTGCTGTCGATCACGCCGTTTCGGTGGCACCAGGTCAGCAACTCGAGGAGGTGGCTGCTGCGTTTGAGCGGCGCGAAGTGTTCCCACTCCAGGTTACCCAGGCTGCCGTTGTACAGGCCCCAATGGGTCTGCCCGGGGGCTTTTTTGTTGGCCGACTGCACCAGCGTCAGGGTGTCTTCGGCCAGGTCCGGGGCAATGCCCGGGTTGATGAACTCGACCTTGTCGGCCTTGCGTTCGAAGGCCGCATAGAGCCGGCGGCCGAGTACATTGAGGTCGCGTTTGTTGATCAGGCTGACGCTGCGTTCAGTGCGGGCAAACTGGCTGAGGAAGCGATAGCTGTAGTTGAGCTCGTTGACCAGGGCCCGACGCTCGGCACTGACCTGGCGGACCTTCCACTGGCTGCGGCTGTCGAGCAATGCCAGTTGTCGATGGTCCCAGCGCCACTCCTCGGCCAGCCGTTGCAGGAGCTGGCTCTGCCAGCGGCTGTTGCGTTGAGCGCTGGTGCCGGTGAGCTTGCGGTTGACCTTGAGGTACAAGGCGCGTCGCACCAGCTCCAGGCGTTCCGTTTCGCCCCGGGCGTTGAGGTATTGCTCGATACGGCGGTACACCATGATGTAGGGGTCGAGTTCGTCCAGCTCCAGGCGGTTGGCGAACACCGCTTGCTTGAAGCGCAGGCTCAGGCATTCGACCTGCGGATGCTCGCTGGCGTAGACCTCGATCAGCAGCAGTTTGAGCACCGACTTGTAGGGCGATTCGATGCCTTTGAACAGTTGCCAGAGCCCGGCGCCGATGAATTCCCCGGGCGGAATGTGCGCCAGGTGACCGAGGTCGAGGGTCTCCTCGGCGCGCACAAAACGCTTGGACAACAGGGTGTGGGTGTACAGCTCGTAGCCGGGTTCTTCATACACCGGCACCAGCCACCAGATTGGCGTGCGCCCGGCGAGCCAGATCGCAGTGCGATAGAACTCGTCCAGCAGCAGATAGTGCTGGCTGGTGCCGCAGTCTTCTGAGCTGAGCTGGCTATCGCGCTCGCCGCGGACAAACCGCTGTGGCTCGATCAGGAAACAATGGGCCTCGGCGCCCTGGCTGGTGGCCCAGGCTTCGAGCAACTGAGCCTTTTTTCCCAGTTCAGCGAGTTCGTCCGCGCGAAGGTCCGGGGCGTGGCAGATCCACAGGTCCATATCGCTCTGATCGGCCTGGGCCAGGGTGCCGAGGCTGCCCATCAGGAACAGGCCGTGAATCGGCTGTGGCGGGTTGCCGCGACGGGCCTTGTAGGAAAAGGATCGGGTCAGGCGCTGCGCTTCCGCGAGGGTGCCGGCATCAGGTTCGAAATTCGCCACGCCGGCGGGGGTGCTGCTCGAGACGTAGCCCGGCAACAGGGGATGATTGACATGGAAAAACAGTGGCAGCAGCTTGAGGACCATTTGCTGGCGCGGTGTTAACCCTTCCATGGCCCGGGCCATGCGGCCGTTATTGAGCGTGAGGAAGCGTGCGCGCAACTGGCTGAGAACCTTGCGATCGATTCCCTCGTCCAGGTCGGGGCGGATTTCATGGGTGCGGGTCATGTCAGCTCAAACCGGCTCGCAGTCAACGAACGTGGGAAAGTTTCAGGTGCTGGGGCAGTCTACAGCCTCGCGCACAGGACTTTTAAGCTGATTGTTGATTTCTGGCGCCAAACATCTATCGGTTGGCGACAGTCTGCCCGCGGAAATCCCGATGCAGGGGTTCCCGTGGGCGATACCGGTGTCGTTATGCGGTTTCTTCGACGGACAGGATGGTCAGTACAGTCTGCACATTCTGCGCGGCGTCACGCCCCAGGCTGGTCAGATACCCGCCATCGGGTTGATCGATCAATTCTTTTTCGAACAGGCGTTGTGCGGCAGCAATAGCTTTCGGGGCAGCGGTCTGATGAATTTTCAAACCTTCCTGGGAACTGTCCAGGTTGAAGAGTGCAAGGATTTCCAGTTCGGCAACCAGCTCAGGGGTAAGCGACATAAGGACTCCAGACTTTCTAGGAATATGACTGTAGCGCCCCTAAGGTGAACGCACTCGGGCGAGCTGTCCAGTGTTGGCTGCGGGCTTTTCGCCCGCCCGGGTGATTCTTATTTCTTTTCCGGCGGCAGCTCGGGTAGGGCACGCAGGGCAGCTTCGTACCACTGGGTGTCGAACGCGCGGTCTTCTTCGAGGATCGCGTCGATTTCCACCGCCAGCACGTGGGCCATCAGGCTGAGAATTTCCTCGCGCTCGTAACCCACCAGGGTCAGTTTGTTGAAGGTGGCTTTGGCCGCGGGCGGGTTGTCGCTTGCGATCTGGTTTTCGATGGCTTCGACCAGGGTGTTCTCGGCGAACTCTTCGTCGTCGATATCGTCGTTCGTATTGGTGCCGGGGGTCAGCTCGCTCATGGCAGGCTCCTCAAGGTAAGGCCGGCAGTTTACCTGCATTCAGCGCCGTGATGCTGCTGGCGAGAGTGCCCCTGAGGATCTATAACAGTCGCTGCCAACCCCCTGCACGGCCTGGAGGCTTTGTGATGCTCAAGCTTTATGGTTTTTCCGTCAGCAATTACTACAACATGGTCAAACACGCCTTGCTGGAGAAGGGCCTGGCATTCGAGGAGGTCGCCTTTTATGCCGGTCAAAGCCCGGAGGCGTTGGCGATCAGCCCGCGCGGCAAAGTGCCGGTGCTGGGGGTCGAACAGGGATTTATCAACGAAACCAGCGTGATCCTGCAGTACCTCGAAGACACCCAGGGAGGCACTGTGCTGTTACCCAAGGCGCCGTTCGAGCGGGCCCAGGTGCTGGCACTGGCCAAGGAAATCGAGTTGTACATCGAACTGCCGGCCCGCGCGTGTTTCGCCGAGGCGTTTTTTGGCATGCCGGTACCTGACGCGATCAAGGAAAAAGCCAAGGGCGAGCTGCTGCTGGGTATTGCGTCCCTGGGGCGGCACGGCAAGTTTTCCCCTTACGTGGCGGGTGACAGCCTGAGCATCGCCGATCTGTACTTCCTGTACAGCGTCAGCCTGGCCTGTGCGGTGGGGAAAAAACTGTTCGAGCTGGACCTGTTGGCAGAGCTGCCGGCGGCCAGGGCATTGCTGGAGCGCTTGCAGGAAACGCCGATTGCGCAGCGCATCAATGCCGACAAAGAGGCGGGGATGCCTGCATTTTTGGCGATGATCGCTTCAAAGAAGTGAAGCTTTCGCTGGCGAGCCGCAAGCGGGCGTCGCCAGCGAAGCTTCCAGCGATTTAGCGACTGGCCAACAGCGCCTGGCCGCGAATCACCGCCGCCTTCACCTGAGCCGGTGCAGTGCCGCCAATGTGGTTACGGGCATTGACCGAACCTTCCAGTGTCAACACGGCGAATACGTCCTGCTCAATCTGGTCGCTGAACTTGCGCAGCTCCTCCAAGCTCATTTCCGCCAGGTCCTTGCCACTTTCCACGCCGTACTTCACGGCGTGACCGACGATTTCGTGGCAGTCACGGAACGGCAGGCCGCGGCGTACCAGGTAGTCGGCGAGGTCGGTTGCGGTGGAGAAACCACGCAGGGCCGCTTCACGCATGATGGCGTGTTTTGGCTTGATCGCCGGGATCATGTCGGCGAAGGCCCGCAGCGAGTCGCGCAGGGTGTCGGCAGCGTCGAACAGCGGTTCCTTGTCTTCCTGGTTGTCCTTGTTGTAGGCCAGGGGCTGGCCTTTCATCAGGGTCAGCAAGCCCATCAGTGCGCCGAACACCCGGCCGCTCTTACCGCGCACCAGTTCCGGAACGTCGGGGTTTTTCTTTTGCGGCATGATCGAGCTGCCGGTGCAGAAGCGATCAGGCAGATCGATGAACTGGAACTGCGCACTGGTCCACAGCACCAGTTCTTCGGAGAAGCGCGACAGGTGCATCATGGCGATGCTCGCGGCGGCGCAGAATTCGATGGCGAAGTCGCGATCCGAGACGTTGTCCAGCGAGTTGCCGCCCACGGCGTCGAAGCCCAGCAGTTGTGCGGTCAGCTCGCGGTCGATCGGGTAGGTAGTGCCAGCCAGCGCGGCGCTGCCCAACGGCATGCGGTTGGTGCGCTTGCGGCAGTCGACCAGGCGCTCGTAGTCACGGCTGAGCATTTCGAACCAGGCCAGCAGGTGATGTCCGAAGGTCACTGGCTGCGCGGTCTGCAGGTGCGTGAAGCCCGGCATGATGGTCTCGGCTTCGCGCTCGGCCTGCTCCAGCAGGCCTTTTTGCAGGCGAGTGATTTCAGCCAGGATCAGGTCGATCTCGTCGCGTAGCCACAGGCGGATATCGGTCGCTACCTGATCGTTACGGCTGCGGCCGGTGTGCAGCTTCTTGCCGGTGACGCCGATGCGGTCGGTCAGGCGCGCTTCGATGTTCATGTGCACGTCTTCGAGGTCGATGCGCCAGTCGAAGGTACCGGCCTCGATTTCACCCTGGATGGTGCGCAGGCCGTCGATGATGCTGTCGCGCTCGGCGTCGGTCAGCACGCCGACCTTGGCCAGCATGGTGGCGTGGGCGACGGAGCCCATGATGTCGTGGCGATACAGGCGCTGGTCGAAAGTGACGGAGGCGGTGAAGCGGGCGACGAAGGCGTCGACGGGTTCACTGAAGCGGCCGCCCCAGGACTGATTGGTCTTGTCAGTGCTCATGAATTCGCTCGTGATCGGCTGAAGGAGAATGGCGTAAAAACCTGCGGCGGATAATAACAGGGTTGCCAATCGTGTCGTTGACGCTGGTCGATACGTTTTTTCCTGATGGAGGGCCATACTCAAGAGGTCGCCGCCACGAATGCGCAACGATATTTGTCAATTGCCCACTTTTGGCACGGCGAGCGTCTACAGTTGCACGTTAGGAGCCGCGCGAACGATACGCGCAGGGCTCAGACGCCAGGCCGAAAACCAACGAGCGGGGTGTTCATATTGGCTACCAACATTCCCTGCGGTGATGCCTGGCCAGGACTGATTTTGAACGCGTCTGCACCGGCACCGATAAATATTGCTGTCCGACGTGCGGCACTTTTTGGCGCTCGCGCTAGTCTTAGCGTGGATCGCGGTGACGGATGTCACTTCACCTGTCTACGCTATCCTTGTGCGAGACTCACGCAGGAATCCAGCGCAATATGAATGTCCTGATCGTTGATGACGAACCCCTAGCCCGCGAGCGCCTGAGCCGTATGGTCGGCGAACTCGAGGGATACAGTGTCCTGGAGCCCAGCGCCACCAATGGCGATGAGGCGTTGACCCTGATCGACAGCCTGAAACCTGACATCGTGCTGCTCGATATCCGTATGCCCGGCCTGGACGGGCTGCAAGTCGCTGCCCGCTTGTGCGAGCGTGAAACGCCACCAGCGGTGGTGTTCTGCGCAGCCCAGGATGAATTTGCCATTGAGGCCCTGCAAGCCAGCGCAGTGGGCTACCTGGTCAAGCCGGTGCGTTCGGAGCAACTGCTCGAAGCCCTGAAAAAGGCCGAGCGGCCCAACCGGGTACAGCTCGCGGCTCTGACCCGCCCGGCGGCCGAAAGCGGCAGCGGGCCACGCAGCCATATCAGCGCCCGTACCCGCAAAGGCATCGAGCTGATTCCGCTGGGGCAAGTGGTCTATTTCATTGCCGACCACAAATACGTGACCTTGCGCCACGAAGGCGGCGAAGTGCTGCTGGATGAACCCCTCAAGGCCCTCGAAGACGAATTTGGCGACCGTTTCGTGCGCATCCACCGCAATGCGCTGGTGGCCCGCGAGCGTATCGAGCGTCTGCAACGTACACCACTGGGGCATTTCCAGCTGTTTCTCAAAGGCCTCAACGGCGATGCGCTGATTGTCAGCCGGCGCCATGTCGCCGGTGTACGCAAGATGATGCAACAGCTGTAGAGCGTGTCGGGCAACGATTACGCGGCCTTTTCGCGGGCAAGCGAGGCCAGGGAGGCCGCGCTGTTTCTGATACAAGTCAAAGCGAATTTGGCTGAGCTGTTATTATCCGCCGTATCTATTCAGTACGGATTGATCCATGTCCCCTCGCGAAATCCGCATCGCTACCCGCAAAAGTGCCCTGGCCTTGTGGCAGGCCGAATACGTCAAAGCTCGTCTGGAGCAGGCTCATCCCGGCCTGATCGTGACGCTCGTGCCCATGGTCAGTCGCGGCGACAAGCTGCTTGATTCGCCCCTGTCGAAGATCGGTGGCAAGGGCTTGTTCGTCAAGGAACTGGAAACCGCGCTGCTCGAAAACGAAGCCGACATTGCCGTGCACTCGATGAAAGACGTGCCCATGGACTTCCCCGAAGGCCTGGGCCTGTTCTGCATCTGTGAGCGCGAAGACCCGCGCGATGCCTTTGTCTCCAACACCTACGCCAGCCTCGACGCGTTGCCCAAGGGCAGTGTGGTCGGCACTTCGAGCCTGCGTCGCCAGGCGCAACTGCTGACCCGTCGTCCGGACCTGCAGATCCGCTTCCTGCGGGGCAACGTCAACACGCGCCTGGCCAAGCTGGATGCCGGCGAGTACGACGCGATCATCCTCGCCGCCGCGGGGCTGATTCGCCTGGGCTTCGAAGACCGCATCAGCGACTCGATCAGCGTCGACGACAGCCTGCCGGCCGGTGGCCAGGGCGCCGTGGGCATTGAATGCCGCAGCGCCGACAGCGAGATTCACGCGCTGCTGGCGCCTCTGCATCACCAGGACACTGCTACCCGGGTCACTGCCGAGCGCGCCCTGAACAAGCACCTCAATGGTGGCTGTCAGGTACCGATCGCCTGTTACGCCGTGCTTGAAGGCGAACAGCTGTGGTTGCGTGGCCTGGTCGGCGATCCGAACGGTGGCCTGTTGCTCAGTGCCGAGGCCCGTGCGCCGCGCGCCGCTGCCGAGGCCTTGGGTGTGCAAGTGGCCGAAGACCTTCTGCGCCAGGGTGCCGATGACATTCTGAAAGCGGTCTACGGTGAGGCAGGTCACGAGTGACCGGCTGGCGCCTGCTGCTGACGCGTCCGGCAGAGGATTCGGCGGCACTGGCGAGCCTGCTGGCCGAACAGGGGATTTTCAGCAGCAGCTTGCCGCTTTTGGAAATGGCACCCCTGGCATTGACTGACACAATGCGTGCGGTGATCGACGGTTTCGACCGTTACTGCGCGGTGATAGTGGTCAGCAAGCCGGCGGCCAAAATGGGCCTGGCCCTGCTCGAGCAACGCTGGTCGCCGTTACCACGCTTATCGTGGTTCAGCGTCGGCGCGGCGACGGCCCAGGTCCTGCAGGCACACGGCCTGGACGTCAGCTTTCCGCTGGAGGGCGATGACAGCGAAGCATTGCTGCAGGTCAGGCAGTTGCGTGAGGCGATCGCGCAGCCCGCCGCGCGCGTGTTGATCCTGCGCGGCGAGGGTGGGCGCGAGCTGCTGGCTGAGCGTTTGCGCGAGCAAGGTGCTAGTGTCGATTACCTGGAGGTGTACCGTCGCGACTTGCCGCAGTACGCCGAGGCGGCCTTGCCTGCGCGGATTCAAGCGGAACGCTTGAACGGCCTGGTGGTCAGCAGTGGACAGGGTTTTGCGCACCTGCACCAAATGGCCGGTGATGCCTGGCCGGCGTTGGCGCAGTTGCCCTTGTTTGTGCCGAGCCCGCGTGTCGCCGAGATGGCACGGGCGGCAGGCGCCCGAACAGTTGTGGATTGTCGTGGTGCCAGTGCCACGGCCTTGCTAACGGCGTTGGGAGCAACCCGACCCGTTCTCTAATGCAAAGGATGGATACGTGAGCGAAACAACCTTGCCTAAAGATGACGTCCAGCTCGCGCTCGAGGCGCCGGTTGAAACTGTGAACAGCCCAGAGCCACGCCGGGGTAACGGGCTGGCGATTCTGGCGTTGTTGGTGGGCGCCGCGGGCGTGGCCGTTGGCGGCTGGGGCGTCTGGCAGATGCGCAGTCTGCAGGCCAACACCCAGCAACAAGTGGCGCAATTGCAGGCACTGAGCGACCAGGCGCAAGGCCTCAAGCTCAATGAGCAACGCCTGACGACACGCCTGGAGCAATTGCCGGGCGCCGACGAACTGGACGCCCGGCAGCGCCTGGTCACCCAATTGCAAGGCGACCAGCAGCGCTTGAACCAGCGATTGGAAACCGTGCTGGGGGCCAGTCGCAAGGACTGGCGTTTGGCTGAGGCCGAACATTTGTTGCGCCTGGCCAGCCTGCGTTTATCCGCCCTGCAAGACATCAGCAGCGCCCGGGCATTGGTCCAGGGTGCTGACGAAATCCTTCGTGAGCAGAATGATCCCGGTGCCTTTGCGGCCCGCGAGCAGCTCGCCAAGAGCCTGGCAGCGTTGCGCAGCACCGAGCAGCCGGACCGCACCGGGTTGTTCCTGAAGCTGGGCGCCTTGCGTGACCAGGTCGCCGAGCTCACCGAACTGGCGCCCGAGTACCACGACCGCGGCGACTCGCTGCTCGGCCTGACCGCCGATGGCGATGGGGCCAGTCGCTGGGCGCAGTGGTGGGATCAAGTCTCGCGCTACATCCGCATCGATTTTAATGCCGACAAAAACATCCGTCCGTTGCTTGCCGGCCAGAGCCTGACCCAGGTCCGCCTGGCCTTGAGCCTGGCGATCGAGCAGGCGCAATGGGCCGCGCTCAACGGTCAGGCGCCGGTCTACAGCCAGGCGCTGACCGAGGCACGGGATGTGCTCAAAGGCAGCTTCAATCAGGACAACCCGCAAAGCCAGGTGATGCTTGAACAGCTCAATGAGCTGAGCCAGCAGCCGGTCACGGTGCTGACCCCTGATCTGGCGACCACCTTGAGCGCGGTCCAGGGTTATCTGGAGCGGCGTAACGTGAATGCCGAGGAGTCGGTCAAACCTGCAGCCAAGGCCGCTGCGGGCGTCACGCCGGAGACCAGCCCATGAAACGTCTCTATGTGATTGTGTTCCTGGTGATCGCCGCCGCTGGCGCTTTGGGGCTGGCGATTGCCCAGCACTCTGGGTACGTACTGATCGCCTACAAGACCTTCCGTTATGAGTCGAGCCTGTGGGCGACCTTGCTGCTGGTCGCGCTGATCTGGCTGGTGCTGTGGGGGATCAAGGCCCTGGTCGAGTTGGTGGCGGTCTCCAGCGGTGTAGTCAACCCCTGGTCGAACCGCAACCGCAGTCGGCGGGTTCAGGTGGCGATCGAACACGGTCAGCTGGATCTCGCCGAAGGCCGCTGGGCGAGCGCCCAACGCCACCTGCAGCGGGCCGCCGAAGCCGAGCGCCAGCCGCTGCTCTACTACCTGGGTGCTGCCCGGGCAGCCAATGAGCTGGGGCGCTATGAAGAAAGCGACAACCTGCTGGAGCGCGCCCTGGAGCGCCAGCCCCAGGCCGAGTTGGCGATTGCCCTGAGCCACGCGCAATTGCAGACCGACCGTGGCGATACCGACGGCGCCATGGCCACGCTGCTGGCCATGCACGAACGTCATCCCCACAGTGTTCAAGTGTTGCGCCAATTGCAGCGCCTGCATCAGCAACGTGGCGATTGGTCCTCGGTGATCCGCCTGTTGCCCGAGCTGCGCAAGGACAAGGTCTTGCCGGCCAGTGAACTGGCTGAGCTGGAGCGGCGGGCCTGGGGTGAAAACCTGACCCTGGCGGCGCGCCAGGAAGAGGGTGGGGCCGTGGGCTTGCAATCGCTCAATCGCGCCTGGCAGCAACTGACTTCGGCCCAACGCCAGGAACCACAACTGGTGCTGGCCTATGCCGAGCAGTTGCGTCAGCTGGGCGCCGAGGTCGAAGCCGAAGAGGTCCTGCGGGCAGCCCTCAAACGTCAATACGACAGCCACCTGGCGCGCCTGTATGGGTTGTTGCGCGGTAGTGATCCGGCGCGCCAGTTGCAGACTGCCGAGGGTTGGCTGAAGCAGCACCCCGACGATCCGAGCCTGTTGCTGACTCTCGGCCGCCTGTGTCTGCAGACCAGCCTGTGGGGCAAGGCGCGAGACTATCTGGAGAGCAGCCTGCGTCTGCAGCGCAATCCGGAAGCCTGTGCCGAGCTGGCGCGGCTGTTGGCTCAACTGGGTGATACCGACCGCAGCAATCAACTCTTCCAGGAAGGGCTGGGGCTGCTGGATGAGCGCCTGTTGGCTTCACCGTTACCGGTTCCCGTTCGCGCGTAGGATGGGGTCAGGCAGGGCCGTCCAAAAGGGGCGGACCTGCCGTGTCACGAAGGCCGGATTACACCTCGATCTTCGCGCTGTAGGCGCAGTCTTACAGTGGGCTACATGGAGTCCTGCTGCGCCTATTGGCATTTCCCTACGTTCTTGTCGAAGTCTCCACGTCCCCCCGCCTTGAAAGGCCTCAGCGCTTTCCTCTACCGTAATGGCCTGTCCCTTCTTCTACGGATAAGCCATGTCTTTGGCCTGCTCACGCTCCTTGTTCTTCATGGCGTTCCTTGCTGGTGCCATGGCCTTGGGCGCTTCGTATTATCTGGAGTACGCCATCGGCCTCGAGCCTTGTGGCCTGTGCATGCTGCAGCGGGTCTGTCTGCTGCTGTTCACGCTGGTCTGCATGAGTGCTGCCTTGCATGGCCCCCAGCGCCTGGGCAGCGTCGTGTACTGGCTGGCGGGCCTGACCTGTGCCGGTGCGGGCACGGCCATCGCGTGGCGCCAGGTGCTGTTGCAAAGTGACCCGGTCAAGCAATTGGTGGCCTGTGCGCCAGAAACCCTGGGCTATTCACCCGACACTCCGTTGTTGTGCCTGCTCAAGCGAATGTTCAATGGCACTGTCGATTGTGCGCATATTTCCTGGTCGCTGTTCGACCTGAGCATCGCTGAGTGGAGCCTGATGTTTTTTGTCGCGGTGCTGATTCTCGCCACTTACCAAACTCTGCGACTGGTCTGGTATGCCTGTCAGCGACCGTCCAGCGGCGAGTCGTCGCACCCGGGCTGGACAACGGATTAAACACTTGTATGAACTTTATCTCCTGCGTACCTTGAAGCAGTTGGCGTGCGAGCATAATCTGGCCCGCACGTGTCATTGGATTCATGTTGCTCGATGGTGCCTTGCCTGGCCGAACCTTGATCCTCAAGTCTTGCGGCCAGCGCGGGTGGCATTACCCAAAAGGGAAGAGAGATCACCATGCTCGAAAGTTGTCAGAATGCTCAGGAACGCTGGGGTGGAGTGCACCTGCTGATCGATCGCTGGTTGCAGGAGCGTCACGAGCTGGTTCGGGCCTATGATGCTCTCGGTGCCAAGCCCGAGGCGCTGGGCGACAATCGACAGCCTTTACAGGAGTTCTGCGGGGTCCTGGTCGACTACGTCTCTGCCGGCCATTTCGAGATCTACGAACAGCTCACCGGCGAGGCCAAGGCGTTTGGCGACAAGCGCGGTCTGGAGTTGGCTGAAACCCTCTACCCACGCATCGACGTCATCACTGAAAAGCTGCTGGCGTTCAATGATCTGTGCGATGCCGGCAAGTGTGTTGCCGAGAAGTTCAAGGAGCTGGGTGGTTTGCTCCACGAGCGCTTCGAACTGGAAGACTGCCTGATCGAAGTGCTGCACACCGCCCACAAGGAAGAGGCTCCGGCACAAGCCTGAACCTCGAGCGGTTGGTAACCTCCAAAACGGTGCGCATGGCGCGCCGTTTTGCGTTTTCGCGGATTGATCAGCCGGAGACGCCGAGCAGCTCCACTTCAAATACCAAGGGTGTAAACGGGGCGATCAGGTCTGCGGCGCCGTCGGCACCATAGGCCTGTGCCGAAGGAATCACCAGGCGCCATTTTGCCCCCACCGGCATTTGCTGCAGGGCGGTGCGCCAACCACGAATCACGCTGTCGAGACTGAACCATTGTGGCTGCTCGTTCTGATCGAACACCGTGCCGTCGGGTAGCCTGCCAATGTAGCGAACCTGGACCTTGCCATGGGGGCCGGCCTTGGCGCCGCTGCCGGCAACTTGTTCGGTCAGCAGAATGCCGTCCGCCAGTTCGCGCACGCCCGGGCGGGACTTTTCGCTAGCCAGAAAACGCTGCTCCGTTTGCAGGGCAACTTCACTTTGCGGTACGCCTGGCCGCTCGCTCATTCGTGCTTCGTGCTCGGTCAGGATCCGCTCGATCTGCTGGTCGTCGAGCGCCAGCGGCTTGCCTTGATAGGCCTGTTGCAAACCTTCGATCAGCGCCTGGATCTGCAGGTTGGGAGCCTCCTGGCGCAGGCGTTCACCCAGGCTCGCACCGAGGCTGTAGGCGAGATCATGAGCCTCATCCCCAGGTTTTTTTTCAGCAGCCTGCGCCATTGAAAAAATCAGGCACAGGGGTAAAAAAAGCAGACGCGACATGAGCATTCTCCAGCGTGGAATGCGCAGGATTATGCCAGTGAGAATGCCTCGGTCGGTGAACTGCTTTGAGGTGCAGGCGGAACATTTTCAGTTCCGTGCAACCCACGGCAATCGATACTGTCAACATGCCCTAGCGGCGGTAGCAGCAGAGGTCTAGTATGAGCCGCACTCACGTCAGCCAGGAGGTAACCCATGTCGGCCAATAAGAAGCCTGTAAATACTCCGTTGCACTTACTCCAACAGCTTTCGGGCAGCCTGCTCGAACATTTGGAAAATGCTTGTTCACAAGCCTTGGCTGATGCTGAAAAACTGCTCGCCAAGCTGGAAAAGCAACGCGGAAAAGCTCAGGAAAAACTGCACAAATCGCGCACCAAATTGCAGGACGCTGCGGCGGCCGGCAAGTCCAAGGCACAGGCCAAGGCCAAGGGTGCGGTCAAGGAACTTGAAGACCTGCTCGACGCGCTCAAGGACCGTCAATCCGAGACGCGCAACTACATCCTCAATCTCAAACGCGATGCCCAGGAAAGCCTGAAACTGGCCCAGGGTGTAGGCCGGGTGAAAGAGGCCGTTGGCAAGGTCTTGACCCAGCGTTCGGCCAAGCCAGCACCGGCGGCAAAAAAACCTGCGGCCAAACCGGCAGCGACCAAGGCTCCAGCTAAAACTGTGGCCAAGCCTGCAGCCAAGACCCCGGCTAAAACTGCAGCGGCCAAACCAGCGGCCAAGCCAGTGGCAAAAACCGCTGCCGCCAAACCAGCGGCCAAGCCAGTGGCGAAAACTGCTGCGGCCAAACCAGCAGCCAAGCCAGTGGCAAAACCAGCCGCCGCCAAGCCTGCCGCGAAAACCGCCGCCGCAAAACCGGCCGCCAAGCCAGTAGCGAAAACCGCTGCCGCGAAACCGGCCGTCAAGCCAGCAGCCAAACCGGTTGCCGCTAAACCAGCGGTCAAGCCGGCTGCTAAACCAGCCGCCAAGCCTGCTGCCAAGGCACCTGCCAAGCCAGCAGCAAAACCTGCGGCAGCCAGCGCTGCGAAACCTGCAGCCAAGCCAGTAGCGGCCAAGCCCGCCGCCAAGCCTGCGGTGAAAAAGCCGGTGGCCGCGAAACCGGCTGCTGCCAAGCCTGCCACCGCTGCCGTGGCTGCCAAACCGGCGACCCCCACGCCAGCCGCTGCGCCAGCGTCAGCGCCGGTCGCAGTGACCAGCACCGCGCCAGCCGCCACCAACAGCACCACCAACACCCCGACCAGCGCTTCCTAAGCCGAGGTCAACGCGACGCGCAGCTGCTGCAGCGCGTCGCGATCAAGGTTGGCGGCGTCCGTCGCCAATCCTTCCAGCCACGCGGCCAAGTCGTTCGCTTGAGCTGCCGGCCAGTCCTGTGCCGAACTTTCCAGACGCCCCAACAGTTGCCGCTCGGCTGCAAGCTCCAGTGCCTTGACCTGCGCGCGCAGAGTCGCGAGCTGTGGGTCAGCTGCCGCGGCGAGTTTCCATGACGTGCGCAATTGCCGGAGGGGCTCCACCACGTCGCGGGACCAGGGCAAGGCGACTTGCTGAAGGTCTAGAAGGCGTTGGCGGTTGCAGGCGACACCCCGTGCACCGAGCCAGGCCGCGCAGAGCAGCAGGCAGACATTGGCCCCGGCGCCTTGCAATCGCAGGCACGCGTCCTCCACGCAAGGTCGTGCATAGGTGTCGAGGGAAAAGCTCCACAGGTCAGAGGACATAGTGCTACTCGCGCTAGTTGCGAGCGAAGCTGGTAGACTCCGCCGCCATTATGATTCGACTTCAGAACCTGACTTTACAGCGTGGCCCGCAACGTCTGCTAGAAGACGCCGAGCTGACCCTGCACGCCGGCCACAAAGCCGGCCTCATCGGTGCCAACGGCGCCGGCAAATCGAGCCTGTTCGCCTTGATCCGGGGCGAGCTGCACCCGGATTCGGGTGACTGCTTCCTGCCGGCCGATTGGCGTATCGCCCACATGCGCCAGGAAATCGAGACGCTCGAACGCCTGGCGGTCGACTACGTGCTCGATGGCGACCTGCGCCTGCGCGAGGTCCAGCGCGACCTGGCGACAGCCGAAGCGGCCCATGATGGTGCCGCCCTGGCGCGCCTGCATTCGGAACTCGATAGCGCCGACGGCTATACCGCCGACGCCCGTGCACGCAAATTGCTCGCCGGGTTGGGGTTCACCAACGAGCAGATGGACCGTCAGGTCGGAGATTTCTCCGGTGGCTGGCGGATGCGTCTGAACCTGGCGCAGGCATTGATGTGTCCATCGGACCTGTTGCTGCTCGATGAGCCGACCAACCACTTGGACCTCGACGCCATCATCTGGCTCGAAGAGTGGCTAAAGAGCTACCCCGGCACCCTGCTGCTGATTTCCCACGACCGTGACTTCCTCGATGCGGTGGTCGATCACGTGGCCCACGTCGATCAGCGCAAGATCACCCTGTACCGCGGTGGCTACACGGCGTTCGAACGGGCCCGTGCCGAACGTCTGGCGCAGCAGCAACAGGCCTACGAGAAGCAGCAGGCTCAGCGGGCGCACATGGAAAGCTACATCGCCCGTTTCAAGGCCCAGGCCACCAAGGCCCGCCAGGCCCAGAGCCGGATCAAGGCGCTGGAGCGGATGGAGGAGTTGTCCGCTGCCCACGTCGATTCGCCGTTCGACTTCGTGTTCCGCGAGTCGACAAAGATCTCCAGCCCACTGATCGACCTGTCCGACGCCCGCCTGGGGTATGGCGACAAGACCATCCTGGAGAAGGTCAAGCTGCAACTGACCCCCGGCGCCCGGATCGGCCTGCTCGGCCCCAACGGTGCGGGCAAGTCGACCCTGATCAAGAACCTAGCCGGTGAGCTCGAGCCGCTGGCAGGCCGCCTGACCCGTGGCGAGAACACGGTGGTGGGTTACTTTGCCCAGCACCAACTGGACTCGCTGGATGCCAAGGCCAGCCCGTTGCTGCACTTGCAGCGCCTGGCGCCAACCGAGCGTGAGCAGACCCTGCGCGATTTCCTCGGCGGCTTCGACTTCCGTGGTGCACGGATCGACGAGCCGGTGCTGAACTTCTCCGGCGGCGAAAAAGCTCGCCTGGCGCTGGCCCTGATCGCCTGGGAGCGGCCGAACCTGCTGCTGCTCGACGAACCGACCAACCACCTGGACCTGGAAATGCGCCTGGCGCTGACCATGGCCCTGCAGGAATTCAGTGGTGCGGTACTGGTGGTCTCCCACGACCGTCACTTGCTCAAAAGCACCACCGACAACTTTTTCCTGGTGGCCGATGGCAAGGTCGAGGAGTTCGACGGCGACCTGGAAGACTACGCCCGCTGGCTGGTCGAGTATCGCCAGCGCAACGCGCCGGTGAGTAGCACACCGGTCAACCCGGACAAGACCGACAAGAAGGCCCAGCGCCAGGCAGCCGCGGCGTTGCGTCAGCAACTGGCACCGCACAAGCGCGAAGCCGACAAGCTGGAAGCCGAGCTGGGCAAGTTGCACGAGAAACTGGCCAAGGTCGACACCAGTCTGGGCGACAGCGATATCTACGAGCCGGCGCGCAAGAACGAATTGCGTGACCTGCTGGCCGAGCAGGCCAAATTGAAAGTCCGTGAAGCCGAGCTTGAAGAGGCCTGGATGCAAGCCCTGGAACTGCTGGAAGGCATGCAGGCGGAGCTGGAGGCGTTGTCGTGATGGAAGCCTTCAAGCTGCCATTGCCGGCCGTGTGGGTCGAGCCGATCTGGCTCGGCGTGCAGATCCTGCTGATCCTGTTGGCGGGTTACCTGACGCAGCGCTTCGTGGCGAAAGGCCTGACTCGTCTGGGTGAGCGTTACCCGTTTCCGCCGCAGTTGCTGATGCCGCTGCGCGGCGGCCTGCGCTGGCTGATCATGGGCAGTGCGCTGATCTTTGTCCTCGAGCGCCTGGGGGTTTCCGCCACGGTGCTGTGGACCGCTCTATCCGGCTTTGTCGCGGTCGCCGCGGTGGCGTTCTTCGCCATGTGGAGTGTGCTGTCGAACCTGCTGTGCGCGATCCTGATCTTCACCGTCGGGCCGTTTCGCCTGGGGGATGTGGTCGAGTTGGTGGACACCACCGACAAGCCCGGCGTCAAGGGTCGAGTGGTGGCGATCAACCTGCTGTACACCACGTTGATCGAGGCCGAGGAACTGGGCACCGGTAGCGCCATGGTGCAAGTGCCCAACAGCCTGTTCTTCCAGCGCTCCGTGCGCCGCTGGCGCGGTAGCGACGTACTGCCTTCCAGCGGCTTTGAAAAATAGCCGACACGCTGGTCGGCAGCGGCCACTTCCTGCAAAAAATCGATAGTCATTCGCCGGCTGGCGCATTAGCTTAGACGCCTGACAAGAAGCTTGAGTCGAGGTGTGCGATGGTGCTTGAAACATGGCTGGCGTTTTTTGCCGCCTGCTGGGTGATCAGCCTTTCTCCGGGCGCCGGCGCCATCGCGTCGATGTCCAGCGGTTTGCGCTACGGGTTCTGGCGCGGTTATTGGAACGCCCTGGGCCTGCAACTGGGCCTGGCCTTGCAGATTGCGATCGTCGCGGCCGGGGTTGGGGCGATTCTCGCGACGTCGGCCACTGCGTTTTATGTGATCAAGTGGTTTGGTGTTGCCTACCTGGTGTTTCTCGCCGTCAAGCAATGGCAAGCGCTGCCCAGCGACCTGAACGATGATGCGGCGGTTCGCCCGATCGGCAAGCCCTTGGCCCTGATGTTCCGCGGTTTCCTGGTGAACGTTAGCAATCCCAAGGCATTGGTGTTCATGCTGGCGGTACTGCCACAGTTCATTGACCCGCACGCACCGCTGGTGGCGCAGTACCTGATCCTGGGGGCGACGATGATCTGCGTCGACCTGGTGGTGATGGCCGGCTACACGGGCCTTGCGTCCAAGGTGCTGCGCCTGCTGCGTACTCCCAAGCAACAGAAACGCATGAACCGTACCTTTGCTGGTTTGTTCATTGGTGCTGCGGCGTTTATGGCGACTCTGCGTAAAGCGGTGGTGTAAGCCGTCCGGCACCCGGCAAGGCGACCCCGAGGGGTCGCCTTTTTCATTTCTGCGCGGGATAAAACGCCCAAAGCACGACAAAGCTTGAGTGAAGCTCATTCGAAGTGAACAATATGTAACTTCGTATTTCCAATTGAGATTCATTCATGACTGCCCCGTCCCGTTTTCTGGCCTGGCTGGTGCTCCCGTGGTTATCGCTGTGCAGTTTCAATCTGCTGGCCGACACCGTGGAAGGCGCTCCCCAGGCCCTGCACGTACTCGATTACATTGGCGCCGATTACCCGGCGGCGGTCGAGGCAGGCAAGGTGATCGATGCCGCCGAGTATCAGGAGCAGGTCGAGTTTCTGCGGGCGCTGCAGGGTTTTATCGCGGGATTGCCGGCCAGGCCGCAGAAGCCTGAGTTGGAGCAGGGCGTGCTCGCACTGAGCAAGGCGGTCGCCGAGCGCCAGGACGGTGTGAGTGTCGCCCGCCAGGCGCGGCAGTTGGGTGCGAAGCTGGCGGTGGCCTACGAGGTCAGCCAAGCGCCGATCATTACCCCCGACCCCGTGCGCGGTGCACCGTTGTATGCCCAGCATTGCTCGGTGTGCCATGGCGCCAGCGGTGCTGGCGATGGCCCCGCCGGGGTCGGCCTGGAGCCTGCGCCGGCGAACCTGCGGGATAGCTCGCGCCAGGACCGCCTGAGTCTCTACGCGATCTACAGCACCCTTGGGCAGGGCATCGAAGGCACCGACATGCCGGCGTTCGCCGATCAACTGGACGAGCGTCAGCGCTGGGACCTGGCGACTTACATCGCTAGTTTCAGCGTCGACCCGGCGGCGGTGAAAAACCAGCAGACCTACAACCTGGCCGATCTGGCGCGCCAGACGCCGGCCGAAGTGCTGGCGGCCGACGGACCTGAAGCGGCGGCCACCTTCCGTGCGCAACGGGCCCAGCCTCCGCAAGTCAAGCGTGGCCCGGGGCAGTTGCTCGACTACACCGCCGCGACCCTGGACAAGAGCATCGCCGCCTATCGTGCCGGCGACCACGACCAGGCCTACGACCTGTCGGTGGCGGCGTATCTGGAGGGGTTCGAGCTGGTCGAGAGCTCGCTGGATAACGTCGACGCCACAGTGCGCAAAGACACCGAAAAGTCGCTGATGGCCTACCGTCAGTCGCTGCAGGACGGTTTGCCGGTGGAGCAGGCCCAGCAGCGCCTGGATACCGCCAAAGCCAAGCTCAAGGAGTCCGCCAGCCTTCTGGGCAGCGATGGCTTGAGCTGGTCGCTGAGCTACATCTCTGGCCTGTTGATCCTGTTGCGCGAAGGCCTGGAGGCGATCCTCGTACTGGCGGCGATCCTCGCGTTCCTGCGTAACACTGGCCAGCAATCGGCGGTGCGCAGTGTCAATGTCGGCTGGGGCCTGGCCTTGCTGGCCGGTCTTGCCACCTGGGCGTTGGCCGCCTATGTGATCGATGTCAGTGGCGCCCAGCGCGAACTGCTCGAAGGGGCGACCGCCCTGTTCGCCAGCGTCATGGTGCTATGGCTGGGTGTCTGGATGCACGACCGTCGCCATGCGGCGGCCTGGCAGGATTACATCAAGAGCAGCCTGGTGGGCGGAGGTGGGCGTTTCGGTTTTGCGATCCTGGCGTTTTTCTCGGTGTACCGCGAGCTGTTCGAAGTGATCCTGTTCTACGAAACCCTGTGGCTGCAAGCCGGCCCGGCCGGGCACAACGCGGTGCTGGCGGGTGGTGCAACCGCGCTGGTGCTGCTGATCGGCCTGGCCTGGGTGATTTTGCGCGGCTCGGCGAAATTGCCCCTGGCCCTGTTCTTCGGCATCAATGCCGGGCTGCTCTGCGCCTTGTCGGTGGTGTTTGCCGGGCATGGTGTGAAAGCCTTGCAGGAAGCCGGGGTCTTTGGCACGCGTCCGGTGCCATTCTTTGACTTCGACTGGCTGGGGATTCACGCTGATGCCTATTCGCTCGGTGCGCAGGCAGTGGCGATCCTGGCGATTGTCGTGTTGTACAGCCGCAGTCGTATGGCCGAGAAGCGGCGCATGCCGGTTTCGTAACCAGCATTCGCCTTGCCCGCGATGCTTTCAACAGAGGAAAACACAATGCGAGTCTGGATCGATGCCGATGCCTGCCCCAGGGCGGCGAAGGATCTGGTAGTGAAGTTTGCCCTCAAGCGTCAGTTCGAGGTGTTGCTGGTGGCGGGGCAGCCGCAGACCAAGCCGGGCCTGGCGCTGGTCAAGTTGATCGTGGTGCCCAGCGGCCCGGATGCGGCGGACGACTACCTGGTGGAGCATGCCGTACCCGGCGAGTTGGTGATCTGCAGCGATGTGCCGCTGGCCGACCGCCTGGTGAAAAAGGGCGTTGCCGCGCTGGACCCGCGCGGCAAGGAGTTCGATGCACAGAACATGGGCGACCGCCTGGCGGTGCGCAATCTGTTCACCGACCTGCGTGAACAGGGGCAGATGAGTGGCGGTCCGGCGCCGTTCGGCGAACGGGAAAAACAGGCGTTCGCCAATGCGCTGGACCGGATCCTGACCCGGCTCAGCCGCCAGGCCTGAACGTTGCCACCCAGGCCCTTTGCGCTGGCACGCCAGCGCCTGCTGCGGGGTAGGTCAGGCGTCGTTTTCGTGGGTCAGTTCGAGCACCCGGTCCACCAGCTTGTTGATACCTGAAGCCACTTCGCTGATCGACTGCGCCAGCATGTAGGCCGGGGTGCTCACCAGTTTGCGCGCCTTGTCTTCGACGATGTCGGTGACGGCGCAGTCGGTGTGGGTGGCGCCCATCTTGGTCAGCGCCGCAGCGGTATCGGCATCGTTGCCGATGGTGCAAGTGACGCCGGGACCGTAGATCTTCGCCGCCAGGGCCGGGGAAATACAGATCAGGCCCACCGGCTTGCCGGCTTCGGCAAAAGCCTCGGCCAGGGCCAGGACTTCTGGTTGCAGGCTGCAGCCCGCGCCTTCGATGGCAAAGTTGGAAAGGTTCTTGGCGGCGCCAAACCCTCCGGGAACGATCAGCGCATCAAAGTCCTCGGCGTTGGCGTCACGCAGGTCCTTGACCTGGCCACGGGCGATGCGGGCCGACTCCACCAGCACATTGCGCGACTCGGGCATTTCTTCGCCAGTCAGGTGATTGATCACATGCAACTGGGTGATGTTCGGGGCAAAGCACTGCACCTGTGCGCCACGCTGGTCGAGGCGCAGCAGGGTAATCACGCTTTCGTGGATCTCGGCGCCGTCATAGACGCCACAGCCGGAAAGTATCACTGCAACTTTTTTGCTCATGGGTTCTTCTCCAGGTTCATGGCGCTAAATGTCCACTAATTTGTCGCTCGTTGCCATAGGGTTGCTGCGTGTCTGGGCCTAATCTCTGGACAACCACTGCCCACGGGTCGCGTCATGAATTTCATTTTGTATGCGGTGCCGTTTTTCTTCGTGCTGATTGCCATCGAGCTGCTGGCCGACCGTTGGCGGGGAGTCAGTCATTACCGCCTGGCGGACGCGATCAACAGCCTCAGCACGGGCGTGTTGTCGACCACCACCGGGCTGCTGACCAAGGGCGTGGGCCTGCTGACCTACGCCTTTGCCCTCGAGCACCTGGCGCTGTTCGAACTGTCGGCGGACAACCCGTGGACCTGGGTGTCGGCCTTTGTCCTCTATGACTTGTGCTACTACTGGCTGCACCGCTGTGGCCATGAGCGCAACATCCTCTGGGCGGCACATTCGGTGCACCATCAAAGCGAGGACTACAACCTGTCCACGGCGCTGCGCCAGACCAGCACCGGGTTCCTGCTGGGCTGGATCTTCTATCTGCCGCTGGCAGTGCTCGGCGTGCCCCTGCTGGTGTTTGTCAGTGTCGCGGCGCTGAACCTGCTGTACCAGTTCTGGGTCCACACCCGGCACATTCCCAAGCTGGGCTGGTTCGAGTGGTTCTTCGTGACCCCATCCAATCATCGTGCTCACCATGCACAGAACGCTCTCTACATGGATCGCAACTATGGCGGGGTGTTCATTATTTGGGACCGGCTGTTTGGTTCTTATCAGGAAGAGGACGACAACGAGCCGGTGATTTTTGGCGTGACCACGCCGCTGGCCAGCTGGAATCCGTTGTGGGCGAACGTGCAGTTCTACGCGCAGTTGTGGACCGATGCGCGGCGCGCCGAGCGGCTATGGGACAAGCTGCGGATCTGGTTCATGCGTACCGGCTGGCGGCCAGCGGACGTTGCCGCCAAGTACCCGTTGCACAAGCCGCAGTTGAGCCAGTTCCGCAAGTTCGAGGTGCCATTGGCCGGGCGCCAGCAATTGTACGTAGCCCTGCAGTTCTGCCTGTACGTTGCCTTGGGCAGTTACCTGCTAGGTCGTGAGCAACACCTGCCCGGCAGCGCGTTGCTGCTGGGTTGGGTCGCGCTGGCGTTCGGTCTGTTTGTGCTGGGCATGGCCCTGGAGAATCGCCCGCAGGCGCTCAGGCTGGAACTGCTGCGGCTGCTATCGAACCTACCGCTGGTATGGCTGGCACCGCTGGCGGGGCTATGGCCGGCCAGCAATCTGATCTGGGTCGGCCTGAGCGCTTACAGTGTGCTGAGTGGGATTGCGTTGTACGCTTGCCAAAAGTCGTTCACTCGGCTGGCGTCGTAGGCTCGTTCTTGGCCTTTTCGGCGATCAAGGCCTGCTCGTCGGCATAGACCTGGCGGGCCAGGCGAGCGTTCTTGAAACGGCGACGCAGCCACAGGACGACGCCCAGCACCAGCAGGGCGCCAAGCACCCATAGCTCGTATTTCTTGACGCTGCCCAGCATGCCTTCGAGTACGGCGCCAAAATGATAGGCGGCAGCCGCCAGCGCGGTAGCCCAGATCGCCGCGCCGATGCCGTTGAGGATCAGGTAGCGTCCCGGCGGGTATCCCGACAGGCCGATGGCCACCGGCATCACCGTGCGCAGGCCGTAGACGAAACGAAAGCTCAGGACCCAGATGTCCGGGTGCTTGCGGATATGCTCCAGCGCCCGGTCGCCCATCATTTGCCAGCGTGGTTTGCGCGCCAGCAGCTTGCGCCCGTGCTTGCGTCCCAGGAAGTACCACAGCTGGTCACCGGCATAGCTGCCGAGGAACGCCACGACCACCACCACATTGATGTCCATGTATCCGCGGAACGCGAGGAATCCCGCAAGAACCAGGATGGTTTCGCCTTCGAAGAACGTGCCTAGAAAGAGGGCAAAGTAGCCAAAATCATGCAGGAATTGTTGGAGCATTGTCTGGGTGCTGGCGAAATGAACGCGCAGCCTAACCCTTCGGGCTCAGGGAGGAAAGTATCCAAATGTGTCTCGACGTGAACATTTCCTACAAGGACAATGAATGCGGCTACTGGTCACAGGGGTGCACACAACTGTCATACGACGGTCATAATGAGCGCTTATAACTGTCACGCTCGCCCGCCAGCGCGGGCTCAGGAGTCTGCCGTGAGCTTTACCCCCGCCAACCGTTTGTTTCCTGCAACCCGCCTGCGTCGCAACCGTCGCGATGACTTTTCGCGCCGTCTGGTGCGGGAAAATGTCCTGACCAGCAACGACCTGATTCTGCCGGTGTTTGTGCTGGACGGTGAGAACCGTCGCGAAGCGGTGGCCTCGATGCCAGGCGTAGAGCGCCTGACCATCGACTTGTTGCTCGAGGAAGCGGCCCAGTGGGTAGAACTTGGCATCCCGGCCATCGCGCTGTTCCCGGTGACCCCGAGCGAGCTCAAGTCCCTGGACGCCGCCGAGGCCTGGAATCCGGACGGCATTGCCCAGCGCGCTACCCGCGCGCTGCGTGCACGGTTCCCGGAGCTGGGGGTAATCACCGATGTCGCACTGGACCCGTTCACCACCCACGGCCAGGACGGTATCCTTGATGAAGAAGGCTACGTGCAGAACGACATCACCGTCGATGCATTGGTCCGCCAGGCTTTGTCCCATGCTGCGGCAGGTGCCCAGGTGGTGGCCCCCTCGGACATGATGGATGGACGGATCCAGGCGATCCGCGAAGCGCTGGAGCTGGCCGGTCATGTCAACGTGCGGATCATGGCTTACTCGGCCAAGTACGCCAGTGCCTACTACGGTCCGTTTCGCGATGCAGTCGGCTCGGCCCTGAACCTGGGCAAGGCAAACAAGGCGTCCTACCAGATGGACCCGGCCAACGGCAACGAAGCCTTGCATGAAGTGGCTAGCGACTTGTCAGAAGGTGCGGATATGGTCATGGTCAAGCCAGGCATGCCGTACCTGGATATTCTTTATCGAGTCAAAGAAGAATTTAAAGTGCCGACCTTTGTCTATCAGGTCAGCGGTGAATACGCCATGCACATGGCGGCAATCCAGAATGGCTGGTTGAGCGAAGGGGTGATTCTTGAATCCCTGACCGCTTTCAAACGCGCCGGTGCTGATGGCATCCTCACCTACTTTGCCGTACGTGCCGCTCAATTGTTACGAGAGCAAAAATAGCCCTCCCAGGAACACGCGATGAATACCGAAGGACTCACTGAAGTTGCTGTAAACGAAGCTCAGCCCGTGGTCGAGCCCGTCGTTGAATCCACCCCCGAAGCGCTGCCGGAACGTGAACCGGTCGCAGCGCCGCCGGTGGTGGTCGCCGACGCCGCCCCGGCGGCGCCGGCCATCGCGATCCCGGGCCTGGATGACAGCAGCCTGTATATCCATCGCGAGCTGTCGCAACTGCAGTTCAACATCCGCGTGCTGGAACAGGCGCTGGATGAGTCCTATCCCTTGCTGGAGCGGCTGAAGTTCCTGCTGATCTTCTCCAGCAACCTGGACGAGTTCTTCGAGATTCGTGTCGCCGGGCTGAAGAAACAAATCACCTTCGCCCGCGAACAAGCCGGTGCCGACGGCCTGCAGCCGCATCAGGCGCTGGCCCGCATCAGCGAACTGGTGCACGGCCATGTCGATCGCCAGTACGCCATCCTCAACGACATCCTGTTGCCGGAGCTGGAGAAACATCAGGTCCGCTTCATCCGTCGGCGTCACTGGAACACCAAGATCAAGACCTGGGTACGCCGCTATTTCCGCGACGAGATCGCACCGATCATCACCCCGATCGGCCTCGATCCGACGCACCCGTTCCCATTGCTGGTGAACAAGAGCCTGAACTTCATCGTCGAGCTCGAGGGCATCGACGCCTTCGGTCGTGACTCCGGCCTGGCGATCATCCCGGCACCACGTTTGCTGCCACGGGTCATCAAGCTGCCGGAAGAAGTCGGCGGCACCGGCGATAACTATGTGTTCCTGTCGTCGATGATCCATGCGCACGCCGACGACCTGTTCCAGGGCATGAAGGTCAAGGGCTGCTACCAGTTCCGCCTGACCCGAAACGCCGACCTGTCGGTCGACACCGAAGATGTCGAAGACCTGGCCCGCGCCCTGCGCGGCGAGCTGTTCTCGCGGCGCTACGGCGATGCGGTGCGCCTGGAGGTGGCCGACACTTGCCCGAAACACCTGTCCGACTACCTGCTCAAGCAGTTCAACCTGCACGAGACCGAGTTGTATCAGGTCAACGGCCCGGTCAACCTGACGCGCCTGTTCAGCATCACCGGCCTGGACAGTCACCCCGAGCTGCAATACACGCCGTTCACCCCGCAGATCCCGAAACTGCTGCAGAACAGCGAGAACATTTTCAGCGTGATCAGCAAGCAGGACATTCTGTTGCTGCACCCGTTCGAGTCGTTCACCCCGGTGGTCGACCTGCTGCGCCAGGCTGCCAAGGACCCGCATGTGCTGGCGGTCCGCCAGACCCTGTACCGTTCCGGCGCCAACTCGGAAATCGTCGATGCCCTGGTCGACGCCGCGCGTAACGGCAAGGAAGTCACTGCGGTGATCGAGCTGCGTGCGCGCTTTGATGAAGAGTCCAACCTGCAACTGGCCAGCCGCTTGCAGGCTGCCGGTGCGGTGGTGATCTACGGTGTGGTCGGCTTCAAGACCCACGCCAAGATGATGCTGATCCTGCGTCGCGAGGCTGGCGAAATCGTCCGCTACGCGCACCTGGGTACCGGTAACTACCACGCCGCCAACGCCCGCCTGTATACCGACTACAGCTTGCTGACGTCCGACGATGCCTTGTGCGAAGACGTCGGCAAACTATTCAGCCAGTTGATCGGCATGGGCAAGACGCTGCGCATGAAGAAGCTGCTGCATGCGCCGTTTACCCTGAAGAAGGGCATGCTCGACATGATTGCCCGCGAAACCCAGTTTGCGCTCGACGGCAAGCCGGCACATATCATTGCCAAGTTCAACTCGCTGACCGATCCGAAGATCATCCGCGCGCTGTACAAGGCCAGCCAATCAGGGGTGCGCATCGACCTGGTGGTGCGTGGCATGTGCTGCCTGCGGCCAGGCATCGCCGGGGTCTCGCACAACATTCACGTGCGCTCGATCATCGGTCGCTTCCTCGAGCACACGCGGGTGTTCTACTTCCTCAATGGCGGCGAGGAGCAGATGTTCCTGTCCAGTGCCGACTGGATGGAGCGCAACCTGGATAAACGGGTTGAGACCTGCTTCCCGGTAGAAGGCAAGAAACTGCTGACCCGGGTCAAGAAAGAGCTGGAGCTGTACCTCAGCGACAACACCCACAGCTGGAGCCTGCAGTCGGACGGTCGGTACATCCGCAACACCCCGACCGGCAACCAGAACCCGCGCAGTGCGCAGGCGACGTTGCTCGAGCGTCTGGGTAGCCCGATCTTGCCGGTCAGCAGTTGATCGACAGGTAGCAGGCAAAAAAATGGCGATCCCTGGGGATCGCCATTTTTGTTTCTGCACCGCTCAGGCCATGCCTCAGCGCACGTTGAGGGTGAACCCGATCCGCGCCAGCCACTCGGCCTCCAGGGCGAAGTCGGCCTGGGTCAGCTGATTGTCGTCCAGCCACTGCTCCGGGAACTGCACTTCCAGGCTGTCGCGGTTGGCGTGCAGGGTGACCTGGGGCATCGTCTGGGTGCCGCGGATGTGATGGAACAGGATCGCGAAGCGCAGCAGCACGCACAGGCGGATCAGCTTGATGCCTTCGTCGCCGAACTCGGCAAACTTGTCCTTGGGAATGTTGCGTCGGTGACCACGTACCAGCAGCGCCAGCATCAGTTGGTCTTCGCGGGAGAAGCCGGCGAGGTCGGAGTGCTCGATCAGGTAGGCGCCATGCTTGTGGTAATGGTAGTGGGCGATGTCCAGGCCGACTTCATGGACCTTGGCGGCCCAGCCCAGTAGCTCGCGCCACACTCCGTCATCCAGCTCCCAGTCCACCGCCACCTGGTCGAACGCGTGCAGGGCCTTGCGTTCAACCCGAGCGGCTTGCTCCAGGTCGACGTGGTAACGGTCCATCAGCGAGCTCAGGGTGCGCTCACGGACGTCTTCGTGGTGATGGCGGCCCAGCAGGTCGTACAGCACGCCTTCGCGCAGGGCGCCGTCGCAATGGTCCATGCGCTGCAGTTCAAGGGCGTCGAAGATGGCTTCGAGAATCGCCAGGCCGGCCGGGAAGATCGCCCGACGGTCAGGCTTGATGCCTTCGAAGTCGATCTTCTCGGCGTCGCCCAGCTTGAACAGCTTGCGCTTGAGCCAGGCCAGGCCTTCGGCATTGACCTCGCCCGCGCCGTGGCCGCCGGCCTTGAGGGCCAGGCCGATGGCGCGAATGGTGCCCGAGGAGCCGATGGCCTCATCCCAGGTCAGGCGGTGCAGGGCGTGTTCGATGCTCATGATCTCCAGGCGCGCTGCGGTGTACGCCTGGGCGTAGCGTGCCGGGGTGATCTTGCCGTCCTTGAAGTAGCGCTGGGTGAAGCTCACGCAGCCCATTTGCAGGCTTTCGCGCAGCAGCGGCTCAAAGCGCTGGCCAATAATGAATTCGGTACTGCCGCCACCGATATCGGCGACCAGGCGCTTGCCCGGAGTGTCGGCGAGGGTGTGGGAGACGCCCAGGTAAATCAGGCGCGCTTCTTCACGCCCGGAGATGACTTCGACCGGGTGGCCGAGGATTTCTTCGGCGCGGCGGATGAATTCGCCACGGTTGCGCGCTTCACGCAGGGCGTTGGTGCCGACGATCCGCACCGCACCCAGGGGCATGCCGTTGATCAGTTGGGCAAAACGCTTGAGGCAATCGAGCCCGCGCTGCATGGATTCTTCGTTGAGTTGGCGCGCCTCGTCGATCCCGGCCGCCAGTTGCACCTTTTCGCCGAGCCGCTCGAGAATGCGGATCTCATTGTGGTGAGCCTTGGCCACGACCATATGGAAGCTGTTCGAGCCCAGGTCGATAGCGGCGATCAGGGACAGATTCTTGGCTTGGGATTGGGGCATGGTCTAGAGGTCTCGGTCGATAACCCGACCATCGTGCCACGATCAATCGCTGCCGCCAACGCGCAGTGTTTAAAGCATTGATCCAACTCAGTTGTGTGGGTGAGCGCTGTGGGGGCAATCGCGAGCAGGCTCGCTTTCACATGGACTCAGGCAATGCACGCGACGGGCGGTCGGCGAACCGCCAAATCCTGCTGGGCGTCGCCAAATTGCGTCCCTGGCTCCCGCCGCCGCCGGAGTTGAGCTATACCCAAACTCACGCAACACCATAGCGAGACTCAATCAACTGCGGCTTCCTGAACGAGGGAAGGGCGGCTATGATGGGCCACGTTTTTTTGCTTACAACCTGGAGACTTCCATGAGCAGCGATCTTATCAAACACGTTAGCGACGCTAGCTTCGAAGCTGACGTACTCAAGGCCGAAGGTGCTGTACTGGTCGACTACTGGGCTGAGTGGTGCGGTCCATGCAAGATGATCGCTCCGGTCCTGGACGAAATCGCTGAGACCTACAAAGGCAAGCTGACCGTTGCCAAGCTGAACATCGACGAAAACCAGGAAACCCCGGCCAAGCACGGCGTGCGTGGTATTCCGACGCTGATGCTGTTCAAGAACGGCAACGTCGAAGCCACCAAGGTCGGTGCGCTGTCGAAGTCGCAACTGGCTGCCTTCCTCGACGCCAACATCTAAGCGTCGTTGCAGGTGGTACCCGAAAAGCCCCGCAAATTGCGGGGCTTTTTCGTTATTGAGGGCTAGACGCTCCGAAACTCAGGTGGTACATTCGGCCCCGCACTGGTTTCTCCATTGCCCCCTGCTAGCCGTCGCCGACGCACTCCTTTTCGAATAAGTACGCGATCCTGTCGCCTTCTCTGCGGCGCGGCCTCATTAAGCCAAAAGCTTAATTTCCCCCCCTCCATAAATGATTACGTCATTCCTATATGAATCTGACTGAACTCAAGCAAAAGCCGATTACCGAACTGCTCGAATTGGCCGAACAGATGGGCATAGAAAATATGGCCCGTTCGCGCAAGCAGGACGTGATTTTCTCCCTGCTGAAAAAGCACGCGAAAAGCGGCGAGGAAATCTCCGGTGATGGCGTGCTGGAGATCCTCCAGGACGGCTTCGGCTTCCTGCGCTCTGCAGACGCTTCCTATCTCGCCGGCCCAGACGATATCTACGTCTCGCCGAGCCAGATCCGCCGTTTCAACTTGCGCACCGGTGACACCATCGTTGGCAAGATCCGCCCTCCAAAGGAAGGCGAGCGTTACTTCGCACTGCTCAAGGTCGACACGATCAACTTCGATCGTCCGGAGAACGCGAAGAACAAGATTCTCTTCGAGAACCTGACCCCGCTGTTCCCGACCGTGCGCATGAAGATGGAAGCCGGCAACGGTTCCACCGAAGACTTGACCGGTCGTGTCATCGACCTGTGCGCCCCGATCGGCAAAGGCCAGCGCGGTCTGATCGTTGCACCGCCGAAAGCCGGTAAAACGATCATGCTGCAAAACATTGCAGCGAACATCGCCCGTAACAACCCGGAAGTTCACCTGATCGTGCTGCTGATCGACGAGCGTCCGGAAGAAGTAACCGAAATGCAGCGCACCGTGCGCGGCGAAGTGGTTGCCTCGACGTTCGATGAGCCGCCAACCCGCCACGTGCAGGTTGCCGAAATGGTTATCGAGAAGGCCAAGCGCCTGGTTGAGCACAAGAAAGACGTGGTCATCCTGCTCGACTCGATCACTCGTCTGGCGCGTGCCTACAACACCGTGATCCCGAGCTCCGGCAAGGTCCTGACCGGTGGTGTCGATGCCCACGCCCTGGAGAAGCCAAAACGTTTCTTCGGCGCGGCACGGAACATCGAAGAAGGCGGCTCGCTGACCATCATCGCCACCGCGCTGGTTGAAACCGGCTCGAAGATGGACGAAGTGATCTACGAAGAGTTCAAGGGTACCGGCAACATGGAACTGCCCCTGGACCGCAAGATCGCTGAAAAACGCGTCTTCCCGGCCATCAACATCAACCGTTCCGGCACCCGCCGCGAAGAGTTGCTGACTGCCGACGACGAGTTGCAGCGTATGTGGATCCTGCGCAAGCTCCTGCATCCTATGGATGAAGTGGCTGCCATCGAGTTCCTGGTCGACAAGCTGAAACAGACCAAGACCAACGATGAGTTCTTCCTGTCGATGAAGCGCAAGTAAGTCGAGCGGGACCGCAAGAGCCGGGGAAACCCGGCTTTTTGCTATCTGACTTTTCATGATCTGAGCTGTCACTATTTTGAACCGTCGGGTTCGGCGCTAAACTCATGCCCCCGAACGCCACGGCCAAGCGAGGCTAACGCATGCAGTATCGCGACTTGCGCGACTTTATCAGCGGCCTGGAACAGCGCGGCGAACTCAAGCGCATCCAGGTTCCAGTGTCCCCTGTGCTGGAAATGACCGAGGTTTGCGATCGCACCCTGCGGGCCAAAGGGCCGGCGTTGCTGTTCGAGAACCCCACCGGCTACGACATCCCTGTGCTCGGCAACCTGTTTGGCACACCTGAGCGCGTGGCGCTGGGCATGGGCGCCGAAGCGGTCAGCGAACTGCGCGAAATCGGCAAGCTGCTGGCCTTCCTCAAGGAGCCAGAGCCGCCGAAGGGGCTCAAGGACGCCTGGTCGAAGCTGCCGATCTTCCGCAAGATCATTGCCATGGCGCCCAAGGTGGTCAAGGACGCGGTGTGCCAGGAAGTGGTCATCGAGGGCGACGACGTCGACCTGGCGATGCTGCCTGTGCAGACCTGCTGGCCGGGCGACGTCGGCCCGCTCATCACCTGGGGCCTGACGGTCACCAAGGGGCCGAACAAGGACCGCCAGAACCTGGGCATCTATCGCCAGCAAGTGATTGGCCGCAACAAGGTCATCATGCGCTGGCTGAGCCACCGTGGCGGCGCGCTGGACTACCGCGAATGGTGCGAGAAGCACCCGGGCCAGCCGTTCCCGGTGTCCGTGGCCCTGGGGGCAGACCCTGCGACCATTCTCGGCGCGGTGACGCCCGTGCCGGACAGCCTGTCCGAGTACGCGTTCGCCGGGCTGCTGCGCGGTAACCGCACCGAGCTGGTGAAGTGCCGTGGCAACGACCTGCAAGTGCCGGCCACGGCCGAGATCATCCTCGAAGGCGTGATCCATCCGGGTGAAATGGCCGACGAAGGTCCCTATGGCGACCACACCGGCTATTACAACGAAGTCGACAGCTTCCCGGTGTTCACGGTCGAGCGCATCACCCACCGCGTCAAGCCGATCTACCACAGCACCTACACTGGCCGGCCGCCAGATGAGCCGGCGATTCTCGGCGTGGCGCTCAATGAAGTGTTCGTGCCGATCCTGCAAAAGCAGTTCCCGGAGATCACCGACTTCTACCTGCCACCCGAAGGTTGCTCGTACCGCATGGCGGTGGTGACCATCAAGAAGCAGTACCCGGGCCACGCCAAGCGGGTAATGCTGGGTGTCTGGTCGTTTTTGCGACAGTTCATGTACACCAAGTTCGTTATCGTCACTGACGACGATATCAACGCCCGCGACTGGAACGACGTGATCTGGGCCATCACCACGCGCATGGACCCCAAGCGCGATACGGTGATGATCGATAACACGCCGATCGATTACCTCGACTTCGCCTCGCCGGTTTCCGGCCTGGGCTCGAAGATGGGGCTCGATGCCACGCATAAATGGCCTGGTGAAACCACCCGCGAGTGGGGCCGGGTTATCGTCAAGGATGAGGCGGTGACGCGCCGGATCGATGCCATCTGGAATCAGTTAGGAATAGATTGATGCGTGTAACCTTGCAGCCGTCCGGAGCAGTGCTTGAGATACTGCCCGGCGAGCGGATCCTCGATGGGGCGCGGCGCCTGGGCTACGACTGCCCGCAGAGCTGCCGCAATGGCAATTGCCACGTGTGCGCGGCGTTGCTGGTCGAAGGCCGGGTCGAGCAGAGCGGTCATGTGCGCGACCACGGCGAGTTCTACACTTGCATTGCAGAGCCGCTGGAAGACTGCATCGTGTTGTGGGATGGCGTCCTTGCGCTGGGAGAACTGCCGGTGCGCAGCGTGTCGTGTCAGGTAATTGAGTGCGTGGACGTGGGTGGCGATACCTGGCGGGTACGCTTGCGCGCGCCGGCAGGCAAGCCGCCGCGCTATCACGCCGGCCAGTACCTGATGATCGAACGGGAAAACGGCGAAAAGTCGGCGTTTTCCCTGGCCTCGGCGCCCCACTCGGGGCGTGACCTGGAAATCCACGTGCTCGCCCGCGAAGCCAGTGCCCTGAGCCTGATCGAGCAGTTGCAACGCAACCGCATGGCCCGGGTCGAGCTGCCATTCGGCGATACCCACCTGGCCGAGTTACCGGAGGGCCCGCTGGTGCTGATTGCGGCGGGTACCGGCATGGGGCAGATCCACAGCCTGCTCGAACATTGCCGGGCCAAAGGCTTCAAGTACCCGGTGCACCTGTACTGGGGCGTGCGCCGCCCGGAAGATTTCTACCAGATGGAGCACTGGGACGAATGGCTGAAGTTGCCCAATCTGTTCCTGCACCAGGTGGTCAGCGACCTGTGTGGCTGGGAAGGGCGCTGCGGCATGTTGCATCAAGCGGTCTGTGAGGATTTCCCGGACCTCAAGCCCCTGCATGTCTACGCCAGCGGCTCGCCGGCCATGGTCTATGGCACGCTGGATGCCTTGGTCGAGGCGGGTATGGACGCCCACCAGATGCGCGCCGACGTATTTGCATATGCGCCTCGATCTTGATCCGCGCTCTTGAGTTCGAAACTTCGTTATAACTCCCTATATAGCCCATCGGTATTTATTCAAACGGATAAATACCGATAGGCTATATGTCATTCAGGCGCTGGATTAATTTCGGTGCCATGCTCTATAAACTGTCTTAAAACAAATGTGCCTTATTGTTACAGCGGTGCGTTCTATTAAGTAATTGTTTACCCGCGGGGAGCTGAACGCTATTCGCCATGACAGCCATTGAATCTGATTTTCTCAATCTGGCTTACCCTCCGCGGCTCGATCTGGGGCCGCAGCTGACGCACGAGCAATTGCTCCACTCCATGCAAAGCACCATGGCCCGCCATCAGGGTGGACCGGTCTGGTTGTTCGCCTACGGCTCGTTGATCTGGCGCCCCGAATGCTCGGCGGTCGAGCGGGTGCGCGGTCGAGTGCATGGCTACCATCGTGGTTTGTACCTGTGGTCCCACGAACACCGGGGTACGCCGGAGTTGCCAGGGCTGGTATTTGGCCTGGATCGCGGCGGTTCATGCAGTGGTTTTGCCTACCGCTTGCCCGAGGAGCAACTGCAAGCATCGTTGTTTGCCCTGTGGCAGCGCGAAATGCCGGTCCCGTCGTACCGCCCACACTGGCTCAACTGCCGCCTGGAAGATGGCAGCAAGGTTCAGGCATTGGGTTTTGTCCTGGAGCGGCACCTGCCCAGCTATGCCGGCAACTTGCCGGACCATGTGCTCAGCCAGGTCTTTGAAAGTGCCAGCGGACGCTATGGCAGCACGCGCGATTATGTCGAGCAGACCGCCAGCGCCCTGCGCAGCCACGCCATGCCAGACCGGAATCTGGAGGCGCGGCTCAAGCGTTGTGGGTCATCCAGGGATCAGGCGATGGCTTCGCGACCCTGACTGGCGATTTGCTTGTGGCGCAGGGTTGGCGCCAGGAACGCCATGGCCAGCAGGCACGCACCGATCAACAGCACAAACCCGCCATCCCAACCGAAGTGGTCGACGGTGTAGCCCATGGCCGCACTGGCGGCGACCGAGCCGCCCAGGTAACCGAACAGTCCGGTGAAGCCCGCCGCCGTACCTGCGGCTTTTTTCGGTGCCAACTCCAACGCCTGCAAGCCGATCAGCATCACCGGGCCGTAGATCAGGAAGCCGATGGACACCAGGGCGATCATGTCGACGGTCGGGTTGCCGGCTGGGTTCAGCCAGTACACCAGGGTCGCCACGGTCACCAGCGCCATGAACACCATGCCGGTCAGGCCACGGTTACCGCGAAACACCTTGTCCGATAGCCAGCCACACAGCAGCGTGCCCGGAATACCGGCCCACTCGTAGAGGAAGTAGGCCCAGGACGTCTTGTCGACGGTGAAGTGCTTGGCTTCCTTGAGGTAGGTCGGAGCCCAGTCCAGCACGCCATAGCGCAGCAGGTAGACAAACACGTTGGCGAGGGCGATGTACCAGAGCATTTTGTTGCGCAGCACGTATTTGACGAAGATTTCCTTGGCGCTGAATTCTTCTTCATGGCTGGCATCGTAGCCGTGGGGATAGTCGTTCTTGTACTGCTCGATGGGCGGCAAGCCCACGGATTGCGGGGTGTCGCGCATCACGATGAAGGCAAACACCGCCACCAGCAGGGCCACTGCAGCGGGTACATAGAATGCCGCATGCCAGTCGTTGAACAGGCCCATGCCGATCAGGAACAGTGGGCCGATCAGGCCGCCGCCGACGTTATGCGCAACGTTCCACACCGACACCACGCCGCCGCGCTCTTTCTGCGACCACCAGTGCACCATGGTCCGCCCGCTCGGCGGCCAGCCCATGCCCTGGGCCCAGCCGTTGATGAACAGCAGGATGAACATCATCGTCACGCTGGAGGTGGCCCAGGGCGCGAAACCGAACACGAACATCACCCCAGCCGACACCAGCAGGCCGAAAGGCAGGAAGTAACGCGGGTTGGAGCGGTCGGACACCAGGCCCATCAGGAACTTGGACAAGCCATAGGAAATCGCGATCGCCGACATCGCCAGGCCGAGCTGGCCCCGGGTGTAGCCTTCTTCGATCAGGTAGGGCATGGCCAGGGAGAAGTTTTTGCGCAGCAGGTAATAACCCGCATACCCAATGAAAATCCCGGCGAAAATCTGCCAGCGCAAGCGCCGGTAGGTGCTATCAACGTCTTCTTCAGGCAAGGGTGCCTGGTGGGCGGCAGGGCGAAAAAAAGCAAACATTCAAGAGCTCCAAATTTCTTGTTTTGACTGCGGATGCGAATGTTACAGTTTCGTTACCGAAAATAGCACTGCATCTCATCTGCAAAACAGTCGTAAACGAACAAAGTCGCGCGTTCTTTTATGAACATGTCGCTCAGATATAACTGGAGGGCGGTGTAGGAGATTTCCCCGGAGGCGAACTCCGGCGGTTGCCTGGTAAAAAACGGCAATGATTTGGGAGACATCCCGCGAAGCTGTCGGAAGTTGGGGGATAGGGCGGCAAAGCCCTTCGCCTTAACCTTTTGCGTAGGTGCCAACAGTGGCACAGAGATCGCGGAGGGTGTCATGCGTTGGTTAGGTTTGCTTTTGGTCTGGTGTATTTCGAGTGACGGCTTGGCCGCGCAGTTGTTCCTGATTCCAGAGAACACGCCCAAACCGGTTTATCCCCGGGCACTGCATAGGGCTGGGATCAACGGTGAGGTACGGGTAGGTTTTACGGTGCAGGCCGATGGTTCGGTGAGCGGGGTCAGGATTCTCGAAAGTGTTCACCCGGATCTCAGCGCGGTAAGCCAAGAGGCGATTGAGCAGTGGCGCTTCAAGCCCTGGACGGTGGGGGGCGAGAAGCCGGCTGAACTGGAAGTCATAGCGCCGATGCAGTTTCACCTGGATGATTCGACCGGCCTCAACCAATGGCTCAAAGAGGTGAAATGCCGAGAGATCAACCCGGGTTTCGCCCATACCGCCGATTACCTGTGGGTCGACCTCGCAGCGTTCCGATACACCCGGGCTTACTTGTCGAGTGGCTTTTTCCAGCATCAATGGACGACGGCAGAGCGCCTGGCAATGATTAAAAGGCTGAACCGCCAGGTGCTGAGCATTGCCAGGCGCTGCCTGGATTACCCCGCATCCAGGTTCTTCCGGTTCCTGCCGGAGGAGATTCGCAAGGTGCTTTAGCCGGTACGCTCTGTACAGCGTTGTCAGCTGTACAGCGCGCGCCCCGACTCAGCGAACCTGCACCACCACCTTGCCCACCGCCTTGCGCTGGCCCAGGTCATTGATGGCCTGGGCCGCGTTGGCCAGGGGATAGACCTGCGACACCAGCGGCTTGAGCTTGCCTTCGGCAAACCAGCCGAACAGTTGCTGGAAGTTCGCCGCGTTGTCCTGGGGTTGGCGTTGGGCGAACGAACCCCAGAATACTCCGACCACAGCAGCGCCCTTGAGCAGGGCGAGGTTCACCGGCAATTCAGGGATCCGCCCGCTGGCGAAACCGACCACCAGCAGGCGGCCGTTCCAGGCGATGGACCGGATGGCCTGGTCGAACAGGTCGCCGCCGACCGGGTCGTAGATCACGTCGGCGCCCTGGCCGTCAGTCAGGCGCTTGATTTCGTCCTTGAGGTTGGTTTCGCTGTAGTTGATCAGCTCATCGGCACCGGCGGCCTTGGCCACTGCCAGTTTCTCGGCGCTGCTGGCCGCGGCGATGACCCGGGCACCCATGGCCTTGCCGATTTCCACGGCAGCCAGGCCCACGCCGCCGGATGCACCCAGCACCAGCAGGGTTTCCCCCGGCTGCAGGTGGCCGCGTTGTTTGAGCGCGTGCATCGAAGTGCCGTAGGTCATGCTGAAGGCGGCGGCGGTGTTGAAGTCCATGGACGCAGGGATAGGCAACACGTTGTAGCCCGGTACCGCGACCTGCTCGGCAAAACTGCCCCAGCCGGTCAGCGCCATGACCCGGTCGCCGACCTTGAGGTGGCTGACCTTCTCGCCCACCGCGCTGACCACGCCGGCCGCCTCACCCCCCGGGGAAAACGGGAAGGGTGGCTTGAACTGGTACTTGCCCTCAATGATCAGCGTGTCCGGGAAGTTGACCCCCGCGGCGTGCACTTGCAGGAGGATTTCGTTCTTCTTGGCGACAGGACTGGCGACTTCTTCCAGCACCAGCGATTCGGCAGGGCCGAAGGCTTTGCACAGCACGGCTTTCATCAGGGCTATTCCTTTGGGAGTGATGGCCGATAAGTGTAGGTGGGTGAGTCAAGGGGTCAACGAGCATGCCCCACCCTGATAGCCGCCCATAAGCTTTGCGCTTGGGCGCTGGGGGGTGGATGGTTATGCTAGGCCGTAAACCGGATAAGGAGCGAAGTGTGAAAGCGTGGATCATGTTGATGCTGGCCCTGTCGCTGCCTATGGCAGCGCAGGCCGAAGAAGCCAAGGAAGCCAAAGAGGGCGAAGCGCCGAAAGTCAGCTATATCAGCCTGACCCCGCCGTTCGTGGGCAATTACGGCCTGGACGGCACGGCCAGGCTCAAGGTCTATAAAGCCGACGTGGCGCTGCGGGTCACCGGCGAGGAGGCCGCCAAGGCGGTCAAGGCCAATGAGCCGTTGATTCGTAACCAACTGGTGGCGCTGTTCGGCCAGCAAACCAGCGAGACCATGAACAACGTCGAAGCCAAGGAAAAACTGCGCCAGGAAGCCCTGAAGCAGACCCAGCAAGTGATGAACGACGAAACCGGCAAGCCGATGGTCGATGATCTGTTGTTCAACAACCTGATCATCCAGTAATGCTGGATCTGTAGGAGCGAGTGCCCGCTTGCGGCCTGCTCGCGATAGCGGTGCATCGAGCGCCATCGATGGTGAATGCACCGCCCCCATCGCGAGCAAGCTCGCTCCCACAGGGTCCTGGGGGTTTGCAGGTTTCGCATCTACCCCGCAAACCTGGGTGGGAGCGAGCTTGCTCGCGATAGCGGTCTGTCAGGACGCCAAGCTCTTGCGGAACCGCGCCAGGGCAATCGCAAAGAACGCCAGGCCGATCACTGCCAGTGCCAGCAGGTCCGGCCAGACCACGTCGAGCGCGGCATCGCGGAACAGGATCGCCGCACTGAGGCTGACGAAGTGGGTGGAGGGCGAGCCCTGCATCACCCACTGCAGCCACTGCGGCATGCTGTCCAGCGGGGTGCTGCCGCCCGAGAGCAGCAGCATCGGAATGATCACCGGAATCGCCAGCAGGCCGAACTGCGGTGTCGAGCGGGCCAGGGTTGCGAGGAATATCCCCAGCGCCGTGCTCGCGAACAGATACAGCGCAGTCACCAGCAGGAACAGCCCCAGGGAGCCCGCTAGCGGAACTCCCAACAGCCCTTTGACCACCACCTCCAGCGACACCCAGGTGCACAGCACCACCACCAGCATGTTGCTGCCGATTTTCGCCAGCATGATTTCCAGCGCCGTCAGCGGCAGCACCAGCAAATGGTCGAGGGTGCCGTGTTCGCGCTCGCGCAGCAGCGCGGTGCCGGTCAGGACGATGGCGAGGATGGTGATGTTGTTGACGATCTGGATCACCGCCAGGAACCAGCCTCCCTCCAGATTGGTGTTGAACAGTGCGCGGGTGGTCAGCAGGGCCGGTGCCTTGCTGGCCGTATCCGGCTGCCCGCCGTAGTTGAGCAGTTCACGCTGGAAGATCCGCCCGATGTAGCCGGCCCCCATGAAGGCCTGGCTCATGGCGGTGGCGTCGACGTTGACCTGCACGGCCGGCGAGCGCCCCGCCAGGAGGTCGGCCTGGAAGTTGGCCGGCACGTTGATCACAAAGGTGTACTGCCCGCGGTCCATGACCTGGTCCAACTGGTCGTAAGGCAGCGGCACGGCAGCCTGGAACTGCGGCGGTTGCAGGGCGTCGGCGAGCTGGCGCGAGAGATGACTGTGGTCTTCGTCGACGATTGCCACGCTGGCGTTGTTGACCCCGATCACCGAGCCGGCGGCGGGCATGTAGATCGCCACGCTGAAGGCGTACAGCAAGAACAGCAGCAAGACGCTGTCGTGGCGCAGGCTGGTGAGCTCCTTGAGCCCCAGGCGCAGGATGTGCGAGAGCTGGTGCATCAGACCTCCTGCTTCTTGAGCATGATCAGGCTCAGCCCGGTGAAACCAAGGAAAAACCCGAACAGTGCCAGGCACTGTGGCCACAACTGGCGCACATCCAGGGCTTTGGTGAAGGTGCCGACGGCGATGTCGAGGAAGTAGCCGGCCGGGAACAATTGCCCCATCAGGGCTGCGGCGCCTTCGAGCGAGGAACGCGGCACGATCAGGCCGGAGAACTGGATGGTCGGCAGGCTGGTGATAATCATGGTGCCGAGGATGGCGGCGATCTGGGTGCGGGTGAACGCCGAAATCAGCAGGCCCATGCTGGTGGTCGCCAGCACATAGAGCAGGCCACCGAAGGCCAGGGTCAGACCGCTGCCTTTGAACGGCACGCCGAATAGCCAGCGGTTCATTGCCACCAGTAAACCCAGATTGACCAGGCTGACGGCCAGGTAGGGCGCCTGTTTGCCCAGCAGGAATTCCAGGCGGGTCAGCGGCGTGGCGTAGAAGTTGGTGATCGAGCCCAGCTCTTTTTCCCGGACGATGCCCAGCGCGGTGAGCATGGCCGGGATGAAAGCCAGGATCAGCGCCATGACTCCCGGGCCGATGGCGTTCACGCTGACCACGTCCTGGTTGTAGCGAAAGCGCGTTTCCAGTCTGGCCGCTGGGCGTTGGTTGAGCGCCGGGCTGCTTTGTGCGGCCAGTTGCTCGAGGTTGGCCTGATGCACCGCCTCGACGTAGTTGCGGCTGGTCTCTGCACGAAACGGCATGCCGCCATCGAGCCACGCGGCCACGGCCGGTTGACGCCCGGCGTACAGATCGCGGCCGAAGCCTGGGGGAATTTCCAGTGCAAGCTTGATCTCCGAGCGTTGCAGGCGCTGGTGTAATTGCCTGGCATCGTGGATAGGCGCTTGTTCGGCGAAGTAGCGCGAGCCGCGAAACGCCTCGAGGTAAGCGCGGCTTTGCGGGGTCTGGTCCTGGTCGTAGACGGCGAAAGCCAGTTTCTCGACGTCCAGGGAGATGCCGTAGCCAAAGATCACCATCATGAACAAGGCCCCGGCGAGGGCGAAGGCCAGGCGCACTTTGTCGCGCAGTAACTCCTTGCCCTCGCGGCTGGCCACGGCAATCAACCGCCGCAGGCTGAATGCGGCGCCGCCCGTAGGTGCCGGAGCTGTCGCGGCGTTGACCGCTGCCGGGGGTGGCGCTGCCGGGCTGGCGTCCTGCGCATCTTGCAGGCAGCGGACGAAGGCGTCTTCCAGGGTGTCTCCAGCAAACTGCTGCTGCAGCGCCGCCGGGGTGTCGCAGGCCAGCACCTTGCCAGCGTGCATCAGCGAGATCCGGTCACAGCGCTGGGCTTCATTCATGAAGTGGGTCGACAGGAAGATCGTCACCCCTTGCTCGCGGGACAGCTCGATCAGCAGTCGCCAGAAATCATCCCGGGCGGCCGGGTCGACGCCGGAAGTCGGTTCGTCGAGGATCAGCACTTCCGGGCGGTGCAGCACCGCGACCGCCAGTGACAAGCGCTGTCGCAAGCCCAGCGGCAGTGCTCCCGACTGTTGCCCGGCAATGCTGCCCAGGTCGAACCGCTGGATCAGTTCCTCGATGCGCGTGGCGCTCTCGGCCTTGGGCAAGTCGAACAGCCGCGCGTGCAACTCGAGGTTCTGGCGCACGCTGAGTTCGCCGTAGAGCGAGAAGCTCTGCGACATGAAACCGACCCGCTTGCGCGTAGCCAGGTCCTTGGCATCCACCGGTTTGCCGAGCAACGTGGCGCTGCCTTCGCTGGCTGGCATCAGGCCGGTGAGGACCTTCATGGTGGTGGTCTTGCCGCAGCCGTTGGAGCCGAGGAAACCGAAAATCTCGCCACGACCGATGGCAAAGCTGACCTTGTTCACGGCCGTGAAGTCGCCGAAACGCAGGGTCAGTTCGTGGGCCTGGATGGCGATGTCGAGGTTGTCGTGGGGGCGCGGTGGAATAACCAGCGGTTGGCTACTGCGTTTGCGGTCACCTTGAAAGTAGGTGAACGCATCGTCCAGTTTGCCGCTGGGGGTCACGGCTGCCAGGTCGCGACTCAGGCCGTCGGCGATCAGCTTGCCGGCGTCGAGCATCAGGCAGTGCTCGAACTGTTCGGCCTCCTCCATATAAGCGGTGGCGACCAGCAGGGTCAGTTGTGGGCGCTGGCGGCGGACATCCTCTACCAACTCCCAGAAGTGCCGGCGGGACAGCGGGTCGACGCCGGTAGTCGGCTCATCGAGGATCAGCAGGTCCGGTTCATGGATCAGCGCGCAGCACAGGCCGAGTTTCTGCTTCATCCCGCCGGACAGCTTGCCCGCCGGCCGCTCGGCAAACCGTGCCAGGTCGGTGGCCAGCAACAGGCTGTGCATGCGTTGTTCGCACTCGTCCTTCGACAGGCCGAACAGGGTGGCGAAGAAGCGGATGTTCTCGTTGATCGACAGGTCCGGATACAGGTTGCCACCCAGGCCCTGGGGCATGAAGGCGATGCGCGGGTACAGGCTGTTGCGATGGCGGCGCTGGTCGATAGAGCCGCCCAGCACCTGCAGGTCTCCGCGTTGCAGTTTCTTCACCCCGGCAATCAGCCCCAGCAGGCTGGATTTGCCCGCACCATCGGGGCCGATCAGGCCGCAGCGTGTGCCGCTGGGTAGGCTGAACGCGATGTCGATCAGTGCCTGTTGTGCGCCGTAGGCATGGCACAGGCCTTTGGCCTGCAGCGCCAGGGCGCTCATTGCAGGTTGGCCGGCCAGACCACCGTCGCCGTGCGCACATAGCCGGCGCCCGGCATCCCCGGCTTGGCCTCGGGCACGGCGGCCGGTTCAGTCAGTTTGAGCTTGACCCGGAACACCAGCTTTTGCCGCTCGTCACGGGTTTCCACTTCCTTGGGGGTGAATTGCGACTTGGCCGCGACAAAACTGATTCTGGCCGGCAATGGCCGGTCGGGCAGGGCGTCGAGCAGGATGCGCGCCTCGGCACCGACGGTCAGGCGCCCAGTGACCGAGGCCGGCAGATAGAGGTTCATGTACTGGTCGTTTGGGTCGATCAACAGCAGTACCCGGCCGCCGGCACCGAGTACTTCGCCCGGTTCCGCCAGGCGCAGCTGGATCACCCCGTCGATGGGCGAGCGCAAGCTGCTGTCTTCGATTTCACTGGTCAGTTGCGCGACTTGCGCCTGGGCTGCACCGATCGCCGCCTGCACTGCCGCGACCTGGGCATTGGCGGCCTGGACTGCAGCGTTGCCGGTATTCAGGCGAGCCTGCTGTTGGTCGAGAATCTGCTGGCTGGCGAAACCGCGATTGAACAGTTCCCGTGAGCGCTTGATTTCCTGGCTGGCCAGCAGCAGTTCGCTTTGGCGCAACTGCACATTGGCCTCGGCCGCCGCGTAGTTTTGCCGGGCGCGCAGCACCTCGGCCTCGGCCTGGTTGCGCTGGGCCTCCAGGGTGCGGGTGTCCATGCGCGCCAGCAACTGGCCCTTGAGCACCTTGTCGCCTTCGTCGACATGCACGTCGGCGAGGCGTCCGGGGAGCTTGCTGGCAATCTGCACTTCGGTGGCTTCAAGCCGCCCATTGCCCATGCTCAGGCCTTCGGGCAGGCGGTCGCGCAGGGATTTCCAATAGCCGAAACCGCCGGCGGCGACCAGCAGGACCATTAACGAAACGGCAAATAGACGGGATGAGCGATGGTTTGTCGACATGAGTGCATCCTGCAACTGTAGCGTCCTAGTCTGACGGGTTCAGCGCAGTGGCGACTTGATGCCCGTCAAATGAAAGGCGAGCCTAACCCTTACTGGGGGCTTATGCATCCGCTGCGGGCGTGACCGCCGGGTTCTGCTGTTCAGCGCAAGGCGAGCACCGCCGCCCATTGCTCGGCCGTGACCGGCATCACCGACAGCCGGCTGCCTTTTTGCACCAGGGGCATCTCTGCCAATGCCGCTTGCTGCTTGAGGTAATCGAGCTTGAGCACCTTGGCGAAGGTGTCCACGTGCGCGACGTCGATCGCGCTCCAGGGATTTTTTTCGGCGTTGGCCTTGGGGTCGTGGTAGTGGCTTTGCGGGTCGAGGGCCGTCGGGTCCGGGTAGGCGGCTTCGACGATCTTGCCGATCCCGGCAATTCCCGGCTCCGGGCAACTGGAGTGATAGAAGAAGAACTCGTCACCCACCGCCATGGCCCGCAGGAAGTTGCGGGCCTGATAGTTGCGAACCCCATCCCAGCGGGCTTGCCCGAGCTTTTCCAGGCCCTTGATCGAGAGCTCGTCGGGCTCGGATTTCATCAGCCAATAGGCCATCTTTTTTGCTCCAGAAGAGGGGGGCGGAAAAGGGTTCCGGCAAATACATGACAAACCGACGGTCGGTTGACGCCAGCGTTTGCGTGTCGCCTCACGTTACCGCAAAATGCCGGACTTTTAAGCAAGACGCGGCAAGCACGGCCTGTAACGGACACCGCTGCTGACATCGTGTGTGAAATGCCTTGAGGGGGGCAATCGATGAAACGCAAACCGGATTTACTCTGGGTTCTGGTCATAGTGTTCGGTTTGGGTGTGGTGACTACCGGCTACGCGCAGAGCCTGTGGGCGAACAAAACCGATGCTCCGATCGAGCTCGCGCAACAGATTCAACCCTTCAAGCGCTGATCTTCACGCAACAGGGTTCGCTGCCAGCGGACCCGCGACATACCACTGGCGATCAGTCACCGTTCCTTGCAACGGCACATCCCAGCTCGCCTGATCCAGCTTCGCGACCTTCTGACATTCATGGGCCAGGCCCAGCAGCGTTGGCTTGCGCCAGCTCTGGCGGCGTGCCAGGTAAGCCAGGCTGCGGTCATAAAACCCACCGCCCATGCCCAGGCGTCCACCTTCCTGATCAAAGCCGACCAATGGCAGCAGCACCAGGTCCAAGGTCCAGACCTTGCGCTGGCGCGCCTGGTTGGCCCGTGGTTCGAGAATGCGGAAACGATTGGGCCGCAGTTTTTCGCCCGGGCGAATGCGCTGGAACACCATCTTGGTGCGTGGCCAGGCGCTGAGCACCGGCAGGTAGGTAGCCTTGCCCCGACGCTGTGCCGCACGCAGCAGTAGGCGCGGATCGATTTCACCGTCGGTGGGCAGGTACAGGGAGATGTGTCTGGCGCGGCGGAACAGCGCGTGTTGGGCCAGTTGCCGATACAGCCCGTGGGCGGCTTGGCGTTGCTGGCTGGCGCTCAGTGCGCGGCGGGCCTGGCGCAGCTTGCGTCGAAGTTGCGGGCGGGAAAGCGGCGCAGGTTCGGTCATCGTCATGGGCTGTTCGAGTGGCGAGGGCACCAGCACGGTGGTCGCGTAATAAAGCCGATGCCAGCATGGGCTGGCATCGGCTTGAATCAGGCTCCCCGGATGAACCGCTGCTGACTTAGCCCTTGAACCCGAAAGTTCAAGGTGGAAGATGCAGTAGGCTTTCAGGCTTTCCGTCTAGCGGACATGCACACCAGCCCAACGTGCAACCTCCAGGGTAGTGCGAATCGGCTCAGGGACATCGTCAACTGGCAAGCACCCCAGGGAGTGGCGCGAGTATACCGCAACCACCCCGAGGAATCAGCCTTTGCTGACATCCGGATCGGTGGCCAGCACCAGGTCCACACGATCGAGCAGGTCGCGCACTTGCTCGCGAGTCGAGCCGCTGGCCTGCACGTCCGGTCGTTCCTGGCTGTGCAGCAGGTCGTGGGTGATGTTCAAGGCGGCCATCACGGCGATGCGGTCGGCGCCGATGACTTTGCCGCTGCTGCGGATTTCGCGCATCTTGCCGTCCAGGTAACGGGCAGCGCTCACCAGGTTGCTGCGCTCTTCCTGTGGGCAGATGATCGAATACTCTTTGTCGAGAATCTGCACGGTAACGCTATTGCTTGAACTCATGAGTCTTGCTCCAGGGCCTTGAGGCGCGAAATCATCGATTCGACCTTACGCCGGGCGATTTCATTTTTTTCAATGAGGTGCGCGCGTTCCTCGCGCCAGGTCTTTTCCTGAGCTAATAAGAGTCCGTTTTGGCCCTTAAGTTGCTCGACCCGGGTAATTAGCAGTTCGAGTCTGGCCATCAGCGCTTGCAGGTCGGTGTCTTCCATAGCGTTCCACGGTTTTTGTCTGATGGGCGGTAACTGGCGGACAGCCTTTAATAGTCTTGGCGAGTCTGTCGATGTAGGATACAAGGCCTTCATTCTAGACATAGCGCCGCTTGGCGCCTAGCTGCCCATGACCAATCAGAATTCCCCGTATAACGCCTTTGCCACCCTGCTGAGCACCAGCGGCCATCCTTGCTCTCCTGCCGAGCTTCACGGCGTGCTGCTGGGCCGCAGTTGCACCGGAGTCGGCTTTGATGCCGACAACTGGCTGGCGGATGTCGCCGAACTGCTGGAAACCGAACCTGCGGAAAACGTACGCAACGCGCTGATCGGCCTGCAGGAAATGGTCAAGGGCGAGTTGACGGGCGACGAAGTCACTGTAGTCCTGCTGCTGCCGACCGACGACGCGCCGCTTACCGAGCGTGCTGCCGCGCTGGGCCAATGGTGCCAGGGCTTCCTCCACGGCTTCGGCGTCAACGCCTCCGGCCTGGATCTGAGCACCGATGCCCGTGAAGTGCTGCAAGACCTCGCTGCCATCTCCCAGGTGCAAGACGCCCTGGAAGAGTCCGAAGACGGTGAAAGCGACTATATGGAAGTGATGGAATACCTGCGCGTTGCGCCGCTGCTGTTGTTCGCCGAGACCAAAAAACCGGTTGTACCGGCTGCACCCAAGCCGTCGCTGCACTAAGAAAGGATCCCCATCTGCCCATGATCCATATCCCGAAGTCGGAATACGCGCGCCGGCGCAAGGCGCTGATGGCGCAGATGGAACCCAACAGCATCGCAATCCTGCCGGCCGCCGCCGTGGCGATCCGCAACCGTGACGTCGAGCACGTGTATCGCCAGGACAGCGACTTCCAGTACCTCAGTGGTTTCCCCGAGCCTCAAGCCGTCATCGTCTTGATGCCTGGCCGCGAGCATGGCGAATACCTGCTGTTTTGCCGTGAACGCAACGTCGAACGCGAGTTGTGGGATGGCCTGCGCGCCGGCCAGGAGGGCGCAATTCGCGACTTCGGGGCCGACGACGCCTTTCCGATCACCGATATCGACGACATTCTGCCGGGCCTGATCGAAGGCCGCGACCGGGTTTACTCGGCCATGGGCAGCAATCCGGAATTCGATCGGCATTTGATGGACTGGATCAACGTGATCCGCTCCAAGGCGCACCTGGGTGCGCAGCCGCCGAACGAATTTGTTGCCCTGGATCATCTGCTGCACGACATGCGCCTGTATAAATCGGCGGCAGAAGTGAAGGTGATGCGCGAGGCGGCGCGGATTTCCGCCCAGGCCCATGTTCGTGCAATGCAGGCCAGCCGTGCCGGGCTGCATGAGTTCAGCCTGGAAGCAGAGCTGGATTACGAGTTCCGCAAGGGTGGGGCGAAAATGCCGGCCTACGGCTCGATCGTCGCTGCCGGGCGCAACAGCTGCATCCTGCATTACCAGCAGAACGACGCGGTGCTCAAGGACGGTGACCTGGTATTGATCGACGCCGGGTGTGAAATCGACTGCTATGCCAGCGATATCACCCGCACCTGGCCGGTCAACGGTACGTTCACCGCGGAGCAGAAGGCGATCTACGAACTGGTGCTGGCTTCCCAGGAAGCGGCCTTTGCCCAGATCGCGCCGAACAAGCACTGGAACCAGGCCCACGAGGCGACGGTCCAGGTGATTACCGCCGGGCTGGTGCACCTGGGCCTGTTGCAGGGTGACGTTGACGAGCTGATCGCCAGCGAAGCCTACAAGGCGTTCTACATGCACCGCGCCGGCCATTGGCTGGGCATGGATGTGCACGACGTGGGTGAGTACAAGGTGGGCGGTGAATGGCGGGTGCTGGAAGTCGGCATGGCCTTGACCGTCGAGCCGGGCATCTACATTGCTCCGGACAATCTGCAGGTGGCGAAGAAATGGCGCGGCATTGGCGTGCGCATCGAGGATGACGTGGTGGTAACCAAGCAAGGCTGTGAAATCCTGACCCGTGGCGTACCCAAGACAGTCGCCGAGATCGAGGCCCTGATGGCCGCGGCACGGGGCCAAGCGGCATGAGCCGGGTCAACCTGGCGATCATCGGTGGCGGGCTGGTGGGCGCCAGCCTGGCGTTGGCGCTGCAGGCCGGGGCCAAGGCCCGTGGCTGGAAGATCGTGCTGATCGAACCCTTCGCCCCCGGCGACAGCTACCAGCCCAGCTACGACGCACGTTCCTCGGCGTTGTCCTTCGGTGCCCGGCAGATCTACCAGCGCCTGGGCCTGTGGCAGGAGATCTCCCGCCGGGCCGAGCCGATCAAGCAGATTCACGTCTCCGACCGTGGACGGTTTTCCACCGCCCGCCTGTCCGCCATGGAAGAGGGCGTTCCGGCGCTCGGTTACGTGGTGGAAAACGCCTGGCTCGGCCAATGCCTGTGGCAGGGCCTGGACAAGGACGTGATCACCTGGCGTTGCCCGGCCGAAGTCACGCGCATGGAACCCTTGGTGGATGGCTACCGCCTGACCCTCAACGATGAAACCAGCCTGGATTGCGACCTGGCGGTGCTGGCCGACGGCGGCCGCTCGGGGTTGCGCGAGCAGTTGGGGATCGGCGTCAAGACGCGTCCCTATAACCAGAGCGCGCTGATCGCCAACATCACGCCCAGCGAAGCCCACAACGGCATGGCGTTCGAACGGTTCACCGATGACGGCCCGATGGCCCTGTTGCCGCTGCCGGAAAATCGCTGTGCGCTGGTCTGGACCCGCCTGGGCATGGACGCACAACGCCTGGCGCAGCTGGATGAACGCAGTTTCCTCAGTGAATTGCAGGGCGTGTTCGGCTATCGCCTGGGTACGCTCAAACAAGTGGGCGCGCGGCATCTGTATCCGTTGTCGCTGATCGAGGCCGAGGAGCAGGTGCGCCCGCACCTGGCGGTGCTCGGTAATGCCGCCCACAGCCTGCATCCGATAGCCGGGCAGGGCTTCAACCTGTCGTTGCGCGATGCCCAGGCCCTGGCCGAAGCCCTGCTTGGCAGTGACCAGCCGGCGGGCGACTTCGCCACCTTGCAGGCCTATCGCGAGCGCCAGCGCCTGGACCAGAACCTCACCGTGGGTTTCTCCGACCAGGTCACCCGTTTGTTTGGCAGCACCCAGCCACTGGTGTCCCTGGGCCGCAACCTCGGCCTGCTGGGGCTCGATCTGTTACCGCCGGCCAAGCGCTGGTTCGCTCGCCAGGCCATGGGGTTGGGAACCCGGGCCGATGGTTAAGTGGCTGACCCGGCGGCTGGGCAAGGCGCGGTTGCTGCGTTGGTTCATGGGTTTCTACCCGCCGTACCTCGGCGCGGGCGTGCGGGTGCGCCCTATCAGCGATGACATTCACGACGGCGCTGGCACCTTGGTAGCCCGGGTCGAAAAAACCCTTTACGTGCGGCTCAAGCCGCAAGCGAGACAGGCTTAAAGCATGGAAATGCGCGCAGATCTGCTGATTGTCGGGGCCGGGATGGTCGGCAGTGCCTTGGCACTGGCCCTCCAGAACAGTGGCCTGGAAGTCCTGTTGCTCGATGGCAGCCCGATGAGTGTCAAACCCTTCGATGGGCAATCGGCCTTCGAGCCGCGAGTCAGTGCCTTGTCGGCCGCCAGCCAGCGCATTCTCGAGCGCCTGGGAGTGTGGGACGGTGTGCTGCGGCGCCGTAGCAGTCCCTACTGCGACATGCAGGTGTGGGACGGCAGCGGCACCGGGCAGATTCACTTTTCTGCTGCCAGCGTGCACGCCGAAGTCCTGGGACATATCGTCGAGAACCGCGTGGTGCAGGATGCGTTGCTCGACCGTCTGCACGACTGCGACCTGGGCCTGCTGGCCAATGCGCGCCTGGAGCAGATGCGGCGCTCCGGCGACGATTGGCTGCTGACCCTGGCCGATGGCCGGACCTTGCGCGCGCCCTTGGTGATCGCCGCCGATGGCGCCAACTCGGCCGTGCGGCGCTTGACCGGGGTGGCGACCCGGGAATGGGATTATCTGCACCACGCCATCGTCACCAGTGTGCGCAGCTCCCGGCCACACCAGATGACGGCCTGGCAGCGTTTTACCGATCACGGCCCGCTGGCCTTCCTGCCCCTTGCGCGCGACGGCCAGCAGGATTGGTGCTCGATCGTCTGGTCGACCACCCCCAGCGAAGCCGAGCGCCTGATGGCGCTGGACGAGCAGGCTTTCTGTGCAGAGCTTACGCGCGCTTTCGAAGGGCGCCTGGGCCAGGTGCTGAGTGCCGACCCGCGCCTCTGTGTGCCCCTGCGCCAGCGTCACGCCAAGCGTTATGTGGCCGAAGGCCTGGCGCTGATCGGTGACGCCGCGCACACCATTCACCCGTTGGCCGGGCAGGGGGTCAACCTGGGTTTCCTCGATGCCGCGGTGCTGGCCGAGGTGCTGTTGCAAGCAGCGGCACGGGGCGAGCGGTTGGCGGATGTGAAAGTATTGAGCCGCTACGAACGCTGGCGCATGCCCCACAACCTGGCGTTAATGGCGGCGATGGAAGGCTTCGAGCGCTTGTTCCAGGCCGATCCCTTGCCCGTGCGCTGGTTGCGCAATACCGGCTTGAAGCTGGTCGACCAGATGCCCGAGGCCAAGGCGCTGTTCGTGCGCCAGGCGCTGGGCTTGAGCGGTGATCTGCCGGAGCTGGCCAAGGCTTGAGGGGGCGGTTGGGGCGAGCCTCCGCGAGGCCGTGCAACATCTGGTAACTCCTCCACAGAGGGATCGGTTGAGATGGCAAATGTGACTCCTTATCATTTGGCCTCATTTCTGATATCGAGAGACCGCTCCCATGTTGGCACCGAAGCGTCTACTGACAGCCATCGCCCTGACCCTGATTGGCACCACGGCGCAGGCCGCCGACGAAGTGGTGGTCTACTCCTCGCGTATCGATGAGCTGATCAAGCCGGTCTTCGATGCCTACACCGAGAAAACCGGTGTCAAAGTGAAGTTCATCACCGACAAGGAAGCGCCGCTGATGCAGCGCATCAAGGCCGAAGGTGAAAACGCCACCGCCGACCTGCTGCTGACCGTCGACGCTGGCAACCTTTGGCAGGCCGAGCAGATGGGCATCCTGCAGCCGTTCACCTCGAAGGTGATCGATACCAACATTCCCCTGCAATACCGCGCCGCGTCCCACGCCTGGACCGGCCTGAGCCTGCGTGCACGGACGCTGGCCTACTCCACCGAGCGGGTCAAGCCTGAGGAAATGACCACCTACGAAGCCCTGGCCGACAAGAAGTGGGAAGGCCGCCTGTGCCTGCGCACGGCGAAGAAGGTCTACAACCAGTCGTTGACCGCGACCCTGATCGAAACCCATGGCGCCGGCAAGACCGAGGAAATCATCAAGGGCTGGGTCAACAACCTCGCCACTGACGTGTTCTCCGATGACACCGCCGTGCTCGAAGCCATCGCCGCCGGGCAGTGCGACGTCGGCATCGTCAACACCTACTACTACGGCCGCCTGCACAAGCAGAAGCCGGAACTGCCGGTCAAACTGTTCTGGCCAAACCAGGCCGACCGTGGCGTGCACGTCAACCTGTCGGGCATTGGCCTGACCAAACATGCGCCACACCCGGAAGCCGCCAAGGCCCTGGTGGAGTGGATGACCACTGCCGAAGCCCAGAAGATCTTCGCCGACGTCAACCAGGAGTTCCCGGCCAACCCGAACGTCAAGCCGTCGGCTGAAGTCGAGGCCTGGGGCAAATTCATCCCGGACACCCTGCCGGTCGAAGTGGCTGGCCTGCGCCAGGCCGAAGCGATTCGCCTGATGGACCGCGCTGGCTGGAACTGAGTTATCAAGGGGGGCCACCCCCGAGCTATTTGTAGGAGCGAGCTTGCTCGCTCCCACTGGTTTTGTGCAGGACCTATGGGGGGCAATCTCCTCTGCACAAAACAAAGCTGTTAGCCTTCGCTCCCCCGGCCCCGCCTTTTTCGAGACATCCCTTGGCCCATCCCGCACAACGTCGCTGGTATCCGCTGGTTTTCACTGTCGCCGCCCTGGTGCTGCTGCCGCTGAGCGTACTGCTGCTGTCGTGGCAGAGCGTCGACCTGCAGATCTGGTCGCACCTGTGGGACACCCAGATGCCGCGTCTGCTGGGCAACACCTTGACCCTGATCCTCGGGGTTGGCGTTGGCGTCACGCTGCTGGGCGTCAGCCTGGCCTGGCTCACCAGCCTTTGCGAGTTTCCCGGCCGGCGCTGGCTGGACTGGGCATTGATGCTGCCCTTTGCCATTCCGGCCTACGTCCTGGCCTTCGTGTTTGTCGGCTTGCTGGACTTCTCCGGCCCGGTACAGACCCTGCTGCGTGAATGGTTCGGCAGTGGCCTGCGCCTGCCACGGGTGCGCTCCACTGGCGGGGTGATACTGGTGCTGGTGCTGGTGTTCTATCCCTACGTCTACCTGCTCGCCCGCACGGCGTTCCTGGCCCAGGGCAAGGGCTTGATGGAAGCGGCGCGGGTGCTCGGCCAATCCCCCTGGCAAGCCTTCTGGCGAGTGGCCCTGCCTATGGCGCGACCGGCGATCGGTGCCGGTGTGGCCTTGGCATTGATGGAGACCCTGGCGGACTTCGGCGCGGTCTCGGTGTTCAACTTCGATACCTTCACCACTGCGATCTACAAGACCTGGTATGGCTTCTTCAGCCTGTCCAGCGCGGCCCAACTGGCCAGCCTGTTGCTGCTGGTGGTGATGCTGTTGCTGTACGGCGAGCGCCGTGCCCGGGGCGCCAGCCGAGCGAGCAACGAGCGGCCACGGGGCAAGGCGCTCTATCACCTGCATGGCTTCAAGGCGCTGGCGGCCAGCAGTTGGTGTGTCCTGGTGTTCGCCTGCGCATTTGTCATTCCCTTGCTGCAACTGCTGGCGTGGTTCTGGCAGCGCGGGCGCTTCGATCTCGACGAGCGGTATGCCGGGCTGATCCTGCACACCCTGTACCTGGGCGCCATGGCCGCGCTGATCACCGTCAGCGTCGCGCTGCTGCTGGCGTTCGCCCGGCGCCTGGCGCCGACCCGGGCGATCCGCTCCGGGATCAGCGTGGCCAATATCGGCTACGCCTTGCCCGGCTCGGTGCTGGCGGTGTCGATCATGCTGGCGTTCAGTTACCTGGACCGTGAACTGGTGGTGCCCCTGTCGAGCTGGCTGGGCGGTGCCGGTAAACCGCTGCTGCTGGGTAGTCTGTCGGCCTTGCTGCTGGCGTACCTGGTGCGGTTCATCGCGGTGGCCTACGGGCCGCTGGAAAACAGCCTGGCGCGGATTCGCCCCTCATTGCCGGAAGCCGCCCGCAGCCTGGGAGTGAGTGGGCCACGACTGTTTTTCAAAGTGTATCTGCCATTGTTGCTGCCCGGCACCCTGAGCGCAGCGCTGCTGGTGTTCGTCGATGTGCTCAAGGAAATGCCGGCGACCTTGCTGATGCGCCCGTTTGGCTGGGACACGCTGGCTGTGCGGATTTTCGAAATGACCAGTGAAGGCGAATGGGCGCGGGCCTCGTTGCCCGCCTTGAGCCTGATTCTGGTGGGCCTGTTACCGGTGATTGGCTTGATCCGGCGTTCGGCTCAGCGAATCGGTTAGGTGCCAGTCCTACATCATGCGGCTACAATGCGCGGCATTCGGTGTGGATCGTCCTTCAGACCAGGTTCCTGAAATTGACTGAAAGCCTTCTATTTCAAGGCTTTCAACCAACCAGCGCCTGTCCGCACCTTCGCCACGCCCGGAAGGAGAAACCCATGGGACAGCGTACGCCTCTCTATGACCTTCATCTCGCCCTCGGCGCGAAGATGGTCGATTTTGGCGGTTGGGATATGCCACTGCATTACGGCTCGCAGGTCGAGGAGCACCATCAGGTGCGTCGCGACTGTGGGGTTTTTGATGTGTCCCACATGACCGTGATCGATGTCAGCGGCCCCCAGGCAAAGGCCTGGCTCCAGTATTTACTGGCCAATGATGTCGAACGCCTGCACAACTGCGGCCGTGCCCTGTACAGCACCATGCTCAATGAGCGGGGCGGGGTGGTCGACGACATGATCGTCTATCGCCTGGAAGACTGTTACCGCCTGGTAGTGAACGCTGCCACTCGGGACCAGGACCTGGCCTGGATGCAGGCGCAAGTCGGCGACTATCAAGTGCAACTGCACGAGCGCAGCGAACTGGCGATGCTGGCCATCCAGGGCCCGCACGCTCGGCAGAAAATTGCCGAGCTGGTAACGCAGGCGCGCGGTGCACTGATCCAGCAACTCAAGCCCTTCGAAGGCCAGTACGACGGTGACTGGTTCATCGCCCGTACCGGCTATACCGGCGAAGACGGCCTGGAAATTGCCATTCCGGCCAGCCAGGCGCCGGGCTTTTTCAACGATCTGGTCGGTGCCGGCATTTCGCCCATCGGTCTCGGCGCGCGCGACACCTTGCGCCTTGAGGCGGGCATGAACCTTTATGGCCAGGACATCCACCAGGATGTTTCGCCACTGGCCTCGAACATGGCCTGGAGCATCGCCTGGGCACCGGCCACTCGTCAGTTCATCGGCCGGGCCGCGTTGGAGGCTGAGCTTGCCGCCGGCGTACAGCACAAACTGGTCGGCCTGGTACTCGAGGAACGTGGGGTTTTACGGGCGCACCAGGTGGTTCGTATCGCCGATGTTGGCGAAGGAGAGATCACCAGTGGTAGTTTCTCTCCTACGCTTAGCAAATCGATCGCCCTGGCGCGGGTGCCGATGGCTACCGCCGACCGCGCCGAAGTGGAAATCCGTGGCAAGTGGTACCCGGTCCGGGTGGTAAAACCGACCTTCGTGCGTCATGGCAAAACCTTGATCTAACTATTTCCGGCGGACCAATACCGCTGACATTTCTTCTTGAGGACACAGAACATGAGCGATATCCCTGCCGACCTGCGTTTTGCCGAAAGTCACGAATGGGCCCGTCTGGAAGCCGATGGCAGCGTGACCGTGGGCATCAGCGATCATGCCCAGGAAGCCTTGGGTGACGTGGTCTTCGTTGAGCTGACCGAAGTGGGCACTGCGTTCGGCGCTGGCGATCAGGCAGGCGTGGTGGAGTCGGTCAAGGCTGCCTCGGACATCTACTCCCCGGTTGCCGGCGAAGTGATCGCGATCAACGAAGAACTGAGCGCCAACCCCGAGCTGCTCAACTCCGACCCGTACGGTGCGTGGATCTTCAAGCTCAAGCCAAGCAACAGCGCCGACCTCGACAAATTGCTCGACGCGGCAGGCTACAAGGCGGCGATCGGCGAGTAATCGCGCCAACCTGTGGGGTGCATGCACAACCTGCAAGCACCCACAGGGTCATTTTTGTAGAACTGCTTTTACCGCCGCGACAACCCGCTCGACATCATCGGTGCTCATGCTCGTGAACATCGGCAGCGACACGATCAGCCGGCCAACCCGCTCGGCCACCGGGAACATCCCGTCCTTGAAACCGCGCTCGCGGTACAGACTCAGCAGATGAATCGGCGGGTAGTGATAGCCGACGCCAACTCCTAGTGCCTGCATCTTTTCCATGAACGTGGCCCGTGCCGGTTGGCCATCCGCACGTTCTGGCAGCACCAGCTGGAACAGGTGCCAGTTGCTCTGGGTGAAATCGGCCGGCGGTAGCTGTGCACCGTACCGGGCCTCGAAATCACCGCCAAAACACGCGAAGTAATGTTGCGCCAGCATGCGGCGATGGGCGGTGATCGCCTCGATCCCGGCAAACTGGCCCAGGCCGATGGCGGCGGCGACGTCGGTCATGTTGAACTTGCCACCCAGCACGTCCACGTCCAGGCCATCAAAACCGCTGCGGGTCACGCCTTGCAGACGGTACTTCTCGGCCAGCCGCGCTTCTTGCGCGTTGTTCAGCACCAGGCAGCCGCCCTCCGAGCAGGTGATGTTCTTGTTCGCCTGGAAACTGAACGACACGAAGTCCCCCGTCGCCCCGATGCGCTGCCCATTCCAGCTTGAGCCCAGCGCTTGGGCGGCATCCTCGACGATGCGCAGGCCGTGCTTGCGCGCAATGCCGTACAGGCGCTCCATGTCCAGCGGCAACCCGGCCAGGTACACCGGGATTATTGCCTTGGTGCGCGGGGTGATGGCGGCTTCCAGCTGGTCCAGGTCGATGTTGCGGGTGATCGGGTCGATGTCGGCGAACACCGGGGTGGCGCCGACTTCGAGAATCACGTTGGCCGTGGCCACCCACGAGATCGGTGTAGTGATCACTTCATCACCGGCGCCGATCCCGGCGATGCGCAAGGCGATCTCCATGGTGCAGGTGCCCGAGTTGAACGTACGCACCGGCCGTCCGCCGAAATACTCGGACAGCTGGGCTTCGAAGGCCTGGACCTTGGGCCCGCTGGTGATCCAGCCGGAGCGCAGGACATCGCCCACGGCGGCAATAGTGGCTTCATCAATGACGGGTTTGGAAAACGGCAGAAAAGGCTGTTGGCTCATGGCGATCTGGGGACCCGAGTGGCGGACGTGGGTGATGCGCTGCACAGAATGGCTCCGATTGGCCGAAGACACCATACCGTGCGCACAGGGCAGCTATGCTGCCAGAACCGAGTTGAACAGACGCTGAGCGCCATTCAAGAGAGAGCCCGTCATGTCCCAGTTGCCCAGCTTGAGCCAGTTACGCGATCCCAATGCCTTCCTGCGCCGCCACCTGGGGCCGGACGCCGCCGAGCAGCAGGCCATGCTCGACAGCCTCGGGCTTGGCAGCCGGGTCGAGTTGATCGAGCAGACGGTACCGCCGGGCATTCGCCTGAATCGACCGCTGGACCTGCCCCCGGCCCTGGACGAGCAGAGCGCCCTGGCCAAGCTGCGCGGTTATGCCGAACAGAATGAGGTCTGGACCAGCCTGATCGGCATGGGCTACCACGGCACCCTGACGCCCGCCGTGATCCTGCGTAATGTGCTGGAAAACCCCGGTTGGTATACGGCCTATACCCCGTACCAGCCGGAAATCGCCCAGGGCCGGCTCGAGGCGCTGCTCAATTTCCAGCAATTGACCATCGACCTGACAGGCCTGGAGCTGGCCAACGCGTCGCTGCTCGATGAAGCCACGGCGGCGGCGGAAGCCATGGCCCTGGCCAAGCGTGTGGCCAAGTCGAAAAGCAATCTGTTCTTCGTCGACGAAAACTGCCATCCGCAGACTATTTCCGTGGTGCAGACCCGGGCCGAGGGGTTTGGCTTCGAACTGATCGTCGACGCTGTGGATAACTTGCCCCGGCACCAGGTGTTTGGCGCGCTGCTGCAGTACCCCGACACCCACGGCGAGATTCGTGACCTGCGGCCCCTGATCGACCATCTGCACGCCCAGCAGGCCCTGGCCTGCGTGGCTGCCGACCTGCTGAGCCTGTTGTTGCTGACCCCGCCCGGTGAAATGGGCGCCGACGTGGTGTTCGGTTCGTCCCAGCGCTTTGGCGTGCCCATGGGCTATGGCGGCCCGCATGCGGCGTTTTTCGCCAGCCGTGACGAATACAAGCGGGCGATTCCCGGGCGCATCATCGGTGTCTCGAAAGACGCCCGGGGCAATGTTGCCCTACGCATGGCCCTGCAAACCCGCGAGCAACATATCCGCCGCGAGAAGGCCAATTCGAACATCTGCACCGCCCAGGTGCTGCTGGCCAATATTGCCAGCTTCTATGCGGTCTACCACGGCCCGCAGGGCCTCAAGCGCATTGCGCAACGGGTGCACCGCCTGACGTGCATCCTCGCCGCCGGCCTTGAGCGCAACGGCATTACCCGGCTCAACCAGCGGTTTTTCGACACCCTGACCCTGGAAGTCGGCGGCAGCCAGACGGCAATCATCGAATCGGCCAAGGCGGAGCAGATCAACCTGCGGATTCTCGGTCGCGGCCAGGTCGGCCTGAGCCTCGACGAAAGCTGCGACGAAAGCACGGTGGCGAAGCTGTTCGACGTGTTCCTCGGTGCCGACCATGGACTGCAGGTGGCCGAACTGGATGGGCAGGCGCTGGCCTCGGGCATCCCGGCAAGGTTGCTGCGCACCAGTGGTTACTTGCGCCACCCGGTGTTCAACGCGCACCACAGCGAAACCGAGATGCTGCGCTACCTCAAGCAACTGGAGAACAAGGACCTGGCGCTTAACCAGTCGATGATCCCGCTGGGCTCCTGCACCATGAAACTCAACGCCACCAGCGAGATGATCCCCATCACCTGGCCAGGTTTCGCCAACCTGCACCCCTTTGCCCCGAAAGAGCAGGCGGCGGGCTACGGGTTGATGATCGGCGAGCTGGAGCGCTGGTTGTGTGCGATCACCGGTTTCGATGCGATCTGCATGCAGCCCAACTCCGGCGCCCAGGGCGAATATGCCGGGTTGTTGGCGATCCGCAAATATCACGAAAGCCGTCAGCAGGGTGCGCGCGATATCTGCCTGATCCCGGCATCGGCCCATGGCACCAACCCGGCGTCGGCGCAGATGGCCGGGATGCAGGTGGTGATCGTCGAGTGTGACGCTGCCGGCAACGTCGACCTTGAAGACTTGAAGAACAAAGCCGCAGCGGCCGCTGACAAGCTGGCTTGCCTGATGGCCACCTACCCCTCGACCCATGGGGTGTACGAGGAGGGCATCAGCGCGATCTGCGAAGTTATCCACAGCCACGGCGGCCAGGTGTACATGGACGGCGCCAACCTCAACGCGCAGGTCGGGCTGGCGCGGCCGGCGGATATCGGTGCCGATGTGTCCCACATGAATCTGCACAAGACCTTCTGCATTCCCCACGGCGGCGGCGGGCCGGGGATGGGGCCGATTGGCGTGCGCGCGCACCTGGCGCCGTTCGTGGCCAATCACCCGGTAGTGCCGCTGGATGGTCCGGACCCGAAGAACACTGCAGTCAGCGCCGCGCCCTGGGGCAGTGCAAGCATCCTGCCGATCAGTTGGATGTACATTGCAATGATGGGCCCGCAACTGGCCGATGCCAGCGAAGTGGCGATCCTGTCGGCCAACTACCTGGCCGAACACCTGTCTGGCGCCTTCCCGGTGCTGTTCAGTGGGCGTAACGGGCGGGTGGCCCACGAATGTATCCTTGATCTGCGACCGCTCAAGGCCCAGACCGGGATCAGTGAAGAGGACGTGGCCAAGCGTCTTATGGACTACGGCTTCCATGCGCCGACCATGTCGTTCCCGGTGGCGGGGACCTTGATGGTCGAGCCCACCGAAAGTGAGTCCAAGGCGGAGCTGGACCGTTTTATCGGTGCGATGTTGAGTATCCGCGCGGAAATTACCGAAGTGCAGAACGGCAACTGGCCGGCCGACGACAACCCGCTGAAGCGCTCGCCCCATACCCTGGCGGACGTTACCGGGGTCTGGGAGCGGCCCTACAGCATTGAACAGGCGGTGACCCCGGATGCCCACACCCGGGCGCACAAGTACTGGCCGACGGTGAATCGGGTGGACAACGTCTACGGCGATCGCAATCTATTCTGTGCCTGCGTGCCGCTGGATGAGTATCGATAAGGGCTGATTGCCAGGCAAAAAAATGCCGCTCGAACGAGCGGCATTTTGCTTTCGACAACGAGTTACTGTTGCGCGAGGGTGTTGTTGGCCAGGATCGCGTTGGCCAATTCCATGTCGGTGGCCTGTAGGCCCGGGTTGTCGGCACGGACTTTTTGCAGCGCCGACTCGAGGAACGGGCCACGAATGTTGCCATCACTGGCCACGAAGCTCCCGGCGTCGTCCTGGGCGGCAAGCACCATCTTGTGGTCCTTGGAGGTCAGGTAGGTGGAAGCGGTGGTCGCCCCCGAGGAGATGACATTGCGCCAGAAAGTATCGGCCATAGCGGACCCGGCAGACAGGGAGAGCAGGGCAAGGGTAGCGGCAGCTAGTTTTACACGCATAAGTAAGTTGACTCCAATGGGATAAATGACTGGCGGTTATGATCGGAAAACCGCAACTGAGTTCCGTGACGCTAATCAACCTGCTCAATCAGGATCGCCATCCCATCAAGGTCCACTGCATGTGCTCTGGTCCCCTCCTGGGTGTCGGGCCTCCTGGCCACGCAGGCAATAAAGGTACAGGCCCGAGTCTAGTGGCGCGGGCTTGCAGCAGACACGCTTTACTTTGCTTCAGTTTGTGGCGTGACCCGCAGCACTTCTTCGACGGTGGTCAAGCCTTGCGCGACCTTTTCCGCACCCGCCAGGCGCAGGCTGCGCATGCCGTCCCGGGCGGCCTGGCGGCGGATGGCCGGCAGGTCGCTGTCGGCGCCGATCAGGGCCTTGAGACTAGCGCTCAGTAGCATGATTTCGTAGACCCCGACGCGGCCGCGATAGCCGCTGTCGCGGCACTCCAGGCAACCGACGGCGTGGCACGCCTGGTGGGGCATAGGCACGTGACTGGGTTGGTTCAGGCTGTGCCAGGTGTCGGCGTCCAGGGCCAGCGGTGCCTTGCAGTGCGGGCACAGGGTGCGCACCAGGCGCTGGGCCATGACGCCGAGCACGGTGGCCTTGATCAGATAGGGCGCGATACCCAGTTCCAGCAGACGGCTGATGGCGCTTGGCGCATCGGTGGTGTGCAGGGTCGATAGCACCAAGTGTCCAGTGAGCGCCGCCTGGATGGCCATCTCGGCGGTTTCCAGGTCGCGGATTTCACCGATCATGATGATGTCCGGGTCCTGGCGCATCAGGGCGCGTACGCCGCTGGCAAAACTCAGGTCAATGTTGTGCTGGACCTGCATCTGATTGAACGCCGGCTCGAGCATCTCGATCGGGTCCTCGATGGTGCAGAGGTTGATCTCGGGTGTCGCGAGTTGCTTGAGGGTGGTGTAGAGCGTGGTGGTCTTGCCCGAGCCGGTGGGTCCGGTGACCAGGATGATGCCATTGGGCTGGCGGGTCATGTCCTGCCAGCGGCGCAGGTCGTCGGCGCCAAAGCCCAGTTGATCGAAGTCCTGGAGCAGCACCTGGGGGTCGAAGATGCGCATCACCAGTTTTTCACCGAAGGCGGTGGGCAGCGTCGACAGGCGCAATTCCACTTCACCGCCTTCTGGCGCCCTGGTCTTGACCCGGCCGTCCTGGGGTTTGCGTTTTTCGGCGACGTTCATCCGTCCCAGGTTTTTCAGGCGACTGACCATTGCCAGGGTGACCTGCGGCGGGAACTGGTAGACGTTGTGCAGCACGCCGTCGATGCGAAAGCGCACGGTGCCTTGTTCGCGCCGCGGTTCGATGTGGATATCGCTGGCGCGTTGCTGGAAGGCGTACTGGAACAACCAGTCGACGATGTTGACGATGTGCGCGTCATTGGCGTCGGGCTCCTGGTTACTGGCGCCGAGGTTGAGCAGTTGTTCGAAGTTGCCCTGAGGGGTGGGAGGCTGATCCCCATGGCTGGCGCCGATGACCGATTTGGCCAGGCGATAGAACTCCACACAATAGCGCCGGATCTCCAGCGGATTGGCCACCACGCGCCTGATTGGCAGTTGCAGGACATGGCTCAGGTCGGCTTCCCAGCTGCGCACGTAGGGCTGCGCGCTGGCCACAGTGACAGCCTCGCGGTCGATTGCCAGCGCCAGAATTGCGTGGCGTTGGGCAAAGGCATAGGACATTAACGGGGTGATGCGCGCGACGTGGATTTTCAACGGGTCGATGCGCACATAGGGCTGGCCGGCCTGCTGCGCCAGCCATTGGGTCAAGCGTTCGAGGTCCAGCGGCTGACCGCCGTGCAGGGAGTCGGCCAGGTGTTGGTCGGCGAGTAGCTCCAAGGGGTGCAACTGATGGTTGGCGGCGCTGCGGCGTGCGCTCAGAGCCTGTTCGGCCGCGGCCTGGCCGATCACGCCTTGAGCGATCAGGTCACGCAGCAATTGATTGAAATCCAGCCAGCGATCCTGGGGGGCGAATTGAACGGACATCCGGACTCCTTGGGTAATAACCCTGCACTCGGCGCTGTCGATCGCTGTGTCGGCAGCTCTGAATGCCAAGCCTAGTCCCCGTGCGGGCCGTCCGTTCGAGCCTGGCCCGATCAAGCGTTGCGAGGTTTTACCGCGAGCCTCAGCCTGCCGCCTGTACCGGTGCAAGCCATTGTGAATCAGCCGGTTGCAACTGGACCGAGCAGACGCTGATCAAGTTACGTAGTTTTTCTGCGAGCACCTCGGCGCGGTGCCAGCTCAGGCCGTCGATCACGATATCGAGGGACAGCAAATCATTCTCGCGGGTCATGTGGACGGCTTGTGGCAGTAGCAACTGCAGGGCAAACAGGTTCAGTGCCCGGCACAACAGGTCGGGTTCGGCTTCGGCGAGCACCTGGTAGTGCACGCAGCAGTGGGCGTTGCCGGCATGCCAGGCATCGGCGCGGCTAGGGGTGGTGCTGACGGCTTCGAGTGGGGGCATGGTAGGTCTCCAGATCAATGGAGGAATTTTTACATTCGAAGCCGGGTATTTCTTATCTATGATGGGGCATATTGGCTTGATATCGAATCAAGCAATTCATCAATTACGTATTCAAGGGTTTTTTTATGCACAGTGAGCTGGACGTCTATGACCGCCGCATCCTCGCGCTATTGCAAGAGGACGCCTCGCTGTCCAGCGCGCAGATTGCCGAGCAGGTCGGTTTATCGCAGTCACCTTGCTGGCGCAGGATCCAGCGGATGAAGGAGGAGGGGGTGATTCGCGGGCAGGTGACGCTGCTTGACCGCAAGAAGATTGGCCTCAACACGCAGATCTTCGCCGAGGTCAAACTCAACGCTCACGGGCGCTCCAACTTCACCGAATTCACCGAGGCGATTCGCGGTTTTCCCGAGGTGCTGGAGTGTTATGTGCTGATGGGCGCGGTAGATTTCCTGCTGCGCATCGTCACCGCCGACATTGAGGCCTACGAGCGCTTCTTCTTCGAGAAGCTGTCGATGGTGCCGGGGATCCAGGAAGTGAACTCGATCGTGGCCTTATCGCAGATCAAGTCGACGACCAGTTTGCCGGTGTTGCGGGGGTAAAGATTTTTGGTGAATGTGCGGGCCTCATCGCGAGCCGGCCGCAAGCGGGCGGCTCGCGATGACGGTGTTACATGCGCAACAGCATTTTCCACGCACGGTTCTGATACACCGCGATCGCCTGCTGCTTGCGTGCGTCCAGCGCTTCGTCGGTGATTGGCTCGTTGGCCAGTTGCGCCAGTTTGTTCAATTCACCGTACAGGCGATCCATTTCCGGGATGTCCAGCACCGCGCGGGCATGGTGCAACCAGGCCTGGATGCGCTCGATGCGCGGCAGTTGCTCGGCGAGGTCTTCGGGTTGTTGCTGGTAGCGTTGCAATTGCAGCGAAGTGGCTTCTTCACCCAGCAGGCGCGGCAACCAGTTACCCAGTTGCGCGGCGCCCTGGCGATTGCCGCGGGTGTTGCGCTCGGCAGTCCAGGTGCGGGCCAGCAGCCAGCGCGAGGCGTTCAGCGAGAACTGGCCCCAGCGCGGATCTTCGAGTTCTTCGAGGAACTGTTCCGGTGCGGCCTTGCGCACGTCTTCGTCGTCCTGGCCGAACTGCACCAGCGGACGCCAGTCTTCGAGCAAGGCATCCAGGGCCACACGCAGGTCGTGGGTCGACTGACGCGGGGCGGCCTGGCCCAGGCTGCCGATCAGGGCGCGCAGTTCGGCGAGGCTCTCGACCCAGTCTTGCAGCAAGCGCCAGTGACCATTGAAGCGATACTGCTCGGCCAGGCGCTGGCTGCTACCCAGCAGGTACCAGCCCAGCGCGGCGAAGGCGTCGTCCAGCGGCAGTTCGAAGCTCAGTTGCGGGGCCGGCAGGCTCAGCGAATAGCTGTGGGCGTCGAACAGGCGATAGCCACGTTCAGCCTTGCTGATGTCGCACGGCATCAGTGCCAGGGTCGCGGCCAGCTCGGCGGCCAGTTCCAGCAATGCAGCCGGCTCGCCTTCGCGCAGTTCCAGCTCCAGTTCGCAGATTTCTTCTTTCTGTTTGCCGACTACCACGTGGCCGAGGTCCAGGGCGGCTTCGATGACCACCTTGGCCTTGCCGCGACCCCAGGCGATTTCGGCGCGCTCGCGGACGAAGTCGGTGGTGAAGATCGGCTTGAGGGTTTTTTTGTCCAGTTCTGCCAGCTCTTCAGGCCAGCATTCGCCGTCGAGTTTTTTCACGTCGAGCTTGGCTTTGGCCAGGCTCCAGTCGTATTCGTTACGCTCGGACAGGCCGGCGATGCTCTGGCCACGGGTCTTGAGGGTCTGAATCACTTCTTCGCCGTCGCGGCGCAGGCGCAGGGCAACCTTGGCACGGGCCAGGTCACGCTCTGGCGTGTCGAAGTACTGGTTCATCAACTCACGGCGTTCCCAGCCACTTTTGTTGCGTTTTTTCAGTAACGGGTGCTCGCGCAGGGCGGCGAGGGTTTCGCGGCTGACGCGGAGTTTGATTTCGGTTTCTTTCTGCATGGCCGGAAAATCCAGGATCGGGAGCGCAGCCGGGGAAATGTGTGGCTGCCAAGGTCGTGCAGTGTACAGCACTCACTAAACCTGCGCGCCGCGACGGTTTATTCCGGTGACCGGATGGTTCTATGATGGACTTCAATCCGGGAGTTGGAGTCAGCGATGCCTTTGCCATCCATGAAAGACCAGTTCGCTGCACTGATCGCCGCGCCGTCCGTCAGTTGCACTCAAGCTCACCTGGATCAGAGCAATCGGCCGGTCATTGATTTGCTGGCCACCTGGCTCGGCGACCTGGGTTTTGCCTGTGACATCCAGCAGGTCAGCCCCGGCAAATTCAACCTGCTGGCCACCTTCGGCACCGGCCCTGGCGGCCTGGTGCTGGCCGGGCACAGCGATACGGTGCCGTTCGACGGTGCGCTGTGGCAGACCGACCCGCTGAAACTCACCGAAGTCGACGGCCGCTGGGTCGGCCTGGGCAGCTGCGACATGAAAGGCTTTTTTGCCCTGGCCATCGAAGCCGTGCTGCCGTTGCTCGACCAGCCGTTCAAGCAACCGCTGATGATTCTTGCCACCTGCGACGAAGAAAGCTCGATGTCCGGTGCCCGCGCGCTGGCGGCGGCCGGCAAACCCTTGGGCCGGGCGGCGGTGATCGGTGAGCCGACGGGGCTCAAGCCGATCCGCCTGCACAAGGGAGTGATGATGGAGCGCATCGACATCCTCGGGCAAAGCGGTCACTCCTCCGACCCGCGCCTGGGTCACAGCGCCCTGGAAGCCATGCACGATGCGATGGGCGAGCTGCGCGGCTTGCGTCTGCTGTGGCAACGCGAGTTCCGCAACCCGCAGTTCAGCGTGCCGCAACCGACCCTCAACTTTGGCTGCATCCATGGTGGCGACAACCCGAATCGCATCTGTGGCCAGTGCTCCCTGGAGTTCGACCTGCGGCCCTTGCCCGGCATGGACCCCAACGCCCTGCGCGATGCCATTCGACAGAAGTTGGGACCGGTCGCCGAACGTCATCAGGTGAAGATCGACTACGCACCGTTGTTCCCCGAAGTGCCGCCATTTGAGCAGGCGCAAGATTCGGAACTGGTGCAGGTGGCTGAAAGACTCACCGGGCATAGCGCCGAAGCAGTGGCGTTCGGCACTGAAGCGCCTTATCTTCAGCGCCTGGGTTGCGAAACCCTGGTGCTCGGTCCTGGCGATATCGCCTGCGCCCATCAGCCGGGGGAATACCTGGAAATGTCACGTTTGACGCCTACCGTGCATCTATTACGGCAACTGATCGAACATTACTGCCTGACCCCGGCTTGAATCCCGGGGCCAACCACCCGTATTCATGAGGAGAGCGCGCGTGTCGCCAAGCCTGTTCCGACGATAACCACCAGCCCGCTGTGCGTTTTGCTTCGTCCTTTTTTCGGCTGTTATTTATTACAGGTGCAGGTGTTATGCCCGAATACGTCAACTGGCTTCGTCACGCTTCCCCTTACATCAACGCTCACCGCGATTGCACCTTTGTCGTCATGCTGCCCGGCGACGGCGTCGAGCATGCGAACTTCGGCAACATCGTCCACGACCTGGTGCTGCTGCACAGCCTCGGGGTACGCCTGGTGCTGGTACACGGTTCGCGCCCGCAAATCGAAACCCGCCTCGCCGCGCGCGGCCTGACCCCGCATTACCACCACGGGATGCGCATTACCGATGCCGCGACCCTGGAATGTGTGATCGATGCCGTGGGCCAGTTGCGCATCGCCATCGAGGCCCGACTGTCGATGGACATGGCGTCCTCGCCGATGCAGGGCTCGCGCCTGCGGGTAGCCAGCGGCAACCTGGTGACGGCACGGCCGATCGGCGTGCTCGAGGGGGTCGACTATCACCACACCGGCGAAGTGCGCCGGGTCGACCGCAAGGGCATCAACCGCCTACTGGATGAGCGCTCCATCGTGCTGCTGTCACCGTTGGGCTACTCACCCACCGGAGAAATCTTCAACCTGGCCTGCGAAGACGTCGCTACCCGCGCCGCCATTGACCTGGGGGCCGACAAGCTACTGCTGTTCGGCGCCGAAACGGGGCTGATCGATGAACACGGTCGTCTGGTCCGTGAACTGCGCCCGCAACAGGTACCGGCTCACCTGTTACGCCTGGGTGCCAACTACCAGGCCGAACTGCTGGACGCTGCCGCGCAAGCCTGCAGCGCCGGTGTCGGTCGCAGCCACATCGTCAGTTATGCCGAAGATGGCGCGCTGCTCACTGAACTGTTCACCCGTGATGGTGGCGGTACGCTGGTGGCCCAGGAGCAGTTCGAACTGCTGCGCGAGGCGGCCATCGAAGACGTCGGTGGTTTGCTGGATTTGATCAGCCCGCTGGAAGAGCAGGGGATCCTGGTGCGTCGCTCGCGCGAAGTGCTGGAACGCGAGATCGAGCAGTTCAGCGTGGTCGAGCGCGAAGGGATGATCATTGCCTGTGCGGCCTTGTATCAGATTGCCGACTCGGATGCCGGCGAGCTGGCGTGCCTGGCCGTGAACCCGGAATACCGGCACGGCCGGCGTGGTGATGAACTGCTGGAACGGATCGAAAGCCGGGCCCGGGCCCAAGGCCTCAAGACCCTGTTTGTCCTCACTACGCGCACTGCGCACTGGTTCCGCGAGCGTGGTTTTGTGCCGAGCAGCGTTGAGCGCCTGCCGTCGGCGCGGGCCTCGCTGTACAACTACCAACGCAATTCGAAAATCTTCGAAAAAGCCCTCTGATCCCCCCGCTGATGCCCCGGCTTTTGTTGACAAAGGTCGGGGCTGACGGCTGCCGTGTGCCCGAGTGAGAAAATATTTCACTCGATACACAAACTGTAACAATTCCCTTGGATGATGCGCGCTTCGCCCAATGAAGTCGCGTTTTTGATCGTGATTGACGATTGATTAAGGTCTATTCAGACAAACGATCTAAGGGCACTCCGATAAATACCTTTTAGGAATTACACACTTTGTCGCTACCCTGCGTCGCTTCGGCGAGTGTGGATTTGCTATATTCCCGAATCGTATGAAAAACGATGAAATAATTCTTTTTGGGTTTATCAAAAATTCATTAACCTGAACAGACCGAATCATGCGGTTAGACCTTGGTCGTAGACATGCCTTGTTACGATTGACTTGGCGGTCACGCTCTGGCGCTAATCGCGCATCTGTGGATCCGGGGCATCAGACCCTGGACCAAGAAACACAAAAATTAGAAACGAGAGGAGTGAAACATGAACAAGTCCACCTTGGCCCTGGCAGTGGCCGTAGGGGTTGTCGCGCAGCAGGCAGGCGCCGCCGGTTTTATCGAAGACAGCAAGGCCACCCTGGGCCTGCGTAACTTCTACATCAACACCGATAACCGCGACAACAACACCAAAGCCGCTGGTGCACAGAACAAGCAGGAAGAATGGGGCCAAGGCTTCGATCTGCGCTTCACCTCGGGTTACACCCAGGGCACCGTGGGCTTCGGTCTGGATGCCATCGGCCTGGTGGGCGTGAAGCTGGACTCCGGCGGCGGCACCAACGGCGCCACCGCAACTTCCTACGGCGGCACTGTGTTCCCGAGCAAGTCCAACGGTGAAGCCGTGGACAACTTCTCGAGCCTGGGCCTGACCGCCAAGGCGAAGATCTCCCAGACCGAACTGAAACTCGGCACCCTGCAGCCAAAACTGCCGGTGATCGTGACCAACGACGGTCGCCTGCTGCCGCAAACCTTCCAGGGCGGCCAGATCACCACCAACGAGATCAAGGACCTGACCCTGGTCGGTGGCCAGATCGAGCACGCCAAAGGTCGTAACTCCAGCAACAACGAAGAACTGTCGATTGCTGGCGCCAACAGCCCAACTGCTTCGGGTCGCGACAGCAACAAGTTCATCTACGGCGGCGGTGACTACAAGATCACCAAGGACCTGACCGCACAGTACTACTACGGCAACCTGGACGATTTCTACAAGCAACACTTCCTGGGCCTGGTACACAACTGGGCAATCGGCCCGGGCGTGCTGAAGTCGGACTTCCGTTACTTCAACAGCCGCGATGACGGTGCCAACGGCAACGATCCGGCCTACTACACCACCGGTGACTACGGCACTGGCATCACCAAGGGCAAGGTCGACAACAACCTGTTCAGCGGCTTGCTGCTGTACACGGTATCCGGTCACACCTTCGGTGGCGGTTACCAGGTCAGCAACGGCGACAGCGATTTCCCTTGGCTGAACCAGGGTGATGGCTCGTCGGCTTACCTGACTACCGACATGCAGATTGCCAAGTTTGCCCGTGCTGGCGAACGTACCTGGCAAGCTCGCTACTCCTATGACTTCGCTCAAGTGGGCGCACCTGGCCTGACCGCGGGTATCGTCTACCTGCGTGGCGACGACATCGACACCTCGGGTAACGTCGGCACCAGCAAACCACAGACCAAAGTCAACGCCACTGGCGCCAGCGAGTGGGAACGCGACCTGACCGTGGCTTACGTGATTCCGCAGGGCCCGCTGAAGAACCTGGGTCTGACCTGGAAAAACGCCATGTGGCGCAACGACATCCCGGGTCAACGCGACCAGGATGAAAACCGCCTGATCGTCAGCTACTCGATCCCGCTGTTGTAACAGCGCTCGCCAGACTGATAAAAAAAGCCCCGCCAGGCATTGCGCCTGGCGGGGCTTTTGTTTGCCGGCAGACCCACCCCCGTGTGCCCGCCAGCTTCCCTCTTTACAGCAACTCAAGGCCTTCTCGAACCTTGGGCAGCAGCGTGGTCGCTGCGGGCGCGGGCGTCCAGTGAACAGATATTTAATATTCTTTACAGTTATAAATAAATCGATATTTATTCTTTTTAATTAGAAAAAATTCTAGGCACAGTGGGCTCATTCCGCACTCATCAGGAGCAGCACCATGAGCCTCAGACTGGGCGACATCGCCCCCGATTTCGAACAGGATTCCAACGCCGGCACCATTCGCTTCCACGAGTGGCTGGGCGATAGCTGGGGCGTGCTGTTTTCCCATCCGGCGGACTTCACACCGGTGTGCACCACGGAGCTGGGGTTTACCGCCAAGCTCAAGGATCAATTTGCCCAGCGCGGGGTCAAGGCCATTGCCCTGTCTGTCGACCCGGTGGACTCACACCACCGCTGGATCGAAGACATCAACGAAACCCAGGACACCCTGGTCAACTTCCCGATCCTGGCGGACGCCGATCGCAAGGTCTCGGACCTCTACGACCTGATCCACCCGAACGCCAACGACACCCTGACCGTGCGCTCGCTGTTCGTGATCGACCCGAACAAGAAGGTTCGGCTGACCATCACCTATCCGGCCAGCACCGGGCGCAACTTCAACGAAATCCTGCGGGTGATCGACTCGCTGCAACTCACCGACCATTACAAGGTGGCCACGCCGGCCAACTGGCAGGACGGTGACGAAGTGGTGATTGTGCCCTCGCTCAAGGACGAAGCAGAGATCGCCCAGCGCTTTCCCAAAGGTTACCGCGCGGTGAAGCCGTACCTGCGCCTGACGCCGCAGCCTAATCGGTAATTCGCCAGCTCTCGTGGCGCGCCTTATAAACCCATCGCGGGCAAGCGGAACGCCGCCCGGCCCGCTCCCACAATGCATCGCACATAACCTGTGGGAGCGGGCTTGCCCGCGAAGGGGCCGGACCAATCACCGTAAGCATCCGCCGGAACCAGAATCACAATGCAGGGGTTTTCAGGCCGTTTCGACGGCCTTTTTTTATGCCCGGGTAAAGGCAGTCTTGCATATTCATTTTGAGTATAAACAAATGAATAAATATGATTTATAGATATATGAATCACCTGTTAAGGTCACTTCATCACCGCGAGATCGCAAGCTGCGAATCGCCCACTACATGCAAGGAATCAAGGTAATGCTGGTCGTCTCACTCGGAGGAAGTCCCAGCCAACGCTCCCGTTCCGGAGTGCTGCTGGATCGCTCCCAGCGCTGGTTGCAACAACAGGGTGTGGAAGTGGTGAGTTACCAGGTACGGGACTTCCCGGCCGAAGACTTGCTGCATGCCCGCTTCGACAGCCCGAAGGTGATCGACCTGCTGCAACAGATTGCCAATGCTGATGGCCTGCTGATCGCCACGCCGGTCTACAAGGCGTCCTTTTCGGGCGCACTGAAAACCGTGCTGGACCTGCTGCCTGAGCGCGCCCTGAGCCACAAGGTGGTATTGCCAATGGCTACGGGCGGCAGTATCGCCCACATGCTGGCGGTGGATTACGCCCTCAAGCCGGTGCTGTCGGCGCTCAAGGCCCAGGAAATGCTGCATGGCATCTTTGCCGAAGACAACCAGATCGCCTATGGCGAAGGCAGTGCCCAGGCGAAGTTGGCACCGGAGCTGGAGCAACGGTTGAACGAGGCCCTGGAGCAGTTTTTCAGCGCCATGGCCCGCCGTCCGAAGCCGCTCGATCCACACCTGTTGAATGAACGTTTGTTGAGTGCTCGCTGGAGCATTTGAGCCCTACCCGAAGTTTGAAGTACTGGCCTTACTCGCCCGCTAACGGGCAAGCAGGTGCAGCCACAACCCCACTGCAAAAAGGAGAGCGCCATGCGCCCTGTCATTTTGCGTCGCGGTCTGGTCGCTCTGTTTGCTGCGGCTGTGTCCTTCGGCGCCATTACTCAAGCTCAGGCCGAGACGTTACGTATCGGCTATCAGAAATACGGCACCCTGGTGCTGCTCAAAGCCAAGGGCACCCTGGAGAAAAGCCTCGCCGCCCAAGGCGTCGACGTGCAATGGACCGAATTCCCCGGTGGCCCGCAACTGCTCGAAGGCTTGAACGTCGGCTCCATTGACTTCGGCGTGACCGGCGAGACCCCGCCTGTGTTCGCCCAGGCTGCCGGTGCCGATCTGCTCTATGTCGCCTACGAGCCGCCCGCTCCCCGCAGTGAAGCGATCCTGGTGCCGAAGGACTCGGCGATCAAATCGGTACAGGACCTCAAGGGCAAGAAAGTCGTGCTCAACAAGGGCTCCAACGTGCACTACCTGCTGGTGCGCGCCCTGGAAGACGCCGGCCTCAAATACAGCGACATCCAGACCGTATTCCTGCCCCCAGCCGATGCCCGTGCGGCATTCGAGCGTGGCAGCGTCGACGCCTGGGTGATCTGGGACCCGTACCAGGCTGCCGCCGAACAGCAACTGCAGGCACGCACCCTGCGTGATGGCAAAGGCATCGTCGACAACCACCAATTCTACCTGGCCACCAAGCCTTACGCCGAGCAGCACCCGGCCGTGATCAAGACCCTGGTGGATGAAGTCCGTGCCGTCGGTGAGTGGTCCCAGGCCAACCCGGAGGATGTGACCAAGCAGGTGGCGCCACTGCTCGGCCTACCCGCCGACATCACCCTGACCTCGGTGAAACGCCAGGGCTACGGTGCGCACTTCCTGACGCCGGAAGTGGTCGCGGCGCAGCAGAAAATCGCCGACAGCTTCTACCAGCTCAAGTTGATCCCTAAACCCTTGAGCATCAAAGACGTGATCTGGACGCCGCCGGCGACCGTTGCCAAAACCCAGTAACCCGACTTTCCAAGGAGACCACTCCATGAGCCTTAATATTTTCTGGTTCCTGCCTACCCACGGCGACGGCCATTACCTTGGCACCGCCGAAGGCGCGCGCGCCGTTGACCATGGCTACCTGCAACAAGTCGCCCAGGCGGCGGATCGCCTGGGTTTCGGCGGGGTGTTGATCCCTACCGGACGCTCCTGCGAAGACTCGTGGCTGGTGGCGGCCTCGCTGATCCCGGTGACCCAGCGCCTGAAGTTCCTGGTCGCCCTGCGCCCAGGGATCATTTCGCCGACGGTGGCGGCGCGTCAGGCGGCGACCCTGGATCGGTTGTCCGGGGGCCGGGCGCTGTTCAACCTGGTGACCGGCGGTGACCCGGAAGAGTTGGCGGGCGATGGCTTGTTCCTCAGTCACGAAGAGCGTTATCAGGCCAGCGTGGAATTCACCCGGATCTGGCGCCGCGTGCTGGAAGGCGAAACCGTCGATTACGACGGACAACACATCAGCGTCAAAGGCGCCAAATTGCTCTATCCGCCGATCCAGCAACCACGTCCACCGCTGTACTTCGGCGGCTCTTCCGAAGCGGCGCAGGACCTGGCGGCCGAGCAGGTTGAAATGGTCTTGACCTGGGGCGAGCCACCGGCCGCGGTTGCCGAGAAAATCGCGCAAGTGCGGGAGAAGGCAGCCAAGCTGGGCCGTACCGTACGCTTCGGCATTCGCCTGCACGTGATCGTGCGCGAAACCAATGACGAAGCCTGGCAGGCCGCGGACCGGCTGATTTCCCATCTGGATGACGACACTATTGCCCGGGCCCAGGCATCGTTGGCGCGCTTTGACTCGGTGGGCCAGCAACGCATGGCTGCGCTGCACGGTGGCAGCCGCGACAACCTGGAAGTCAGCCCGAACCTGTGGGCCGGTGTCGGCCTGGTCCGTGGTGGTGCCGGCACGGCGCTGGTCGGCGATGGCCCGACCGTGGCGGCACGGGTCAAGGAGTACGCGGACCTGGGCATCGACACCTTCATCTTCTCCGGTTATCCACACCTGGAAGAGTCGTACCGGGTGGCCGAACTGCTGTTCCCGCACCTCGACATCGAACGTCCCGAGTTGCCAAAAACGGGCGGTTACGTCAGTCCGTTCGGTGAAATGGTCGCCAACGACATTCTTCCCAAAGCCGCGTCCCAGAGCTGAGGCGCGCCATGAAGAAGCAAACCCTTATCCACAGTCTCGCGCCCTGGGCCCTGCCGGTGCTGTTGCTGGCGGTGTGGCAGTTGTCGGTGTCGGCGGGCTGGTTGTCGACGCGGATTCTGCCGGCTCCGATCGCGGTGATCGAGGCGGGCGTGAGCCTGGTGCAAAGCGGCGAAATCTGGAAACACCTGGCCATCAGCGGCTGGCGTGCTGGCCTCGGATTTGTCATCGGCGGCGGCATCGGCCTGGTGCTGGGTTTCATCACCGGCCTGTCAAAGTGGGGTGAACGCCTGCTCGACAGTTCGGTGCAGATGATCCGCAACGTGCCGCATCTGGCGCTGATTCCGCTGGTGATCCTGTGGTTCGGCATCGACGAGTCGGCGAAGATTTTCCTGGTGGCCCTGGGCACGTTGTTCCCGATCTACCTCAATACCTACCACGGCATTCGTAACGTCGACCCGGCGCTGGTGGAAATGGCGCGCAGCTATGGCTTGAGCGGTTTCAGCCTGTTTCGCCAGGTGATTCTGCCGGGTGCGTTGCCGTCGATTCTGGTGGGGGTGCGTTTTGCCCTGGGCTTCATGTGGTTGACGCTGATCGTGGCCGAAACCATCTCGGCCAGCTCCGGCATTGGCTACCTGGCGATGAATGCCCGGGAGTTCCTGCAGACCGACGTGGTGGTGCTGGCGATTGTGCTCTATGCGGTACTCGGCAAATTGGCCGACCTCGCGGCCCGAGGCCTGGAACGGGTGTGGCTGCGCTGGCATCCGGCCTATCAAGTGGCCAAGGGAGATGTTGCATGACGGCTCAACAACCGCCGCGCCTGCTGCGCGGGATTCCCCTGGTGGTGCGCAAGCTGCAAAAGACCTTTGGTGCGCGGCAAGTGCTGCGCGACATCGACCTGCATATTCCGGCCGGTCAGTTCGTCGCGGTGGTCGGTCGTAGCGGCTGCGGCAAAAGCACTTTGCTGCGCTTGCTCGCCGGCCTCGACCAGCCAACGGACGGACAATTGCTGGCGGGCTCGGCAGCGCTCAGCGAGGCCCGGGAGGACACCCGGCTGATGTTCCAGGAGGCGCGTTTGCTGCCCTGGAAAAAGGTCATCGACAACGTCGGTCTCGGCCTCAAGGGCAACTGGCGCCAGCAGGCCCTGGATGCCCTGGAGGCGGTGGGCCTGGCCGACCGCGCCGATGAGTGGCCGGCGGCATTGTCCGGCGGGCAGAAACAACGGGTGGCCCTGGCCCGGGCACTGATCCACCAGCCGCGCCTGCTGTTGCTCGATGAGCCGCTGGGTGCCCTGGACGCCCTGACCCGGATTGAAATGCAGCAACTGATTGAGCGCCTGTGGCAGCAGCATGGTTTTACCGTGTTGCTGGTGACCCACGATGTCAGCGAAGCCGTGGCGATTGCCGACCGGGTGCTGCTGATCGAAGAGGGCGAGATTGGCCTGGACCTGCACGTCGAGTTGCCGCGCCCTCGGGTTCGCGGTTCACATCGACTGGCAGCGCTGGAAACCGAAGTGCTCAACCGAGTGTTGGCCCTGCCGGGCGTACCGCCCGAGCCGGAACCTGTTTCACCCTTGCCCACGCAATTGCGCTGGGCTCAATAACTCATCGTTCTTCCCACGACAGGAATCACCCTCATGACTATCAAAGCCATCAACGTTCGCAACCAGTTCAAAGGCACCATCAAGGAAATCGTCGAAGGCGATGTGTTGTCGGAAATCGACGTGCAAACCGCTTCCGGTATCGTCACCTCGGTGATCACCACCCGCTCGGTCAAGGAGCTGGAACTGGTGATCGGCAGCGAAGTGATCGCCTTCGTAAAGTCCACCGAGGTCTCGATCGCCAAGTTGTAAGCCGTGCGCTACGAACAACCCCGAAGGGTGTGAGCCCTTCGGGGTTTTTTATGGGCTTGCTGGGGGATTACCAGCGCGTTTAGGCAGGTAAGGCGGCAGATACAACCCCAGGTACGCATCAAACACCCGCATCCCTTCCTCCGCCATGCGCGGGGTGATCTGCCCATGCTGCTGCACCGAGCGCGCATACACCCGATCACCCAGCTCCATGGCCAGGGCAAACACGTCGACGTCGGTGGGCAGCGCTGGCAGTGCAAAGTGCTGGTCGAAGAGGGTGTGCATCAGGTCGCCCAGTTCGAGGTCGTGCTGGCGGTCGGCCTGGGTGACTTCGGTGAGCCCGTGCTGGGCCAGGATCAACTGGCGGGCGGCGGCGTCTTCGCTGTAGATCTGCAGCATGCGTTGCTCGACCAGCCGCGACAGGTCACGCCAGCCACTGAGGGTGTCATGGTCGATAGGTGCTTGCAGGCAGGCGCGGAACGCGGCGTGGACGTCGGCCGTCAGGGCTTCGAGCAAGGCCGGGACGCTGGCGAAGAAATGGTAGACGGAGGAGGGCGGGATCTCCGCGCGCTCGGCGACACTGTAGATCGACAAACTGGCCACGCCTTCGGCGGCCAGCAGTGTGCGGGCGGCATCGAGGATCGAATCGATTCGCGCCTGGCTGCGGGCGCGGGGTTTACGAAGAGTGGCGGGCCGGGTCATTGAAGTCTCCTGCAGGGCAGGGGGCATTGTACGAGTCGGGTTGTGTGTTGTCTCGTCGGCCGCCATCGCGAGCAAGGATCTGCTACGCACGCAGTATCCGGGTGCTAAACAAGGCCCTGTGGGAGCGAGCTTGCTCGCGATGGCGGCGCTCCGACGATCCGCCAAAGGCGGCCATAAAAAAACGCCGCCGGCCTTATCAGCCGGTGGCGTTTGTTTTTACCGCAACCGCTTACACGGTATGCAGGTACCAGTTGTACTCGAGGTCGGAGATGGAGTGTTCGAATTCCTCCAGCTCGCTCTCTTTACAGGCCACGAAGATATCGATGTATTTCGGATCGATGTACTTGGCCATGACTTCGCTGTCGTCCAGCTCGCGCAATGCGTCGCGCAGGTTGTTCGGCAGGCTCTGCTCGTTCTGCTCGTAGCTGTTGCCTTCCACCGGTGCGCCAGGCTCGATCTTGTTGACCAGGCCGTGGTGCACGCCTGCCAGGACCGAAGCCATCAGCAGGTACGGGTTGGCATCGGCGCCGGCCACACGGTGTTCGATGCGCACGGCATCGGAGGAACCGGTTGGCACACGAATCGCCACGGTGCGGTTGTCCAGGCCCCAGCACGGCGAGTTCGGCACGTAGAACTGTGCGCCGAAACGACGGTAGGAGTTGACGTTCGGGCAGAGGAAGGCCATCTGCGCCGGTAGGGTCTCGAGCACACCGCCGATCGCGTGACGCAGTGCGGCGTTCTGCTCGGGATCCTCACTGGCAAAAATATTCTTGCCGTCTTTATCAAGGATCGAGATGTGGACGTGCAGACCGTTACCCGCCTGGCCTGGGTAAGGCTTGGCCATGAAGGTGGTGTCCATCTCATGGTCGTAGGCGATGTTCTTGATCAGACGCTTGAGCAGTACCGCGTAGTCGCAGGCCTTGATCGGGTCGGCAACGTGGTGCAGGTTGACTTCGAACTGCGCCGGAGCACTTTCCTTGACGATGGCGTCAGCCGGGATGCCTTGCTCCTTCGCACCTTCCAGGATGTCCTGGAGGCAGTCGACGTATTCGTCGAGGTCGTCGATCAGGTAGACCTGTGTCGAGTGCGGGCGTTTGCCGGAAACCGGCGAGCGAGGGGGTTGCGGGCGACCGTTCACGTTCTCCTGGTCGATCAGGTAGAACTCCAGTTCGAAGGCGGCGCAGATAGTCAGGCCCATTTCGTCAAACTTGCGCACTACATTGGCCAGTACTTCACGCGGGTCGGCGAAGAATGGCTCACCTTCGAGTTCGTGCATGGTCATCAACAGTTGCGCGGTAGGGCGCTTTTGCCAAGGCTCATTGCACAGGGTGTCGGGGATTGGATAGCAGATTCGGTCAGCATCGCCGATGTCCAGGCCCAGGCCGGTGCTTTCCACCGTCGAACCATTGATATCCAGAGCAAATAGAGAGGCCGGCAGGTTGATGCCTTTCTCGTAAACCTTGTGGAGACTGGTGCGTTCGATGCGCTTGCCGCGCACCACACCATTCATATCCGCAATCAGAAGGTCAACGTACAGAACCTCAGGATGTTCCTTAAGGAACGCGTTCGCTTCGTTAAGCTGAACGGCACGCGGGGGTACCGACATGATGCAACACCTTTGTTGTTAAAAATATCAATCATTGATCTTTTCAGATTCCAGTCAACCCGAACGGCATGCCGAAGTCAAGCGAGGCCTTTTTTGCCCTAAAAAAGCGCTCGAAGGGCATTTTTGAGGCAGTTTGGGGCGTTTTGATCCCTTTCCCTTCGTTGCCGCCCGCAGGCTTGAGCGGGCCGTGTTGTATTTTTTACGGGGGTGTTGTGTAAAAAAATGAACAAGGCTAAGCTCGAATCAAACCCATAACAGCAATAATACCGGGGTGCTTCATGTCTCGCCTGCCGTCAATCGGCGTGACCACCTGCTCCAGGCAGATCGGTCTGCATGCGTGCCACATCAGTGGCGACACGTCCGTCCGCGCGGCGGCCAAGGGCCTGCCGGCGTTGCCGGAGCAGCTATCCCCGTCCGATATTCTGGACGTTGTGGAAGCCCCTCTCTTTAGTGGCACTTCCTCCAATGTAGATCCTGTTCACTATAGCGGTCCTGCGAGTACGCCGGGAACTGCTCATGATTCTGCACGCGTTGCCACTCCCTGCCCATTGATTCGCGCCGGCGTTGGTGTTCCTGCACGCACGGCTTTTGCTGCAAGTGTGCAAACCAGGCCCCAATGGCAGGTAAGCTTTAACCCGCATGGCTTGGCCATGGCCCAGACACGACAACGCGACGCGGATGCGTCAAACATCGCCTGACTCTTAATGAAGTCAGGACACTCAGCCCAGAGGCATTTATGAGTAACAACCTCGACCAGCTCACCGATTGGTTGAAAGACCACAAGATCACAGAAGTCGAATGCATGATCGCCGACTTGACCGGGATTACCCGCGGCAAGATTTCGCCGACCAACAAGTTCATTGCCGAAAAAGGCATGCGCCTGCCCGAGAGTGTGCTGCTGCAAACAGTGACGGGCGACTATGTCGAAGACGACATCTATTACGAGCTGCTCGACCCGGCCGACATCGACATGATCTGCCGTCCCGACCAGAACGCAGTGTTCCTCGTGCCCTGGGCCATCGAGCCGACCGCCCAGGTGATCCACGACACCTACGACAAGCAGGGCAACCCGATCGAGCTGTCGCCGCGCAACGTGCTCAAGAAGGTCCTCAAACTCTATGCCGACAAGGGCTGGCAGCCGATCGTGGCGCCGGAAATGGAGTTTTACCTGACCAAGCGCAGCGACGACCCGGACTATCCGCTGCAACCGCCGATCGGCCGTTCCGGGCGTCCGGAGATCGGTCGCCAGTCGTTCTCCATTGAAGCGGCCAACGAATTCGACCCGTTGTTCGAAGACGTCTACGACTGGTGCGAACTGCAGGAGCTGGACCTGGACACGCTGATCCACGAGGACGGCACGGCGCAGATGGAAATCAACTTCCGTCACGGTGACGCACTGTCCCTGGCCGACCAGATCCTGGTGTTCAAGCGCACCATGCGCGAAGCCGCGCTCAAGCACGACGTGGCAGCGACGTTCATGGCCAAGCCGATGACGGGCGAGCCGGGCAGCGCCATGCACCTGCACCAGAGCATCATCGACATCGAGACTGGCAAGAACGTCTTCTCCAATGAAGACGGGACCATGAGCCAGCTGTTCCTCAATCACATTGGTGGCCTGCAGAAGTTCATCCCTGAACTGCTGCCGCTGTTCGCCCCCAACGTCAACTCGTTCCGCCGCTTCCTGCCGGACACCTCGGCACCGGTCAACGTGGAATGGGGCGAAGAGAACCGCACCGTGGGCCTGCGGGTTCCGGATGCGGGGCCACAGAACCGTCGGGTGGAAAACCGCCTGCCGGGCGCCGACGCCAACCCGTACCTGGCGATTGCCGCGAGCCTGTTGTGCGGCTACATCGGCATGGTCGAAGGCCTCAACCCAAGCGCCCCGGTAGTTGGACGTGGTTACGAGCGACGCAACCTGCGTCTGCCGTTGACCATCGAAGACGCCCTGGAGCGTATGGAAAACAGCAAGACCATCGAGAAATACCTGGGTCACAACTTCATCACTGGCTACGTCGCGGTCAAGCGGGCCGAGCATGAAAACTTCAAGCGCGTGATCAGTTCGTGGGAACGGGAATTCCTGCTATTCGCCGTCTGACACGCCGGGTGCGGCCCACCAGCCGCACCCTCACCTCACTAGGAAGGAGCGCTTTATGACTAGCAACAACCCGCAAACCCGTGAATGGCAAAGCCTGAGCAACGACCATCACCTGGCGCCGTTCAGTGACTTCAAGCAGCTCAAGGAAAAAGGCCCGCGCATCATCACCAGCGCCAAGGGCGTTTACCTGTGGGACAGCGAAGGCAACAAGATCCTCGACGGCATGGCCGGCCTGTGGTGCGTGGCGATCGGCTACGGTCGCGACGAACTGGCGGACGCCGCCAGCAAACAGATGCGCGAGCTGCCGTACTACAACCTGTTCTTCCAGACCGCTCACCCACCGGTGCTGGAACTGGCCAAGGCGATTGCCGACATTGCCCCGCAAGGCATGAACCACGTGTTCTTCACCGGTTCCGGCTCCGAAGGCAACGACACCATGCTGCGTATGGTTCGCCACTACTGGGCGATCAAGGGCCAGCCGAACAAGAAAGTCATCATCAGCCGCAAAAACGGCTACCACGGTTCGACCGTGGCCGGCGCCAGCCTGGGCGGCATGACCTATATGCACGAACAGGGCGACTTGCCGATCCCGGGCATCGTGCACATTCCGCAACCCTACTGGTTCGGTGAAGGTGGCGACATGACCCCGGAAGAATTCGGGATCTGGGCTGCCAACCAGTTGGAAGAAAAGATTCTCGAAGTCGGTGTCGACAACGTCGGCGCCTTTATCGCCGAGCCGATCCAGGGCGCCGGCGGTGTGATCGTGCCGCCTGAAAGCTACTGGCCGCGCATCAAGGAAATCCTCGCCAAGTACGACATCCTGTTCGTCGCCGATGAGGTGATTTGTGGTTTCGGCCGTACCGGTGAGTGGTTCGGTAGCGATTTCTACGACCTCAAGCCCGACATGATGACCATCGCCAAGGGCCTGACCTCAGGCTACATCCCTATGGGTGGCCTGATCGTGCGTGACAGCGTGGTCGAGGTACTCAACGAGGGCGGTGATTTCAACCACGGCTTTACTTACTCCGGTCACCCGGTGGCAGCAGCAGTGGCCCTGGAAAACATCCGCATCATGCGCGACGAAAAAATTATCGAGCGCGTCCAAGCAGAAACGGCACCGTATTTGCAAAAGCGTCTGCGTGAGCTGAACGACCACCCTTTGGTGGGCGAAGTTCGCGGAGTAGGGCTGTTGGGGGCAATCGAACTGGTTCAGGACAAGGCCACGCGCAAACGTTACGAAGGCAAGGGTGTGGGCATGATCTGCCGGCAGTTCTGCTTCGACAACGGGCTGATCATGCGCGCAGTGGGCGACACCATGATCATCGCTCCGCCGCTGGTGATCACACCGGCAGAAATCGATGAGCTGGTGGCCAAGGCACGCAAGTGCCTGGACCTGACCCTGAGTGTGTTGCAGGGCTAAGTGCTAGGCTCTGAGCGGGAGTTGTATGAACTTTCGCTTAGAGCGGTCAGAAAGCTTGGCCTTTCCTTGAAAGACCGCCATGGATGTTGCCAGACTAGCCACGGTTCCAATCGCCCGGGTTCGGCGCGGAACAGGTGGTTCAAAAAAGAAAAATTTGGAGCATTACGCATGAAGGCACTCGGTAAAAAGCTCGCAGGCAAGACACTCCTTGCCATGTCCCTGATGGGCGTGATGGCGGGCGCGGTTCAGGCAGATGACAAAGTACTGCACGTTTACAACTGGTCCGACTACATTGCGCCGGACACCGTCAAGAAGTTCGAGGCGGAGTCGGGCATCAAGGTTGTCTACGACGTCTTCGACAGTAACGAAACCCTGGAAGCCAAGTTGCTGGCAGGCAAATCCGGCTACGACATCGTCGTGCCGTCGAACAACTTCCTGGCCAAGCAAATCAAGGCCGGTGTCTACCAGAAGTTGGACAAGTCCAAGCTGCCGAACTGGAAAAACCTCAATACCGACTTGCTCAAGGCCGTTTCGGTCAGCGACCCGGGTAACGAGCACGCCTTCCCGTACATGTGGGGCTCGATCGGCATCGGCTTTAACGCCGAGAAGGTCAAGGCTGCACTGGGTGACGACGCACCGACCAACTCCTGGGACTTGATCTTCAAGCCGGAAAACGCCGCCAAGCTCAAAGCATGCGGGATCAGCGTCCTGGATTCGCCAACCGAGATGATTCCGGTGGCACTGCATTACCTGGGCTACCCAACCGACAGCCAGGATAAAAAACAACTGGCCGAAGCTGAAGCGCTGTTCCTCAAAGTGCGTCCTTCGATCGGCTACTTCCACTCCTCCAAGTACATTTCCGACCTGGCCAACGGCAACATCTGCGTGGCTATCGGTTACTCGGGCGACATCTACCAGGCCAAGACCCGCGCCAGTGAAGCCGGTGACAAGGTCAAGGTCAGCTACAACATTCCCAAAGAAGGTGCAGGCAGCTTCTACGACATGGTCGCCATCCCTAAAGATGCCGAGAACGTCGAAGGCGCCTACAAGTTCATGACCTTCCTGCAGAAGCCGGAAATCATGGCCGAGATTACCAACGCCGTACGCTTCCCGAACGGTAACGCCGCTGCAACCCCACTGGTCGATAAAGACATCACCGGCGACCCGGGTGTTTATCCACCGGCGGACGTCCTGGCCAAGCTGTACGCGATTGCCGACTTGCCGGCTGCGACCCAGCGGATCATGACCCGCAGCTGGACCAAGATCAAATCGGGTAAATAACAAGTAGAACCCTTGTAGGAGCGGGTGCCCGCTTGCGGTTTGCTCGCGATGAACCTGAGAGCGCCGCGGGGTGTCAGGAACCCATCGTTATCGTTGACGACCATCGCGAGCAGGCTCGCTCCCACAGGTGTATCTGCATAAAAGTTTTGCTGGATCGGTTTATCGAGGGTAAGTTGCGCGCCGGTTTTGTTGCCAGGCAGCCATGGCTGTCATGTAACGCTGGGCAACTTGGGCCCAACTATTTCAGAGGACCTCCACTTGCCTATTTCTTTGTTTCGTAAAACCATGCTGATTGGCGCCGGTCTGACACTCGCAGTCAGTGTGCAAGCCGCCCCCACCGTGCATATTTATAACTGGTCGGACTACATCGGCGAATCGACCCTGGCGGACTTCGAAAAAGCCACGGGCATCAAGCCGGTGTATGACGTGTTTGATTCCAACGAAACCCTGGAAGGCAAGTTGCTGGCCGGCCGCACAGGTTATGACGTGGTTGTGCCGTCCAACCACTTCCTGGGCAAGCAGATCAAGGCCGGGGCTTTCCAGAAGCTCGACAAGTCGCAACTGCCCAACTACGCCAACCTCGACCCGGTGCTGCTCAAGCGCCTGGAACAGAACGACCCGGGCAACTTGTACGCCGTGCCGTACCTGTGGGGCACCAACGGCATCGGTTACAACGTCGACAAGATCAAGGCGGTACTGGGGGTCGACAAGATCGATTCCTGGGCAGCGGTATTCGAGCCCCAAAACATCAAGAAACTGCAAAGCTGTGGCGTTGCGTTCCTCGACTCCGCCGATGAAATGATGCCCACGGTCCTCAACTACATGGGCCTGGATGCCAACAGCACCAACCCTGCCGATTACAAGAAGGCCGAAGCCAAGTTGCTCGCGGTGCGGCCTTACGTGACGTACTTCCACTCCTCCAAATACATCGCGGATCTGGCCAACGGCGACATCTGCGTGGCCATCGGGTTCTCTGGCGACATGTTCCAGGCCAAGGCCCGGGCAGCAGAGGCCGGCAAAGGCGTGAACATCGCCTACTCGATCCCGAAAGAGGGCGGTGCCCTGTGGTTCGACATGCTGGCGATTCCCAAGGATTCGTCCAACGTCAAAGAAGCCCATGCCTTCATCAACTACTTGCTCAAGCCTGAGGTGATTGCCCAGGTCAGCGATTACGTGGGCTATGCCAACCCGAACCCGGGGTCGGACAAATTGATGGAACAGTCGATCCGCGAAGACGAGTCGGTGTATCCGCCCCAGGCGGTCCTCGACAAGACCTACGTGTCGATCGAGCTGCCACCGAACATTCAACGTTTGATGACCCGCAGCTGGACCAAGGTCAAGTCGGGTAAATAGTGACAAAGGCTCAAACTATCCAAGGGTTCGCCCGTATTGGGCGAACCGCACTCTTTTTGTTGGGAGTTTCGTAAATGGCAGTTGCCTCCGGCGCCTACAAGAAAGCCCTCGAGGGCGACCAGACACCTAAACAGGTGCTGGTCAAAATCGACCGGGTCACGAAGAAGTTCGACGAGACGATTGCCGTGGACGATGTGTCCCTGGAAATCAAGAAAGGCGAAATCTTCGCCTTGCTCGGCGGTTCGGGTTCGGGCAAATCGACCTTGCTGCGCATGCTCGCCGGTTTCGAGCGTCCGACCGAGGGGCGGATTTTCCTCGACGGCGTGGACATCACCGATATGCCGCCGTACGAGCGGCCGATCAACATGATGTTCCAGTCCTACGCGCTGTTCCCGCACATGACCGTGGCACAGAACATCGCCTTCGGCCTCAAGCAGGACAAGATCCCGGCCGCCGAAGTCGACGCCCGGGTGGCCGAGATGCTCAAGCTGGTGCAGATGAGCCAGTACGCCAAGCGCAAGCCGCACCAGCTCTCCGGTGGCCAGCGCCAGCGTGTCGCCTTGGCCCGCTCCCTGGCCAAGCGGCCGAAACTGCTGCTGCTCGACGAACCGATGGGCGCCCTCGACAAGAAACTGCGTTCGCAGATGCAACTGGAGTTGGTGGAGATCATCGAGCGCGTCGGCGTGACCTGCGTCATGGTGACCCACGACCAGGAAGAGGCCATGACCATGGCCGAGCGCATCGCGATCATGCACCTGGGCTGGATTGCCCAGATCGGCAGCCCGATCGACATCTACGAAACCCCGACCAGCCGCCTGGTTTGTGAATTCATCGGCAACGTCAACATCTTCGAAGGTGAAGTGGTGGACGACGCCGAGGGCCATGCACTGATCACCTGCAAGGACCTGGACCGCAACATCTACGTCGGCCACGGCATCAGCACCTCGGTGCAAGACAAGTCGGTGACCTACGCGATTCGTCCGGAAAAACTGCTGGTCACTGCCGATATGCCGACCTGCGAGCACAACTGGTCGAGCGGCAAAGTCCACGACATCGCCTACCTGGGCGGGCACTCGGTGTTCTACGTCGAATTGCCGAGCGGCAAGCTGGTGCAATCGTTCGTGGCCAACGCCGAGCGCCGGGGCCAGCGTCCGACCTGGGGTGACCAGGTCTACGTCTGGTGGGAAGACGACAGCGGCGTGGTACTGCGCTCATGAACATGCGAAAACTCAAGCGTCGACTCAGTCGAATAATTCCCGGTGGCCGCCAGTTGGTCATCGGCGTTCCTTTCCTGTGGCTGTTCCTGTTCTTCATGTTGCCGTTCTTCATCGTGTTGAAGATCAGCTTCGCCGAAGCAGACGTGGCCATTCCGCCGTACACCGAGATCTACAGCTTCGTTGAGCAGAAGTTGCAGGTGCTGCTCAACCTGGGCAACTACGCGATGCTCAGCGAGGATGAGCTGTACATTGCCGCTTACCTCGGTTCGTTGAAGATGGCGCTGATCAGCACCATTTTGTGCCTGTTGATCGGCTACCCGATGGCCTACGCCATCGCCAGTGCGCGCAAGGAAATGCAGACCGTCCTGGTACTGCTGATCATGATGCCGACCTGGACCGCGATCCTGATCCGCGTGTATGCGTGGATGGGCATCCTCAGCAACAACGGCCTGCTCAACGGCTTCCTGATGAGCATGGGCTTTATCGATGAGCCGCTGCAGATCCTCAACACCAACCTGGCGGTCTATATCGGCGTGGTCTATTCCTACCTGCCGTTCATGATCCTGCCGCTCTACGCCAACCTGGTAAAACACGACACCAGCCTGCTGGAAGCTGCGTCCGACCTGGGTTCGAGCACCTTCAACAGCTTCTGGAAAATCACCATTCCGCTGTCGAAGAACGGCATCATCGCCGGCTGCATGCTGGTGTTCATCCCGGTGGTGGGTGAGTTCGTGATCCCGGAACTGCTGGGCGGTCCGGAAACCCTGATGATCGGTAAAGTGCTCTGGCAAGAGTTCTTCAATAACCGTGACTGGCCGGTGGCGTCCGCCCTGGCGGTGGTGATGCTGGCGATCCTGATTGTGCCGATCATCCTGTTCAACCGCAGTCAGGCCAAGGAAATGGAGGGTAAAGAATGAAGCGCTTCCGTTTCTCCAGCCTGATGCTGGTAGTGGGTCTGTTGTTCATCTACCTGCCGATGCTGATCCTGGTGATCTACTCGTTCAACGCCTCGAAACTGGTGACGGTGTGGGGCGGCTGGTCGATCAAGTGGTACGTCGGCCTGCTGGATAACAGCCAACTGATGGGCTCAGTGGTGCGCTCGCTGGAAATCGCCTGCTACACCGCGATTGCCGCGGTGGCGCTGGGGACCCTGGCGGCATTCGTGCTGACCCGGATCACCCACTTCAAGGGCCGTACGCTGTTCGGCGGCCTGGTCACCGCGCCGTTGGTGATGCCGGAAGTGATCACCGGTCTGTCGCTGTTGCTGCTGTTCGTGGCCATGGCGCAGATGATTGGCTGGCCCCAGGAGCGGGGCATCGTCACCATCTGGATCGCCCACACCACGTTCTGTGCCGCCTATGTGGCGGTGGTGGTGTCGGCACGCCTGCGTGAGCTGGACCTGTCGATCGAAGAGGCAGCCATGGACCTGGGCGCGCGGCCATGGAAGGTGTTCTTCCTGATCACCATCCCGATGATTGCGCCTTCGCTGGCAGCGGGCGGCATGATGTCGTTTGCCCTGTCGCTGGACGACCTGGTATTGGCCAGCTTCGTCTCGGGCCCGGGTTCCACCACCCTGCCGATGGAAGTGTTCTCGGCGGTGCGCCTGGGGGTCAAACCGGAGATCAACGCCGTGGCCAGCCTGATCCTGTTGGCGGTGTCGATCGTCACGTTCCTGGTCTGGTTCTTCAGCCGCCGCGCCGAAGAAAACCGCAAGCGGGCGATCCAGCAGGCCATCGAAGAAAGTGCTGCCGACTCCTGGAAACAGCCGGACGCACGTCGGGCCCAGGCGCCGGAAGCGGCTTGAGTCGGGAGGGTTGACCACAATCCTGTGGTCAACCTCTCTACCCCGCCTCAGCGTGATTCAGGTTGCTCGCGGATCCCGCATACACCCATCAACCCTGTGGGAGCGAGCCTGCTCGCGAAGGACGTCAGGACACCGCGCTAAGCCTGGCTTGGCGCGTCATCGTTGACGACCATCGCGGGCAAGCCCGCTCCCACCGTGGTTTTTTGCTGCTCACAGATCCTGCACACCCACCGTTGTTTACGAAACCCAAGGGGATTGGCGGATGACCTGGACGAAGTTCATCGGCTGGAACCCCGGCTCCTGATCCACCAGCACATCCGTCTTGACGTTGCCGAAGGTCGTCTGAGGACGATGGCGCAAGCCGTCGGCAAAGGCGCAGATGATGCACTCCTTGAACCCTTCACCCCGTGGGTGGGCATGCACCACCGCGCTGCGCTGCGTGCTGGTAAAGGCCGCGTAGTCCAGGCCCAGCACGTCCATCTCGACTCCGGCGGTCACCAGTGCGACGGTCGGGCGCAGGTGTTTGGGTACGCCGGGGGTGGTGTGCAGGGCGATCGACAGCCAGACCTGCTCGATGTCGTCATCGCTCAAGCCATAGGGTTTGAGAAAGGCCGCTGCGGCGTTGGCGCCGTCGACTTCAAAGCGCTCATCGTCACTGCGATACCCAGCCACCAGGCCGAGGTCATGGAACATCGCGCCGACGTACAGCAACTGCGGATCGTAGGCCAACTGCTGGCGTTCGCCGCTCAAGGCACCGAACAGGAATACCCGGCGTGAGTGGTGGTACAGCAGGTCGGACTCGATGTCGCGGATGTACTCGGTGGTGGCTTTGGCCAATGCGCTGTCAGGAATCTTGATGCCGGCAATGGTGGTGCTCATGGGAGTTTCCTCATGGTGAGCGCCATGGCGGCGCTGAGGTCACCAGTCTGTTTGCCCCCCTGAAACCGGACAATCGATCCATGGCTGCAATCCCGGCCAATGAGCATGCATATCGCGCCAGCCTCGCTTGTTGGGCCTGGATTGGCTACGGTGCATGCAGACCCTGTAGGAGCGAGTGCCCGCTTGCGGCTTGCTCGCGATGGACGTCAACGATGACCTCGGCTGTCGGGATGAACGCGGCGTCCTCACGCACATCGCGAGCGTTGCAATCTATGCCATGAGAGGCGTTTCGAACCATGAGTAAAACCGTTGCCATCGTGGTGTTCTCCGGCGTCCAGGCGCTGGACGTGACCGGCCCCATGGATGTGTTTTCCGAGGCCAACCGCTTTCTCGAGCCCGAGGAGCATTACCAGTTACAGGTGATCGGCGTCGAACAGGGTCTGCTGCCATGTTCCAACGGCCTGACCCTGCAGGCTCACCAGCACTTCAGCGCGGCGCTGCAGGCCTACGATTTGCTGCTGGTGGCCGGTGGGCCGCAATTGCCCTTTGTCGATTTTGGTCCGGCGTTCGACCATTGGCTGCGCGATGCCAGCGCCCGGGCCCGGCGCTTTGGCTCGATCTGCAACGGCGCCTTCCTGCTGGCCCGCGCGGGATTGCTCGACGGCAGGACGGTCACCACCCATTGGGGCGATGCCGCGGCGTTGGCGGCACTGTGCCCGACTACCCGCGTCGAGGCCGACCGGCTGTATGTCGAGGACGGCGAGCTGTTCACTTCGGCCGGGGTCACGGCCGGGATCGACCTGTCGCTGTACCTGCTGGCCAGGGACCACGGTCCGCAGGTGGCCTTGAGCGTGGCCAAACGCCTGGTGGTGTTTACCCAGCGCGCGGGCGGGCAGTCGCAGTTCAGCCCGTTCCTCACGCCCTATGCCGAGGAAATCTCGCCGGTGGCGCGGGTCCAGCATTACGTGATGGCGAACCTTACGGGCGACCTGGCCATTGTCGACCTGGCAGTGGCGGCGAACATGAGTGCGCGCAATTTCTCCCGGGTGTTCACCCGAGAAGCCGGGGTGACCCCGGCCGAGTTCGTGGAGCAGGCGCGGGTGGACGCCGCCCGGGTGATGCTGGAAAGCTCGCGGGCCGCACTCAAGACCGTCGCTTACCAGTGTGGATTTCGCGATGCCCAGCACATGCGCAGCGTGTTCAATCGACGCCTGGGCGTGACGCCGCTGCAGTTCCGGCTGAACTTTTCGTCGGTGCTTTGAGAGGCTGCGCCTGCCCGCCGTGCGCCTGCAGCGTCAACGCGCCGGCAATAGCTTCAAGGTGCTGCGAGTATTGGCAGTCACTTCTTCCTCGCTGAAATGCGCCTGGTGGTAGACACCCTCGATGTACGCCTCGGCCTGGTCTTGATAGTGCGCATCGAACGGCACGCCGCTCTGGCCGATCGGGTTGATGGTCAGGCCGTGGGCCGGGTCGGCGAAATCGATGATGCGTCGGGTCGACGGGCCATAGGTCACGGTCCAAGGCGCCGGGCCGATTTTCGCCGAGAGGTTGTTCGGCACCTCGTGACTGCCCGGGGCTTCGAACGGGCCGACGTTAAAAATCCGCTCCAGGGGTTTCTGCGTGCCCAGCGGATGGCCGTGGGTGAGGGTGTGGGCCTTGCCCCATTGCCACTGCGTGGCGTCTGCGCCGAGGGTGGTTTTCAGGTGGGCGATACTGGCGTGCCACGCGGCCTTGACCACGTCGGCACGGGTTTCCTGACCCAGGGTGTCGCGGTTGTCCCACCAAGGGGAATCGGGGTTGGCCGCAAGCCTGGGCAGGGCGGCATCGATCACCCGGGTCGTGAGCAGAGTGTCGAAAAAACTATCGCCCAGTTCATCGTGCAGCGCCCCGTCGGCCAGGTTGAACAGGAACTGATTGAACAGCGTGGCGCTAGTCGACTCCAGCGGGTAATCACCTTGCCAGGCGTTCAGTTGATCCAGCCACTGGCGTTCCTGCGGGTCGCTGACCACCTCGCGCAATACCGGCAGCAACGGCGCCAGCAGGCGTTGACCGTAGGCGGTCGTGGTGCCCAGTTGCAGCTCCTGGGTGTTGTCCAGGTCCCACTTGAGGTTCTTGTCGCTCAGTTGCAGGTTGAGCTGTTGACCGCGATCGGCCAGGTTGTAGTAGCCGGGAATCTCCATGCCGGTCGGTGACAATGGCTGGAAGTTGGCGGAGACGATGTAGCCACGGGCCGGGTTCTCTTCCTGCGGGTTGGCACTGAACGGGTAGAAGCCGTCCTTGTCTGCCTGGTTGCTGCTGCCGTCGAGAATGAAGCCTGGCTTGACCCCAGCCGGACGTTTGGGCAGTTGCGCGGCTGCCCACCAGCCGATATCCCCCTTGGCATTGGCCCAGACGATGTTCAACCCAGGAGCCTGGACCTTGGCGGACGCGGCTCGGGCCTTGGCCAGGGTATCGGCGCGGTTGAGTTGGTAAAAACCTTCGAGGATCGGGTTCTGGGTATCGAGGAACGCCCACCACATCGCGATTGGGGTCTTGCCGGCGCTGGCGCCCAGGACATCGTTGATGATCGGGCCGTGGGGCGATTGCCGCAGGGTCAGGGTTACGGGGGCCTGGCCCTTGACGGCAATCTGTTGCTCGCTGTTGATCAGGTCGACCCACTTGCCGCGGTACCAGACCTGGTTGGCGTTGTCCGGATTGACCTTCTCGGCGATCAGGTCGAGGTCGTCGTTCTGGAACATCGTCAGGCTCCAGCCGAAGTCCAGGTTGTGGCCAAGGAAGGCAAACGGCACCAGTGCCTGGTGGTGCCCATAGAGTTCGAAACCAGGCGCCGACAGCTGCGCTTCGTACCACACCGAAGGCGTCGCGAAGCGAATGTGCGGGTCGCCGGCCAACAGCGGTTTGCCGCTCTTGGTGCGACTGCCGGCAACTACCCAGGCATTGCTGCCCTCGAATTGCGGCAGGCCGTGCTCGGCCAGTGCCTGCTGGCTGAGGCGGGCAATGGCGTTGAGGTCTTGCCAGTCAGCGCTGCTGAGGGCCGGCGCGCTGCTGTGGTGCTGGGCCAGCACGCCTTTGGGCTGCCAGTCGAGGTCGAAGATGTTCAGGTAGTCGTTGCCCAGTTGATCGCGCACGTAGGTCAGCAATGGCTCGGTACGAAAGGCCGCGGCAAAGCTGTAGGCCATGTAGCCGGCGACGCTGACGCTGTCCTGGGCGGTGAACGGCCGCTTGGCGATGCCCAGCACATCGAACTCCACGGGCGCGGCGTGCGTGTCCTGATACTGGTTGATCCCGTCCAGGTAGGCCTGCAGGGCCTTCCACGCCGAAGACTCCTTATCCAGCGCGGCCACATAAGTCTCGGCACGCTCGCGAATGCGCAGGCTGCGGAACAGTTTGTCGGTATCCAGCAGCTTGGGCCCGAGCACCTCGGCCAACTCACCCCGGGACAGGCGCCGCATGATTTCCATCTGGAACAGCCGGTCCTGGGCCTGGACATAACCCAGGGCGCGATACAGGTCGATCTCGTTGCCGGCACGCAAGTGCGGGATGCCACGTTCGTCGTAGCGCACGGTCACGGAGCCCTCCAGGTGCTGCAACTGCACCTGACCGTGACGCGATGGTTGTTTGCTGAAAACGTACCAGCCTGCACCTGCGGCGAGAGCAACAATCAGCAGGGCGAGAATGGTCAGGCTACGTTTCATGGTGGTTCCTTGTTGTTATAAATGGCAGCAGTTCCCTGGCGCCACTGTTTAACACGGATTGGCGAATTGGCCCATCACCCGTAGGAGGGATTCGAATTTCAACGTCTTTGCTACTTCGTGGGGTCGATTGGCCAAGGTCGGAAATACCCACACCGCGAGTGTGTAAGCGGCAATCACAAGAAAGTGCCACTGAATCTACGGGCTCTATCTTCTGGTGTTCGTTGTCGTGTCTGGGTTAAACAGTATTGTGTATGAGTTGTTTAAAGCAGTGCCTATAATATAGGTAGTCCCCTGCGCATAATTAGTACATTCCCTACGCAAAGGTTGGTTGCCGGCTTGTACTGCCAAGTATATAAAGTGGATGAGTTAAAAGTGTATGGACAAATGAGAAATTTGTAGGCGGAAGAATGTGATCTATAGCGTTGATGCCGCTGGTCTAAGAGTGGTTTAGCAGCACACATTCCTGGATGAGTAGCGGATTAATGTGGTTGAGGCGATGCACTCATGGGAAACTTCCTTCATTGCTTGGCGAATTGTACTACAAGAATAGCATTGCGAATTATTTCCAGCCTGACTATAAAGAACACAAGTGATTTGGGCGGTGTGATGATCTGCCGCTCTTTGAATTCTTGGTAAGTGATATTCGGTCGGGGCGCTGGTTGTTTTTAGCGTAACTTAATAAAAGCAAGCATCGTTAAAGTATGGTGGGTTTTTAAGGCGGTAGCTTCCAATGAAGACTATTTTGCTATGTGGTAATGGTTTGAGTGGAGAGGTAATTCCTACAATTAAAACGTGGGGCTATAAAGTGGCTTTGATATCGGAGTTTCCACTAGATGTAGGCACGTCGGAAGCAGATATTTTTGTTGAAGCAAACTCGAAGGATCCGAAAGCGGCATTGAGTGCAGCTAAAAGCCTGGTAGAGTCAGGCGTTGAGATCAATGGTGTAATCAGTCTTTGTTGGGATACTGCTATATCGGTCGCTACCATTGCCGCTGAATTAGATTTGTATTCGATTTCGATAGCTTCGGCTATGAAAGCGACGCATAAAGATCTGAGGTCCGATGCATTTCGAACGCATGGTGTCCCCTCTCCCAAATATGCTGTTATAAGCTCGTATGACCAGTTACTTCAGTGCATACAAGAGTTTGAATTTCCAGTTATTTTAAAGCCGATTGATCAATCATCATCCAAAGGTGTGATCAGAGTTGACTCTATAGGAAGTTTAGGTTTCGCATACGCGCACTGTAAAAATTTTTCCGACAAAAAAGATATAATATTGAATGAGTATCTGATCGGGACTGAGCACAGTGTTGAAGGATTGATGGTGGATGGTGATTTTTACCTTACCGCTATATCGGATAGAATTTTCCACTACGAGAAGTATCATCCTTTTTTTGTAGAAGTAGGTGATGTAATGCCTACATCGCTCCCCGAAAAGGTGAGAAATGAACTATATGGCGCTACGCGTGATGCCGCGTTATCACTAGGACTAACCAGAGGAGTAGTTAAAGGAGATCTTGTTTATTCAGCAAGGAAAGGAGTTAGCGTACTCGAAGTTGCCGCACGACTAGGCGGACCACGTTTCGGTACGGAGATGGTTCCGTTAAGCAATGGAACAACCATACTGAAAGCGGCAATACAACAAGCAGTGGGTGACGAAATAAATATGGATTTGTTGCTTCCAAAATTTTCTAAGGGGATGGTAAATAGATCAATTGCTCTGGATCCGGGGATTATACAAAGCATTTCGGATGTAGATTCACTAAAAAAATGTGAGGGGTATTATTCTTTCAAGTGGTGGGGGCGCGAACTTAAAGTCGGTGACGAAATTTCGCCAGTTCAACATGGATGCGGCGGTGTGGCATATATAATTGCTGTTGGATCAACAAGAGCTAAGGCTATCGAAAACGCGGATAGGATAGAGCGGAGAATAAAAATTAATACAAGCCAGAGGTGACGTCATGTTTATATTTAAAACAGGTGAAACTCTTTCTCCTGAGCGACTCGCAGAGATAGCGACAAGTGATACCAAAATTAGCCTAAGCGATGAGACCCGGCGCAGGGTTGATTCGTCCCGACGACAACTAGAAAAATTTGTCTCTGAGGGTCGTATTATATATGGTGTAAATACAAGCATGGGTGGCTTTGTTAATTGGCATGTGCCAATAGAAAAAGCAAATATACTCCAAATGAATCTTATAAGGTCTGTTGCAACAAATGTGGGTAGCTATTTAGGTGAAGTGGATACTAAAGCGATAATGCTTTCGCGAATAAATTCACTGTGTCGAGGGAACTCAGCTATTTCTTTAGAGGTATTAGATGTATTAGTAGCTTTGTACAATAGCGGGATTCTTCCATGTATTCCGGAAAAAGGGTCTTTAGGGACAAGCGGAGATCTAGGGCCACTTGCATGTATTGCTCTTGTATGCACTGGCGAATGGAAAGTCACATACGAAGGTAAGTTGCTCCCGGCGCAAGACGCGCTTACTCTCGCGGGAATAACAAAAGCTTGTTTAAGCTATAAAGAGGGTTTGGCACTCATAAATGGAACCTCGGCGATGACCGGTGTCGCCTGTTGTTTGATTCGAGAAGTTCAAGAGTTGTTAGAGCAATATTGTCTAATAAGTTCTCTAAGTTTTGAAGGGCTACATGCGATAAAGAAACCATTTGATCCAGAAGTCCATAAATTGAAACCTCATCCAGGACAGTTAAAAGTAGCAAAGAAAATTTTTGATTATCTTGAATCATCAAGAATGATCAAACAGGAGACGGAAGCTCAGCAGGAAATTCAGTTAGAGCAAGACGGTTCGGTAAAGCCATCTAATAGTCAAATAGAGGATGCTTATTCGATAAGATGCACTCCGCAAATTCTCGGTCCGGTTGTAGATGGGTTAGAGTATGTTCGGACCATTGTGCAGAATGAATTGAATTCCTCAAACGACAACCCACTTATTGTGCCTGACTCTAATGAGATATTTCATAATGGCCATTTTCACGGGCAATATGTCGCGATGGCTATGGATGTTTTATCGATTGGGCTCACTACATTATCAAATCTTTCTAACCGACGCGTAGATAGGTTCCTCGATAAAAGTAATAGCAATGGGCTTCCGCCGTTCCTTTGTAGTAAAGACCCTGGGTTGAGATTAGGCCTAATGGGGGGGCAATTTATGACTGCCTCATTGACGGCGGAGAATAGATCACTTTGTACTCCTTTATCTATCCAATCACTTTCGACGACTGCAGATTTTCAAGATATCGTCTCATTTGGGCTAGTGGCAGCAAGGCGAGCTCGAGAAATTTTTGAAAATGCTAAATTTATTATTTCTTTCGAGCTGATATGCGCTTGCCAAGCGGCGGAAATACGAGGCGTAGATGGTTTGTCAGATTCAACAACTGTTCTATTCAACAAAGTTAGGGCGATTGTTCCGTTTCTAGATAGGGATTCTATACTCACGGACTACCTAGAGGCTTTGACAAAGGAAGTTGTTGGTCGACATTGAATTAAGATCAAGCAGCGTATTAGTTTGACTAGGTTTTTTTGCCATCATCGTACTATTTTTATGTTGGTTCGCTAATCCAAACTACTTTGAGAAATCTCTGGAGAGTGTATGGATATTGATCAATGTCGTATCGCTGTTATTGGGCTAGGGTACGTAGGACTTCCTCTTGCTGTTGAGTTTGGGCGTTTTTATCCTACTCTTGGATTTGATATTAATGAGAAAAGAATAGACCAGCTTGTAAGCGGCACAGATGTCAGCTACGAGGTTGGTGACGAAGCAATAGCGAGGTCTTCTAAGTTAAAGCTATCTGCAAATCCAGAGGATCTAGCACTCTGTAATGTATATATCGTAGCGGTTCCCACTCCTGCTGAAGATAGTAGACCAAATCTTAATCCTTTGATATTTGCCTGTGAACTGCTCGGGAAAGTGCTAAAAAAGGATGATGTAATTATATTTGAATCAACAGTCTATCCTGGTGCGACCGAAGAAAAATGTGTGCCCTGCATTGAAGAGGTTTCAGGTCTAAAGTTTAATTTAGACTTTTTTGTAGGATATAGTCCAGAGCGAATTAATCCAGGCGATAAAAAACGCGGTCTTACTCAAGTTGTCAAATTAGTGTCAGGCTCGACCGTTAAAACTGAGCAGTTTGTTCGAGAGCTTTACTCAAGCATAATAAAAGCTGGAGTCCACGTTGTAAGCAGTATAAAAATAGCAGAAGCAGCAAAGCTAATTGAAAACGTTCAGCGTGATGTGAATATTGCTTTAATAAACGAGTTCAGCATGATCTTTAATAGGTTGGGAATTGACACTGAAGAGGTGTTGACAGCAGCTGAAACCAAATGGAACTTTCTATCTTTTAGGCCTGGATTGGTTGGTGGGCATTGCATCGGTGTGGACTCGTATTATCTTGCATATAAAGCCGAAGAAATTGGCCATCATGCTGTCATGACACTTTCGGGCAGGCGAATCAATGAAGGTATGGCAGATCACATCGTCGTTGAGCTGATAAAAAAAATGGTTCAGCGGTGTTTTCCAATAAATGGAGCTAGAGTTCTATTGCTCGGTTGTACGTTTAAAGAAAACTGCACTGATCTGCGTAATACCAAGATAGTTGATATAGCCCGCAAGCTAATTGATTATAGAGTGCAGGTAGATATATATGACCCCTTTGCTAACAAAGATGACGTGCTTGATATGTATGATCTTAATACGATTTTATCTCCAGCGTTAGCAGCGTATGACGCTGTAGTACTGGCAGTCGCTCACGATGAGTTTCGATTGTTTGATGAAGAAATCATCCGTTCTTGGGGGAAAGCACAATGTCTGATCTACGATTTGAAATATATTTTGCCTAAGACCTCGAGCGACTTGCGTCTCTAATGTCGGAGTTTATATGAGCAGTCTGATTGAAAACCTTGAAGTGTCATTGAGAAATACAAAGCAAAAATGGTTGATCACTGGTGTCGCAGGATTTATTGGTTCGAATTTACTTGAATATTTACTTTCCGCAGACCAGGACGTAGTGGGGTTGGATAATTTTGCGACTGGACAACAAAGTAACCTTCAGGAAGTAAAATCTAAGCTTGTTAAGCGCCAGTGGGACAGATTTGAATTCATAGAGGGGGATATTAGGAACCTGGAAGACTGTAGGAAGAGTCTCATTGGGGTCGACCATGTATTGCATCATGCGGCTTTAGGGTCAATCCCACGATCTTTGAAAGATCCTTTGGAAACCAATGAAGTTAACATAAGCGGATTTTTGAATATGTTGTTGTCTTCAAGGAACATAGGACTCAAGAGCTTTGTATATGCGTCTTCCAGTTCAGTATATGGAAACGTAGAGAGTGCGCAAATGCATGAGGAACAAACGGGCAAACAGTTGTCGCCTTACGCTGTGACGAAAAGAGCGAATGAATTGTATGCGGATGTTTTCTCTTCATTCTGCGATTACAAAATTATTGGGCTACGGTATTTTAATGTTTTTGGTCCCCGGCAAAATGCAGTAAGTGAATATTCGGCGGTAATACCGCGATGGATTGAGTCGATGCTTCGCAATAAACCTGTCGTGATAAATGGGGGTGGAGACACGAGCCGAGATTTCTGTTTTGTTGGAAATGTGGTCCAGGCCAATATCCTTGCTTCGTTAGCCAATGAAAAAATTACAAGCAATATCTTCAATGTCGCACTGAATTCTCAAACATCTTTGAGCGAACTCTACTGTTTGATAAAAAGTCAGCTCGAAATCTTGGGTTTACAATATGAGTTAACTCCAGTTAAGGCCCCATATAGGGATGGCGACATTCGACATTCATTAGCAGATATAGATCGGATCAAAGAGGAGCTAAGGTATGAACCACGCACGACTGTCGCGACAGGCTTGAGGGAAACTGTGAATTGGTACGTTGAGCATTACCAAAAGTCAAAACTACGCGAGTGCAACTAATATTTCATGTGTGTGTATTTTACGTGTTTTGATAAAGTTATTTGTTCCTGGGGCTAATAATGAATAAGTAAAGCGGGGTGGAGTGATGGTGAGTATTAAAACGGTGGTAATTGGGCTAGGTAGATCTGGTTCGCGTTTCTTACGAGCTGCCCAATATATTGATCCGTCAATCGGCAAGATAGAAATAGTAGGTGTTGCGGACATAGATTCCGAAAAGCTAAATGCTTTAACCGAAATAGATGTACCTTTAGAGTTAGATTTCAAAAAGATCCTAATAGAAGTTCCGTGTGAGCTAATTATAATTGCTACCACTGACAGTTCACATTATGAAATATTAAGATTCATTAAAGATCAATCAATTGGGTATAAAAAAATAATCTGCGAAAAACCCATTGTTACTAGTGAGGAAAATTGTCAATTTGTACGTTCAGCATTTGATGATGAACAGATCTTTGTGAGTTTTGTCGAGCGCTACAGCTCAGCTGTTTCAGCATTGAAAGAATATATTGAAGTCAATAGGCGAAGTGTATCCAGTGCTAATTTTGTTTGGTCAAAGTATCGAATAAAAGATTCACGACCCACTGTGGGAGTAATTTCGGAAATCACCCATCCAGTAGATTTGGCCTGCTATTTAGGTGCTGTAAAAGATGATAATGATTTCCAGCTTCACTTTTCCTGCATTTTAGAAAGCGATTACGTGCGAGGGGGGGCATTTCGACCTGACACGATGACGGCTTGTGCTGAGTTTGAGGGAGGTATGTTACTTAGTGGTACAAGTAGTTATGTTCACAGTCAACGTAGTAGAACGATGGAGTTTCTACTTGCTAACGAATTATCGAAGGTTGTTGAAGTTGCGGTCCTTCACCTAGATAACCCTGGGTGGGACGACGATAGTCTGAGAATTTTTAGAATTGATGGGGATGCTACCTCTCCGAGTCTTGAGATTTCATGTATTACTCAGTCTCAACAGTTTGGTTCGCGCCGGCACATTGAAAAAATCTGTTTATTTCTGGAGGACGTTATCAGCGATATCGGTGGCGGAGGCTCAAAAGCACTTCCAACTAAGTCTCAAGCCCTTTTGGTACAGAAAATCGTAAATGAGTTTGAGAAGGGGAGAGTAATCAGGCGGCGAGGATTTTCTGAGGGGCGTTGTGCCTCAGACGAAAAGGAAATACAGCAATTGTATGAACTGGCTAAGTTAATAAAATTTGGTGTTTCGAAGGAGTTGCCTTATGACTGGAGTAGTCGATATTGATTTGTATAAAAAGACGCCACTAGAAGGGCGTCGCATAGGAATTATAGGTCTCGGTAAAATGGGACGCGGAATTGCTGTAAGCCTAATCAGAAATAGAGCTTCGATTATAAGTTTATCGTATAGCTCACGGGAAGGTATAGCAGAGTTAGTCGAGTTGGGTGGTAATGAAGTAACCACTCCAAAGGACGTCGCTGAGTCGTGCGGAACCATAATTCTGTCACTTCCCTCTACGAAAGAGGTTCAAAGTGTCTGCTTTGGCAGGAATGGATTAATTACAGCACGTCACGATGGTCTATTAATAATTGATACTACGACAGGATGTCCGGTTGAAACCCGACAACTCTCCGAAAAATTGTTGGACCACGGCATTCGTTACGTTGATGCGCCACTCACAAGAGGGCCTAGAGAGGCAAGACGTGGGGAATCAAATGCGATACTTGGGGCGCCAAAGGCGCTGGTGGATGAGGCTTGTACTGTATTAGGTGGGTTTTGTAGATGGGTACTTCATGCTGGAGAAACAGGGGAGGGACAGAAATTAAAGTTGTTAAATAATGCGCTTTCTATGGGAGTTGTTGCGCTGACCGCAAATATGATTGGTGCCGCGCAGGCATTGAATATTAATGTTCATTATTTAAGAGCTTTAATACAGCAGGGAGCAGTAAATAATGCTATTACGCAATCGTTTTTGAGTGCCATTATAGATGATATCGAAGATCCGCTTAAATTTTCAATTGGTGATGCGTTAAAGGACTTGAGTTATTGCTCCGATCTTCTGAGTGGAACTGAAGATTACAAAATGATCGAGGCCGCTCAAGAAGTATTTTTATCCAAGGTTCGACAAGGTCTATCTGAGAAAACTTTGTCATATCTGATTAAACAAGATTGATCTCCTTCTAATTCAAAGGTGACGATAATGTTAAATAATTGTGAGTTCGATGATTGGTTTAATGGTTACAAAAAAGAAATGCTGCCAGAGCTAATAGAGTATTTATCTATTGATACCAGCTTAGGAAAGGAGCGGGAGGCCATTCCTTGTTTGGAGAGCTTACTTGAAAAATATGGTTTTAGGTTCCGTGTTGAGCAATATCATACGGAGCTTGGAACTCATAGGGCTAACACAGTTTCAGATGATAACAATGGAAAAGTAAATATTAGAGCAGAGCTGAATGCGTTGTCTGTCACGGATGGCACGGTTCTATTTAACTCGCACATAGATGTTGTTCCGGCAGAGGGTGTGGGACAAAAGTTACTATCACCTTGGATCGACGGCAATTATGTTTATGGTCGTGGATCATGTGATACCAAAGGAAATCTTTTTTTATTGTTTGGTGCTTTGGCGTATATGAAGCATAAAGAGATCAGTCCTCAATTTAAAATTTTATTGGACTTGGTCTCGGAAGAGGAAATAGGAGGTAACGGAACATTGTCCACTATTCTCCATGGGGTTTATGCAGATATGGTCGTTGTTTTCGAGCCTACTGACTTGGCGGTTCATCGCGGTCACCGAGGGTGTTTGACCTGCGAAATAACTATTATCGGAAAAGCTGTTCATATGGGTAGCATTCTAGAGGGGGTATCTGCGATAACTGTCGCAATGAAATTAATCGAAGGTTTGAACGCTTTAGAAAAAGAGATGGTTCGGGAGTCTCATAGTGACTCTGCCTTTTCAATCTGGAAACGACCTGTACAGATAAATGTGGGTAAGATTTCAGGGGGGGAGTGGCCTGGTTCAGTGCCCGAAAAGTGCAGCTTCACTTTTAATGTAGGTTTTTTGCCAGCCACGTCGGTAGAGGATATCGAAACTTTATTGAAGACTCGAATGAAGTCACTTCTGTCAGAATACCCAGAAGTCAAAGTCGACTTCGATTTTCACGTTGGATTACGAAATAAAGCATATATTGTTTCTGAGGAGGACGCTTTCTTAAAGCGATTAGATCAATCTGTTTCCGAGGCGCGGGGGTTAACAAAGAGCGATGGAATATTTGCTTGGAGGGCTAGCTGTGATGCTCGGCATTATGCCCAAGAAGCCAGTATCCCCACTGCGATTTTCGGTGCAGGTTCTTTAAGTGATGCACACTCAGCTAATGAAAAAATCGATATCGACCAAATGCGATTTGGCATTAAAGCGTTAGCAAGTTTTTTATCTGACCCTTTAGTTGTTGCCTAGATTTTTGGTGCCAGTTCGGTTAGCTGAAGCCGTCTGTTTCCGTAAGTGTTAGAAAAATATGCGGGTATTTAATATGATAGATATAAAACAGTTGCAGGAAAACTATCAGTCGATGAAATCCAATTTGTCGGCAAGAAATATAAGAATCGATTTGGACCGTATTATTTCTCTCTATGAGGACGTTAAATCGCAAAAGCGAGAACTTGAGGATATGCAAGGTCAGTTAAATGCTATTTCGAAAGGGCCCAGAGATAGTGCCTTAACAGCGGAAATTCCAACGTCCGTCGCGATGAGTGCGATGGCCTTAAAAGGTGCCATTATAAAGGCTAAAGAGAGGTTTAATTTACTTGATGCGGAATTTTCATTGTGTATCCGCCAGTTACCAAATTGGACTTCGTCAGACGTGCCAGTTGGCCTCAGCGATGAAGACAACTTAACTGTCCGAGTAAGTGGAGAAATTCCCAAGTTCTCCTTTCCCAGTAAGGACCATCTTGAATTGGGGCGTAATCTCGACTTGCTTGATTTTGACTCGGGTGCAAAAGTCGCAGGTTCAAAGTTTTATTTTCTGAAAAATCAAGCAGTATTCCTCCAGCACGCGCTGAAGAGCTATATTTTCAACAAGGCATTAAAGGCCGGCTTCACGCCTTTGCAGACGCCGGACATATCTTACAATCATATAATGGAAGGCGTAGGGTTTTCTCCCAAGGGGGACGAAAGTAATACATACGAGTTGGGTGGGTTAGATAAAAGTCTTATCGCTACAGCCGAAATATGTATTGCCGGTATGCACTCTGATGAGGTAATTGATTTTGCTCGACTCCCACTGCTTTACATTGCCGAAAGCCATTGTTTCAGGCGAGAAGCTGGGGCTTCCGGTAAGTCTAGTAAAGGCCTTTATAGGGTCCATCAATTTGAAAAATTAGAATTATTTGTATTGTGTCTGCCCGAGGATAGTGCTGAATATCATGAGAAAATTCTTGCATTGCAGGAAGAGATCTATACCGAGCTAGGTATTCCGTACAGAGTCGTACTAAATTGCACTGGCGACTTGGGGGCGCCGGCGTATAGAAAATATGATATCGAGGCCTGGATGCCGGGTAAAGGCACTGCCGGGGAATATGGTGAAATAACGTCAGCAAGTAATTGTACTGACTATCAATCGCGGCGACTTAATATTAAATATAAGGATCCTCTTCTGAAGAAAAATCAGTATGTTCATACTCTCAATGGAACCGCTTCGGCACTAGGAAGAACGATGATCGCGATTTTGGAAAACTTTCAAAAAGCTGACGGCTCTGTAGAAATTCCTGAACCATTAAGACGTTATTTGGATTTTAACAATATTGTCTAAAACCTATCATAAATCCTCGTAGACCAATTTTGCCCATTCTGACTTAAGGTGGGCATATTGCATTAGTTATCTATTATTGTTTTGTTTGCCCAAGGACAGTAACAACCCACCGCCAAAGTGTTGATGGCATTCACCGGACGATCCTCGCTCAGGGCTTGCAAGATCGGCTCGATAAAGCTGTTGCTGGAGTTGCAGGTCAGGCCTTCGCTGTAGGGGCCGAAGTACGCCAGTTTGCCGCCGCGGTCCCAGATCGCTACGGCGGGGCTGGCGGGGACTTGCTCGGAGCCTGGGAGGAGTTCGAGGGGTTTGAGGTTGCTCAAGGTGCTGGGCAGTTGGCCCTGGCTGCCGGGCTTTTGCACCGCGTAGAACTGCACGCCTTGTGGCCCGTAGTGCTCGAGCAGTTCGGCGAGGTGCTGTTGATTACCGACGTTGCAGGGGCAGGCCGGGTCCCAGAAATGCACCACGCGAATCGCCCCGGGGCCGGCCAGGTGCTCGGGAAGGCGCAAGGGGTCACCGGAAAACACCGCCGTGTGCGAACTGAAGGCCCGCAGGTAGCGTCCCTGGAACCAGTCATAGGCCGCCCACAGGACGCCGGCGCATAGCAGGGCGAGCAGGGTGGCAAGCAGTGTCGTGCGGGCGTGCGGGCGCATGGGAAAGCTTCCTCGAAGGTCGCGTAGCTTGCCATGCTTGCCGCGACAGAAGAATATCGCAGGCCCATAAAGTCCGTTTCGCGCTGGAATCCCGATATGCCTGCCACCTTCAATGCCGATCATTTGCGCGCCAGCCTGCAAGCCCTGGCCTGCGCGCAGCCGTTGTCGGAGGAGGGCCGGGCCTATCAGCTGTTCTACGGCCTGGACTTTGCGGGCCGTACCCTGCGTACCGGGCTGGGGCGGTTCGAAGTCGATGGTTATGAGCTGGTCAGTCAGTTCTGGTGGCCCGAGCAGGCCAAGGCGACGCTGTTTCTGTTTCACGGTTTCTACGACCACACCGGGCTCTATCGGCATGTGATCGAGTGGGCGCTGGACCAGGGGTTTGCGGTGATTGCCTGCGACCTGCCGGGGCATGGCCTGTCCAGCGGCGAGCGCGCGAGCATCCGCGATTTTGCCGAGTACCAGGACACCCTGCAGGGGCTGTTCGTCGAGGCGCAATCCATCGATTTGCCGCAGCCGTGGCACCTGTGCGGGCAGAGTACCGGCGGGGCGATCGTGATCGATCATGTGCTCAACCAGGGACAAGACAGCCCGGCGCAGGGTCAGGTGGTGCTGCTGTCGCCGCTGGTGCGGCCGCGTGCCTGGGGTTGGTCGCACCTGAGTTACTACCTGCTCAAGCCATTCGTCAAAGGCATCGCCCGGCGCTTCAGTGAAAACTCCAACGACCCGGCTTTCCTGCCGTTCCTGCAAGCCGACCCGCTGCAACCGCTGCGTCTGCCGACCGCCTGGGTCGGCGCGCTAGCCCGCTGGATCAAGCGTATCGAAGCGGCCCCACGCAGCCACCGGCGGCCGCTGATCATTCAAGGCCAGGCGGACATGACGGTGGATTGGCAGCACAACCTTGAAGTGTTGGCGGGCAAGTTCGATCGGCCCCAGGTGTTGACGCTGCCCGAGGCTCGGCATCATCTGGCCAATGAAACCCTGGCGTTGCGCCAGGAGTACTTCGGGTTTCTGACCAAGCGGATCAAGGGGCGTAATCCGTAACGCCCCTGCCGGCATCGACCTTTACTGATTCAGGTTCGAGGTGCTTTGGCCTACGGCCAGGCCTGCGCGGATCGCGGCCAGTGCTGCCTGGTAATACGCCTGGCCTTCGGCCGATTCGGCAAAGCTGGCGAACTCTTCCAGTTCCGCGTCCGATAGGTCGCGATAGACATACAGCAGGGTGTTGTTCAGGTCGCTGCCGATCTGTTCCATCAGGCGCTGGCGCTGGCCGTTCAACATGCTCTGGGCCTGACCGCCGCCGAGCAGGCCGGGAATCATCTGGCTCAGGCTGTCCGCCGCCACGCCGGCGATCGCCAGGCTGACCTCGGCACCGGCTTCACGGGCCGGCAGTGCACGGGCCAGATGACCAATGATCAACTGACGGGTGTCGCTGGCTTCGATTTTCGGCAGGCCCTTGGCGTTCTTCGCCAGTTGGTCGCGCCGGGTCGCCAGCAGTTCGGCGGCAATGATCTTGCGACCCAGCGGCGATTGGAAAAACCCCAGCGCGGGCTTGGGGTCGGCGAGGTTCTTGCGCAATTGCGCTTCGGCCCGACGATCCATGGCCTGCGGCGCAAAACGCTGATTGCTGTTATTGACCAGCGCCTGGAACACCGCCGGCGGCAAGCTGCTTTGGTAGCGTTGCTGGGCGGCGCTGAGGGCATCGCTAAAATGCGCGCGCTGGTCGGGCCAACCGGCGACCTTGTACAACTGGTCGTGGCCGTCTGCCCAGGAGGGAAAAGTGCAGAGCATCAACAGTGAAAAAAGCAAACGGCGCATAAGGACTCCTGTCGGCAGGCGACTATTCTCCGGGGCCAGACACAGGTTGTCGAGAATTCGTATCATGTTCATCAGCTTATCCGACGATCCTCCGCTATGTGGTGCTGTCGGATTTGCTGGCGCAGGAATACTATGCGCGCCATGCAAATACCCTCCGATCACCCGCTGCTGTTACGTATCGTGGACGACCTCGCTGTGCGCGGCTGGTCGCAGCAGCCCATTTTCCTGCCTCAGGTTCTGACCGGAGCACTGGCGGCTGAGTGCCGTAAACGTGCGGCCGAAGGTGAACTGGCACCGGCGGCTGTCGGGCGCGGGCCGTTTTCGGAGATTCGCGAGGGTATCCGTGGCGATCACATCCAGTGGCTGGAACCGGGCCAGGTCGAGGCGTGCGACCTTTACCTGGGCTTGATGGACAGCCTGCGCGAAGCCATGAACCGCGGCCTGTACCTGGGCCTTGAGGATTTCGAAAGTCATTTCGCGCTGTACCCACCCGGGGCGTTCTACCTCAAGCATGTCGACCGCTTTCGCGACGATGACCGGCGCATGGTTTCGGCGGTGATCTACCTCAACGACGCTTGGCTGCCGGAGCATGGCGGTCAGTTGCGCATGTATCTGGAGGAGGGCATGGAGCACGATGTGGTACCCATCGGTGGTTGCCTGGTGGTATTCCTGTCGGGTGAAGTGCCCCACGAAGTCCTGCCCGCGACCCGCGATCGCCTGTCATTGACCGGCTGGTTTCGTCGGCGCGGTAACGAGTTGTTCTGATGATGCAGAAAATCCTGGTCAGCCGCTGCCTGCTCGGCCACCGCGTACGTTACGACGGTGGGGCCAGCGGCCCGTTCGATCAATTGCAGCAGTGGATCGCCGAAGGGCGGGTGGTCGCGTTGTGCCCGGAAGTCGCCGGTGGCTTGCCCACGCCACGGGCGGCGGCGGAGATTCCCGGCGGTCAGGGTGCGCAGGTGCTGGACGGTCACGCTCGGGTGATCACCACTGAAGGCGAGGATGTCAGCGCCGAGTTCCTGTCAGGTGCACAGCAGGCCCTGGCGCTGGTGCAGCAGCACGCCATCCGGATCGCCGTGCTCAAGGCCAACAGCCCGTCCTGCGGCAATCTGCTGACGTATGACGGGACCTTCAGCGGGGTCAAGGTCAGCGGTGAAGGCGTCACCGCAGCCCTGCTGGCACGGCATGGGGTGCAGGTGTTCAGCGAGCTGCAACTGGCTGAAGCTGCGGCTGCGCTGGCTGGCCTTGCCTGACGGGCTGTGCAGATTCGCTGTGGGAGCGCGCCGGGCGGCGTTCCGTCTGCTTGCTCCCACAAGGACCCATCGACAATTAAGGTTTTGGCGGCTGGGTCGCGTCCATGCCGAACCATTTTTCTGACAGCGCCATCAGGCGCCCATCTTTCTTGATCCGTTGCAGGGCCTGGTCGAGGCTGGCCTGGAAGGCCGGGTTGCCCTTCTGGAAGGGTATCGCCAGGCTCAGGGTCGGGCCGACCTTGGCGCCTTCCTTGACCGGCAGCCGGCTGTCGCGGATGGCATAGGGGATCAGCAGGCGATCGCTGATGGCGGCGTCGAGCTGTTTGTCGGCCACGTCCTTGAGGGGCTGCTGCGCGTCGGGGTAGCTGTGCAGGTCGATGCCTTCGACGCTGCGGGCCTGGTCGACGAACTGGCTGCCTTGCGCCACGCCCAGGGCCTTGCCGTTGAGGGCCAGGAGGGAGCCAAGCGGACGTTGTTCTTCCTGGCGCACGATCAGTTGTGCACTGGAATAGCTGTAAGGTTCGCTGAAATCGAAACGATCCTTGAGTTCCGGGGTCAGTGCTATGTGATTGATGGCGATGTCGTACTTGCCGCTCTCGACGCCTGGCAGCAGGTCCGTGGAGTCGGTCACCACGAAGTCGGCGCGTACATCCAGCTCCCTGGCCAGCAGTTGGCCGAGCTCGACTTCGAAGCCGGTAAGCCGGCCGTCATCCTTGAAGTTGAACGGCGGGGTGTCGGCTTCCAGCGCAATGCGCAGTTCGCCACGGTCGTTTACATCGTCAATCAGTTCGGCATGAGCCAATGGGCTCACAAGGGGCAGCAACAGTATCAGGCCAGGCAAAAAGCGCATGGTCACTCCTTGAATTCGTTATGTGCGGCGCGCTGCTGCGGCGCGCTTTGCTATGGTGTTGAGGTCCTTCGACAACGAATCGCCACGAAGTTGTCACACTCATAAAGATTAAGCGTAAAACTGGAGAAAAGAATGAAAACCTTTATGTCACGTGCTGTTTTGGCCAGTCTGTTACTCGGTGCTTCTATGATGGCCAGCGCTGCGACCCCCGCCCCGGCTGGGGCCAAGGCGTTTATCGTCACCCCGGAAAATGGCGCCACCGTGGACAAGACCTTCAAGGTCAAGTTCGGCATTGAAGGCGTAGCGCTGGCTCCGGCGGGCGATGCCACCAAAAACACCGGCCACCACCACCTGCTGATCGACACCGGCCCGATCGCCGCAGGCCAGGTGATTCCGGCTGACGCCCAGCACGTGCATTTCGGCAAGGCCCAGACCGAAACCGAACTGACCCTGACTCCCGGCACGCACACCTTGCAGCTGGAGTTGGGCGACAAGAATCACATGGCCTTCGAGCCACCGATCATTTCGGAAAAAATCACTGTGACGGTGAAGTAAGCCGTCCAGGCATAAAAAAGGGAGCCCCGCGGGGCTCCCTTTTTATTGACGCTTGAGCGTTAGAACAACACGCGGCAACGAATGGTGCCGTTGATGTGTTGCAGCTTCTCTTGCGCCAGGTCCGAGTACTCGGCGTCGACGTCGATCACGACGTAGCCGACTTTCTCGTTGGTCTGCAGGAACTGACCGGAAATGTTGATGCCGTTTTCGGCGAAGACCTTGTTGATCTCGCTCATCACACCCGGGATGTTCTCGTGGATGTGCAGCAGGCGGTGCTTGCCAGGGTGAGCCGGCAGGGCCACTTCCGGGAAGTTGACCGAGGACACCGACGTACCGTTGTCGCTGTACTTGACCAGCTTCTCGGCCACTTCCAGGCCGATGTTGGCTTGCGCTTCAGCGGTGGAGCCGCCGATGTGCGGGGTCAGGATCACGTTGTCCAGGCCACGCAGCGGGCTTTCGAACTCTTCGTCGTTGGAGCGTGGCTCCACCGGGAATACGTCGATGGCAGCGCCGATCAGGTGCTTGTCCTTGATCGCTGCGGCCAGGTGGTCCAGTTCAACCACGGTGCCGCGAGCGGCGTTGATCAGGATGCCGCCCTTCTTGATGGCGCGGATTTCCTTCTCGCCGATCATCCACTGGGTCGCAGCAGTTTCCGGAACGTGCAGGGTGACGATGTCGGACATGCCCAACAGCTCGTGCAGGTTGCCGACCTGGGTGGCGTTACCCAGTGGCAGCTTGGTCACGGTGTCGTAGAAGTAAACCTGCATGCCGAGGCCTTCAGCCAGCACCGACAGTTGAGTGCCGATCGAACCGTAGCCGACGATACCCAGCTTCTTGCCCCGGATTTCGAAGGAGTTGGCCGCACTCTTGATCCAACCGCCACGGTGGCAGGAGGCGTTCTTCTCCGGGATGCCGCGCAGCAGCAGGATCGCTTCGGCCAACACCAGCTCGGCAACGGAGCGGGTGTTGGAGTACGGCGCGTTGAACACAGCGATACCGCGTTCGCGGGCAGCGTTCAAATCCACCTGGTTGGTGCCGATGCAGAAACAGCCGACGGCGACCAGCTTCTTCGCGTGATCGAAGATCTCTTCGGTCAGTTGAGTGCGTGAGCGAATGCCGATGAAGTGCGCATCAGCGATCTTTTCCTTCAACTGGGCTTCCGGCAGAGAACCGGTGAGGTACTCGATGCTGGTGTAGCCAGCCGACTTGAGAACGTCGACAGCCGATTGGTGGACGCCTTCGAGAAGAAGGAACTTGATCTTGCTCTTATCGAGAGAAGTCTTGCTCATCTGCGTAAACCTGTATCCCGGAGAAAAATGGCAGGGAGGGGAGCAGCCCAGAGCTGACCCGAACGGCAGGAACGCCGTCACCGCAGAACAGCCTTTGGGCACTACCCTGCGGGGTCGGTATGCTAGCATATGCACCCCGCTAAACACTCATTCCTGCGACGTGAAGCGTTCTCAGGATGACCATGAATTGTTCGAGAGTTCTTTCGATGACCAATCCTGCCCTGATTGATGAGCTGAAGACCCTGGTTGAGCCTGGCAAGGTGTTGACCGACGCCGACTCCCTGAATGCTTACGGTAAGGATTGGACCAAGCATTTCGCCCCAGCCCCGACGGCTATCGTGTTCCCCAAGACCACCGAGCAGGTCCAGGCCATCGTGCGCTGGGCCAACCAGCACAAGGTTGCCCTGGTGCCGTCCGGCGGACGTACAGGGCTGTCGGCTGCTGCGGTGGCCGCCAATGGCGAAGTGGTGGTTTCGTTCGACTACATGAACCAGATCCTCGATGTGAACCTGACTGATCGCACCGTGGTGTGCCAGCCAGGCGTGGTCACCGAGCATCTGCAGAACGTGGCTGAAGAAAAGGGCTTGTATTACCCGGTGGACTTCGCCTCGGCCGGTTCCAGTCAGATTGGCGGCAATATCGGCACCAATGCCGGCGGGATCAAGGTCATTCGCTACGGCATGACCCGCAACTGGGTGGCGGGCATGAAAGTGGTCACCGGCAAGGGCGACCTGCTGGAGTTGAATCGCGACCTGATCAAGAACGCCACCGGCTACGACATGCGCCAGCTGTTCATCGGCGCCGAAGGTACCCTGGGTTTTGTGGTCGAAGCGACCATGCGCCTGGATCGCGCGCCGAAAAACCTCACTGCGATGGTCCTCGGCACCACCGATTTCGATTCGATCATGCCGGTGCTGCACGCCTTCCAGAGCAAGCTGGACCTGACCGCCTTCGAGTTTTTCTCCGACAAGGCCCTGGCCAAGGTCCTCGCTCGTGGCGACGTGCCTGCGCCATTCGAGTCAGAATGCCCGTTCTACGCGCTGCTGGAATTCGAAGCGACCACCGAGGAAGTGGCCAACCACGCCCTGGAAACCTTCGAACACTGCGTTGAACAGGGCTGGGTGCTCGATGGCGTGATGAGCCAGAGCGAATCCCAACTGCAAAACCTGTGGAAACTGCGCGAGTACATCTCCGAGACCATTTCCCACTGGACTCCGTACAAGAACGACATTTCGGTCACTGTGTCGAAAGTCCCGGCATTCCTGAAGGAAATCGACGCGATCGTCGGCAAACACTACCCGGACTTCGAAATCGTCTGGTTCGGCCACATCGGCGACGGCAACCTGCACCTGAACATCCTCAAGCCGGAAAACCTGAGCAAGGACGAGTTCTTTGCCAAGTGCGCTACGGTCAACAAGTGGGTGTTTGAAACCGTCGAGAAATACAACGGCTCGATCTCGGCCGAACACGGCGTGGGCATGACCAAGCGCGATTACCTGACCTACAGCCGTTCGCCGGTGGAAATCGAGTACATGAAAGCCGTCAAGGCAGTATTCGACCCGAACGGCATCATGAACCCGGGCAAGATCTTCGCTGTTTGAAGGTGCGGTACCTGAAGAATCCCTAAGGCAGGAGGCGGTAATGAGCTATCAGCACCAGTATGTCGACGGTACCCGTATTCATTTCCCACTGGGGAAAGTGGTGTGCATCGGGCGCAACTACGCCGAACACGCCAAGGAACTGGATAACCCGGTACCGACCGAGCCGTTGTTGTTCATCAAGCCGGGCAGTTGCGTGGTGCCGCTGGAAGGTGGTTTTGCGATTCCGACCGAGCGCGGCTCGGTGCATTACGAGGCGGAAATCGCGGTGTTGATCGGCAAACCCTTGTCGACCAAGCCAAGCCGTGAAGAAGTGCTGGATGCGATCTCCGGGTTCGCCCCGGCCCTGGACCTGACCCTGCGCGACAAGCAGGCCGAGCTCAAGGCCAAGGGGCTGCCGTGGGAAATCGCCAAGTCGTTCGACGGTGCCTGTGTGCTGGCGCCGTTCGTGGTCAGCAGCACCTTTGCCGACCTGACTGATATCGGCATTCGCCTGACCATCAATGGCGAAGTCCGCCAGGACGGTAACAGCAGTGCCATGCTCAACCCGATCGTGCCGATGATCCAGCACATGGCCGGTTGCTTCTCGCTGCAGGCCGGTGACGTGATCCTCACCGGTACGCCGGTGGGCGTCGGCCCGCTGAATGTCGGGGATGAACTGGTCCTGGAACTGCCGGGTGCCGGCAGCTTCGCCAGCAGCGTGCGCTGATCGGCACAGCACTGAACCTGTGGGAGCGGGCTTGCCCGCGATAGCGGTGTATCTGACACATTGATGCTGAATGTGCCTACGCCATCGCGGGCAAGCCCGCTCCCACAGGGTCTTCCTATGCCATTAAGCTTGAATTCATCAACGCGTGATATTTCATCCGCCCGATTGCTTTTTGAGCTCGCCCCATGCGCCGACTTGCCCGCCCCAAGCCCCTTGCCCTGCTCGTGTTGATCGCCGCCTTGCTGGCGTTGGCCATGCTGGGCCAGTACTACCGCCTTTACGAGCGCAGCTGGTTCAACCTGCAAGCCTGGTTGCACCCGGCCGGTGAGCATTCGATGGCGCTCAACGACTATCGAGTGGTGATCGAGGCGAAGCCGATCGAAGGCCTGGACGATGACGTCTCGGCCTTGACCTTTGATCCGGTGCGTAAAAGCCTGTTCACCGTCACCAACAAGAATTCCGAACTGGTCGAGATGTCCCTCGACGGGCGCATCCTGCGCCGGGTCGCGCTGATCGGCTTTGGCGACCCGGAAGCCGTGGAGTTCATCAGCGCCGACACCTACGTGATCAGTGATGAGCGCCAGCAAAGGCTGATCAAGATTCATCTCGAAGACGACACCACCTTCCTCGACGCCGCAGATGCCGAGCAGATGACCCTGGGCGTGCACATGACCCGCAACAAGGGGTTCGAAGGCCTGGCCTACGACTCCAAGGGCAAGCGCTTGTTTGTCGCCAAGGAACGCGACCCGATGCTGATCTATGAAGTGCAGGGTTTCCCCCATTACAACCCGGAGAAATCCTACGCCGTGCACGTGATCAACAATCCCAAGCGTGATGCCGGGCTGTTTGTGCGCGATCTCTCGAGCCTGCAATACGATGAGCGCAGCGGCCATTTACTGGCGCTGTCGGACGAGTCGTTCCTGGTGTTGGAACTGGATATCGACGGGCGGCCGTTAAGCACCATGTCGTTGAACAAGGGGCGTCAGGGCCTGCAAAAGACCGTGCCGCAAGCGGAGGGGATCGCCATGGATGACGACGGGACCTTGTACCTGGTGAGCGAGCCGAACCTGTTCTACGTCTTCAAGAAGCCCAATCCGTAGGAGCAAGCTTGCTCGCGATGAGGCCGGCACCGCCAACATCCATGGTGCCTGGCATGCCGCTATCGCGAGCAGGGTGGCGCCTGCCTCAGGCCTTGAGGGTCTTCACGCCTTCGCTGGTGCCCAGCAGCAACAAGTCCGCCGGACGGGCGGCGAACAGGCCGTTGGTGACCACGCCGACGATGGCGTTGATCTGCTGCTCCAGCTCCACCGGGTTGGTGATCTGCATGTTGAAGACGTCGAGGATGATGTTGCCGTTGTCGGTCAACACGCCTTCACGGTACACCGGGTCGCCGCCCAGTTTCACCAGCTCGCGAGCCACGTGGCTGCGGGCCATCGGGATCACTTCGACCGGCAGCGGGAAATTGCCCAGCACCGGCACCAGCTTGCTCGCGTCGGCGATGCAGATGAAGGTCTTGGCCACGGCCGCAACGATCTTCTCGCGGGTCAGGGCAGCGCCGCCGCCCTTGATCAGGTTCAGGTGCTCGTCACTTTCATCGGCGCCGTCGACGTAGAACTCCAGGTCGCTGACCGTATTGAGCTCATACACCGGGATCCCGTGGCCCTTGAGGCGCGCGGCGGTGGCTTCGGAGCTGGCGACCGCGCCGTCGAAGGCGCCCTTGTGCTGGGCCAGGGCGTCGATGAAGCAGTTGGCGGTGGAGCCGGTGCCGACCCCGACGATGCTCTTGTCGTCGAGTTTGGGAAGGATGAAATCGACGGCGGCCTGCGCCACTGCCTGTTTGAGTTGATCCTGGGTCATGCGGGCTCCGAGGTGCCATGAGGGGGACAGAAGGCCGGCATTATAGCGCCATGGCCGGCTAAAACCTCTGCATTCGTGTGGTCGCCCGGGCAAAAGCCGGGTTAGACTCCGTGGTCCTGCCCAACCCGCTCAGTGATGCTTTCCGATGCTTGAACAGTACGTCAAAAAGATCCTCACCTCGCGCGTTTATGACGTTGCCGTAGAAACCCCTTTGCAGACTGCCCGCCAGCTCTCCGAGCGGCTGGGCAACAAGATCTGGCTCAAGCGCGAAGACTTGCAGCCGGTGTTCTCGTTCAAGATTCGCGGCGCTTACAACAAGCTGACCCAGTTGACCGACGAAGAGCGTGCGCGCGGCGTGGTCACCGCCTCGGCGGGCAACCACGCGCAAGGCCTGGCCCTGGCGGCCAAGGTGCTGGGGGTCAAGGCGACCATCGTGATGCCCAAGACCACCCCGGAGATCAAGGTCGAAGGCGTGCGTTCGCGCGGCGGCAAAGTAGTGCTGCACGGGGATTCGTTCCCAGAGGCCCTGGCCTATTCGCTGAAGCTGGTCGACGAAAAAGGCTACGTCTACATTCACCCCTACGATGATCCGCACACCATTGCCGGGCAGGGCACGGTGGCCATGGAAATCCTGCGCCAGCATCCGGGTCCGCTGGACGCGATCTTCGTGCCGGTGGGCGGTGGCGGCCTGATCGCCGGGATCGCGGCCTACGTCAAATACCTGCGCCCGGACATCAAGATCATCGGCGTCGAGCCGGATGACTCCAATTGCCTGCAAGCGGCCATGGCCGCCGGCGAGCGGGTGGTGCTGCCGACCGTGGGGATCTTTGCCGACGGTGTTGCCGTGGCGCAGATCGGCCAGCACACCTTCGATATCTGCAAAGACTATGTCGATGAAGTGATCACCGTCAGCACCGATGAAATCTGCGCGGCGATCAAGGACATCTACGACGACACCCGCTCGATCACCGAGCCGGCCGGCGCCCTGGGCGTAGCCGGGATCAAGAAGTACGTCGAATTGCGCGGCGTCACCGGGCAGACCCTGGTGGCCATCGACTCCGGCGCCAACGTCAATTTCGATCGCCTGCGCCATGTGGCCGAGCGCGCCGAGCTGGGCGAGGGTCGCGAGGCCATTATCGCGGTGACCATTCCGGAGCAGCCGGGCAGCTTCAAGGCGTTCTGCGAAGCCATCGGCAAGCGCCAGATCACCGAATTCAACTACCGCTACAACACCGGCAGTGAGGCGCACATCTTTGTCGGCGTGCAGACCCATCCGGAGAACGATCCGCGCAGTGCGCTGATCGCCAGCCTGAGCGAGCAGGGTTTCCCGGTGCTCGACCTGACCGACAACGAACTGGCCAAGTTGCACATTCGCCACATGGTCGGCGGTCGTGCGGCCCACGTGGTCGATGAAGTGATCCTGCGTTTCGAATTTCCGGAACGCCCGGGCGCGCTGTTCAACTTCCTCAACAAGCTCGGTGGGCGCTGGAACATCTCGATGTTTCACTACCGTAACCACGGCGCAGCCGACGGCCGAGTGGTCGCGGGCCTGCAGGTGCCGCACGACGAGCGCCACCTGGTGCCGGCGGCGTTGGCGGAAATCGGCTACCCGTATTGGGATGAAAGCGACAATCCGGCCTATCAGCTGTTTCTGGGCTGAACGGCTACGCTGATGCACAGGACTTGAGGGAATTGACGTATGGAAACTTTAACCGCGCTGAAAATGGCTCATATGGTGGCAACCGTGTTGCTGCTGGCCGGTGCTCTGGGCCTGGCGGTCTGGGTCTGGCGGACCCAGCGCAATGGTGATGCCACGGCGCCGGTGCGCACCTTGCAACGGCCAAGGCTGTTCGTTTGGCTGCTGATGGGCCTGGCGCTGCTGAGCATGCCGTTCACCGGCTGGTGGATGGTGCACCTGATTGGTTGGCCGCTGGGGCAAACCTGGTTGCTGGCCTCCAGTGTGCTCTACACCGTGGCGGCGCTGAGTGGTTTCTGGTTGCTGGCGCGGCTCAACCGCCAGCGCACGGCGCCGGTTGGTAGCGGCAGATTCACCTTTGCCCTGGCGTTGGTCAGCTTGGTCAGCTTGATCGCGATTGCCGGCTTGATGGGTGCCAAGCCGGTTTAGCAGCTTGGTACCGAGGTGACCCTAATCGCGGGCAAGCCCGCTCCCACAGGTTTTGCCGGGTGGCATAGATTGCATGCACACCCGAGCCCCCTGTGGGAGCGGGCTTGCCCGCGATGGCATTCTCAGCCGCGCAACGAAATTACCGGCCAAGCCCGCTCCCACAGGTTTTGCCGGGTGGCATAGATTGCATGCACACCCGAGCCCCCTGTGGGAGCGGGCTTGCCCGCGATGGCATTCTCAGTCGCGCAGCGAAATCACCGGCCAACCACGCTTCTCGGCTTCGGCCCGCAGATTCGGGTCCGGATCAACCGCCACCGGGTTGGTCACCTGCTCCAGCAGCGGCAGATCATTCATCGAGTCGCTATAGAAATAACTGCCTTCCAGCGACAACCCAGTCTCCTCCAGCCAACGATTCAAGCGCGTCACCTTGCCTTCGCGAAAGCACGGTACATCGGTGCTGCGCCCGGTGTAGCGGCCCTCGTGCATTTCGCATTCGGTGGCGATCAGGGTTTCCACTCCCAGGTGCTCGGCAATCGGTGCAGTGACGAAACGGTTGGTGGCGGTGATGATCACCAACTTGTCGCCGGCGGCGCGGTGCTTGGCCAGCAGTTCCACCGCCTTGGGCAGCATGAGCGGCTCGATGCAGTCGCGCATGAAGTCGCGGTGCCATTCATCGAGCTGGGCCATCTCGGTGCGGCCGAGGATTTCCAGGCAGAAGTTCAAGTACGCGGCATTGTCCAGCTTGCCGGCCAGGTAATCCTGGTAGAACTCGTCGTTGCGCGCTTTGTACGCGATGGGGTCGAGGATCTCCCGTTCACACAGGTAATCGCCCCATGCGTGATCGCTGTCACCGCCCAAAAGTGTGTTGTCCAGATCGAATAAAGCCAGGCGCATTGCAGTTACCCGCTGATAAGTCAGTAAAAAGGGGTTAAGAATACGGTCTTTTCACAAGAGTGCACATAAGGTAGGAAGCTTCGTTGCCGCCTTCACAACCTTTGTGGAACAATGCGGCGACATGCGTTTGCGAGGTTGTTGCCGTGATCGACCCCGATGGTTTCCGCCCCAATGTGGGGATCATTCTGACGAATGATGCCGGCCAGGTGCTATGGGCTCGCCGTATCAATCAAGATGCCTGGCAGTTTCCTCAAGGTGGAATCAACCCTCAGGAGACGCCGGAAGACGCCTTGTATCGCGAGCTGAACGAAGAAGTCGGCCTGGAGCGCGAAGATGTTGAAATTCTCGCCTGCACGCGCGGCTGGTTGCGCTATCGTTTGCCGCAACGTCTGGTCCGTACCCACAGCCAACCGCTGTGCATCGGCCAGAAACAGAAATGGTTTCTCCTGCGCCTGGTCTCCAACGAGCAGCGGGTGCGGATGGATTTGACCGGTAAACCGGAATTCGATGGCTGGCGTTGGGTCAGTTATTGGTATCCGTTGGGCCAGGTGGTGACATTCAAGCGCGAGGTTTATCGCCGCGCTCTCAAAGAGCTTGCCCCGCGCCTTCTAACGCGCGACTGACGACGGAGTTCGACCCCGAGCCATGCTCAATACGCTGCGCAAGATCGTCCAGGAAGTTAACTCCGCCAAGGATCTCAAGGCGGCGTTGGGCATTATTGTATTGCGCGTCAAAGAGGCCATGGGCAGCCAGGTCTGCTCGGTCTACCTGCTCGACCCCGAAACCAACCGTTTTGTGCTGATGGCCACCGAGGGCTTGAACAAGCGCTCGATCGGCAAGGTCAGCATGGCGCCCAACGAAGGCCTGGTGGGCCTGGTGGGCACGCGTGAAGAACCGTTGAACCTGGAAAACGCCGCCGACCACCCGCGCTATCGCTACTTCGCCGAGACCGGTGAAGAGCGTTATGCCTCGTTCCTCGGCGCGCCGATCATTCACCACCGCCGCGTTGTCGGCGTCCTGGTCATCCAGCAAAAAGAGCGGCGGCAGTTCGATGAGGGTGAAGAAGCCTTCCTCGTGACCATGAGCGCTCAGCTCGCCGGCGTAATTGCCCACGCCGAGGCCACCGGTTCGATCCGCGGTCTGGGGCGCCAGGGCAAGGGCATCCAGGAAGCCAAGTTCGTCGGCGTCCCGGGTTCGCCAGGCGCTGCAGTCGGTACCGCGGTGGTCATGCTGCCACCGGCGGACCTCGATGTGGTGCCGGACAAGACCATCACCGACATCGACGCCGAGCTGGGCCTGTTCAAGACCGCCATCGAAGGCGTGCGCGCCGACATGCGGGCCTTGTCGGCCAAGCTGGCGACCCAGTTGCGCCCGGAAGAGCGCGCGCTGTTCGACGTCTACCTGATGATGCTCGACGATGCTGCGCTGGGCAGCGAAGTCACCACCGTGATCAAGACCGGCCAATGGGCCCAGGGCGCGTTGCGCCAGGTGGTCACCGATCACGTCAACCGTTTTGAACTGATGGACGACGCCTACCTGCGTGAGCGGGCCTCGGACGTCAAGGATCTCGGCCGCCGCCTGCTGGCTTACCTGCAGGAAGAGCGCCAGCAAAACCTGGTCTACCCGGAAAAGACCATTCTGGTCAGCGAAGAACTGACGCCGGCAATGCTCGGCGAGGTGCCGGAAGGCACGCTGGTCGGCCTGGTCTCGGTCCTGGGTTCCGGCAACTCCCACGTCGCGATCCTGGCGCGAGCCATGGGCATCCCGACGGTGATGGGCCTGGTCGACCTGCCGTATGCCAAGGTCGATGGCATCGAATTGATCGTCGACGGCAATCGGGGCGAGGTCTACACCAACCCCAGCGACGTGTTGCGCAAGCAATTCGCCGAGGTGGTCGAAGAAGAGAAGCAACTGGCGCTGGGGCTCGACTCCCTGCGCGACCTGCCCTGCGTGACCCTCGACGGCCACCGCATGCCGCTGTGGGTCAACACCGGCCTGCTGGCGGACGTGGCACGGGCGCAGAAGCGCGGCGCCGAAGGGGTGGGCCTGTATCGCACCGAAGTGCCGTTCATGATCAATCAACGGTTCCCTAGCGAAAAGGAGCAGCTGGCGATCTATCGCGAGCAACTCGCCGCCTTCCACCCGCAACCGGTGACGATGCGCAGCCTGGACATCGGCGGCGATAAGTCACTGTCGTACTTCCCGATCAAGGAAGACAACCCGTTCCTCGGCTGGCGCGGGATTCGCGTCACCCTCGACCACCCGGAAATCTTCCTGGTCCAGACCCGCGCCATGCTCAAGGCCAGTGAAGGCCTGAACAATTTGCGCATTCTCCTGCCGATGATCTCCGGCACCCACGAACTCGAAGAAGCCCTGCACCTGATTCACCGTGCCTGGGGCGAAGTGCGCGACGAAGGCACCGATGTGCCGATGCCGCCCGTGGGCGTGATGATCGAGATTCCGGCGGCGGTCTACCAGACAAAGGAATTGGCGCGGCAGGTGGACTTCCTGTCGGTCGGCTCCAACGACCTGACCCAGTACCTGCTGGCCGTGGACCGCAACAACCCGCGGGTAGCGGACCTGTACGACTACATGCACCCAGCGGTGCTGCAGGCCCTGCAGACCGTGGTGCGCGATGCCCACGCCGAAGGCAAGCCGGTGAGTATTTGCGGCGAGATGGCCGGCGACCCGGCTGCGGCCGTGCTGTTGATGGCGATGGGTTTTGACAGCCTATCGATGAACGCCACCAACCTGCCGAAAGTGAAGTGGATGCTGCGCCAGATCAACCTCAGCTGGGCCAAGGACCTGCTGGCCGAGCTGATGACCATCGACAACCCGCAAGTTATCCACAGCTCGCTGCAACTGGCGCTGAAGAACCTCGGCCTGGCGCGGATGACCAATCCGGCGGCGATCAAGCCGCTCTGAACCTGCGGCGGTGTCATCGCGGGCAAGCCCGCTCCCACAGGGTTTGGTGTTGATCACAAAATAGTGGGCCTACACAAATCCACTGTGGGAGCGGGCTTGCCCGCGATGGGGCCAGTCCAGGCAACACCACACCACCTCAAAGCCTGATCTGCACTTCCCCAAGATGCCCGCCATACGGCCCGAAACTGCGCTCCACCATCACCCGTGAACCATCCGCCTGGACAATCAGCGCGGTACTCGCGCGCGTGCCGTAGGTGGTACTGGCAATAAACACGCTGGACAGCAGGCTCTCGGTCGCCAGCCCGACCCCAGTATCCGGCAAGTCACCGAACGGTGCCGTCTGGGGATCGCCCAGCAAAGCCAGCAGCGCTTGCGGCTGCGGATCATCGAGTACTTCGCTCAGCGCCGCCTTGGCCTTGAGCAGCTTGGGCCAGGGGGTATCGAGCCCGGCGTTGGACACACCGTAGACTCCGGCAGTCAGTTGGCGCGGCGCGGTCTCTTGCGCGTTGTAGTGCCAGAGTTCCTGGCGATTGCCGATCAGCAGGTTAAAGCCGGCATACTCCAGCGATCTGCCGACAACATCGGCCAAATACTGGTCTATGGGCAATTCGCCGGTGAGGAACCGCGCCACCAGTTCGCCACGGGATTTACGCGCCGGCGGCTGGTGCGGATTGCGGATGTTGGTCAGGGCGGCAAAACGTCCGTCTGCGCCAATGCCCAGCCAAGTGCCTCCGGCCTCCAGGTCGCGCCCGGCATGCACCTGTGGCGCTTCGGGCCATGCCGCCAGCGGCAGGCTGGGGCGGGCATAGAACTCGTCACGGTTGGCCGCGACGATCAGGGGAGTGCCGTGGTCCGGGCGCCAGGCAAAAACAATCAGGCACATAAGGTGGTCCTTGTGTGTTTTTCTGCCCACTGTACGCAGACATCGCTCATCGATCCATCGTCATCCACAGTGGAGCCTGGGGCCCCGCATCCGTTACCATGCGGCTGCTTTTTTTGCGAAGCGGACAAGGACGATCATGGAATTTTTGCTCTATTTGCTGCTGGGCGCCTGTGCAGGCGTGCTGGCCGGGCTGTTTGGGGTGGGTGGCGGGATCATCATCGTGCCGGTGTTGGTGTTCAGCTTCACTTTGCAGGGTTTTGATGCGTCGGTGCTGACCCACCTGGCCGTCGGCACTTCGCTGGCCACCATCATATTCACCTCGATCAACGCGGTGCGTGAACACCAGCGCAAAGGCGCGGTGCGCTGGCCGATTTTTGCCTGGATGACCCTGGGGATCCTGCTCGGGGCCGGCTTCGGCGCGCTGACCGCCGAGGCGATCTCCGGTCCGCACCTGCAGAAGATCATTGGTGTGTTTGCCCTGGTGATCGCCGTGCAGATGGCCCTGGAGCTCAAGCCCAAGGCCAGTCGAACGGTTCCCGGCAAGTTCGGTCTGACCGTGGCCGGTAGCGTGATTGGCTGGGCCTCGGCGATCTTCGGGATTGGTGGCGGCTCGCTGACCGTGCCATTTCTGACCTGGCGCAGTGTGCCGATGCAGCAGGCCGTGGCGACGTCGTCCGCCTGCGGGTTGCCGATCGCCTTGGCAAGTGCATTAAGTTTCATGATTCTGGGCTGGCATGATCCCCTGTTGCCCGCTCATAGTCTGGGTTTCGTTTATTTGCCGGCGCTGCTGGGCATTGCCCTGACCAGCATGGTCTTCGCCCGCTTTGGCGCGCGACTGGCCCACCGGTTGTCGCCGCGATTGCTGAAAAGGCTGTTTGCCGCTTTGCTGCTGTGCGTGGGCACCAGTTTCCTGCTCTGAGGCAGGGCGCAATCCTGGCTTAATCTCGGCGTGGCAGGGTCGCGCCAGGAATTTTAGGTTTCAACTCTAACGAGGAGTCGCAATGCTGCCTTACCCGCAGATTGACCCGGTGGCCCTGGCCATTGGCCCGCTGAAAATCCACTGGTACGGCCTGATGTACCTGGTCGGCATCGGCGGTGCCTGGCTGTTGGCATCACGCAGGTTGAACCGCTTCGATCCGACCTGGACCAAGGAAAAACTCTCCGACATGGTCTTCTGGATGTCGATGGGCGTGATCATCGGCGGCCGCCTGGGGTATGTGCTGTTTTACGACCTGAGTGCCTACCTCGCCAACCCGACCTTGATTTTCGAGGTGTGGAAGGGCGGCATGTCGTTCCACGGTGGTTTCATCGGCGTGATGCTGGCGGCCTTGTGGTTCGGCAAAAAGAACGGCAAGTCGTTCTTCCAGCTAATGGACTTCGTCGCCCCGATGGTGCCAATCGGCCTGGGTGCCGGGCGGATCGGCAACTTCATCAACGCCGAGTTGTGGGGCAAGCCGACCGACGTGCCGTGGGCCATGGTCTTCCCGTCGTTCAGCGACCCGGCCCAGCTGGCGCGCCACCCGTCGCAGCTGTACCAGTTCGCCCTCGAAGGCGTGGCGTTGTTCGCCATCCTCTGGCTGTTCTCGCGCAAGCCGCGGCCGACCATGGCGGTCTCCGGGATGTTCGCGCTGTTCTACGGTATCTTCCGCTTTATCGTCGAGTTCTACCGCGTGCCGGACGCCCAGTTGGGCTACCTGGCGTGGAACTGGCTGACCATGGGCCAAGTATTGTGCATCCCGATGATCGTTGGCGGACTGTTCCTGATCTGGCTGGCCTATCACCGCGCACCCAAGGCACCGGCTGTCCCGGCCGCCTGACGCTTTATATTCGAAGCGCAGGGCCGCGAGCCCTGCCTTCAAGGACACAGGTAATACATGAAGCAATATCTCGATCTGGTCGCCCACGTCATCAAGAACGGCACCAAGCAAGCCAACCGCACCGGCGTCAACACCATCAGCTTCCCCGGTGCGATGCTGCGCTATGACCTGAAAGAAGGTTTTCCGGCGATCACCACCCGCAAGATGGCCTTCAAGTCGGCCATCGGCGAGATGTGCGGTTTTCTGCGCGGGGTCAACAACGCCGCCGAGTTCCGCGCCCTGGGCTGTAAGGTCTGGGACCAGAATGCCAACGAAAACGCGCAGTGGCTGGCCAACCCGTTCCGCCAGGGCGCAGACGACCTGGGCGAGATCTACGGTGTGCAATGGCGCAAGTGGCCGGCGTACAAGCAGATCCCCCTGAGCAACCCGGCCGCCATCGAGCAGACCCTGGCCCAGGGTTACCGGCAGATTGCCGAAGGCGAAGAAGACGGCCAGGCCTACGTGGTGCTGTACAAGGCCATCGACCAGGTTCGCCAGTGCGTCGATACCATCATCAAGGACCCGGGCAGCCGGCGTATCCTGTTCCACGGCTGGAACGTCGCCCAGCTCGATGAAATGGCCCTGCCGCCGTGCCACTTGCTGTACCAGTTCCACCCGAATGTCGAGACCAAAGAGATCTCTTTGACCCTCTACATCCGCTCCAACGACCTGGGCCTGGGCACGCCGTTCAACCTAACCGAAGGCGCCGCGTTGCTGAGCCTGATCGGTCGCCTGACCGGTTACACACCGCGCTGGTTCACCTATTTCATCGGCGATGCCCACGTCTACGAAAACCACCTGGACATGCTCAACGAACAGCTCAAGCGCGAGCCGTTCCCGATGCCGCACCTGAAAATCGCCGATCGTGTGCCGGAGTTCGCCAAGACAGGGGTGTACCAGCCGGAGTGGCTGGAACTGATCGAGCCGGGTGATTTCTCGCTGGAAGGTTACGAACACCACGCGCCGATGACCGCGCCAATGGCGGTCTGACAAGCAATACGCAACACCCCTGTGGGAGCGGGCTTGCCCGCGATGGGGCCGGCACAGCCAACATTTTTGGCCCCTGACCCACCGCCATCCCGGGCAAGCACGGTTCCACAGTGTTTTGTGGTGTTCCTAGTGGCCGTGGCTGCGGCCTACGTGGGAATGTTCGACTTCCGTTGCAACCACTCCACCACTCACTTCCAGGCGCTGCAAGATCCCGCACTGTTCGATATCCGGCCCTTCGCTGCAGCGTTGGCGCAGGTCGATGAGTTGCGCCTGCAGGGCGAGCAGGCCATCGATCCGAGCCTTGACGTGGTGGATGTGTTCGTCGATCAGCGCATTCACGCTTTCGCACTGATCCTGCGGACTGTCGCGCAGGCCCAGCAGGCTGCGGATTTCTTCGAGGGTCATGTCCAGGGTGCGGCAGTTGCGGATGAAGGTCAGGCGCTCGGCATGGGCCTGGGTGTAGACGCGGTAGTTGCCGTCGCTGCGGGCCGGTTCTGGCAGCAGGCCTTCACGCTCGTAGTAGCGGATGGTTTCGACGGCGCAATCGGTCAGTTTCGCCAGTTCTCCGATCTTCATCGCGACAATCTCCAAATGGGTGCTTGACCCTATAGTGGCTACAGGGTCTTTACTTGGCAACAGGCACCTACATGGACGCGACCTGATGAGCGATTCCCAGCACACCCACAAACCCGGTACTGCGCATGAGCACAATCATGGGGCAACACTTCAGCCGGTAAAAAAACACGACCACGCCAGCCACGCCGGCTCCTGCTGCTCCAGCGCCGCAGCGCCGGCACTGGTGCGGATCAGCGAGGCGCCCACCGACGGTGCGCGCCTGAGCCGTTTCCGCATCGAGGCCATGGACTGCCCGACGGAACAGACGCTGATCCAGAACAAGCTCGGTAAGCTGGCCGGCGTGCAGCAACTGGAGTTCAACCTGATCAACCGGGTGCTGGGCGTGACCCACGACCTGCCAAGCACGGCGCCAATCATCGAGGCGATCAAATCCATCGGCATGTTGGCCGAGCCGATCGAAGACGGCGCGCAGGCGGATGACAGTCGCGCGGCGCCGGTGAAAAAGCCCTGGTGGCCGCTGGCGCTCTCCGGCGTCACGGCACTGGCCGCCGAAGTGATCCACTTCACCAGCGCTGCGCCGACCTGGGTGGTGGCGCTGGTCGCGCTGGTGTCGATCCTCAGCGGCGGTCTGGGCACCTACAAAAAGGGCTGGATTGCCCTGAAGAACCTCAACCTGAACATCAACGCCCTGATGAGCATCGCAGTGACTGGCGCCGTGCTGATCGGCCAGTGGCCGGAAGCGGCGATGGTGATGTTCCTGTTTACCGTGGCCGAGTTGATCGAAGCCAAATCCCTCGACCGCGCGCGCAACGCCATCAGCGGCCTGATGCAGATGACCCCGGAACAGGTCACCGTGCAGCAGCCTGATGGTTCGTGGGTCGAACGAGAGGCTAAAAGTGTCGAACTGGGTGCGTTGGTGCGGGTCCGCCCGGGTGAGCGCATTGGTCTGGACGGCGAAGTAGTTGCCGGCAACTCGACCATTGACCAGGCGCCGATTACCGGGGAAAGCCTGCCAGTCGAGAAGACGCTGGGCGATAAGGTGTTTGCCGGCACCATCAACCAGGCCGGCGCGCTGGAGTACCGGGTGACCGCGGCCGCCAACAACTCGACCCTGGCGCGAATCATCCACGCCGTGGAAGAAGCCCAGGGCGCGCGTGCGCCGACCCAGCGTTTTGTCGACAGCTTCTCGAAAATCTATACCCCGGTGGTATTCGTCTTTGCCCTGGGCGTGGCGCTGATTCCACCGTTGTTCATGGGCGCGGCCTGGTTCGACTGGATTTACCGCGCGCTGGTGCTGCTGGTGGTGGCGTGCCCTTGTGCGCTGGTGATCTCCACGCCGGTAACCATCGTCAGCGGCCTGGCGGCGGCTGCGCGCAAAGGCATCCTGATCAAGGGTGGCGTGTACCTGGAGGGCGGCTACAAGCTCGACTTCCTGGCCCTGGACAAGACCGGCACCATCACCCATGGCAAGCCGGTGCAAACCGACTACCTGGCACTGGACCCCGCGGTCGAGAGCCGTGCTCAGGTGCTTGCCGCCAGCCTCGCCGGACGCTCCGACCACCCGGTATCGCTGGCCATCGCCAAGGCAGCTGTGGATAAACACTTGAGCCTGCTCGCTGTGGATAACTTCGCAGCCCTGGCCGGTCGCGGGGTGCGCGGCGAGATCGACGGCCAGGTCTACCACCTGGGTAATCATCGCCTGGTGGAAGAGCTGGGCTTGTGCTCGCCAGCGCTGGAAGAGCGACTCTTTGCCCTGGAAGAACAAGGCAAGACCGTGGTCCTGTTGCTGGATGCCTCGGGCCCGCTCGCCCTGTTTGCCGTCGCGGACACGGTCAAGGAGTCCAGCCGCGAGGCCATTGAGCAGTTGCACGCACTGGGGGTGAAAACCCTGATGCTGACCGGCGACAACCCGCATACGGCACGGGCGATTGCCGCCCAAGTGGGCATCGACCAGGCCCAGGGTGACTTGCTGCCGACCGACAAGCTCAAGGCGATCGAGGCCTTGTATGCCCAGGGGCACCGAGTCGGCATGGTCGGCGACGGGATCAACGACGCGCCCGCGCTGGCCCGGGCGGAGATCGGTTTTGCCATGGCGGCGGCCGGTACCGATACCGCCATCGAGACCGCTGATGTCGCCTTGATGGACGACGATCTGCGCAAGATTCCTGCGTTTATCCGCCTGTCTCGCCAGACTTCCCATATCCTCACGCAAAATATCGCCCTGGCCCTGGTCATCAAGGCGATCTTTCTTGGGGTAACCTTCTTCGGGCTGGCCACCATGTGGATGGCAGTGTTTGCCGACATGGGCGTGGCCCTGCTGGTGGTGTTCAACGGTCTGCGCCTGCTGCGCAAATAAATCAAGAGAGGCGGATGTGCTGAGTGCCGAGCTGAAGGCTTTTTACATGGTCGCGCGTTTGGGCAGTATTACCCTGGCGGCGAAAAAGCTCGGCCTGAGCCAACCTACGGTGACCACCCAGATTCGCCACCTGGAGAGCCAGTATTCGGTCGAGCTGTTCTACCGCGGCGGGCGCCGCCTGACCGTCAGCGAGGAGGGCGCGCGCCTGTTGCCCATGGTCAAGACGCTGCTGCAGCAGGAAGCCGACATCGAGTTTTTCCTGCGCAACAGTGGTCAGGTCCAGGGTGCATTGCGCATCGCGGCGACTGCGCCGTACTACATCCTCGACTTGGTGAAAACCTTCCGCGAGCGGCTGCCCCAGGTGGACGTTTCGGTGGAAATCGGCAACTCCCAGCAGGTTCTCGAAGCGTTGGAGGAGTACCGGGTGGACCTGGCCGCGTCCTCGCAACTGGTGGAAGACGCCCGCCTGATCCGCCGGGTGTTGGGCACCGACCCATTGGTGCTGGCCGTGCACCGCAACCATCCGCTGGCGGTGCACGATCACGTGCCGCTGAGCGCCTTGGCCGGGCATACCTTGTTAATGCGCGAGAGCGGCTCGACCACCCGCCGCCTGACCGAAGAATTGCTCGCCAGTGCCGGGGTGAGTTTTGGCCCCCTGCTGGAAATCGGCAGCCGCGAATCGATTCGTGAGGCGGTGCTGCGTAATATCGGCATCAGCATCATCGCCCGCCAGGAAGTGCCCCATGACCCGCAACTACGGGTGTTGAGCATCGAGAACGCGCCGCAGATCGCGGAATACCTGTATTGCCTCAAGGAGCGCAAGAACGCGCGGTTGCCGGCGGCGTTTCTTGGCTTGGCGCAGGAGATGGCCCCGGCCTGAGTTCTCCTGTGCCAGGGCTGCCTCATCGCGAGCGAGCGCTCCGACTTGGTTTGGTTTTGTGGGTGTATCCGTTGCTGCGGTAACGGCGGCTATTGGTTCCGCCCTTACGGCGGGTCACTTGGAAAAGCCCCAAGTAACCAAGGGCTCTTGCCCCTGACGTACGGCCCCTCGCTAAGGCTCGGGGTACCTTCGCTACGGTGCCCATCAGGGGGCATCGCCTCCGGTTTGCTTCGCTGCACCTCCTCTCGATGTATGCGGCTTCGCCGCACGGCGCTACGCGCCTCCCCCCAGATGGACACCTTCGCTCAGCCTGCCGATGGGGCGGGTGGATGAAGAGCAAAAGCACGGCGACCTGCCGGTCGGCCTGAGTGGTAAGGGCGGGCGAGGCGGCCTACCGGCCGGCCTGCTTTTTTCTGGTGTTCACTACCCTGTGGGAGCGAGCTTGCTCGCGATGGCGATTTGCGCCACACCACAAATCTCGGCGTGTACAACTCTCCTCTGTGGGAGCGAGCCGGGCGGCGCTCCGTTTGATCGCGATGGCTGCCTCACTTGAACCAAAATCCCCCAATACCACTATCAGTGGTTTTTGCCTCACTGCCACACGAACTACGCATTCGCTCCCTAGGATGGCCGACATCTGCTTGATGAGGTCCGTCCATGAACCACTCGAATGCAACTGCCCAGGTATTTCCCGGCACCCCGATGAAGGTGCGCGGTATCGAGAAGCGCTTCGGCGCATTCACCGCGCTGGATAATGTGTCGCTGGACGTGCAGGCCGGTGAGCTGGTGTGCCTGCTCGGCCCCTCGGGCTGCGGCAAGACCACCTTGTTGCGCTGCATTGCCGGCCTGGAGCGCCAGGATCGCGGCGAGTTGTACCTGGGTGATCGTGACGTATCCCTACTGGCCCCACAGGCGCGGGACTACGGGATTCTGTTTCAGTCCTACGCGCTGTTCCCCAACCTCAGCGTCGAAGCCAACATTGCCTACGGCCTGGCCGGCAGTGGCCGCGAGCAAGTGCGTCAGCGGGTGGCGCAGATGCTTGAGCTGGTGGGCCTGACCGGCAGCGAAAAGAAATACCCCGGCCAGTTGTCTGGCGGCCAGCAACAGCGCGTGGCGCTGGCTCGGGCCCTGGCGCCGGCACCTTCACTGTTGCTGCTGGACGAGCCGATGTCGGCCCTCGATGCCCGGGTTCGCGAGCATCTGTGCACTGAGTTGCGCCAGCTGCAGCGCAGCCTGGGCATCACCACCCTGATGGTGACCCACAACCAGGACGAGGCCATGCTGATGGCCGACCGCATTGCCGTGATGAACAACGGCAAGGTCGAGCAGTACGCCACCCCGCAGGAAATCTATAACCGCCCGGCTACCCCATTCGTTGCCGAGTTCGTCGGCCAGGGCAACTGGTTGCCGTTCCAGCGCAGCAGTGACAGCCACGCCCAGGTCGGCGGGATGCCCGTGCGCCTGGCCGATAACAGCGGCAAGGCCGCGTCCGGCCTGCTGTTCTGTCGCCCGGAAGCCGTCAGCGTCAACCCGCTGGTGCATGAGGAAAACCTGTTCCCGGCCAAGGTGCGCGAGATCACCTTCCTGGGCAATCGCTGCCGCATGAGCTTTGAGCTCAACCACCTGCCGGGCCATGCGTTGCTCGCCGAACTGGCGCCCGAAGCCATGCCGCGCCTCGGTGCCCAGGACATCATGGTCGCCTTGCCTCCGCGCAGCCTGCAGGTGTTTGCCTGATGAGCACGCAGATGGCCCTGCCGATTCCGCACAAGCAGGTTCGGCAGACTTCCCGAGCCCAGATCGGCGATCGGATTTTTGTGCTCGGCGGCAAGGTCCTGCTCCTGTGCCTGCTCAGCGTCGCGGTGTTGATGCCGTTGCTGGCGATCTTCTGGCGCGGCTTCAGCAACGATGCCGGGCAGGGCGGTGGCCTGGTCGCCGCCCGCGAGCTGCTGACCAGCGCCAACTTTCACTGGTTGCTCGGCAACAGCTTGAAAGTGTCCCTCAGCGTCGCGGCCATCGTGGTCCCGCTGGCCTACCTGTTTGCCTACGCCCTGCAACGCACGTTGATTCCCGGCAAGCCTATCTGGCGCGGCCTGTCGCTGCTGCCGCTGATGGCGCCGTCGATGCTGCCGGGTATTGCGCTGGTCTACCTGTTCGGTAACCAGGGCCTGTTGCGTGGGCTGCTGTCGGACAATATCTACGGTTTTTGGGGCATCGTGCTGGGCGAGGTGATCTACACCTTTCCCCATGCCTTGATGATCCTGCTGTCGGCGCTGTCCCTGGCGGATGCGCGGCTGTTCGACGCTGCTTCGAGCATGGGTGCCAGTCCGTCCAGGGCCTTTCGCAGCATCACCTGGCCGGCGACCCGCCAGGCCGTGTTCGCCGCGTTCTGCCTGGTGTTCACCCTGACCATCACCGACTTCGGCGTACCGGTGGTGGTCGGTGGCGACTATCAGGTGTTGGCGCTGGAAGCCTACAAGGCGGTGGTCGGTCAGCAGCAATTCGGTCGCGGTGCGCTGATCGGTATGGTCCTGTTGGTGCCGGCACTGCTCAGCTTTGCGGTCGATGCCTGGTTGCGTCGCCGCCATGGCGACTCCATGAGCGGCCGGGCGCAAGTCTTCCAACCGGCGCCTTCGCGGCTGCGTGATGGCTGTTACCTGGGCATCGTGCTGGTGATCTGCGCTGTGCTGTTGCTGGTGTTCGGCATGGCGGTGTACTCCTCGCTGGTGAAATTCTGGCCGTACAACCTGTCGTTGTCGCTCAAGCACTATCAGTTTGGCGACACCGCCGGTGGTGGCTGGCTGGCCTACGGCAATAGCGTGAAGATGGCCCTGTGCACGGCGTTGATCGGCAGCGGGCTGATTTTCACCGGCGCCTACCTGATGGAAAAAACCCGTGGCCAGCGTGGCCTGAACCTGGCGCTGCGCATGCTCAGCTTCGTGCCGATGGCGGTGCCGGGGCTGGTCCTGGGCCTGGGCTACGTATTCTTCTTCAACCTCAACGGCAACCCGCTGCATGTGTTCTACGGCACCATGACCTTGCTGGTGGTGTGCACCATTGCGCACTACCTGACGACCGCCCAAATGACCGCCACCACCGCGCTGCGCCAGCTCGACGCGGAGTTCGAAGCCGCCGCGCTGTCGCTCAAGGCGCCGCTGTACCGCCACTACCTGCGCGTCACCGTGCCGATCTGCCTGCCGGCGTTGCTGGACATCGTGCGCTACCTGTTCGTCTCGGCCATGACCACCGTCTCGGCGGCAATCTTCCTTTACAGCCCCGACACCATCCTTGCGGCGGTGGCGGTACTGAACATGGATGACGCCGGCAACGTCGGCGGCGCGGCCGCCATGTCGACCCTGATCCTGTTCACCTCGGCGGGCGTGTCCTTGCTCCTGGCCTGGGCTTCGCGCGGTTTGCTGCGGCGCTCCCAGGCCTGGCGCCAGACCGCGCCCGGCAACTGAATCGACCCAACCCACAACCCTCTGATCCGCACCTGAAAGGAACCGCACCATGTTCAAGCCCTTGGCTCTAGCCGCTGCTGTCCTCACTGCTTTCAGCATGAACGCCTTCGCGGCGAAAACCGAACTGACTGTCTACACCGCACTGGAAGCCGAACAGCTGAAAACCTACAAGCAGGCGTTCGAAGCGGCCAACCCGGATGTCGAGATCAAGTGGGTACGTGACTCCACCGGCATCATCACCGCCAAGCTGCTGGCGGAAAAAGCCCGTCCGCAGGCGGATGCAGTCTGGGGCCTGGCGGCGTCGAGCCTGGCGATCCTCGATCAGCAAGGCATGCTGCAAAGCTACGCGCCGAAGGAGCTGGGCAAGATCGGCGGCAACTACCGCGATGCCGCCAACCCGCCAGCCTGGGTGGGCATGGACGTGTGGGCCGCGACCATCTGCTTCAACACCGTGGAAGCCGAGAAGCAGGGCCTGAGCAAGCCGGTGAGCTGGCAGGACCTGACCAAGCCTGAATACAAAGGCAAGATCGTCATGCCCAACCCGGCGTCCTCGGGTACCGGTTTCCTTGACGTCAGCGCCTGGCTGCAGACCTTTGGCGAGAAGCAGGGCTGGCAGTACATGGACGACCTGCACCAGAACATCGGCCAGTACGTTCACTCCGGTTCCAAGCCCTGCAAGCTGGCGGCGGCCGGGGAATTCCCGATCGGCATTTCCTTCGAATACCCGGCCGTGCAGTTGAAGCGCCAGGGCGCACCGCTGGACATCGTCCTGCCGAAAGAGGGCCTGGGCTGGGAAATCGAAGCCACCGCGGTCATCAAGGGCACGCCCCATGGAGAGGCTGCGAAGAAACTCGCCGACTTCTCTGCAAGCACCGCGGCAATGGAGCTGTACAAGGAAAACTTCGCCGTGCTCGCCCAGCCTGGCATCGCCAAGCCGCAGACCGAACTGCCGGCCGACTACGAGCAGCGCCTGATCAAGAACGACTTCGCCTGGGCCTCGAAAAACCGCGATGAGATCCTGACCGAGTGGCGCAAGCGGTATGACGGCAAGTCCGAGAAAGTGGCAGCCAAGTAAGCTCTCTATTGGCTGAGGGGCCCTATCGCAGGCAAGCGGAGCGCCGCCCGGCCCGCTCCCACATTGGAAGGCGTCCTCTGTAGGAGCGGGCCGGGCGGCGCTCCGCTTGCCTGCGAAGGCGGCTTTGAATTCAGGACATCTTTTAATGACACAACACAACGACCTGCTGATCGTCGGCGCCGGCATTCTCGGTTTGTCTCACGCCTATGCTGCCGCCAAACGTGGCCTCAAGGTCAGGGTCTTCGAGCGCAGCGCCACGCCTTTGGGCGCCTCGGTGCGCAACTTTGGCCAGGCGTTGGTCACCGGCCAGCCGCCCGGCCAAATGCTCGAGCTGGCCAAGGCCAGTCGCGAGATCTGGGGCCAATGGGCGCAGCTTGCCGGTTTGCAGCTCAAGCGCAACGGCTCCTATTTGTTTGCCCGCACCGAAGCTGAAGAGCAGCTGTTATCAGCCTTCTGCGAAGGCCGCGCGATCGAGCACGGTTACCGCGTCGAACTGCTGCGCGGCGCGGCATTGCGTGACCTGTATGGCGGCCAGTTCAGCCATCACCGCGCGGCGTTGCATGGCCTGGACGATCAGCAACTGTATTCCCGCGAGGCCATCCCGGCCTTGATCGACTACCTGCGTCGGGAGTTGGCGGTCGAGTTCCACTTCTCGACCCTGGTGCGCGACGTCGAACCCGGGCGGGTGCACAGCACTGCAGGCAGCTTCAGTGGCGAGCAGATCATTGTCTGCTCCGGTCACGACTATCAAACCCTGCTGGCCGAGTCCATTGCCGCGCTCAAGCCACAGGTCTGTCGCTTGCAAATGCTCCGCGCCCGGCCGCTGATCGACCTCAACCTGCAACACGCCTTGCTCACCGGATTGAGCTGCGTGCACTACGGCGCTTTCGCCGACTTGCCGCAAGCGCAGGCCGTGCAGGCGCAGATCCTGAGTGAGACCCCGCACCTGCATGAACAGGGCATTCACCTGTTGATCAGCCCGACACCCCATGGCGAACTGATCATCGGCGACTCCCACCATTACGGCAGCGATCCGTCGCCGTTCAATGCCGAGCAGGTGGATGACTGGATGCTCGAACTGGCCGAGCAGACCCTGGGTTGCAAGGTGCAGGTGGTCGAGCGCTGGCAGGGCGTCTATGGTGCTCAAGGGCCTACGCCCTTTTCGTTTCTGCAGGCCGCACCCGGCGTGCATGCGGCGTTGATGCACACCGGTGTGGGCATGAGTGTCGGGCCGGCGATGGCCGAACGTAATCTCAAGGCGATATTGGGGGAGCACTGATGGATCGCAATGAGCAGGTGATTGCCGAGGTGTTCGGCTTGTACGAGCGCTTCGGTGCCAGTGACTACATCGGCGAGCCGGTGTCGCAGATCGAGCACATGTCCCAGGCTGCCGAACTGGCCATGGCCGAGGGCTTCGACGATGAAGTAGTGTTGGCGGCGTTCTTCCACGATATCGGGCACATCTGCACCGAAAATGCCGAGAACATGGGCGGCTTCGGGGTGGTCAGCCACGAACGCCTCGGCGCCGACTACCTGCGTCGCCTGGGTTTTGGTGAGCGCATGGCGCGGTTGGTGGAGTATCACGTGCAAGCCAAGCGTTACCTGACGCTGACCGAGCCTGGGTACTACGAGCGCCTGAGCGAAGCCAGCCGTCGCACGCTGGAATATCAGGGCGGGGTGATGACACCCGCCGAAGCCGAAGCGTTCAAGCAGGACCCATTGTGCGCTGTCAGTTTGCGCATGCGCCAGTGGGATGAGCAGGCGAAGGAGATGCGGGTGCCGGTAGTCGACCTGGACGTTTTAAAGGGGAAGGCGTTGCAGTTACTGGCAGCTGCTACAGGTTTTGGCCAATGCGCAGAGGTTATTCCCCGATCACCTTCTGCGCCAAAAGCTCCACCTGCTCCTGGCGCTCGGCCTGGCTCAACTTGCCATGGGGATTGAGCGACGACCATTGTGGATGCGCCCGGGCTTTGTTCAAGGCTTCGGGCAGCTTACCTTCGCGCCAGCCTTTATCCTGCGGCGTATCCACCTTGATGCTGTCCATCGCGGCATGCCCGCGCTGGTCGAGGGCCAGCACCAGTTGGCGCTGGCGCAGTGCCAATAGGCGCAACACGCTGTCATCGACTGTCAATTCGCGTTGTCCCTTGATCTTGCCCAGCAAACGACTGCCATAACTGCGTGCGGTTTGCAGGGCGCCGCCGGCAATCGCGCCAGCCAATGCTGCTGCGCCGAGGGTCAGGCCGCCCACCAGCAGGTCGACGCCTGCCCCGGCCGCCGCTCCTGCGGCGATCCCGCTACCGACTCGCACTCCCAGTTGCTTGAGGGTTTCGGGGTTGAACAAATCATCGCCCCAGCGTCCGTCCAGCAGCGGCAAATCGCTGGCCGCCGCGTCCTGCGGGCGGAAGGCGTAGAGCTTGAGCAGCGCTTCGACGCAGCGCTGTTCGCGCTGGCGTACGGCTTTGCGCAGGTCACTGATGGCCTGCTGTTCCTGCCCGGCGTCACTGGCCACGCTGCGGCGGCAGGCGGCGCAGTCGATCAGCAGTTCAGCGATCAAGCGGGCGGCACTTTGCTGGCGCGCCAGGCGTTGCGCCTGCTGGTCGGCGATCAGGCGCTCCAGTTGCCCGCGCGAGTTCTCCAGCATCAGCGCCAGGCTTTCATACAGCCGGCGTTCGCCGTCTTCCGGCGGCGCGACACTGTCAAAGCGCACCAGCGCATGCAGCCCCAGGCGCGCCAGGGCTTCACGCCAATCCGGTTCGCGATGGTCGGCGCTGCTGACGAAATTCAGCACCGGCAGCAGCGGCTTGCCGCAGCTGGCCAGCACCTGCAGTTCGTCGCGGTACTTGGCCAGTACCGGTTCGCGGGCATCGATCACATACAGCCCGGCGTCGGATGCCAGCAGTTGGCGCAGCACCTTGGCTTCCTGCTCAAAGCGCTGGCGCGCCTCGCTGCCGTCGAGGAAACGCGCCAGGCGCTCAGGGCCGTCGAGGCGTTCGCCGGGGCGCTCCAGGTGTTCGAGGTAGTCGAGCAGGGCGATCGCGTCTTCCAGGCCGGGCGTGTCGTAGAGCTCCAGCAGGGCCTGGCCATCGACCGACAAACGCGCGCCTTCGACATGCCGGGTGGTGCTGGGGCGATGGGACACTTCGCCAAAGCCGACATCCCGGGTCAGGGTGCGCAACAAGGAGGTTTTGCCGACGTTGGTGTGGCCGACTACGGCGAGCTTCAGCGGTTTTGGTTGAGCATCAGTCATGACCCGACTCCAGCCAGTTCATCGGTGCGCAATCGGCGAAGGGCAAGCCCAATTGCTGCAGGGCGGCATGCCAGTCCCCCAGGCGGTCGGCGTCCAACGCCTGGCCGGGCGGTGCCTGCAGCAGCCAGACACGGGTGGCGCTGGCGCTCTGGGCCAGTTCGGCGATCAGCGCCAGGCTGCCGCGATCCGGAGAGCGCCGGGGGTCGCACGCGATCAGCAGGCGGGCTGGCGGGAAGCGGGTCAGTTGTTCGAGAAGCTTTTGCCGCGACTCGCGGCTGTCGAGGATCCCGGCATCCTTGACGTTCTTCGCCAGGGCCGGCGGCCACGGGCGCTGGTCGTCCAGCTCGATGGCCACCAGCAGCGCGCCGTCACTGTGCAGGGCGCTGCTCGCGCTTTCGACCTGATGCAGGCGCTCTGGCGCGGCATCGCTGACACCAAGGCGCTCGCTGCTGGGCATCAGGCGTTCACGCAATTGGGCGTAGCCGGGCAATTTCAGGTCCAGTTGCAAGCCCGCGCGGCCACGGTTCCAGCGCCACAGGCACAGCAGGGTCAGCAGCAGGCGCGGTAATGCACCGTACACCAGCACCACGCCGACCAGCCAGCCGGCCCAGGCTTGGCGGGCGCTTTCAAGGTTCAGGGCGGCGTCACCGCTGGCGCGGATCATTTCTTCGGTAGGCACGCTGAACCCCAGCAGCGCAGGCAGAGCACCGAGGGCCTGGGTCAGGGCGACGAAGGTTTCACCGCTGAGGATGGTGGTCTCCCAGACAAACCCATAGCGCCGGGTCGCCATCAGCGTCAGGACCATGACCAGCGCACTGAGCATCACCACCAGCCACAGGCCATTGACCAGCAGGCCCAGCAACCAGCGATTGAGTTTGTGCCGTTGTAGCAACAGCAGCAGGGCCGGCGCCAGGTGGGCGGCCTTGGCATCGCGGGCGAGTTTTTCACTGAGCCACAGCCACAGGCGCCCGAGGGTGGCGCCGTAGTCGGCGGCGAGGATCAGCCCCGAGGCCCAACTGAGCAGCAGAATCAGGTTCAGCCCGAGCAGGCTGCCCAGGGCCCAGAACACATTGACCGGAGCCTGGCCATCGCCCAGGGCGGCAAATGCCAGGCCGGCGCCACTGAGGATCGCCAGCACGGCCAGGACCAGCAGTGCCAGGCGCGCGCCTTGTAGCCAATGGCGCAGGGCCGCGGTCAGGCCATCGCGTTCGGCCAGCCAGTGTGCACGGGCCTGGATGCGGCTGGGCAGGTCGCCACCGGCATTGCGGGCCAGGCGGTTGGCTTGCGAATCCTCCAGGGCGCCGGCGTGTTCCTCGCGCAGACGGATGGTTTCGGTCAGCCAGAGTGTGTGCAGATCAGTCACGCGTCATCCCGTCGCTTAAGTGAGTGCTGAGCATAACCGCTGTGGCGCTTATCGGGGAAAGCGAGGCTCTGGTATCCTCCTCGCCATGAAAAAAACACTCCCCCTCAGCCTGATCGCAGCCCTCGGTGAAAACCGCGTGATCGGCGTCGACAACAGCATGCCCTGGCACTTGCCGGGGGATTTCAAATACTTCAAGGCCACTACCCTGGGCAAGCCGATCATCATGGGTCGCAAGACCTGGGATTCTCTCGGTCGCCCGCTGCCGGGGCGGTTGAACATCGTGGTCAGTCGCCAGGCCGACTTGCAGCTGGAGGGCGCCGAGGTCTATCCGTCGCTGGAGGCCGCCGTCGAGCGAGCGCAGGAGTGGGCGCTGGAACAAGGTGTCGATGAGCTGATGCTGATTGGCGGTGCGCAACTGTATGCGCAAGGATTGGCCCAGGCCGATCGGCTGTACCTGACCCGCGTGGCGCTGAGCCCCGAGGGTGATGCGTGGTTTCCGCAGTTTGAGTTGAACCAGTGGAAGCTGGTGTCGAATGTGCCGAATCCGGCCGAAGGCGACAAGCCGGCGTACAGCTTCGAAATCTGGGAAAAAGCCTAAAAGCATCGCGGGCAAGCCCGCTCCCACATGGGTCTTGGTCGAACACAAATATGTGTTCACCGCAGATCCCTGTGGGAGCGGGCTTGCCCGCGATGAGGCCCGCTCAGCCGCTCAAAGACTCAAGCGTGCGCCAACTCCTCATGCTCATCAGCCAGCAGCACGTCTTTATCCGTCTGCTGCATGATCTGGCTGGTAATCGCCCCGGCTGTCATCGAACCACTGACGTTCAACGCCGTGCGGCCCATGTCGATCAGCGGCTCGACGGAAATCAGCAACGCCACCAAAGACACCGGCAAACCCATGGCCGGCAACACGATCAGCGCGGCGAAGGTTGCGCCACCGCCGACCCCGGCCACCCCGGCCGAACTCAAGGTCACAATCGCCACCAACGTCGCGATCCACAGCGGGTCGAGCGGGTTGATGCCCACGGTCGGGGCGACCATCACCGCCAACATCGCCGGATAGAGACCAGCGCAGCCGTTCTGGCCAATGGTGGCGCCAAACGAAGCGGCGAAGCTGGCGATCGACTGCGGAATCCCCAGGCGGCGGGTTTGCGCTTCGATGCTCAGCGGGATGCTCGCGGCGCTGGAGCGGCTGGTGAAGGCGAAGGTCAGTACCGGCCAGACCTTGCGGAAAAAGCGCAGCGGGTTGATCCCGGCCAGCGCCACCAGCAGGCCGTGGACTACAAACATCAGGCCCAGGCCCAGGTACGACACCACCACAAAACTGCCGAGCTTGATGATGTCCTGCAGGTTGGAACCGGCGACCACTTTGGTCATCAGCGCCAGCACACCGTAGGGGGTCAACTTCATCACCAGGCGTACCAGGCGCATCACCCAGGCTTGCAGGGTGTCGATGGCGTTGATCACTTTCTGACCTTTTTCCACGTCATCCTTGAGCAGTTGCAGGGCTGCAATACCGAGGAAGGCGGCAAAAATCACCACGCTGATGATCGACGTCGGCTTGGCCCGGGCCAGGTCGGCGAACGGGTTCTGCGGGATGAACGACAGCAGCAACTGCGGCACATTCAGGTCGGCAACCTTGCCCGCGTAGTCGCTCTGGATCGTTTGCAGGCGCGCCATTTCCTGGGTGCCGGCCACCAGGCCTTCGGCGGTCAGGCCGAACAGGTTGGTCAGGCCGATGCCGATCAGCGCCGCGATAGCGGTGGTGAACAGCAGGGTGCCGATCGTCAGGAAGCTGATCTTGCCCAGGGAGGACGCGTTGTGCAGCCTGGCAACAGCACTGAGGATCGAAGCAAATACCAGGGGGATCACGATCATTTGCAGCAATTGCACGTAACCGTTACCCACCAGGTCGAACCAGCTGATGGAGGCTTTGAGCACTGGATTGCCTGCACCGTAAATCGTGTGCAAGGCCACGCCAAACGCCACGCCCATGGCCAGTGCCAGCAGCACTTTCTTGGCCAGGCTCCAGGTGGTGTGGCGGGTTTGTGCCAGGCCAAACAGCAAGGCCAGGAACACCAGCAGATTGAGGATCAGCGGCAGATTCATCGAGACTCCAAAAAAGACTTGTGCCAATCGCCTCGCGGGGCAATTGCGAACCGGCAAGCCTAACAGCTTGAAATCTATTGAATTAATATCAAAAACGCATGGTGACTGTCGTTTTTGGAATAAGGAGCTGACGCTGTCGGTTATGCCGGTGACGGAATCAGCACGCAAGCGGTCGTGCTCAGACGAGGGCGGCGATGCAGATTTGTTAGCGTCGATGGCTTTCATTCAGGGAGAAATGCACATGAAAGTCGCTACGCAAGTGTTAGCCGTCGCCATGTGCCTGGGCCTTGCCGGCCAGGTGTTCGCCACCGATCTCAAACATTGGCCCCAGGCACAGGCCAAGCAGCTGGACGCGATGATCGCGGCCAACGCCAACAAGGGTAACTACGCGGTGTTCGACATGGACAACACCAGCTACCGCTACGACCTGGAAGAGTCGCTGTTGCCGTTCATGGAAAACAAAGGCCTGATCACCCGCGAGAAGCTGGACCCCTCCCTGAAACTGATTCCGTTCAAGGACACCGCCGAGCACCAGGAAAGCCTGTTCAGTTACTACTACCGGCTGTGCGAGCTCGATGACATGGTCTGCTACCCATGGGTCGCCCAGGTCTTTTCCGGTTTCACCCTCAAGGAACTCAAGGGCTACGTCGACGAGTTGATGGCCTCCGGCAAGCCGGTGCCTAGCACCTATTACGAAGGCGACGTGGTCAAGACCATCGAGGTCAACCCGCCGAAGATCTTCACCGGGCAAGCCGAGCTGTACAACAAGCTGATGGAAAACGGCATCGAGGTCTACGTGATGACCGCCGCCTCGGAAGAGCTGGTGCGCATGGTCGCCTCCGATCCCAAGTATGGCTACAACGTCAAACCGCAAAACGTTATCGGCGTGACGATGCTGCTCAAGGACCGCAAAAGCGGCGAACTGACCACCGCGCGCAAGCAGATCACCGCCGGCAAGTATGACGAGAAGGCCAACCTGGGCCTGGAGCTGACCCCATACCTGTGGACCCCAGCGACCTGGATGGCTGGCAAGCAGGCCGCCATCCTGACCTACATCGACGAGTGGAAAAAACCAGTGCTGGTGGGCGGCGACACTCCGACCAGCGACGGCTACATGCTGTTTCACAGTGTCGACGTGGCCAAGGGCGGCATCCACCTCTGGGTCAACCGCAAGGACAAATACATGGCCCAGATCAACGGCATGATGGCCAAGCACGCTGCGGCCCAGGCCAAAGAAGGGCTGCCGGTGACGGCGGACAAGAACTGGGTGATCGTCAAGCCGGAGGAGATTCAGTAACACGCAGGCGCCTGGCTCGTTGCATCGCAGCGAGCTGGGCACCTCTGGGCAAAAACATATCAATTGCGAATCACTCGCATCTTCTGCTAGCGTGCGCGCTCCTGAACGACCCTTTCGATCAAGGTAGTGCTGTGTCCTCCTGGAATACGCAGATCGCGCGCCTGTTCGCTGAACAGAAGAAAGCCCTGGAAGCGTTCGTCACCCGGCGCACCGGTAGTGCGCAGGTGGCGGCCGACTTGACCCAGGAATCTTTCCTGCGCCTGGCGCGGCTCGAGTCCGGTGAGAAGATCGACAATCTCCCGGCCTTTCTCTTCACCATTGCCAGCAACCTGGTGCGCGATCATCAGCGCCAGGCGATTCGTCGTGAGCGGGTGGAAGCGGGTGAGCCTAGCGACGAACTGCCTTGCAGCACGCCATCGGCGGTGGACCAGCTATCGGCGCTGCAGGAGCAAAGGCTGATGCATGATGCAATTGCGGCGCTCCCCGAAGCGACTCGAAACATCTTCCTGCTTTATCATGTCGACGAATGCTCCTACCGCGAGATTGGCGAGCGTCTGGCAATCAGTCCGCGCAGTGTCGAGTACCAATTGCGGCGTGCGCTGATCGATTGCCGGGCCTTTATCCAGGCGCGACTGGCCAACGACAAGCGAGGCGCGCGCCCATGACTGACGCGCCTGTGGCTGTGGAAACCCTGATGACCGAACCCGCTGCACCGGACCGCGATGACCTGTTCGCCGAGGCGTCTGGCTGGTATTTCCGCCTCCAGGCCGAAGACGTGACCACGGCCGAGCGCGACCGCTTTGCCTGCTGGCTGGCTCAGGGCGCTGCGCAGTACGAGGCCTGGCAGGAGGTGCAGTTGCTGCTGGGCAGTCTGCGCGAGCCCGCCCGGCAGATGCGCGAGGCCGAGCAGGCGCGCTGGAAAAAACCTGCTGGCCAGCGTTGGCTGCCCAAGGCCTGCGCGGCGGCGGTGGTGCTGATGACGATCGGTCTGCTGGCGGCGCAGACCCCCTGGCTGGATCGCTGGCGCGCGGACTATGCCACCGGTACCGGGGAAACTCGGCGGATCGAACTGGCCGATGGCTCGCGGCTGCAACTCAATACCGACAGTGCCGTGCAGATCCACCTGAGTGCCGGTCAGCGCCAGGTTCGCCTGTTGCGCGGCGAAGCCTGGTTCGAGGTCACCAAGGACCCGGCCCGGCCTTTTGTCGTCGAGTCCGGCACGGGAACGGTGACGGTTGTCGGCACCCAGTTCAGCGTTGCCCAGCGCAACGCTCGCACTCAGGTGCAGGTGGCCCAGGGCAAGGTTGCAGTCAGCGCTGGCGATGGGGCGCCGGTGTACCTGGAGCCGGGCAGGGCGGTCGAGTATCAGGATCGCCGGTTGAGCGAGGTCCACGGCTTCGACCCGGCCGCCGGGTTTGCCTGGCGGCAGCGGCAACTGGTGTTTCGCCAGCAGTCGCTGGCCGACGTGGTGGCGGAGTTGAACCGCTACTGGCCCGGTCGCACCCTGGTGCTCGGTGATGAGCTGCGCGAGCGGCGGGTATCGGGGGTATTCGATATCGATAAACCAGACGCCGTGCTCAAGGCATTGGTCCACACCCTCAACCTGCAGGCCGAGCATTACACGCCGTATCTGTTGGTGCTGCGCGCGGGTTGAAAGCGATTCGCTGTCTTTTGTAAATAATTCTCAAAAACTTTCAGGGTTTCTCCGGGCGTGGTCGTCCTTGATCAGAGACGCGCAAATAATAAGCACTCTCAAGTAGTGCGGCGCTGAATCACCGACTTCGATCTTTGGGGAAACACTCATGGGACATCTGACCGCCACGCGTCGCCTGCCTGGCCTGCCGACTTTGCTGACGCTGGCTATCGGCCTGGCCTCGGGCGCAGCGCCGTTGTACCTGCAGGCGGCGACCGCCGAGCAGACGCAGGTCTATCGCTTCGAGATTGCCGGGCAGTCGCTGGATGGCGCATTGACGGCGTTTTCCTCGGTGACGCGCCTGCAAGTGCTGGTGTCCGCCGACGTCACCCAAGGCGTGTTGTCCCCTGGGGTCAAGGGCAGTTTCTCCGGTGCCGAGGCGCTCTCGCACTTGCTCGCCGGCACCGGCCTGGTGGCTAGCTTCATAGACGATGACAGCGTCACCCTGCACCAGCCGCAGAGCAGCGGTTCGGCCCTGGAACTGGGGGCGACCAAGATTGGTGCCCAGCGTCTGGGGACGACCACCGAAGGCAGTGGTTCCTACACCACCGGTGCCGTGACCATCGGCAAGGGTACCCAGAAGCTCAAGGACATCCCGCAGTCGGTCAGCGTCCTGACCCGCAAGGCCATGGATGACCAGAACATCACCACCCTGACCCAGGCCATCGAAGCGGTGCCGGGGTTGGCGTCGGTCAAGTCCCCGGGGCCGGGGATGTTCATGTTCTCCCGCGGTTTCGACATCGAGGCGCTGCAATATGACGGCGTCCCGGTGCCCCGCAACGTCTATGCGCTGGGCAGCTACATCACCGAGAACATGGTGATCTACGACCGCATGGAAGTGCTGCGCGGCTCTGCCGCTCTGTTGCAAGGCGCCAACAGCCCGGGCGGCGCGATCAATCTGGTGCGCAAGCGCCCACAGGCGGCACCGACCGTGACCCTGAGCGCCAAGGCCGGCAGTTGGGACCGCTATGCCTCGCAGGCGGATGTCGGCGGACCGTTGAATGAAGCCGGCACCGTGCGCGGCCGCGCAGTGGTCAACTACGAGAAGGGCCACTCGTTTTCCGACTATACGTGGAGCTGGGAACAGACTGTGTATGGCGCGCTGGATTTCGACCTGAGTGAAGACACCGTGCTCGGCGTCGGTTTCAGCAACAAGAAAAGTCATGGCCGACCGTACTACATCGCCTTGCCGCGCTACACCGATGGCAGCGCGGTCGACCTGTCGCGCTCCACCTACACCGGCGCCACCTGGAACCGCTCGGAGAACGACCAGACGGCGGTGTATATGGATCTTGAGCACCACTTCAACGACAGCTGGAAGCTCAAGGCGTCGGCGACGGCGATGAACGAGTCCAATGAGGCGACCTATCAATTCACCACTGGCGCGATCACCCCTGGCACTTCGAGCGGTTCGCGGTTCGCTGACTATTCCACCGACTTCTATGGCAAGAACCGTGGCCTGGACATCTACATCAATGGCGATTTCGAGGCGCTGTCGTTCAAGCAGAGCGTGGTGCTGGGCGGCAACTACTCCAAGTACACCACTGATGACAGCTACGCTCGCGCATTTGCCCCGGGCGTCGATATCTTCAACATTGACCACCATCGGCCCTTCCAGAGCTTCGACAGTATCGCCGACAAGGCCAACCTGGCCGTCAGCACCTACGATGTCCGGCAGAAAGGCCTCTATGGTTCGTGGAATATCCACCTGACCGATCCGCTGACCCTGGTGCTGGGCGCGCGCAGCAGTTGGTACGACTTCGATTTTGCCCAGGACAACTATTTCGCCCGCGAGCAATTGGAAGGCGGCGAGAAGAATTCGGTCAAGGCCAGCGGCAAGGTCACGCCTTACGCGGGCCTGATCTATGCGCTCAACGATCAATGGTCGGTCTATGGCAGTTACGCCGAGGTGTTCATCCCTCAGGTCCAGATAACCCAGCAGAAAACCGGCCTGCCACCGGTCGAGGGCAAGAACTATGAAGTGGGCATCAAGGGCGAGCTGATGGACGGCCAGCTCAACGCCTCGCTGGCAATGTTCCGCTATATCCACGAAAACCGCGCAGTGACTGACTTCACTACCGACATTGAAGGCCCCAATGCGTGCGGCGGCTGGTACTGCTCGACGGCGTCGGGCAAGGTGCGCAGCCAGGGCATCGAGGCCGAGTTGAGCGGCGAAGTGCTGCCGAACCTGCAACTGACCAGCAGCTACACCTACAACACCACCAAATTCCTCAAGGACACGGAGCTCGAAGGCAAGATCTTCAGCACCGCGACCCCGATGCACATGCTGCGGGTGTGGAGTGATTACCGCTTGCCGGGTGAGTTGGACCGGGTTCGTGTCGGTGCGGGGGTCAATGCCCAGAGCAGCACCTTGAGTTTCGAGCGCGCTTTCGAACAGGCCGGCTTTGCCATCTGGAACTCACGCGTGGCCTATGACGCCAGCGACGAAGTGACCCTGGCGGTGAACCTGAACAACATGTTCGACAAGAAATACTTCATCCCCTCGTACGCGCAACTCGCCGGCAACAACTACTACGGCGACCCGCGCAACATGATGTTCAGTGTGACCTACAAGCCGCAGTTCTGAATGCCCTGAGACTTGCGCTCTCAAACCAGCGCCTACAAGGGCTGCACAAATGCGCAGTACTTTGTAGGAGCGAGCTTGCTCGCGATGGACCCCAACGATGACGCGTATTACCTGAATAAACGCGTTGTTTTTGAGTTCTTCGCGAGCAAGCCGCAAGCGGGCGCTCGCTCCTACAGTGGATCGGCACAAACAAAAATGCCCCGCACTTGGCGGGGCATTTTCAGTTCAACGGCTAACGATCACAGCCCGTCGAGCATCGCCTTGTTGCGCACGGCACCCTTGTCGGCGCTGGTGGCCAGCAGGGCGTAGGCTTTCAGTGCGGTGGTCACTTTACGTGGGCGCACTTCAACCGGCTTCCAGCCTTTTTTGTCCTGCTCGATGCGGCGTGCCGCCAGTTCTTCATCGCTGACCAACAGGTTGATCGAGCGGTTGGGAATGTCGATCAACACTTTGTCGCCATCCTGCACCAGGCCAATCGCACCGCCGGCAGCGGCTTCTGGCGAAGCGTGGCCGATGGACAGGCCCGAGGTGCCGCCGGAGAAGCGACCGTCGGTGAGCAGGGCGCAGGCTTTGCCCAGGCCCTTGGACTTGAGGTAGGAGGTCGGATAGAGCATTTCCTGCATGCCCGGGCCGCCTTTCGGGCCTTCGTAACGGATGATCACGATGTCGCCTTCTTTGACTTCGTCGGCGAGGATGCCGCGCACCGAGCTGTCCTGGCTTTCGTAGATTTTGGCGCGACCTTCGAACACGTGGATCGACTCGTCGACACCGGCGGTTTTCACCACGCAGCCGTCCAGGGCGATGTTGCCGTACAGCACGGCCAGGCCGCCTTCTTGCGAGTAGGCATGCTCGACACTGCGAATACAGCCGTTTTCACGGTCGTCGTCCAGGGTTTCCCAACGGGTCGACTGGCTGAATGCGGTCTGGGTCGGGATGCCCGCCGGGCCGGCCTTGAAGAAGTGGTGCACGGCTTCGTCGGTGGTCTGGGTGATGTCCCACTTGGCGATGCCTTCGGCCATGGTCTTGCTGTGCACGGTCGGCAGCTCGGTGTGCAGCAGGCCGCCACGGGCCAGCGAGCCTAAGATCGAGAAGATCCCGCCGGCGCGGTGCACGTCTTCCATGTGGTACTTCTGGATGTTCGGCGCGACCTTGCACAGTTGCGGTACGTGGCGCGACAGGCGGTCGATGTCCTTCAGGTCGAAGTCGATCTCGGCTTCCTGGGCTGCGGCCAGCAAGTGCAGGATGGTGTTGGTGGAACCGCCCATGGCGATGTCCAGCGTCATGGCGTTTTCGAACGCCTTGAAGTTGGCGATATTGCGCGGCAGTACCGAGTCGTCGTTGTCACCGTAGTAGCGTTTGCACAGTTCGACGATGGTGCGCCCGGCTTGCAGGAACAGCTGTTCGCGGTCGCTGTGGGTGGCCAGGGTCGAGCCGTTGCCCGGCAGCGCGAGGCCGAGGGCTTCAACCAGGCAGTTCATCGAGTTGGCGGTGAACATGCCGGAGCACGAGCCGCACGTCGGGCAGGCGCTGCGCTCGTACTCAGCGACTTTCTCGTCAGAAGCGCTGGAGTCGGCGGCGATCACCATGGCGTCAACCAGGTCCAGGCCGTGGGAGGCGAGCTTGGTCTTGCCGGCTTCCATCGGACCGCCGGAAACGAAGATCACCGGGATGTTCAGGCGCAAGGCGGCCATCAGCATGCCGGGGGTGATCTTGTCGCAGTTGGAGATGCAGACGATCGCGTCGGCGCAGTGGGCGTTGACCATGTACTCGACGGAGTCGGCGATGATCTCGCGGCTCGGCAGCGAATAGAGCATGCCGTCGTGACCCATGGCGATGCCGTCATCGACTGCAATGGTGTTGAATTCCTTGGCCACACCGCCAGCGCGTTCGATCTCGCGGGCAACCAGTTGACCCAGGTCCTTGAGGTGCACGTGGCCCGGGACGAATTGGGTAAAGGAGTTGGCAATGGCGATGATCGGCTTTTTGAAGTCGTCATCTTTCATCCCCGTGGCGCGCCACAGAGCGCGAGCACCGGCCATGTTGCGACCGTGGGTGGATGTTTTCGAGCGGTAATCTGGCATGAAGCACTCCGGGCGGCTAATCAGGTATCAAAAGGGAAGTGAGCTTCTATTGACGTCTGGAACACTCAGAAATAGCCGGGTGTCCGGAAGTTGCCGAGAACTTTGCGGGATCGCCGCGCGCTTCAGCTTGAGCTCATAAACCCGCCGGGGGATGACTGGCGATGAATAGGGCCGATTCTACACCGCTGGCGTCAGGAGGGAATGGCTGCAAGCATTCACAATACGTTCGGCGACCACCCCCGTAGGAGCGAGCTCGCTCGCGATGAACCCGAGAACGCCGCGGGGTGTCAGGTTCCCCGCGTTATCGTTGACCACCATCGCGAGCGAGCTCGCTCCTACAGTATTAAATCCACATGGCATCCCACAGCGGATAGTCTCCAACTCGAGTCACAAGCCCGGCGCGCAAAGGGTTGGCGATGATGTATCGGGCGATGGCTTTCAGATCTTCCTCGCGACGCAAGGCCCGATCGAAGTAACCCTTTTGCCATAGCGTTTCGTGGCGACCTCTTTGCTGGTTGATGGCGCGAGCACTTCTGGATTTGGCCGCCTGCATCAGTCTCGGCAAATCACCGTTGTGCAATTCAACCAGCCAATGAAAGTGATCCGGCATGACGACCCAGGCTATTGAGGTGGCATTGCCGGCTTCATGAGCTCTTCTGAATTCACTCACTACCAAGCGTCCAACGTACAAATCATTGAAGATCGGTTGTCGTTCATGGGTGACAGCGGTCAGGTGATAGATACGACCGGATTGCGAGTGCCGACCTGTGCGTAATCGATGGGCTTTTGGCGTGTTGGACATTCCGTTGTCCTCTTCGGTGATGGGAAGAGAAAACGGTAGGCGTGGGGTGGGAGGTTGTCGCTTCGGCAGTGGATCAGAATGTGTCCTGCACCTGGAGCGAGCCCGCTCGCGATGAGTTCAATGACACCGCGGAGTATCAGGTTCCCCGCGTTATCGTTAACCTCCATCGCGAGCAAGCCGCAAGCGAGCAAGCCGCAAGCGGGCGCCGCAAGCGGGCGCTCGCTCCTACATAGGTTTTGCGTTATCAGCTGTTGGGCAACAGCCGGCAGGTGATGCTCTTGATGTAGCGGGTTTCAGCAATGGCCGGGTGTACCGGGTGGTCCGGGCCCTGGCCGCCGCGTTCCAGCAGCTGGATGTTGCGGTCCAGGTGGCGGGCGCTGGTCAGCAGAATGTTCTGCAGGTCATCTTCGGGCAGGTGCATCGAGCACGAGGCGCTGACCAGGATGCCGTCCTTGTTGAGCAGGCGCATGGCTTGCTCGTTCAGGCGACGGTAGGCGCCTTCGCCGTTCTTCATGTCTTTCTTGCGTTTGATGAACGCCGGCGGGTCGGCCACGATCACGTCGAAACGTTCTTCGCTGGCTTTCAACTCTTTCAGGGCTTCGAATACGTCGCCCTCGATGCAGGTCATTTTGTCGGCAAAGCCGTTCAGCGCAGCGTTGCGCTCAACGCCGTCGAGGGCGAAGGCCGAGGCGTCGACGCAGAACACTTCGCTGGCGCCGAATGCGGCAGCCTGCACGCCCCAGCCACCGATGTAGCTGTACAGGTCCAGTACACGCTTGCCTTTGGCGTACGGGGCCAGGCGGGCGCGGTTCATGCGGTGGTCGTAGAACCAGCCGGTTTTCTGGCCCTGAATGACCGGCGCTTCGAATTTCACCCCGTTCTCTTCCAGGGCGACCCACTCCGGCACCAGGCCGAACACGGTGTCGACGTAGCGCTCGAGGCCTTCGGCGTCGCGCGCGGCGGAGTCATTCTTGAACAGAATGCCGCTCGGCTTGAGCACTTGGGTCAACGCGGCGATCACGTCGTCTTTATGGGTTTCCATGGTCGCCGAGGCGATCTGCACCACCAGGATGTCGCCGAAACGGTCGACTACCAAGCCCGGCAGCAGGTCGGAATCGCCGTAGACCAGACGGTAGAACGGCTTGTCGAACAGACGCTCGCGCAGCGACAGGGCGACGTTCAGGCGGTGCACCAGCAGCGACTTGTCCAGTGGCAGCTTGATGTCGCGCGACAGCAGGCGGGCGCAGATCAGGTTGTTCGGGCTCATGGCGACGATGCCCAGCGGCTTGCCACCGGCGGCTTCCAGGATCGCCTGGTCGCCGGCCTTGAAGCCGTGCAGCGGGGTGGCGGCTACGTCGATTTCGTTACTGTAGACCCACAGGTGACCGGCGCGCAGGCGACGGTCGGCATTGGCTTTGAGGCGCAAGCTTGGCAGGGACATGACGTCGCTCCAGAAAAAAGAGCGGGAGTATACCCTGTTGCGCAGCCGTTGGCGGGCTCACCGGATGGACTGCGGGAGCGGTTTGAGGTGTCGGCAACCTGCGCTTAAGGGGTAGAATCGCCGCCTGCCCAGAGTGAGTACTTATGTCCCAAGAGCTATCTTCCGAACAGATTCAGCAGGCCCTGCAAGGCATCAGCGTTCCGCCTCAACCGCAAATCATGGTGGATTTGCAGATGGAACAGTACATGCCGGACCCGGACCTTGAAGTGATCGCGAAGCTGATCTCCCAGGACCCGGGTCTCTCCGGCGCGTTGTTGAAAATCGTCAACTCGCCGTATTTCGGCCTGAGCAACAAGATTGCCTCGATCCAGCGGGCGGTGAACCTGTTGGGCAGCCGCTCGGTGATCAACATGATCAACGCGCAGTCGATCAAGGGTGAGATGAATGACGACACCATCGTCACCCTCAACCGTTTCTGGGACACCGCGCAGGACGTGGCGATGACCAGCCTCAGCCTGGCCAAGCGCATCGGCTCGCAAGCGGTGGACGAAGCCTATGCCCTGGGGCTGTTCCACGACTGTGGCGTGCCGCTGATGCTCAAGCGCTTCCCCAACTATATGGCAGTGCTGGAACAGGCCTATGCCAACGCCGGCGTCGATTGCCGGGTGGTGGACACGGAAAACCATGCGTTCAACACCAACCATGCGGTGGTCGGCTACTACACGGCAAAGTCCTGGCGCCTGCCGGAACATGTCAGCCACGCTATCGCCAATCATCACAATGCCCTGGCGATCTTCAGCGATGAGTCCTCGCGCAACAGTCAGTTGAAGAACCTGCTGGCGATCCTCAAGATGGCGGAACACATCTGTGCCTCGTACCGGGTCCTGGGCAACCAGACCGAAGACCACGAGTGGGACAGCATCGGTCACCTGGTGCTCGACTATGTCGGCCTCTCGGACTACGACTTCGAGAACCTCAAACAGACGATCCGTGAACTCGGCGCGCACCATTGAGCGCCGGACCTTTCCTGAGCCGAGTACGCCATGCCTGAATTGCCGGAAGTCGAAACCACCCGCCGCGGGATTGCGCCCTACCTGGAAGGCCAGCGCGTCAGCCGGGTGGTGGTGCGTGAGCGGCGCCTGCGCTGGCCGATCCCCGAGGACCTCGATGTGCGCCTTTCCGGGCAGCGCATTGTGCTGGTGGAGCGGCGTGCCAAGTATTTGCTGATCAACGCCGAGGTCGGCACCTTGATCAGTCACCTGGGCATGTCGGGGAATCTACGCCTGGTGGAAATCGGCCTGCCGGCGGCCAAGCATGAGCATGTGGACATCGAGCTGGAGTCCGGCCTGGCCCTGCGCTACACCGACCCGCGCCGTTTCGGGGCGATGCTCTGGAGCCTTGACCCGCTCAACCACGAACTGCTGCTGCGCCTGGGGCCGGAGCCGCTGACGGACCTGTTCGACGGCGATCGCCTGTTTCAACTGTCACGTGGGCGTTCGATGGCGGTCAAGCCGTTCATCATGGACAACGCGGTGGTGGTGGGGGTCGGCAATATTTACGCGACCGAAGCGCTGTTCGCCGCCGGGATCGACCCGCGCCGCGAGGCCAAGGGCATCTCCCGGGCGCGTTACCTGAAGCTGGCGATCGAGATCAAGCGCATCCTGGCCGCCGCCATCGAGCGCGGCGGCACCACTTTGCGCGACTTTGTCGGCGGCGACGGTCAGCCGGGCTATTTCCAGCAGGAACTGTTCGTCTATGGCCGCGGCGGCGAGGGCTGCAAGGTCTGCGGGACAGAACTTCGCGAGGTGAAGCTGGGGCAGCGGGCGAGTGTGTTTTGCCCCAGGTGCCAGCGCTGATCCAGATGTGGCGGTGAGGTTGCTTATGGCCTCATCGCGAGCAGGCTCGCGATGGGGTCCTTACGCCTTGCCGGTAATGATCCGGTACTTTTCCATCAACTGCTCTTCAGTTTCCGGATGGGCTTCGTCCAGCGGAATGCAATCGACCGGGCAGACCTGCTGGCATTGCGGCTCGTCATAGTGGCCGACGCACTGGGTGCACAGGTTCGGGTCGATCACGTAGATCTCTTCGCCCTGGGAGATGGCGGCGTTCGGGCACTCGGGTTCGCAGACGTCGCAGTTAATGCAATCGTCGGTGATGATCAGGGACATTGGGGACTCCAGCCAGGGTCGTCGGCCCGGGCATCTGAAAACTAATGCGCACAATTGTGCCGCATTGACGCTGTAGGAGCGAGCTTGCTCGCGAAAAACGTCAGGGCGCTGTGTACTTTCTGATAGCACTGCGTAATCGTTGACGTTTTTCGCTGGCAAGCCAGCTCCTACAGTCGGGGTCTATTTCTTGAACCGGAGTGTAAGAGCATCGGCCACGGCCGGGTGGACGAATTTAGTGATATCGCCGCCCAGGGCTGCAATTTCACGGACCAACGTCGAAGAAATAAACGAATAGCGCTCGGACGGCGTCAGGAACAGGCTTTCCACGTCCGGGGCCAACTGGCGGTTCATGTTGGCCAGCTGGAATTCGTACTCGAAATCCGACACCGCACGCAAACCACGCAGGAATACATTGGCATTCTGCTCTTTGGCGAAGTGCGCCAACAGCGTCGAAAAGCCGACGACTTCGACGTTCGGCAGATGTTTGGTGACCTCGCGGGCCAGCTCCACACGCTGTTCCAGTGGGAATAGCGGGTTTTTCTTGGGGCTGGCGGCGACAGCAATGATCACATGATCGAACAGGCGCGCGGCGCGTTCGACCAGATCGCCATGGCCCTTGGTAATAGGGTCGAAGGTACCTGGGTACAACACTCGGTTCATCGCGTCGTCCTGGCGGGAATCCGTTGGGGAGTCGGATGGTATCGCAGCCTTCCCGGTCGGCCAAGTCGCCATTGGGCTAAGAACGCACTATAGACCAGGCGAATATGCAGTTTTTTCATGGATTTCGCAGGCGTTCGGCCAGTGCGCTGGCCAATTGCGCGGTCAGCCCGTAGACCGATAGTTGCGGGTTGGCGCCAATGCTGGTGGGGAACAGCGAGCCGTCATGCACCGACAGATTGCGCAGTTGATGATGCCGTCCGAGGCTGTCGGTCACGGCGTGGGTCGGGTCTTCGCCCATGGCGCAACCGCCCATGACGTGGGCGCTGCCCAGGCGGGTGCGATACAGCTCCAGGCTCAGGCCGTCGATCAACGTGCGGGCTTCGGTGAGACTGTTCACGTAGCGCGCATCGGCGTGCATCGGCATGACGGCCTTGGCGCCACCGGCGAACTGGATCTCGGCCATGCTGTGAAAGGCCCGGCGTAGGCCGTCCCAGGCGTAGTCGGAAACCTGATAGTCGAGCACCGGCGTGCCGTCGCCGCGCAACTCGACGCTGCCGCCGCTGCTGTCCGGGTGGAAACCGTCACGCAGCAGGGCGAGCATGGCGTGGGTATGGGGCAGTTGCTGCATGTGCGCCGCGTTCTCGGCGCCGAAGCCGCCGAGCAGGGTCGCCGCCAGCGCCGGGTGCAGCGGCGGCACTTCGAGCTTGTAGGACATTTTGCCGGTGGCGCCGTCCTGCCATTGAAAGTGGTCGGAGTAAATCGACTGCGGCGCGCCGTAGAACGGGTTGATGACTTCATCGAACAGCCCGGCAGACATGTTCACCAGGTGCAGGAAGGTGCGTTTGCCGAGGCGCTCGTGAGGGTCGGGTGCCTTGGAACGCAGCAACAGCGCCGGGCTGTTGATCCCGCCACCGGCCAGCACGTAGTGCCGTGCCTTGACGGTAATGGTGCGACCAGTGGGCGCCACGCAGCGTTCATCCATGGCCACGCACAGCAGGCCGGTGACCTGGTCGTCCTTGATCAACAGCTGTTCGGCGCGAGCCAGGTACAGCAGCTCGCCGCCTTTTTCCAGGGTCGCGGGAATGGTGGTGACCATCATCGACTGTTTGGCGTTGGTCGGGCAGCCCATGCCGCAATAACCGAGGTTCCAGCACCCGCGCACGTTGCGCGGAATCACGTGCCAGCTGTAGCCGAGTTGCTCGCAGCCTTTCTTGATCACTTCGTTGTTGGCATTGGGTGGCACCAGCCAGGGTGCGACGCCGAGGCGTTGTTCCATTTTTTCGAACCAGGGCGCCATGTCCGCCGGGCTATGGCCCTTGACGGCATGCTCCCTGGCCCAGTGTTCGAGGGTCGGCTCGGGGGTGCGAAAGCTCGAGGTCCAGTTGATCAGCGTCGTGCCGCCCACCGCGCGGCCCTGCAGGATGGTGATCGCACCGTCCTTGCTCATGCGGCCGATGCCCTCCTGGTAGAGGTTGGCGTAGGCCTGGTCTTCGAGCATCTTGAAGTCGCTGCTGGTCTTGAGCTGGCCTTCTTCGATCAGCAGCACCTTGTAGCCGGCCGCACTGAGGATCTCGGCCGTGGTGCCACCGCCCGCGCCGCTGCCAATGATGGCGATGTCGGCTTCCAGGGTCAGGTCATTGGCCAGTTGTGAGCCGTTGTAGGTTTTCCAGCCGCGGGCCATGCCTTCGCGGAACGGATCGGGTACGGGCATCAGGGGCTCTCTTATATTTATCAGGTGGTGAAGGTGCCTGGATCTCAGACTTTCGGTGGCCCGGGATAGCCGCAATGGGCCCACGATTCGGCGCGGCTGTACCAGGCCATCATCACCAGTTGCAGGATCGAACTGTGGCCCATGCGCAGCAGGCTTAACGAGCTGTTCTGCCAGCGTTGCAGGAAGTGGCGGATGGCTTCGCTGCTGGCATTTTCCCAACTGCCCCAGATTCCGGTCAGTGGCCCGCGGGTGACCGCCATGCCCAGCACGTCGAACAGTTGCTGGGTCAGCTTGAGCATTTCTGGCGACAAGTGATCGAGGCCGTGGTCCAGGCTGCGCAGGGTTTGTTCGGTGGCGGCGGGGAGTTTTTCGGCCGCCACGGCGCCCTCGAGCATCACCGGCAACAGCGCCCGCAAAAAACCCAGGTCAGTGTCGCGGATAATCGCAAACCCGTTGGCCGGGCTGCTGGCCGAGCAACCGCTGAGGCTGGCGCCCAGGCCTGCGGTGGCGAGGAAGGCGCTGGCGCCGAGACTGAATTTGAGCAGGCCGCGCCGTGACAGCGCGGGGGCATCGCAAAAGCGTGGGTTCATTATTGTTTTTACCCGGCAGTGAAGGGTCAGCGGATGAACAGTTTCTGGATCAGCTTCTGGATCGACTTGCCATAGGGTGGGTAGATCAACTTGGCCGCGTTGAAGCGCTGCTTGATCAGCACGCCCTTGGCTTTGCTGAATGTCAGGAAACCTTCCCTGCCGTGGTAATGGCCCATGCCGGAAGCGCCGATACCGCCAAACGGCATGTCGTCCTGGGCAACGTGCAGCAGGGTGTCGTTGAGGCAGACCCCGCCGGAATGGGTTTCCTGGAGTACGCGATTCTGTTCGGCCTTGTTGTAGCCGAAGTAGTAAAGCGCCAGTGGACGTGGTCGTTGATTGATGTAGGCAAATGCCTGGTCCAGGGTCGTGTAGGGCACCACCGGCAGCAGCGGGCCGAAGATTTCGTCCTGCATCACGATCATCTCGTCGCTGACATTCAGCAACACGCTGTGGCCCATGCGCCGGTCCTGGTCTTGCTCGAACAGCGGGATCAACTGTGCGCCCTTGGCGCTCGCGTCACTCAGGTAGCTGTGCAGTCGCACCAGTTGGCGTGGGTTGATGATGGCGGTGTAGTCGGGGTTGTCCGCCAAGGTCGGGTAGAAGCCACGCACCGCCTGGCGATAGGCCTCGACGAAGGATTCGACCCGGTCCTGCGGCACCAGCACATAGTCCGGAGCGACACAGGTTTGCCCGGCGTTCAGGGTTTTGCCGAAGGCGATGCGTTCGGCGGCATCCTTGAGCGGCACGTCGTGGGAGACGATGGCCGGGGATTTTCCACCCAGTTCCAGGGTTACCGGTGTCAGGTTCTCGGCCGCCGCGCGCATCACGTGCTTGCCGATGCTGGTGGCGCCAGTGAACAGCAGGTGGTCGAACGGTAGTTGGGAAAACGCCACGCCCACATCGGCCTCGCCCAGCACCACGGTCACCAGGTCCTGGGGGAAGATCTTGGCCAGCAGGAATTTAAGCAGCTCGCCGGTGGCCGGCGTGGATTCGCTGAGCTTGAGCATCACTCGGTTGCCCGCAGACAGGGCGCCGACCAGCGGGCCGATGGCCAGGTAGAGCGGGTAGTTCCACGGCACGATGACCCCGACGACCCCCAGCGGTTGGTAGACCACCTTGGCCTTGGCCGGCTGGAACGCCACGCCTACTTTGCGTGGCGAGGCTTTCATCCAGCCCTTGAGGTGTTTGCTGGCGTAATGAATGCAGTGCAGGCTCGGCATCAGTTCGGCGAGCAGGGTTTCATCGGCGCTGCGGTTGCTGAAGTCTGCGCTGATCGCTTCGATCAAGGCCTGGCGCTGGTCACTCAGGACGTCGCTCAAGACCTTGAGCCACTGCTGGCGCTGGGCCGCAGGCGGCATAGGGTTGGCCGCATACGCCTGGCGCTGGGCGGTAAACAGGTCGTGAAGCTCACTCAATGGCTGCTGGGAGTCTTGCAGGTAGGCAATTTCGGCGGGCATGGTAGCTCCAGGTTTTTTTATAATGGAGAAGTTTTTAGAGTCTATGCTCTAAAAAGTCAAATGACTTCCTCGGGATGTGATGATTTATCCGCCGACGGATAGGTCGTAAGATGCCCGCAACGCACAGCAGAATTAAAGCTCAAGCCATGGCCCCACGAATAAAAACCAGCGAGCGCATCGTGCAGAACAGCCTGGAGCTGTTCAACCAGCAGGGTGAACGCAGCATCAGCACCAACCATATCGCCGCGCACATGGAGATATCCCCGGGCAACCTGTACTACCACTTCCCCAACAAGCAGGCGATCATCGCCGTGTTGTTCAGTGAGTACGAGGCCCTGGTGGAAAGCTTCCTGCGCCCGCCGCAAGGGCGTGCTGCCACGGTTGAAGACAAGCGTTACTACCTGCAGGAACTGCTGGACGCGATGTGGCGCTACCGGTTTTTGCATCGCGACCTGGAGCACCTGCTGGACAATGATCCGGAGCTGGCGGCCCGTTATCGACGGTTTTCCCAGCGCTGCCTGATCCAGGGCACGGCGATCTACGCCGGTTTTGTCGCCGCCGGCATCCTCGCCATGGACAAGGTGCAGATTGAATCCCTGACGCTCAACGCCTGGATCATCCTGACCTCCTGGGTGCGCTTTTTGTGCACCACCCGAGAAAACTCCAGCCACCTCAGTGAGCAGGCCATTAAACGCGGCGTGTACCAGGTGCTGGTGCTGGAAGCCGGGTTTGTCACCGAACAATCGCGCGAGGAAATCGACGCCTTGTTCGAGGAGTATTACGTGCCGCTGGGCCAGGCCCTCGAAGAAGTGCAGTAGGATCGCGCCAAGACTTACCTCACAGGAGCCCGCTATGCCCATCGCGCAACTGATCAGCCCCCTAGCCCTGGACCAGAAAAAGGAGCAGGCCGCCCTGGTGATCCTGGATTGTCGCTTTGCCCTCGAAGATCCGGATTATGGCCAGCGCAGCTATGCCGAAGGGCATATTGCCGGCGCCTCGTTTGCCGATCTGGAGCGTGACCTCAGCGGGCCGGTGATCAAGGGTGTCACCGGCCGGCACCCACTGCCGGACCCGCAGGCCCTGATCGAGCGCCTGCAAGCCTGGGGCATCGATAATGACAGCCAGGTGGTGCTGTATGACGACGGTCCAGGGGCGTATGCAGCCCGGGCCTGGTGGTTGCTGGCGTGGCTGGGCAAGCGTGACGGGGTGTTTATCCTCGACGGTGGCCTCAAGGCCTGGCACGCCGCCGGCCTGCCGCTGAGCCTGGATGCGCCGGGCAATACCCGTGGCACGTTCAGCGGTACCTCGGACGCGGCCATGGTCTTGAGCGCCGACCAATTGCAGCAACGCCTCGCCCGGCCGGAGCTGACCCTGCTCGATGCCCGTGGGCTGCCGCGGTTTCGCGGCGAGGTCGAACCGATCGATCCGGTGGCCGGGCATATCCCCGGCGCGTCATGTGCGGCCTTCACCGATAACCTGGGGTCGGACGGACGCTTTCTGCCGGCTGCGCAACTCCAGCAGCGGTTTGCCGAGAAGCTGGCGCAGCGCTCGCCGAGTGAACTGGTGGCGTACTGCGGTTCGGGCGTGACAGCCTGCCACAACCTGTTTGCCCTGTGCCTCGCTGGCTACCCGTTGGGGGCGCTGTACGCCGGCTCGTGGAGCGAATGGATCACCGATCCGCAGCGGGCGATTGCCACCGGCGACTGAGCCTTAAAGCGCTAGCTGCCCTAGCAGCCAGCGCAAGCCAAAAAACACCAGCATACCGCCACCGATGGTCGCCAACAGGTGGCGGGTGGTGGCTGCGATGGCGATGGCTGCCAACCCAGCCAGCAGGTAGGCATTGTTCATGGTCAGCGCCCAGTGCTGGCCATCGGGCAACAACATGCCTGGCACCACGATGGCTGTCAGTACCGCCGTCGGTACGTAGTGCAGCCCCTGGCGTACCAGTGGCGGGAACTTCAGGTTGGGCCAGGCGAACAGGCTGTAGCGCAGGGCAAACGTGATCGCCATCATTCCCAGAATCAGCCAGCCGTAACTCATGAGCGCAGCTCCCTGGCGTGGTGTTGCTGCAGTTGGCGGCGCTCCAGCAGCACGCCCACGGCGATCCCGCTGAACGCCGCGGCCATCAGGCCCAGTTTGTAGGGCCAGTGCAGGGTGGCCAGGGCTACTGCGCCGGCGGCCAGGGCCGCGGCAATTTGCGGCTGGCTGCGCAGCAGCGGCACGACAATCCCGATAAAGGTCGCCAGCATCGCGAACTCCAGGCCCCAGCTCGCCAGGTCCGGCACTGCCTGGCCAAACAGCACGCCGGCCAGCGAACTGCCCACCCAGCAGGCATACAGCGAGCTGGCGACGCCCAGCCAGTACCACTGCGCCAGGGGCTTGTCGCCGTGCAGCAGGTAAAACCGCTGGACCACGGCAAAGGTTTCATCGGTCAGCCAGAAGGCCAGGAGTAGCCGCCAGTGCTGCGGCAGACGGCCGACATGGGGCTGCAGGGTGGCGCTGTAGAGCACATGACGCAGGTTGACGATGAAGGTGGTCAACAGGATCACCAGCACACTGGCGCCGGTGCCCAACAGGCTGAGGGCGATCAGTTGTGCGGAGCCGGCATACACCAGCAGTGACATGCCGACCGCCTGCCACAGCGTCAGGCCCGCCGCGCCGGCCAGGGTGCCGAAGATCAGGCCGAACGGCAGGATGCCCACCGCCATGGCGAAACTGTCGCGGATACCACGGGAAAAAAGTTGCTGACGGGTCATGGAGACTCTCCTTGTGCCGGCATCTTGCGCGACGGGGCAAAGAGTTGTCTTGAACGATCTTGCAGATTTCCTACGGGGTCATTCTGGCGGTGCGGTAGGCGCCGGGGCCGACGCCGTAGACCTTCTTGAATTGCCGGCTTAAATGGCTCTGGTCGGCAAACCCCAGTTGTGTGGCAACCGCCAGCGGCAGACAGCCTTCGCGCAGTAACGCCCGGGCCTGGGCGATGCGCTGTTGCATCAGCCAGGTGTGCGGTGGCATGCCGGTGGCATGGCGAAACACTCGGGCGAAGTGGAAGGGCGACAGGTTGACCGCCGCCGCAAGCGCTTCCAGGGACGGCGGTGCGGCCAGTTGCGCATGCAGCAATTCCTTGGCCCTGGCGATCGCGCGGTGCTCTCGGCCCGGCTGCCCAGGCGTGGCCACGGCGGCATGGCGTTGCAGCAGCGAGAGCATCGTTTCCCGCCACAGGGTTTGTTGTTGCAGGGCGCTGGCCGGGCTTTCCAGCAAACGGTGCAACTGACAGAAACCACTGACCAGGTCCGGGTCGCGATACAGCGTGGCGCCGAAAGCCGGCAAGCTGCGGGAGGGCAATTCGAGTTCGGCCAGCAGCCCGAGGATCTGCCCGTTGTCCGGGTAGAACGCGCGGTACAGCCAGCCATCCTCGGTGCCCTTGTGCCCGGTGTGCAGTTCGTCCGGATTGATCACCACCAGGGTGCCGCTGCCGGCCAGGTGCTCGGCACCGCGATAACGGTAGCGCTGGGCGCCCGCCATGATCATGCCGATCACAAAGCCGTCGTGCACATGGGGCACGAAGCGTTGCTCGATGTAGCGCGCCGACAGCAGTTCGACCCCGGCCAAGGGGTCGGTGTGCCAGAAACGGATCGACTCGCCCGATTGACTGTCCATGGTCCTAGTCGCGACCCGGTTGGGCCAGCCACTGGGGGATGCGCCGTTCCAGGTAATAACCCGGGGTGCGCAAGGTGCCGTCGACAAAACCGACGTGCCCACCCTTGGCCTGCAGCTCGAAGCGGGTGCAGGTCGACAGCTCGCCGGCTTCAGGCAGGCTGTGGGGGTAGACGAAGGGGTCGTCGGCGGCCTGGATGATCAGGGTCGGGGTGCGGATTTTACCGAGGAAGTAGCGGCTGGAAGCGCGTCGGTAGTAGTCCTGGGCATCGGCGTAGCCATGCAGCGGCGCGGTGACCCGACCGTCGAAGTCCCAGAAGGTACGCATCTTGTCCAGCGAGCCGAGGCTGGCCAGGGTCGCCAGGCCTTCGTGGCGTCCGTCCTGGAGAAACTGGCGCTGCTTGTTCTTGATGTACGCGAGCATTTCGCGCATGAAGTGCGCCTGGTAGACCTTGGAAAAGCCCTGGCCGATGCGGTCGGCGCACTGATCCAGGCGAAAGGGCACCGAAACCGCCACCGCGCCTTGTAGCTGGCTGGCGCTGCCGGTTTCGCCCAGGTGTTTGAGCAGGATGTTGCCCCCCAGGGAATAACCGACCGCATACAGCGGGGCCAGGGGGCGCGTTGCCCGCAGGTGGTTGATCGCCGCGGCGAGGTCCTCGCTGGCGCCGGAGTGGTAACTGCGTGGCAGCAGATTTGGTTCGCCCGAGCAGCCGCGCCAGTTCAACGCGGCGCTGGCCCAGCCTTGTGCGGCGAGGGCACGTTGCAGGCCAGCGACATAGGGCGAATTGGAGGAGCCGGTCAGCCCGTGCAGCACCAGGACCAGAGGCGCGTCGACGCTGTGCGGGCCGTGCCAGTCGAGATCGAGGAAGTCGCCGTCGTCGAGCCACAGGCGTTCGCGCTGCCGCTCCAGGTGGGTGGTCTTGCGCCACAGCGGCCCCCACAGGGTTTGCAGGTGCGGGTTGCCGAGGCCAAATGCCGGGGTGAAGGGGCTTGCCGGTGCTGGGGAGGGTTGGGGCACGACGATCTCGTTGCTGCGGATGGACAAGGTGGCAGAACGAAGTGCTCGTTCTGCCGGTGCAACTGGAAAACTAACTTGCCACAATCTGCTCCTCAGCGCGACACATGCCCAGGCCGGCTCGATCGACGGGTTCTGGCAGGGCTTGCTGGGTCGTGGTCGGCCCCAGCGTGACCACGCTCCAGTGATCAGCGTTGTAGTGCCGGTTGAGTGCCGCCTTGATTTGCTCGACCGTCAACGATTGGGCTTGATGCTCGGAAAAATCCAGGTCGAAGGGCAAATCATGACGGCTGATCTCCGACAGTCCGGAGAGTATCTGTGCATTGCTGGCGCTGGCCAGTGCGGTACTGCCGAGGATCAGGCGCTTGGCGTCGTCCAGTTCCCGCGGGGTCGGCCCGGTGTGCAGGTAATCGCGGAACAGGCTTTTGATCAGGGTTAGCGTGCCTTCGCTGAATTGCGGTTGGGTTTGCACATGGATCCCCGTGGGATTGGCCCATTGCTTGTCGGCAGTTTCCATGGACACGCTGTAAGTCAGGCCGCGTTTCTCGCGCAGTTCTTGCATCAGCCGCGATCCGGAGCTGCCACCGGCGAATATCAGGTTGGCCACCTTCAGTGCCACATAGTCGGGGTGCTTACGGCTGACACCGAGTTGCGCCAGTATCAGGTGGGTCTGGTTCTGGGCTTGCTCAATATGCCGCGAGGCTACGGGGGGCGGCGTGACCGGGAGATCCGGCACGGTCGACGTAGTAGGTTTGACGGGCAAACTGTTACTGATTTGCAGACTAAGGTCCTGCGCTTGTTTCAGGGTCAGGTCCCCGACCAGAGTGATCTGGGTGTTGCCTGTGTGGTAATTGGCTTTGTGGAAGGCCTGGACCTGTTCACGGCTGAGAGTTGCCAGGTCCTGCGCTGTTCCGTAGATCGACTGGGCATAGGGGTGGCCGTTGAACAATAGTCCGCCCATGCCCCGGAACACCTTGGTCAGCGGGTCTTGCTGCTGGCTCTCAATAATCTGCAGCAGCTCGCTCTTGACTCGCAGCAAAGCGTCATCGGCCAGCAGCGGCTGGCCAAGCATCTGCGCGAACAATTGCAGGGCCGGTTCACGCTTTTGCGGCGCACTGAGGCTGCGCAACGAGAACCAGGTGCGGTCATGGTTGATGCCCATGCCCCAGCGGGCCCCAAGACCGTCGAAGATTTCATTGGTCTGCGCCAGGCTCTTGCCCTGGATGCCTTCGTTCAACAGGCTGAACGTGGCGGCGGCCAGGGCCGGATGTTGTGGATCTCGTGCACTGCCTGCGGCGAAGCTGACGAGCACGTCGAACATCGGCAGTTCCGACGTCTGGATAAACAGCACCTTGGTTCCTGTCACGGTTTTCCAGGCCTGGATCTTCAGCGCGCGTGGGACGGATGGCGTCGCCGGCGACTGGGCCAGTGATTGCAGTTTCGACCCGGCGGGGGGCAATGGGGAGGGTGGCTGGGCCTGGGCTGACAGGCAGCAGCAAAAAATCAGGCTGATCAGCGGTTGCACATAACGTGAAGGTGCGGACTTATTCATGGCTGTTCTCCGGCATTAGGTGCGCCACGCTCATGCGTTGTCGAGTCAGATAGGTTACGGCCGCCTGCTGGATATCCTTGGCACTCACCTGGTTCAGTGTCTCGATGTCTTCTTCCATGAGGCGCCATGACAGGCCAATGCTTTCCAGCGTGCCCATTCGCGTGGCTTGCTCAGTGATCGAGTCTTGCTGGTACACCTGGCTGGCAATCAGCAAGGTGCGCGCGCGCTCCAGTTCTTCGGGGTCGGGGGGCGTGGTTTTCAGTTGTTCTATCACCTGCCAGATACGCGCCTGAGCCTGGTCCAGGCTGATCCGCTGATGGCTGTTGAGTTGAGCGCTGAGTAACAGCAGGCTGTCGCCACGGTTGAACGGGTCGTACCCGGAAGATATCTGGGAGAACAGGTCCTCATTAAATTGCAGGTGCTTTTTCAAGCGAGCACTGTTGGACCCGGCTAGCAGTATGTCTAGCAACCGCAAGGCCTGCACCGTACGCCGGTCGGGCGCAGTGGTCAGGCTGGGCAGGTTGAAACTCATGAGCAATTGCGGCGCATGAATGGCTTGGCTCAAGGCGATTTTGCGCTCGCCGGGCTCGGCCAGTTCCAGAGGTGCGTACACCTGGGGCAGGGTCTTGCGGGGAATGTCGCCGAAATAGCGTTCGACCAAGGGTTTTATCTGGCCCAGGCTGACATCACCGACGATGACCAGGGTCGCGTTGTTGGGGGCGTACCAGCGTTGGTACCACTCGCGTAGCTGGGTCGCGCTCATCCTTTGCAGGTCGTGCATCCAGCCGATGGTCGGTGTGGCATGGGCGCTGGAGGGGAAGGCAATGGCCTGCAGCCGCTCCATGGCCAGGCCTTGGGGCGCGTCATCGGTGCGTTCGCGGCGCTCTTGCTTGATCACTTCGATTTCAGTGGCAAACGATTCGGTGCGCAGGTGCGCGGTGGTCATCAGGTCGGCCATCAGTTCAAACGCCACGCCCAGGTGATCGGGTGCCAGGGTTTGGTAGTAGGCAGTGTAGTCGTTGCTGGTGACGGCGTTTTCCTCGGCGCCGAGCCGCTCCAGGATGGCCGAGGCTTCACCGGCGCAGGTTTTGCTGCTGCCCTGGTAAAGCATGTGTTCGAGTGCATGGGACAGCCCGGACTGGCCCGGCGGTTCCTGGCTGGAACCGACTTTGATCCACAACTGGGAGGTGGCCACGGGCGCGCGGTGGTCCTCGCGAACTACGACTTTCAGGCCGTTGTCCAGGCTGAACTCATGGGTGGTTGACGCGCTGGCCGTGAACGCCATCATGGGCATCAGCCCACTCAGGAGCAGCAGGGCGCTGCAGTAGATGTTCATTGGATGTGCATCCTCATTGATTGATGTGAAAAACGCTCAATCAATGTCGGCGATGCGTAGAGGGGGCTGGTATTAACTATGTATCTTGAGTGAAGCCAGTGCCTGGGCAGTCAGGTTTGGCTGCCCAGGCATGGTATCAAGCGGATTGTTCCACGAGGCGATGCCACAGCGCGTAGTACACCCGACCGGATTTCTGCTCCCGGTGCAGGCGCCAGGCGCCCGGCAGGCCGAGGGTCGATGGTGCGTTCTCGCTTTCGGTGTAGATCCAGGCGTCGTCGGCCAGCCACTGGCGTTCTTCCAGTAGCGAGCACACCGCAGGCAGCAGGTTCTGGTTGAACGGCGGGTCAAGGAAGACCAGGTCGTAGGCGCTCGCTGGCTGGGTTTCCAGGTAGCGCAGGGCATCGGCGGTCTGCACCTGGCCGACGGTGCAGCGCAGGGTGCCCAGGTGTTCCTTCAGGCTCGACACCGCGAGGCTGCTGGCATCCAGCGCCTGGCCCATGGCGGCGCCACGGGACAGCGCCTCGAGGAACAGCGCGCCGCTGCCGGCGAACGGGTCGAGTACCTTGGCCCCGGCGACATAGGGCGCGAGCCAGTTGAACAGGGTCTCACGCACGCGGTCCGGCGTCGGGCGCAAGCCCGGGGCGTCGGGGAAGCTCAGGCGACGGCTGCGCCATTCACCACCGATGATGCGTAGTTGGTTCACACCGTTGTGGACGTTGTGCACGGGTTTTTTAGGGCGAGTGGCCATTAATGCTCCGGAACCCCGAGCGGCTGCTCGGAAGGTTTGTCAGTAGGGGCCGGTAACGGCTTTTGCGGCACGGTAGGACCGACGGTAACGATCACCATTTTATCCATGCTCAAGTGTTTGTTCATGGCCGCGGTAACTTGCTCGACAGTCAGGTTCTGCGACTGCTGCATGAAGTCTTCGAGGTAGCTCAGCGGCAAGTTGTAGAAACCCATGGCGCCCAGTTGGCCGACGATGTCGGCATTGCTCGCCGTCGACAACGGGAAGCTGCCCGCCAGTTCGCGCTTGGCGTCGTCGAGTTCTTTCTGGGTCGGCCCGGTTTTAAGGTAGTCGGCCATGACGTCCTGCACCAGCTTGAGCGTGCCTTCGCTCATTTCGGCACGGGTTTGCAGGTTGATCAGGAACGGGCCGCGGGCCTGCATCGGCGAAAAGCCCGAGTACACACCATAGGTCAGGCCACGTTTCTCCCGCACTTCGCTCATCAACCGGGTACCGAAACCGCCGCCACCAAGAATCTGGTTGCCCATGGAGACGGCGGCGTAGTCCGGATCGTCACGGTCGATGCCCAATTGCGCGAGCATCAGGTTGGTCTGCTTGGCCGGGAACTCGACGCGGCTGGTGCCAGGCTTGGGTTCCTCAGGCTGGGCGATTTTCGCCAGCGCCGGGCCCTTGGGCAGGGCGGCGGACACCTGGGCAGCAATCGCCTCGGCGTCACTGCGCGACAGGTCGCCGACCAGTGCGATCACCACATTGCCCGCTGTGTAGGCCTTGGCGTGGAAGGCCTTGAGTTGCGCCAGGGTGATGTCCGGGATGCTCAGCGCGTTACCGTCGCTGGCGTGGGCGTAGGGGTGTTGGCCATACAGGCGACGCATCAGCTCCAGGCTGGCCACCTTGGCCGAGTTCTGCTTCTGGTATTCAAAGCCGGCGAGCATCTGGTTCTTGATCCGGGCCAGGGAATCGGCCGGGAAGGTCGGTTTGCCCACCACTTCGGCGAACAGCTTGAGGGCCGGCTCGCGTTTGTCCACGGCACTCAGGCTGCGCAGCGAGGCAATGGCCATGTCCTTGTAGGCGCCATTGCCGAAGTCGGCCCCCAATCCTTCGAAGCCCTGGGCGATCTGGCTGACGTCCTGGCCGGCCACGCCTTCGTTGAGCATGGCGTTGGTCAGCATCGCCAGGCCCGGTCTGGCGCCATCCTGGCTGCTGCCGGCGGCGAAAATCAGGCGCAGGTCGAACATCGGCAACTCAGGCGCGGCGACGAACAGCACCTTGGCCCCTTCGGCGGTGTTCCAGGTCTGCACGTCGAGGGTGCGTCGGCTCGGCGCCTTGCCGTCGAGCTCGGCCAGCGATTGCAGCTTCTGGCTCGATTTGGCCTTGTCGAGGGCTTCGCTGGCGTTGATCTCGCCTGGGCGGATCACGTAGAACACCGCCGAAGCGGCAAGCGCGACGACGGCCAGGGCGACCAGGGCCACCCGTGACTTGTTGATCTCACTCATGCGCGTTCTCCTGGGGCAGTGGCAGTACATGCGCAACGCTCAGACGTTCGCGGGTGAAATAGGTGCGGGCAGCGTTCTGGATGTCTTGCGGGGTCACGCTTTCCAGCTCGGCCAGTTCGGTGTCCATCAGTTTCCAGGACAGGCCGACGGTTTCCAGCTGGCCGATGGCGGTGGCCTGGCTGGTGATCGAGTCACGCTCGTAGACCAGGCCGGCAATCACTTGTGCTCGCACACGTTCCAGTTCTTCGGCGGAAGGTGCGGTGGTTTTAAGCTGTTCAAGCAGTTTCCACAGGCCGGCTTGCGCCTGGGCCATGGTTTTCTGCTTCTGGGTGTTGGGGGTTGCCGACAGGGTGAACAGGCTGTCGCCACGGGTGTAGGCGTCGTAACTCGACGAACCGCCGGAGACCAGCTCTTCACCGCGCTCCAACTGGGTCGGGATGCGCCCACTGTAGCCGCCATCGAGCAAGGCGGAAATCAGGCGCAAGGCGTTGACCGAGCGTTTGTCCTGGGTGGTGGCAATGCTCGGAACGTTAAAGGCCAGCATCAGGGCCGGCAGTTGGGTCTGCACGTGCAGGGTGATCTGCCGCTCGCCGGGCTCGGACAGCTCCAGGGGGATTTTCGTCGGTGGCACGGCGCGCTTGGCGATTGGACCGAAGTAGCGTTGGGCCAGGGTTTTGACTTCTTCCGGGGTCACGTCGCCGACCACTACCAGGGTCGCGTTGTTCGGTGCGTACCAGGATTCGTACCAGTGGCGCAGTTCCTCGACCTTCATGCGATCGAGATCGGCCATCCAGCCGATGGTCGGCGTGTGGTAGCCGCTGGCCGGGTAGGCCATGGCCTTGAAGCGCTCATAGGCCTTGGACATTGGTTTGTCGTCGGTGCGCAGGCGGCGCTCTTCCTTGATTACCTCGATCTCGCGGCTGAACTCGTCGGCCGGCAGGCGCAGGGTGGCCATGCGGTCGGCTTCAAGTTCGAAGGCCACGGCCAGGCGATCACGGGCCAGCACCTGGTAGTAGGCGGTGAAGTCGTCGCTGGTGAAAGCGTTCTCCTCGGCGCCAAGGTCGCGCAGGATCAGCGACGCTTCGCCAGGGCCGACTTTCTCGCTGCCCTTGAACATCATGTGCTCCAGGGCGTGGGACAAACCGGTCTGGCCTGGGGTTTCGTAGCTGGAGCCAACCTTGTACCAGACCTGGGAAACCACTACGGGCGCACGGTGATCTTCACGCACGATGACCTTCAGGCCATTGTCGAGGGTGAATTCGTGGGTCGGTTGAGGGTCGGCAGCCAGGGCTGCGAGGGGCAGACAAACTGTGCTGAGCAGCAGGCCAGCAGCGCGGCGGGCTAGAGCATTCATTCGTTTTTTAACCTGTTGGGCTGCCCGCTTGGTCTTAGCGTCGGCGGGCGAGGAGGTGCTAGGATACTGATCCGTTTTACTGGCGGCCACGCCTATGAGGCCATTGATCGGTCAGTAGGCTGTATAGGTTTGCGCAAGAAGCTTTGGGTTTATCAGCTAAACTCTGCGTTTTCGCCGAAGATACCGTTTTAGTCCTTGGTGTTAGTCGAGCTTTGAGGTGCCATTGAGCACCTCGACAAAATGTTGCGCGTGAACAAGCTGAGTGAAACACAGTCTGTTCTGCATCGAATATTCAATTGCCGAGGCGCCATTGGCGCGTCGCTACCGTGAGATAGCCGTCCTCCATGTTTGGTTCCAACGACGACAAGAAGAACCCAGCTGCGGCTGGCGAGAAAAAAAGCCTGTTCGGGTGGCTGCGCAAAAAACCGCAGGAACCCGTCGTCGAACAGCCACAGCCACTGCCTGAGGTGGCGCCAGAGCCGGTAATAGAAGCCGCTCCGGTGGTCGAAACCGTAGCCCCTGTCGTATTGCCATTGGCCGAGCCGGTGTTGCAGCCGGTGGTCGAGCTCGCGTCTGCGCCAGCCCCTACACCAGAACCTGTTCCTGAGCCGGTGCACACGCCGTGGCTGACCCTGCCGGTCCCTGAAGAGCCGGTGGCCTTGGTTGCAGACGAACAGGCGCCGCACATTACCCCGCCGATTCCCGCGCCTACCGTGGTTCAGCAAGCAGTCGAACTGTTGGTGGTCGACACCAAGCCGTTGGTCGAGCCGCTGGTCATTGACGAGCCGGACCTGCCGCAACCGGTCATCGCCGCGTTCGTCGCACCTGAGCCAGTGCTGCAGCCGACTCTAGAGCCGGTCCCGGTCCCGGCACCGGTGGCCGCTCCCGTTGTGGTCGCGCCCGCTCCCGTTGCCCCGGTTGTTCCAGAGCCGGTGGCCGCAGAGCCTGCGCGCAGCGAAGAAACCAAGACCGGCTTTTTCGCCCGCCTCAAGCAAGGCCTGTCGAAAACCAGCGCCAGCATCGGCGAGGGCATGGCCAGCCTGTTCCTGGGCAAGAAGATCATTGATGACGAACTGCTCGAAGACATCGAAACCCGCCTGCTGACTGCCGATGTTGGCGTCGAGGCCACGTCGGTAATCATCCAGCGCCTGACCCAGAAGGTGGCGCGCAAGGAATTGGCTGACGCCGATGCCCTGTACAAATCCCTGCAGGCGGAACTGGCGGCGATGCTCAAGCCTGTCGAGCAACCGCTGAAAATCACCTCGCAGAACAAGCCATTCGTGATCCTGGTGGTGGGCGTCAACGGCGCCGGCAAGACCACCACCATCGGCAAGCTGGCCAAGAAGCTGCAACTCGAAGGCAAGAAAGTCATGCTGGCGGCGGGTGACACCTTCCGCGCGGCCGCAGTCGAGCAGTTGCAGGTCTGGGGTGAGCGCAACAACATTGCGGTGATCGCCCAGCACACCGGTGCCGACTCTGCGTCGGTGATCTTCGATGCGGTGCAGGCAGCCAAGGCGCGCAATATCGATGTGTTGATTGCCGATACCGCTGGTCGCCTGCACACCAAAGACAACCTGATGGAAGAGTTGAAGAAGGTTCGCCGGGTCATCGGCAAGCTCGACGCCGAGGCTCCGCACGAGGTGCTGCTGGTGCTCGACGCCGGCACCGGGCAGAACGCCATCAACCAGGCCAAGCAATTCAACCAGACGGTCGCCCTGACCGGCCTGGCCCTGACCAAGCTCGATGGTACGGCCAAGGGCGGGGTGATCTTCGCCCTGGCCAAGCAGTTTGGTTTGCCAATTCGCTACATCGGTGTCGGTGAAGGCATCGATGACTTGCGTACCTTTGAAGCAGAACCCTTTGTCCAGGCACTGTTTGCCGAGCGGGAGCGTTCATGATTCGTTTCGAACAGGTCGGTAAGCGCTATCCGAACGGTCACGTCGGCTTGCATGAGCTGAGCTTTCGAGTCCGTCGGGGCGAGTTCTTGTTTGTCACCGGGCACTCGGGTGCCGGTAAAAGTACCCTGCTGCGCTTATTGCTGGCGATGGAGCGTCCCACCACCGGCAAGTTGCTGCTGGCCGGTCAGGACCTGGCGACCATCAGCAATGCACAGATCCCGTTCCTGCGCCGACAGATCGGCGTGGTGTTCCAGAACCACCAGTTGCTGTTCGATCGCACGGTGTTCAACAACGTCGCGCTGCCACTGCAGATTCTTGGCCTGTCCAAGGCCGAGATCGTCAAGCGCGTGGATTCGGCCCTGGAACGCGTGGCGCTCTCGGACAAGACCGACCTGTACCCGGGCGACCTGTCTACCGGCCAGCAACAGCGCGTCGGCATTGCCCGCGCCATCGTCCATCGCCCGGCCTTGCTGCTGGCGGACGAACCGACCGGTAACCTCGACCCGCGCCTGGCGGCCGAAATCATGGGCGTGTTCGAAGACATCAACCGCCTGGGCACCAGCGTGCTGATCGCCAGTCACGACCTGGCGCTGATCGCCCGCATGCGTCATCGCATGCTGACCCTGCAACGTGGCCGATTGATCGGCGACGGGGAGGCCGGGGTATGAGTGCGACGCGCAGCCCTAAGGTTTCCGAGCGCGTGGCCCCCAAGGCCGCCGATCCGCAACCGCAGAAGAAAAAACGCGATGAAGACGATGGCCCGGATTTCCGCACCCTGTTGCGCGCCTGGATCGAAAGCCATCGCGCCAGCCTGCTCGACAGCCTGCGTCGCCTGGGCAAGCAGCCGATCGGCAGCTTCTTTACCTGCCTGGTAATGGCCGTTGCCCTGAGTTTGCCGATGGGGCTGTCACTTTTGCTGAGTAACGTCGAGCGCCTGGGCGGCTCCTGGCAGCGTGCGGCGCAGATTTCCCTGTATCTGCAACTGGATGCGAGTGCCAGCGAAGGCGAGCAGCTGCGTGAGCAGATCAAGGCCATGCCGGGCGTCGCCGAGGCCGAGTACATCAGCCGTGAGCAGGCGCTGCAGGAGTTCCAGCAGCAGTCCGGCCTGGGCGAAGCGCTCAAGGAGTTGCCGGAAAACCCGCTGCCGGGCGTAGTGCTGGTGACCCCCAAGGAAGTCGACAAGGCGACCCTGGAAGGTTTGCGTCAGCGCCTGGCCGAGTTGCCGAAGGTGCAGCAGGCGCAACTTGACCTGGTCTGGGTCGAGCGCCTGGCAGCCATTCTCAAGCTGGGCGAGCGGTTTGTCTTCGGTCTGACGGTGTTGCTGGTTTCTGCATTACTTTTGGTGATAGGCAATACCATTCGTCTTCATATTGAAAACCGCCGCACCGAGATAGAAGTGATTAAACTGGTCGGCGGCACTGATAGCTATGTGCGTAGACCTTTTCTCTATATGGGTGCGCTTTATGGCTTTGGCGCCGGGGTTCTTTCCTGGGGTGTCCTGGCGTTTGGCCTGAACTGGCTGAATGATGCGGTCACCGGGCTAGCCGGTCTGTATGGCAGTAATTTTGCCTTGGCAGGTGTGCCAGTAGCCGATGGTCTGTCGCTCTTGCTTGGTGCGGTGTTGTTGGGTTATATCGGTGCGTGGATTGCGGTAGCACGCCATTTGAGAGAGCTTGCACCGAAATAGTGTCTTTTTGCTTGTATATCCTTTCAGCGTGTAGGGGAACTTGTCCTTCGGTTTCCGGTCAATTTTCGCAGTGCTGAACTGCACGAGTTATGTGAGTCGGAGGTTTTTTCGTATGACCACTTCTTTGCAACCTGCTTATGCTCTAGTCCCAGGCGCAAACCTGGAGGCCTATGTGCACACGGTCAACAGCATTCCATTGCTGACGCCAGAGCAGGAGCGTGAACTGGCCGAGAGTCTCTACTATGAGCAGGATTTGGGGGCGGCTCGGCAGATGGTGCTCGCCCACCTGCGTTTTGTTGTACATATCGCCCGTAGCTATAGCGGCTACGGCCTGGCCCAGGCTGACCTGATCCAGGAAGGCAACGTTGGCCTGATGAAAGCGGTCAAGCGCTTCAACCCGGAAATGGGTGTACGCCTGGTGTCCTTTGCCGTGCACTGGATCAAGGCGGAAATCCACGAGTTCATCCTGCGCAACTGGCGCATCGTCAAAGTGGCGACCACCAAGGCCCAGCGCAAGCTGTTCTTCAACCTGCGCAGCCAGAAAAAACGCCTGGCGTGGCTGAACAATGAAGAAGTCCATCGTGTGGCTGAAAGCCTCGGTGTAGAGCCGCGCGAAGTGCGCGAGATGGAAAGCCGCCTGACCGGCCATGACATGGCTTTCGACCCGGCCGCTGAAGCGGACGACGACAGCGCCTTCCAGTCGCCAGCCAACTACCTGGAAGACCACCGGTACGACCCGGCCCGTCAACTGGAGGATGCGGACTGGAGCGACAACTCCACCAACAACCTGCACGAGGCGTTGGATGTACTGGACGACCGCAGCCGTGACATTCTCTACCAGCGCTGGCTGGCAGAAGAAAAAGCCACGCTGCACGACCTGGCACAGAAGTACAACGTGTCGGCCGAGCGGATCCGTCAGCTCGAGAAGAGCGCGATGAACAAGCTCAAGTTGTCGATCGCCGCCTAACCTGCGGCACAAACAAAAACGCCCCGATCATTGATCGGGGCGTTTTTGTTTGTGCCCATTTTCCTGATTCATCTTGGCCCTTGTGGGGGCAGTGTCTGGAAGAATGTGTTCGGCTACTGCGCCCAAGGCGCCCGGCGTGAATCGTTGAGGCCGATCAGGTAGCTGTCGCCGCCCAACTGGCTCATCTGCTGGCGAATCCAGCCTGCACGCCGGGCCACGTAGGCGCTCGGATGGCTGGCGCTATACACCCGCGGATTCGGCAGCACGGCCGCCAGCAGGCTGGCCTGCTGACGGCTCAATGAGCGGGCGCTGACGCCGAAGTGATGGCGCGCTGCAGCCTCGGCGCCAAACACACCGGCATCCCATTCCACGCTATTGAGGTACACCTCGAGAATCCGCTGCTTGGGCCAGAACACCTCGATCAGCGCGGTAAACCAGGCTTCCAGGCCTTTGCGCAGCCAGCTGCGGCCGGACCAGAGAAACAGGTTTTTCGCCACCTGCTGGCTCAGGGTGCTGGCGCCACGGATCGAGCCGCCGCGTTCGTTGTGGGCCAGCGCGGCCTGAATCGCGCCGAAGTCAAAACCCCAGTGCTCGGGGAATTTCTGGTCTTCACCGGCCATCACCGCGACTTTCAGGTCGTCGCTGATGTTGTCCCAGGACTGCCAGTCACGCTGCAGGTCGATGGGTTCGCCATCGAACCAGGATTCGATCTTGCGCTCGACCATCAGCGCGGTCCCCGGTGGCGGAATAAAACGCAACAGCAGGACCAGCACTACGCTGCCACCGGCAAACCAGAGCAGGGCTTTTATGAAGCGGCGCACAAATATTGGCAGCATAGAGATGGCTTGGCCGAACCCGTCGAGCGGGCCATTATACAGACCCTGCCCAATGATTCTGACTGGAGTTCCCCATGCTGCGTGGCTTTTTGATGCTGGCCGCTTTTTTCGGTTTTACCGGTGTCGCCCTGGGTGCATTTGCCGCCCATGGCCTCAAGGGCCGCTTGAGCAGCGAATACCTGGCGATTTTTCATACCGGCGTCACTTATCAACTGGTGCATACCCTGGCGTTGCTGGGTGTCGCGCTGCTGGCCACGCAGGTTCCTGGGCGCCTGGTGACCTGGGCAGGGGTTAGTTTTGCCGTGGGCATCCTGCTGTTTTCCGGCAGCCTGTACCTGCTGACGCTGACGGGCATCAGCAAGCTGGGGATCGTCACCCCGTTTGGCGGCCTGGCATTCCTCGTGGGCTGGCTGCTGCTGGGGATTACCGCCTGGCGCTTGCAGATAACCGCCTGACACTTGTAGCTGACCTTTAGGTCATGATCGGGCTAGAATGCTGGCCCCTAAAAATGATGGCGGCATCCGGCATGCGCATTCAGTTGAACGGCGAATCCCTTGAACTGCCCGACGGTGAAACCGTTGCGGCCCTGCTGACCCGTCTGGACCTGACCGGTCGCCGGGTGGCGGTCGAGCTCAACCTGGATATCGTCCCGCGCAGCCAGCACGCTGACACCACCCTCACCGAGGGCGACTCGGTGGAAGTGGTGCACGCCATCGGTGGCGGCTAGTCGCCCGCAGCGACAACCGCGCCCACCCGCATTGTGCAAGACCCTCACCCCACCAGAGGATTTCCGATGAGCAACGTTCGCAGCGATAAGCCTTTCGTCCTGGCCGGTCGTACTTACCAGTCGCGTTTGCTGGTAGGTACCGGCAAGTACCGTGACATGGAAGAAACCCGCTTGGCCATCGAGGCCTCGGGCGCTGAGATCGTCACCTTCGCCGTACGCCGCACCAACCTGGGCCAGAACGAGGGCGAGCCGAACCTGCTCGATGTGCTGTCGCCAGAGCGCTATACCTTCCTGCCGAATACTGCCGGGTGCTACGACGCGATCGAGGCTGTGCGCACCTGTCGCCTGGCCCGTGAGCTGCTCGGTGGGCACAACCTGGTGAAGCTGGAAGTCCTGGCCGACCAGAAAACCCTGTTTCCCAATGTGATCGAAACCCTCAAGGCCGCCGAAACGCTGGTCAAGGAAGGTTTCGACGTGATGGTCTACACCAGTGATGACCCGATCATCGCCCGGCAACTGGCGGAGATCGGCTGCATCGCGATCATGCCGCTGGCTGGCTTGATCGGTTCGGGCCTGGGGATCTGCAACCCGTACAACCTGCAGATCATCCTCGAAGAAACCAAAGTGCCCGTGCTGGTGGATGCCGGTGTCGGTACCGCGTCCGACGCCACCATCGCCATGGAGCTGGGCTGCGAGGCGGTGCTGATGAACTCGGCCATTGCCCATGCCCAGCAACCGATCCTGATGGCCGAAGCCATGAAACACGCGATTGTCGCAGGTCGCCTGGCGTACCTCGCTGGCCGCATGCCGAAAAAACTCTATGCCAGCGCCTCCTCGCCGCTGGATGGTCTGATCAAGTAAGAGCCATTGATGACTGAATCGAACGACACGCCTATCCAGACGGAAGAAGGCGAAGAGCGCCAACACCGCCGCATCAAGAGTTTTGTGATGCGCGCCGGGCGCATGACCGAAGGCCAGCAAAAGGGCCTGGAGCAGGGCACGCCGCTGTTCGTCCTGCCATTGGCCGACGCGCCGGTGGACTTCGACCAGGTGTTCGGTCGCTCGGCCCCGCGCTCGCTGGAAATCGGCTTCGGCATGGGCCACTCGCTGCTGGAAATGGCCGCGGCGGCGCCGGACCAGGATTTCATCGGGGTTGAAGTGCACCGTCCAGGTGTGGGCGCGCTGCTCAATGGCGTGCTGACCCAGGGCCTGACTAACCTGCGGGTCTACGATTGTGATGCGATCGAAGTGCTCAACCGCTGCGTGGCGGACAACAGCCTGGATCGCCTGATGCTGTTTTTCCCGGACCCGTGGCACAAGAGCCGTCACCACAAGCGCCGGATCGTCCAGGCGTCCTTCGCTGAGCTGGTACGCAGCAAGTTGAAGGTCGGCGGTGTGTTGCACATGGCTACCGACTGGGAACCGTACGCCGAATACATGCTGGAAGTGATGAACGTCGCGCCGGGTTACCGCAACCTGGCCGAAGACGGCAAGTGCGTACCGCGCCCGGCCGAGCGCCCGATCACCAAGTTCGAACGCCGCGGCGAACGTCTTGGGCATGGTGTGTGGGACTTGAAGTTCGAGAAGCAGGCGTAAAACCTGTAGGAGCCGAGCTTGCTCGCGATGAGGCCCTAACATTCAACATCCAAGTTGACTGTCAGGCCGCCATCGCGAGCAAGCTCGCTCCTACAGTGGATTTGTATAGGGCGCAGGGCTAGCGGCGATCAGCCACGACCCCAATCAACACCAGCACCACCAGCAACACCGGCGCCAGGCTGTAGTTGTTGAACTGGCTCAGGCCCTTGACGATCCAGGGTGTGGCGTAGATCAGCGACGCACCGCTGCCGATCACGCACAGCAGGGCCATCATCGGCACGCGCAAGGCTCCGGCGATGTTGCCCAGGCGTTGCTCGACCCAGCCTTTGAAGTCCGCGCCAAACAACACCAGCAAGCAGCCCACTAATGCCAGGGCGATTTCCGAGAGGTTACTGCGGCTCCAGCGAGAGACGGTGGCGAGCAGGTCGAGTACCAAATCCATTCGTTTTCCCTTAGTTCTGAAAATCAGCTCAGAAAATTCTGCAGCAAGTCATTGAGAAACAGCTGTCCACGCAGCGTCGCCGCAAGGCGTGACGGTTCGACCTGCAACAAACCACTTTGTTCGGCCTCGCGTCGGCCTTCGGCAAGACTTTCCAGGGGCAGCCCGGTACGTTGCGGGTACAACCGCGCCTCGACACCCTCGGTCAGGCGCAAGGCATTCATCAGGAACTCGAACGGCAGCTCGTCATTGCTCAGGGCTTTCTCGCCCGCCTTGAAGCTTTTTGCCGGGTTGAGGTAGTCCTTGGGCAGGCGGGTCTTCCAGGTGCGCACGATGCGCCCGTCCGGATGGCTTAGCTTGCCGTGGGCTCCGGCGCCAATGCCGATGAAGTCGCCAAAGCTCCAGTAGTTGAGGTTATGCCGCGCCGCACGGCCGTCCTGGGCGTAAGCCGAGACTTCGTACTGGGCGTAGCCGTGCTCGGCCAACAATGCCTGGCCGGCCTCCTGGATGTCCCACAGGGTGTCGTCTTCCGGCAGTGTTGGCGGCTGGTTCCAGAACACCGTATTGGGTTCCAGCGTCAGCTGATACCAGGACAGGTGGGTGGGCTTGAGGGCGATGGCCTGGCGCAGGTCGTCCAGGGCGTCGTCCAGGGACTGATCGGGCAAGCCGTGCATCAGGTCCAGGTTGAAGTTGTCGAACCCGGCCTGGCGCGCCATGCCAGCGGCACGAATCGCTTCGTCACCGTTGTGGATGCGGCCCAGGGCCTGGAGTTTTTCCTGCTGGAAGCTCTGGATACCGATCGATAGGCGATTGATGCCCAACGCCCGGTAGGCGACGAACTTCTCCTGCTCGAAGGTGCCCGGGTTGGCCTCCAGGGTGATTTCGATGTCACTGGCGAACGGGATGCGTTGCTCCACACCCTTGAGCAAGCGGCCCAGGGCCACGGCACTGAACAGGCTCGGGGTGCCGCCGCCAAAGAAGATCGAACTCAGCTCTCGGCCGTAGACTGCGTGCAGGTCCTGATCGAGGTCCGCCAGCAGGGCGTCGACGTACTCTTCTTCCGGCAACACCGGGCTGGCGGTGTGCGAGTTGAAATCGCAATAGGGGCATTTGCGTACACACCACGGGATGTGGATGTACAGCGCCAGGGGCGGCAGCGTAGGCAGGGCGGCCCGTGGCGATGGCGCGGCGCCGCCGAAAATCAGCGGCGACGCAGAGGGCTCGTGGGTCATTTCAGGCCCAGACGCTGGCGCAGCAGATCCATTGCGCGGGCGCGGTGGCTGATGAGGTTCTTGTCGGCCGGGCTCAGTTCGGCGCTCGAGCAGTCACGCTCCGGCACCCAGAACAGCGGGTCGTAGCCAAAGCCGTGTTCGCCGCTGGCCTGGGTCAGGATGCGCCCGTGCCACAGCCCTTCGCAGAGAATCGGCAGCGGGTCATCGGCGTGGCGCACCAGGGCCAGGACGCAGACGAACTGGGCGCCACGCTCGGCGGCCGGGACGTCCTTGAGCACGTCGAGCAGCTTGGCGTTGTTCGCCGCATCACCCTGGCCGTTGGCGTAGCGCGCCGAGTAAATGCCCGGCGCACCGCCGAGAAAGTCCACCGCCAGCCCCGAGTCGTCGGCCAGCGCCGGCAAGCCGGAGATGCGGGCGGCATTACGGGCCTTCAGAATGGCGTTTTCGACGAATGACAGACCGGTTTCTTCAGGCTCCACGCTGCTGAACTCGCCAATCGAGCGCAGTTGCACCGATTCGCCGAGCATGGCCTGGAGTTCCTTGAGTTTGCCGGCGTTATGGCTGGCCAGTACGAGTTGGGTGAAAGTGATCATTCGCCGGGGAAGAGCTCTTGGTTGAAGTTGATGGTGTTGATCTTGTCGCCGGCCTGGACCTTGATCTCAAAAGTGCGGACTTCTTGCTGGTCCACCGGGTATTGGGCGAGGTAGTAGATCGCCCCTTGTTCGGTGATTTGCTTGAAGTTCAGCGGCACGGTCTTGCTGGTCAGGTCTTTCACGCTGCCGGTGACGCTGGCAACCATGGGCTGGCCGGCCTTGATCACCGAGACGTTGATCACGCCCTGGTTCTTGCTGCGGATCAGTTCGGCGGCCTTGGCGATGTCCGGCTGAATGAAGGTCGAGTTGAAGGTGTTGTAGTGCACCGTCACATCGCCGAAGGTTTCCTGGCGCTCGCCCTTGATGACGTCGGCCGCCATGGCGCTGACGCACAGGCAGGCGGTTAAGGCAAACAGAGCTAGACGACTCATGATCGTACTCCTTTGAAAAACGGGTTAGACCGCTACCTGGTGATCCTGCAGGCCAGGACTGCTGACACGGTAGATGCCAATCTCACCTAATAGATTAGGCCATAGCTTACTGGCCCACCCATGCCGATGCTGTTGATCCACGGCAAGCCGATCAATGACCTTGGCTTCACGTGCACTGCACAAGGCTTCGAAGTCTTCGAAGGTGCAGAAGTGAATGTTCGGCGTGTTGTACCAGGTGTACGGCAAGAACTCCGAAACCGGCATCCGGCCCTTGCTCGCCAAGTACCAGCGGCAGCGCCAGTGCCCGAAGTTGGGGAAGGTGATGATGCACTGGCGACCGACCCGCAGCATTTCGTCGAGGATCTTGTCGGGGTAATGCACGGCCTGCAGGGCCTGGGTCATGACCACGATGTCGAAGCTGTTGCTGGCAAAGTTGCCCAGGCCCTTGTCCAGGTCCTGCTCGATGACGTTGATGCCCTTGGCCACGCACTCGGCAATATTGTCCGGGTCGTTTTCCAGGCCATAGCCGGTGACTTGCTTGTTGTCGCGGAGCCAGGTCAGCAGCTCGCCATCACCGCAGCCCAGGTCGAGCACGCGGCTGCCGGCGGGGATCCATTCCTGGATGATTTCCAGATCAGCTCTCATGGCTTGTTCACACCGTAATTCGCTTCATGTAATTGCTGAACGCCTGCAGGTAGCGCGGGATCGGAATCAGGAAGGCGTCGTGGCCTTGCGGAGCGTCGATCTCCAGGTAGCAAACGTCTTTCTTGGCGGCCATCAGGGCATCTACCAGCTCGCGGGAGCGGGCCGGGGAGAAGCGCCAGTCGGTGGTGAACGACATCACGCAGAACTTGGCCTTGGCGCCGGCGAAGGTTTTCGCCAGGTTATCGTCGAAGTTCGCCGCCGGATCGAAGTAGTCCAGCGCCTTGGTCATCAGTAGGTAGGTGTTGGCGTCGAACCGTCCGGAGAACTCTTCACCCTGATAACGCAGGTAGCTCTCGACCTGGAACTCGACGCTGTGGAAGTCGTAGTTGAGCTTTTCGCTCTTGAGGCCGCGGCCGAATTTCTCACCCATCGAGTCGTCCGACAGGTAAGTGATGTGCCCGACCATGCGCGCCAGCATCAGACCGCGCTTGGGGATCACCCCGGCTTCCTGGAACGAACCGCCATGAAACTCCGGATCGGTGAGGATCGCCTGGCGCGCGACTTCGTTGAAGGCAATGTTCTGTGCCGAGAGTTTGGGCGCCGAGGCAATGGCCAGGCAGTGGCGGATGCGGTCGGGGTAGGTGATGCTCCATTGCATCGCCTGCATGCCACCCAGGCTGCCACCGATCACGGCAGCCCACTGCGTGATGCCGATGCGGTCGGCCAGGCGCGCTTGGCTATGGACCCAGTCTTCGACGGTCAGCACCGGGAACTCGGCGCCGAATGGCTTGCCGGTCTCAGGGTTGGTGCTGCTGGGGCCGGTGGAGCCGTTGCAACCGCCGAGGTTGTTCAGGCTGACGACGAAAAACTTGTCGGTGTCGATCGGCTTGCCGGGGCCGATGCAGCTGTCCCACCAACCGGGCTTGCGGTCGTCGGGGCTGTGGAAGCCGGCCGCGTGATGGTGCCCGGACAAGGCATGGCAGATCAGCACGGCGTTGCTCGCCGTGGCGTTCAGCGTGCCGTAGGTTTCGTAGATCAGGTCATAGGCTGACAAGGAGCGGCCGCAGGCAAGGGCCAGGGGCTCGTTGAAGTGCGCCACTTGGGGCGTCACCAGACCAACAGAATCGGCGGGAAAGGCAGTTGGCATCGACCCTGCTCTCGTTGAAATGAGGCGTAAGTCTAAAGACCGCTGTGGTCAGCGGCAAGCAAAGGGCGGGGATGATTTTTCCTGTCAGACCGAGGCGCGGCCATCGCGGGCAAGCCACGCTCCCACAAGGGGGCGCATTCCCATGTGGGAGCGTGGCTTGCCCGCGATGAACGATGACGCGGTCACCCCGGCTGTCGCACCAGATCCGGCAAGTCCGGGAGCTTCTGTGGTGAGCAGATCCGTACCCGCTTCTGCCTGCTCAGCTCGCCGCTGAGCAGGCTCACCTGGCTCTTGGAGACGCCAAAGGCCTTGGCCAGGAAGGCCATCAGGTAGGCATTGGCCTTGCCTTCGACGGGCGGGGCGGTCAGGCGGATCTTCAGGCGATCACCGTGCAGGCCCGCGAAATCATCGCTGCGGGCCGCCGGTTGCAGGTGACATTCGAGGATCAGGTCCGCGCCGTCCCAGCGGTAATAGCTCATCAGATCAGCAGGCGCAGGATTTCCGGCATCTGCGTCATGGCGGCGAGGTTGTTGATCACCAGCATGTCGATCAGCTTGAGCGCCATGAACGCCAGGATCGGCGAAATATCCAGGCCGCCCAGGTTCGGCAGGATCTTGCGGAATGGCGCCAGGGCCGGCTCGCAGATCTGATTGACCAGTTCGGCACCCGGGTTATGGCTGCCAGGCGCGACCCACGAGAGGATCACGCTGATGATCAGGGCATAGAAGAAGATGTTGAGGAACAGCGCGGTGACCCCGATGAGCGACCAGATCAGCAGTTGCAGCGGGTTGCCGGTGGTGCCGTAAGTCAGCAGCAGGGTCAGGGCCATCAGCGCCAGTTGCACCAAGATCGCCAGGACCAGCGACGACATGTCGAGGCCGAACACGCTCGGAATGATCCGGCGCAGTGGCTTGAGCAGGGGTTGAGTGGCCTTCACGGCGAACTGGCACAGTGGGTTGTAGAAGTTGGCGCGTACCAATTGCAGTACAAAACGCAGGAGTACGATCAGCAGGTACAGGCTGCCGAGGGTTTGCAGCACGTACACCGCTGCAGTGTTCAATCCAATCATGTATGGCTCCTTATTGACCCAGTTGCTCAGCCATCTCGGCTGAACGGTGTGCTGCGGCACCCAGTGCGTGTTCCACCAGGGCTTCGAATCCGCCGGCCTGGAAGGCCTTGATCGCAGCTTCGGTGGTGCCGGCAGGTGAAGTGACGCGGCGGCGCAGTTCGGCGGCGTCGACGTCACTGGCAACTGCCATGTGCGCGGCGCCAAGGGCGGTTTGCAGGGTCAGTTGGGCGGCGGTTTCCCGTGGCAGGCCGAGCTTCTCGCCAGCGGCGGTCATGGCTTCGATCAGCAGGAAGAAATATGCCGGGCCACTGCCAGACACGGCGGTGACCGCATCCAGTTGCTGTTCTTCGTCCAGCCACAGGGCGATGCCCACGGCCGACAACAGGTCTTGCGCTTGCTGGCGTTGCTCGGCTGTGACCTGGGTGGTCGCGAACAGGCCGCTCACGCCCTGGCGCAGCAGGGCTGGGGTGTTGGGCATGCAGCGCACGATCGGCTGGGCACCTAGCCAGTTGTTCATGCTGGCGCAGGTGATGCCAGCGGCAATCGAGACCACCAGTTGCTGCGGTTGCAGGCTCGGGCGCAGTGCTTCGCAGACTACTTTCATTGCCTGCGGCTTGACTGCCAGAACCACCACATCGGCGCCGGCGATGGCGTCTGCGTTGTCGGCGAATACTTCGATGCCGTGCTCTGCGGCCACCCGCGCACGGGTCTCGGCGCCCGGATCGCTGGCGCGGATCTGCGCGGCGTCCAGGCCCTTGGCACGCAGGCCGCCGATCAGGCTGGCGGCCATGTTTCCGGCACCGATAAAGGCAATACGCGTCTTGCTCATGTCAGGTCCTTTTAAAGTGGGGTGCCAGCCAGGGTTCATGGCTGGTGATGTTTTTACTGATAGTCGCGCGCACCAAACAGGGCTGTACCGATGCGGACCCAGGTGGCGCCTTGGGCAATGGCCGACTCGAGGTCGTGGCTCATGCCCATGGACAGTGTGTCGAGCGGCAGGTTGAGGCTGTCTTGCAGGCTGGTGTTCAGCTCGCGTACGGCGGCAAAGGCAGCGTCCTGCTCGGCGCGATTGTCGGTGGGCTCGGGAATCGCCATCAATCCGCGCAAGGTCAGGCGCGGCAGGGCCTTGATCGCCGCGGCCAAGGCCGGCAGGTCGGCTGGAGTGCAGCCGGACTTGCTGGCTTCACCGCTGACGTTGACCTGGATGCAGATGTTCAGGGCTGGCAATTCAGCGGGGCGCTGTTCGGACAGGCGTTGTGCGATTTTCAAGCGATCCACGGAGTGCACCCAAGCGAAGTTTTGCGCGATATCTCGCGTCTTGTTCGATTGAATGGGGCCGATGAAGTGCCAACACAAGGGCAGGTCGGTCAATTCCCGTTGTTTGCCCAACGCTTCCTGCAGGTAGTTTTCACCAAAGTCGCGGACCCCGGCAGCGTACGCTTCGCGGACTGCGGCGGCGGGTTTGGTCTTGCTCACGGCCAGCAGCTGGACGCTGTTTGCGGCACGTTGCGCGGCCTGTTCAGCACTGCGGATGCGTGCCGCTACCTGGGAGATGTTGTCTGCTATCGTGGACATTCAAGGGACGCCGGCAGCTGAGGTTCGCGGCATTCTACTGGAATTGAGGAGTGCTATGGATATCACTGAGCTGCTGGCCTTCAGCGTCAAACAGGGCGCCTGCGACTTGCACTTGTCCACCGGCCTGCCACCGATGATCCGGGTGGATGGCGATGTGCGGCGGATCAACCTGCCGCCACAGGATGCCCGCCAGGTGACGGCGCTGATCCATGGGCTCATGAGCGAACCACAGCAGGTCGAGTTCGCGCAGGCACTGGAGCTCGACTTCTGCTACTCGGCGCCGGGTGTGGCGCGTTTTCGGGTCAATGTCTTCCATCAGCACCGGGGGCCGGGCGCGGTATTACGGATCATCCCGTCGAAGGTGCCGAGCCTGGACGAGCTGGGACTGGGGGATGTGTTTCGTCGTATTGCCGAGCTTCCCCGGGGCCTGGTGCTGGTCACCGGGCCCACGGGCTCCGGCAAGTCGACCACCCTGGCGGCAATGATCGATCACCTCAACAGCCACCGGCATCAACACATCCTGACCATTGAAGACCCGATCGAGTTTGTCCACGAGCCGCGCAAGTGCCTGATCAACCAGCGTGAAGTGCACCGCGATAGCCACAGCTTCGCGGCTGCGCTGCGTTCGGCCCTGCGCGAGGACCCGGACGTGATCCTGGTAGGGGAGATGCGGGACCTGGAAACCATTCGCCTGGCCCTCACCGCCGCCGAGACCGGGCACTTGGTGTTCGGCACGTTGCACACCAGTTCGGCGGCGAAAACCGTCGACCGGGTGGTGGACGTGTTTCCCGGTGAAGAGAAAGCCATGGTCCGCTCGATGCTCTCGGAGTCCCTGCAGGCGGTGGTGTCCCAGGCGCTGTTGAAAAAGGTCGGAGGCGGTCGGGTGGCGGCCCACGAGATCATGCTGGGTACCCCGGCAATCCGTAACCTGATCCGTGAGAACAAGGTGGCGCAGATGTATTCGGCGATCCAGACGGGTGGCGCGCTGGGCATGCAGACCCTGGACATGAGCCTGAGGTCGCTGCTGGGCAGGGGGTTGATCAGCCGTGAGCATGCGCGAGAGCGGGCGCGCTCGGCCGAAGGCCTGTAAATACAAAAAATCGCAGCCGGCGGGAATGCCACCGGCTGCGATCTGTTGATCTTGCTTTGACTCAGCTCAACTCAGCGCTGAACAATCCGCATGGTGTTCGGCTCTTTCGGCAGGACCCGCTTGGCAACCACGTAGTGGTTATCCCAGTACGGCTTCTTCAGGGTGTCGATGGAGACCGACTTGCCACGGCGTGGTGCGTGGATGAAGCGGTCGTTGCCCAGGTAGATGGCAACATGATTGACCCTGCGGCTCTTGAGCTTGAAGAAAATCAGGTCGCCGGGTTTCAGGTCCTTGCGATCGACTTTCAGCCCGTGGCCGGAGGCCATGGCATTGGAGGTGCGCGGCAGGTCTACGGCGGCTACGTCATTGAAGGCGTATTTCACCAGGCCGCTGCAATCAAAGCCTTTACTTGGGCTGCTGCCACCCCAACGATAGGGAGTGCCGAGCACATTGACTGCGCGACTCAAGACATCGCTGCTCTGCTTGGTGGCCATTGGCGGCACCAGCGAGCTGTTGGCCTTGCTCAGTTGTGGCGCTTTTACACTGTGTTTGTTTTTGCTGGTAGCAGCAGAAACATGGGATTTAGGGGTGTAACCATTAACGTTTGGAAGACGTTGCTCACGATTGGTGGCGTGGGCGGCCAGTGGCAATAATAGGCAAATGGTTAGCCATGTCTTGAAAAATGGACGCATTAGGCAAGGCTCTATATAAGGAACGCGCAACTTTATAACAGCTTTTTTGTCCTTTTCGGGGCCGTTGGTCGATTCAAACCGGGGCTCAAAACCGTCGAAGCCGCGGCAAATTGGCTCGATTGTCGGACACAAGTCAGGTGGTACAAGGCTTTGCGCGAAGTGCTTGGCTGGCAAACCACTTGTCGGCACGACATAAAAAAGTCACACAAGTCACAAAATTATTTTTCTATCGCGGCATATGAGGGACTACATGAACACCTATCGTCAGGATGTTTCACCCCAGGACACCCACAGCAAGGTGATCGGTTATCTGTTGTGGATTCTCGGCTTTACCGGGGCGCACCGCTTTTATTACGGCAAGCCGGTGACTGGCACGATCTGGTTTTTCACCTTCGGTTTGCTGGGCATCGGCTGGTTGATCGACCTGTTCCTGATCCCGGCCATGGACCGTGAGGCGGATCTGCGTTTTACCGCAGGGCCGATCGAATACAACGTGGCCTGGATTCTGCTGACGTTCCTCGGCGTGTTCGGTGTACACCGCATGTATCAGGGGAAGTGGATCAGCGGTTTGCTGTACCTGGTGACGGGCGGGTTGTTCTTTCTGGGGGTGTTGTATGACTTCTGGACCCTGAACGACCAGGTTTCGGTGCGCAACGCGCAGAATCGCGGCGCCTTCCAGTAAAAGCATCGCGGGCGGCGCTCCGCCTGCCCGCGATTGGAGCGACACGGTTCAGGCCTGGTGGCTGATCCGTCCATCCACCAGGGTGTAGCGCACCACGCCCGGTAGGCTGTGGCCGAGGAACGGGCAGTTTTCGCCCTTCGACAGCCAGGTCTCGCCGGCGACGGTCGAGGCGGCCGGGTCGAACACCACCAGGTCAGCCGCAGCGCCCACCGCCAGCTTGCCCGCCGGCAGGCGCAGGGCCTCGGCCGGACCGGCGCTGAGGCGTGCCAGCAGGGTCGGCAGATCGAGCAGGCCGTCTTCGACCAGGGTCATGGCCAACGGCAGCAGCAGTTCAACGCTGCTGATCCCGGGTTCGGTGGCGCCGAACGGCGCCAGCTTGGCGTCGCGCTCGTGGGGCTGGTGATGGCTGGAGATGGCTTGCACCACCCCGGACTTCACTGCCTCGCGCAGGCCATCGCGGTCGGCGCGGGTGCGCAGCGGCGGTTGCACGTGGTACAGGCTGTTGAAGTCGATCAACGCCTCATCGGTGAGGATCAACTGATACAGCGCCACGTCGGCCGTGACCTTCAAGCCCCGGGCCTGGGCCTGGGCGATCAAGGCTACGCCGCGGGCACTGGTGAGCTGGCTGAAGTGCGCACGCACCCCGGTTTGCTCCACCAGCAGCAGGTCACGGGCCAGGGCCACGGTTTCCGCTGTCTCGGGAATCCCCGGCAGGCCGAGGAAGCTGGCGGTCGGGCCTTCGTGGGCCAGGCCACCTTCGGCCAGGTCATGGTCCTGGGAGTGAAAGATCACCGTCAGGTCGAAGGTCGCCGCGTATTCCAGGGCCCGGCACAGGGTGCGGGTGTTGCGAAAGCTGTCCAGGCCGTTGCCGAAGGCCACGCAACCGGTGTCGCGCAGGGCAATCAGTTCGGCCAGTTGCTCGCCTTCCAGACCCTTGCTCAGGGCACCGATCGGGAACACCTTGGCATTGCCGGCTTCACGGGCGCGGTCGAGGATCAGTTCGGCGACGGCCGAGGTGTCCAGCACCGGCTTGGTGCGGGGCGGGCAGCACAGGCTGGTGACACCACCGGCCGCGGCGGCGCGGGTTTCGCTGGCAATCGTGCCTTTGCGGCTGTAACCCGGTTCGCGCAGCGCGACGTTGAGGTCGACCAGCCCGGGCGCGACCACCAGGCCCTGGGCCTCGATGGTTTGCACGGCGACGAAGCCGGCGGGTGCGGCGCCCAGGGCGACGATCTTGCAGGCTTCGATGTGGATATCGGTGACTTGATCCAGGCCACTGCTCGGATCGATGACGCGGGCGCCGAGAATGCTGAGCTTCACTGGGCGTTCTCCTGCTCGAATTGGCGCTGGGCAGTCTGCCCGCTCATGGCCATGGACAACACGGCCATACGAATGGCGATCCCGTAGGTCACCTGATTGAGGATCACCGAGTGCGGACCGTCGGCCACCGCCGACTCGATCTCCACCCCACGGTTGATCGGCCCCGGGTGCATGACGATGCAGTCCGGCTTGGCGCCGGCCAGGCGTGCGGTGGTCAGGCCGAACAGGCGGTAGAACTCGCCTTCGCTCGGCAGCAGGCCGCCGGTCATGCGTTCACGCTGCAGGCGCAGCATGATCACCACGTCGACGTCCTTAAGGCCTTCGGTCATGTCGGTGTAGACCTTCACCCCGTATTGCTCGATGCCGATCGGCAGCAGGGTCTTGGGGGCGATCACGCGGATATCCGGGCAGCCGAGGGTTTTCAGCGCCAGCATGTTCGAGCGTGCGACCCGCGAGTGCAGGATGTCGCCGACGATGGCCACAGAGAGGTTCTCGAAGCTGCCCTTGTGCCGACGAATGGTGAGCATGTCGAGCATGCCCTGGGTCGGGTGGGCGTGCCGGCCGTCACCGCCATTGATGATCGCCACTTGTGGGCAGACGTGTTCGGCAATGAAGTGCGCGGCGCCGGAGTCACCATGGCGCACGACGAACATGTCGGCCGCCATGGCCTCGAGGTTGCGCAGGGTGTCGAGCAGGGTTTCGCCCTTGCTCGCCGACGACGTCGACACGTTGAGGGTGATCACGTCCGCCGACAACCGCTGGGCGGCCAGTTCGAAGGTGGTGCGGGTGCGGGTGGAGTTCTCGAAGAACACGTTGCACACGGTCTTGCCGCGCAGCAACGGGACTTTTTTCACCGCCCGGGCGCCGACTTCGAGGAACGAGTCGGCGGTGTCGAGGATTTCCGTCAACAGCTCGCGGCGCAGGCCGTCGAGGGAGAGGAAGTGGCGCAGCTGGCCCTGATCATTGAGCTGCAGCGGGCGCTTGGTATCTAGAGGCGTCATCGCGAGGGGGACTCTCAATAGGGCGGATTAAAGGGCGAGGTCTTGCAGTTCGAGCGCAAGTTCCGGACCGGACAGCTTGACCCGTTCGTGGGCGGCCAGGGACAGGGTCGCGCCGACCACGTTCGGGCGGATCGGCAGCTCGCCGGCGTCCAGGTCCAGCAGGCAGACCAGGGTCACGCTGGCTGGGCGGCCATAGTCGAAGAGTTCGTTCATGGCGGCGCGGATGGTCCGCCCGCTCATCAGCACGTCGTCGATCAGCACCAGGTGCTGGCCTTCGATCTCGAAGGGCAGGGCCGATGGGCGCACTTGCGGGTGCAGGCCATTCTGGCTGAAGTCGTCGCGGTAGAAGGAAACGTCCAGGGTACCCAGTGGCGCGTCGCTGCCCAGTGCTTCGAGCAGGGCCTGAGCGACCCACACGCCGCCGGTGCGAATGCCGATGTAGCGCGGCTCGCTGATTCCGCGTTTGGCCAGGTAGGCGTCAAGCTGGGTCGCCATCTGGCTGATCAGTTCGACGGGATTGGGCAGGCTCATGGTTGCTCCTTCTTGGGCCCGAGCCGGGACTTGCAGGGAGAGGCTCGGGTTGTAGCTAAGAGAGTCGCTTGCTGCGGCTCTTCAGGATTCGAACAGTGCGCTGTTTTCGTCGAGCCAGCCTTGCAGCAGCAGGGCGGCAGCGATGGCGTCGACCGGGTTGTCGCGGTAGCTGCCTTTCTGCCCGCCACGGACCAGGCGTTCGCCTTTGGCCTCGAAAGTGGTCAGGCGTTCATCGTGGGTATAAAAGGGCAGGTTGTAGCGGCCATTGAGGCGCCGGGCGAATTTTTCCGCGCGCAGGCACATGTCGCTGGGCGTGCCGTCCATGTTCAGCGGCAAGCCGACCACCACCGCGTCAGGCTTCCACTCCTTGATCAGGGCTTCGACCTGGTTCCAGTCGGGAATGCCGTTTTGCGCCTTGAGGGTGCACAGCTCGCGGGCCTGGCCGGTAATTACCTGGCCAACGGCCACGCCGATCTGTTTGGTGCCGTAGTCAAAACCGAGGATCAGACGCAGGGCCATCAGGCGTGCCCCGCCTGGCTGGTGAGCAGGCTGAGGTTGACGCCCAGGTGCTTGGCCGCCGCGTCCAGGCGCAGTTCGCTGCTGGTGTTGAACAGGATGTCGGTGTCGAACGGGCAGGTCAGCCAGGCGTTGTCGGCCAGTTCGGCCTCCAGTTGCCCGGCTTCCCAGCCGGCATAGCCGAGGGCGATCAGGCTCTTGGCCGGACCGACGCCGTCGGCAATCGCAAACAGCACGTCCTGGGAGGTGGACAAGGACAGCTCGCCCTCCAGATCAACGGTCGCCTGGAACGTCATGCCCGAGGGGTGCAGCACAAAACCACGGTCGGTCTGCACCGGGCCACCGATGAAAATCGGTACATGCTGGCACAACACCGGTGGTTCGACGTCAGGGCGCAACTGCTCAAGGATATCCGCCAGGCTCAGGTCCTGCGGGCGGTTGATCACCAGCCCCATGGCACCATTGGCCGTGTGCTCGACGATGTAGGTCAAGGTGTGCGCAAAGTTCGGGTCGGCCATGTGGGGCATGGCGATCAGGAAGTGATGCTTGAGGTAGCTGGGAATGACGTTTTTCATGTGCGCTAGTGTGGCGTTGGAGGGGCAAACTGACAAGCTGGGGATGTGCAGGAAATGCCCAGAATATCCGCGAATAACTCAGGCCCCTGTGGGAGCGGGCTTGCCCGCGATGACGGCGGCACATTGATAATTGCCGTGTCAGACCCACCGCTATCGCGGGCAAGCCCGCTCCCACAGGGTTTCCTGCTGTTCAATTGCTGGAAAGCCTGTCCCCGCGGGCAAACCTCCAGGTGCGGATGATCTCCAATCGGTCAATGTCCGACAGGTCGCCGGTAAACGGCGCAAAGGGTGCTGCCAGACGCACGATACGCTGGGCCGCCTGGTCCAGCAGTGGCTGGCCGGAAGACTCCAGGACCAGCACTTCATACAGCGAGCCGTCGCGGTTGATCGAGACCATCAGGCGCAAATTGCCGTAGATCTGTTTGCGCCGCGCTTCGTCGGGATAGTTCAGGTTGCCGATGCGCTCGACCTTCTTGCGCCATTCATCCTTGTACCAGGCACCCTTGTCGCGCATGGTCGAGGCCGCACTCAGGCGGTGGATGCGCGGGCGCTTGGCATACAGCTGTTGTTCGTTGGCCAGTTCCGCCTCGAGGCTGGCGATGTCGCTGGACAGTTGGGCGCTGTCGAAGGTCGGCGTCACCGGCTTGGGCGTCGGTGCCGACTTCACTTCTTCCTTCTTGGTCGCGGCTTTTTTCGGGGCTGGCGCCACTGTGGTCACGGCGGCCTTGGGAGCGGCGACCGGTACTTGGGGTTTGACCGCGGGCGGTGGCGTGACCTTTTGCACCTTGTTGTCCTGGAACGGCGCGATCTCGGTGGTCTTGGGGATCGCCTTTTTATCCAGGGTGCCGCTGCCTTGCTGATTTTCCTGGGCCAGGAAGTCGGCTTTTTTCGGCTTGGTTTCGCTTTTGAAGGTGGCGAGGGTGATTTCCAGGGTTTTACTGATCTGCTTGGGTTCGGCAAAGGTAAACCCCAGGCCGAGGATCAGTGCCAGGTGGATCAGCGCCGCCAGGAACAGGGTAAATCCGAGGCGATCGGCCGGGCGCACGCCGCGGTGGGCGAGTTCAGGGGGCAGATCGGACGGCAGGGTCATGACAAGGAAACCAACATCGCGTTTTGCACAGGCCGCGCATGATAACGCAATGTTGGTCTGCCCTTGGGGGTTCTATATCAACGAGCCTTGAGCTTCTGATCGATGGCTGCCATCAGCATTTCGCCGATGTTCGTGCCAAATGCATTGTCGATCTCGCGAATACAGGTCGGGCTGGTGACGTTGATTTCGGTCAGGTGCTCACCAATCACGTCGAGGCCGACAAACAGCAGGCCTTTTTCCCGCAGGGTCGGGCCGACCTGGGCAGCGATCCAGCGGTCCTTGTCGGTCAATGGACGGGCTTCGCCACGGCCGCCGGCGGCCAGGTTGCCACGGGTTTCGCCCTGGGCCGGGATGCGCGCCAGGCAGTAGTCCACCGGTTCGCCGTCGATCATCAGGATGCGCTTGTCACCGTCCTTGATTGCCGGCAGGTAAGCCTGGCCCATGATCTGCTGGGTGCCCAGGGCGGTCAGGGTTTCAAGAATCACCGACAGGTTCGGATCGCCCGCGCGGTGACGGAAGATCGAGGTGCCGCCCATGCCGTCCAGTGGCTTGAGGATTACATCGCCGTGTTTGGCGGCGAACTCACGCAGCACGTCGGCGCGGCGGCTGACCACGGTCGGCGGGGTGCACTGGGGGAACAGGGTGGCGAACAGCTTTTCATTGCAGTCGCGCAGGCTTTGCGGCTTGTTGACCACCAGGACACCGGCGCGTTCGGCTTGCTCGAGCAGGTAGGTGGAGTAGACGAACTCCATGTCGAAGGGCGGATCCTTGCGCATCAGGATCACATCCAGGTCGCTCAGCAGCGCGTCGGTCTCGGCTTCGAGCTCGAACCATTTCTGCGGGTCGGCGAAGACTTTCAACGGTCGCATGCGGGCCCGCGCCTCGCCTTCGCCCTGGTACAGGTCGCTCTGTTCCATATAGAACAGTTCCCAACCGCGTGCCTGGGCGGCCAGCAGCATGGCCAGCGAGCTATCCTTTTTATAGGAAATGCTGGCGATAGGGTCCATGACAATCCCGACGCGAACGCTCATGGGTGTTTCCTCGAGTTTGAAGGGCTGGGTGTGTCTTGTGCAGGAGCGAGCTCGCTCCTGCAAAAAAACCAGCCGAAGGCCAGAAAAAGTGGCGTCAGAGTGGCGCCCGGTGGGTTCCCGGTCAAGGAAAAACCGCCTCGCGGGTCGGCCGATAGATTGGACATGGAGACTGTGCTAAAAAGGCTGGCATGTCGCGCTGGCCCTTGATCATCAAGGGTTTCGAGCCAACGGGCAGCCGCAAACGGACAAACTGATTCGCCCAGGCGATGGTAGAGCAGATATGGAACAGCATTCCAACGCCTTGAAGGTCATGGTGATCGACGATTCGAAGACCATTCGCCGTACCGCTGAAACCTTGTTACGCAATGCGGGCTGCGAGGTGATCACCGCCATCGATGGTTTTGATGCGCTGGCCAAGATCACCGACAACCATCCGGGGATCATTTTTGTCGACATCATGATGCCGCGTCTGGATGGTTATCAGACCTGCGCTTTAATCAAGAACAACAGTGCGTTCAAGGCCACGCCAGTGATCATGCTGTCGTCCAAGGACGGCTTGTTCGACAAGGCCAAGGGGCGGATTGTCGGTTCCGATCAGTTTTTGACCAAGCCATTCAGCAAGGAAGAACTGTTGAACGCGATTCGCGCTCATGTACCGGGCTTCGCAGCCGATGCGCCGCTGTAAGACACGCACAGTGATGCCCGGCCAACCGGCCTGGCGTCTACAAGAATGGGGAAGACCATGGCACGTATTCTGATCGTCGATGACTCGCCGACCGAAATGTACAAACTCACCGGCATGCTGGAAAAGCACGGCCATGAAGTGTTGAAGGCACAAAACGGTGCCGATGGCGTGGCGCTGGCCCGTCAGGAAAAGCCCGACGCGGTCTTGATGGACATCGTCATGCCCGGCCTCAACGGCTTCCAGGCGACCCGTCAACTGACCAAGGACCCGGAGACCGGCCATATTCCGGTAATCATCATCACCACCAAGGACCAGGATACCGACAAGGTCTGGGGCACTCGCCAGGGCGCCAAGGACTACCTGACCAAGCCGGTGGACGAAGACACCCTGATCAAGACCCTGAACGCTGTGCTGGCAGGCTGACGGCCGCGCCATGGCCGAGTCGCTGAGCGCCTTTGAACTGTTGCTGCAGATCGACCAGCGTTGCCGCTTGCTGGCGGCTGACTTGCCGTCCCAGCCAACCCGCAATCACGGCTGGAGCGGCATTGGCTTTCGCCTGGGCGAACACTGGTACGTGGCGCCCATGGGCGAGGTCAGCGAAGTCCTGCATGAGCCGCGCCTGACCCAGTTGCCCGGGGTCAAGCCGTGGGTTCGGGGGGTGGCCAACCTGCGTGGCCGCTTGCTGCCGGTGATGGACCTGTGCGGCTTCCTGGGCGCCGAGTTGTCGGCTCAGCGCAAGCAGCGCCGGGTCCTGGTGGTCGAGTACAAGGAAACGTTCGTCGGCCTGATGGTCGATGAGGTGCTGGGCATGCAGCACTTCGATCAGGCCCGGTTCGAGCCGGGAGCGGCAGGCAGCCAGGACGACCCGGCGGCGGCTTTCATCAAGGGTCGGTTCGAGCGTGAGCAACGCTGGCAGGTGTTCAGTCCGTTTGCCGTGGCGCAGTCGCCACGCTTCATGGATGTGGCGGTGTAGGCGGGTACCTGTAGCCGCTGCCGAAGGCTGCGTTCGAGTGCGCAGCACGCGCAAGGACGCCGGACAGGTTTCACAATGTGGGTCAACAGGCGAAGATCGATGATTAAAGTCAACACGGGCACCTCAAGCGATGGATCGCGCAGTCGTTCGCAGATCATTGCGCTGTTCATCGCGCTGATCGTGTTCATCGTGCTGTTGTTCGCCAACTTTGCCTACCTCAATACTCAAGCTTCCTACGACAAGCAGTACATCGGCCATGCTGGTGAGTTGCGCGTGCTGTCCCAGCGTATTGCCAAGAACGCCACCGAAGCGGCTGCCGGCAAAGCCGCGGCGTTCAAGTTGCTCAGCGACGCGCGCAATGACTTTGCACAGCGTTGGGGCTACCTGAAGAAAGGCGACCCGGCCACGGGCCTGCCGCCAGCACCGGCGGTGGTGCGTCCGCAAATGCGCGCCGTGCAGTTGGATTGGGAGCGGTTGCTGAAAAACACCGACGCGATCCTCTCCAGCGAGCAGACCGTGCTGTCGCTGCACCAAGTGGCCGCGACGTTGGCCGAGACCGTGCCGCAGTTGCAGGTCGAGTACGAAAAAGTCGTCGAAATCCTGCTGCAGCGCGGCGCGCCAGCTACCCAGGTAGCCATGGCCCAGCGCCAGTCGCTGCTTGCCGAGCGCATCCTTGGCGCCGTCAACACGGTGCTGGCCGGCGATGAAAACGCCCAGCAGGCCGCCGATGTGTTTGGCCGGGACGCGGCGCGCTTCGGCCAGGTGCTCAACGGCATGCTGCAGGGCAATCCCGCGCTCAAGGTCAGCCAGGTCGAGGACCGCGATGCCCGTGCTCGTCTGACCGAAATCGCCGAGCTGTTCCAGTTTGTCTCCGGTTCGGTGGATGAAATCCTCGAGACCTCGCCCCAGCTGTTCAAGGTCCGTGAGTCGGCGGGCAATATCTTCAACCTCTCGCAGACCCTGCTGGAGGAAGCCTCGCACCTGGCCAACGGCTTCGAGAACCTGGTGGGCGGACGCTCCACCGACACCATAGGCGGTTACGTGCTGGGCCTGCTGGCGCTGACCTCGATCATCCTGATTGGCCTGGTGATGGTGCGTGAAACCAACCGCCAGTTGCGCGAGACCGCCGAGAAGAACGAGCGCAACCAGAACGCGATCATGCGCCTGCTCGACGAAATCGAGGACCTGGCAGATGGCGACCTGACGGTCACGGCGTCGGTGACTGAAGACTTCACCGGGACCATTGCCGACTCCATCAACTACTCGGTCGATCAACTGCGCGACCTGGTGGCTACCATCAACCTCACGGCCGGCCAGGTCGCCGCCGCTGTGCAGGAAACCCAGGCCACGGCGATGCACCTGGCCCAGGCCTCGGAGCATCAGGCCCAGCAGATCAGCGAAGCGTCGGCTTCGATCAACGACATGGCCCAGTCCATCGACCAGGTGTCGGCGAACGCCGCCGAATCATCGGCTGTGGCCGAGCGTTCGGTGGAGATCGCCAACAAGGGCAACGAGGTGGTGCACAACACCATTCACGGCATGGACAACATTCGTGAGCAGATCCAGGACACCGCCAAGCGCATCAAGCGCCTGGGCGAGTCGTCCCAGGAAATCGGCGATATCGTCAGCCTGATCGACGACATCGCCGACCAGACCAATATCCTGGCCCTCAACGCGGCGATCCAGGCGTCCATGGCCGGCGACGCCGGGCGCGGGTTTGCCGTGGTGGCCGACGAGGTGCAGCGCCTGGCTGAACGTTCTTCCGCCGCCACCCGGCAGATTGAAACCCTGGTGCGGGCGATCCAGACCGACACCAATGAGGCGGTGATCTCCATGGAGCAGACCACCACCGAGGTGGTGCGCGGCGCGCGGCTGGCGCAGGATGCCGGAGTAGCCCTGGAAGAAATCGAAGGCGTTTCGAAAACCCTTGCGGCGCTGATCCAGAGCATTTCCAATGCGGCGCAGCAACAGACGTCGTCGGCGGGACAGATTTCCTTGACCATGAACGTGATCCAGCAGATCACCACGCAAACCTCGTCGGGCTCCACGGCCACCGCAGAGAGCATTGGCAACCTGGCGAAAATGGCCAGTCAGTTGCGGCGCTCGGTGTCCGGCTTCACCTTGCCGGCGGTACCGGAGCGCGGAACCGACAAGACCTGAACCCTGCACGCTGGGAACGAATTTTGACTGGAGTGGTTATGGGTGATCGGCACGACTATGTGGCCCTTGAATGGGTCAAGGGCGAAATTGCCGAAACGCTGAAGCAGGCCTACCTTGCCCTCGATCAACTGGTCGAGGACCCGCAGGCGCTGCACGCGCTCGAGCAATGCCTGGCAGGTATCCATCAGGTCCATGGCAGTCTGCAGATGGTTGAGTTCTACGGTGCGGCCCTGCTCGCCGAAGAGATGGAGCAACTGGCAGCAGCCTTGCAGCGTGGCATGGTGGCCCATCGCGACGAAGCCATCCGCCTGCTGCAACAGGCCCTCGGCCAATTGCCGATTTACCTCGACCGCGTGCTCAGCGCCCGGCGCGACTTGCCCCTGGTGGTGCTGCCGCTGATCAATGACTTGCGCAGCGCCCGTGGCGAAGGCCTGCTCGCGGAAACCAGCCTGTTCAGTCCACAACTGCAAGAACTGCCGGCCCTGACGGAGGCGCAACTGGCGCTGCTGGAGCCGGCAGACTTGCCCAATGTGTTGCGCAAACTGCGACAGATGCTGCAGATGGGCCTGGTCGGCCTGCTGCGCGAACAGGACGACAGCACAAACCTGGGGTACCTGGCCAAGGTCTTTGCACGCCTTGAGGCGCTGTGTGCCGATGCGCCATTGAGCCCGCTGTGGCAGGTGGCTTCAGCGCTGGTCGAAGGCATGCTCAGTGGCCGTATCGATAACAGTCCGGCACTGCGCAGCTTGTTCAAGGACACCGACAAGGAACTCAAGCGCCTGCTGGAACACGGCATGCCGGCCATCAACCAGGCAGCGCCGCCCGAATTGCTGAAAAGCCTGCTGTTTTATATCGCCAAGGCGCAATCCCCCAGTGCCCGGATGTTAATCATGAAAGATCGCTACGGGCTGGATGACGCCTTGCCTGACAACGCCTTGCTCGATGCAGAGCGTGCGCGCCTGGCTGGGCCTGACCGCGACGCCATGCGCTCGGTGCTGGCTGCCTTGTGCGAGGAACTGGTGCGGGTCAAGGAACGCCTGGACCTGTTCGTGCGCAGCGACCGCCAGCATGCCTCGGACCTCGACAGCCTGCTGGCGCCGCTGCGGCAGATTGCCGACACCCTGGCGGTGCTCGGTTTTGGCCAGCCGCGCAAGGTCATCATCGACCAGTTAGGCGTGGTGCTGAGCCTGGCCCAGGGGCAGCGCGAGCCCAACGATGCGATCCTGATGGACGTCGCCGGTGCCTTGCTCTACGTCGAGGCGACCCTGGCGGGCATGGTCGGTATCGTCGAGGAAAACCGTGAAGAAAGCCGGCTGCCGACCACCGACCTGACGCAGATCCACCAGATCGTCATCAAGGAAGCCCGCCTCTGCCTGCAACAGGCCAAGGACATGATCGTCGAATACATCGATGCCCACTGGGATCGCCAGCCGTTGCAGTTACTGCCGGACTTGCTGACCCAGGTTCGTGGTGCGCTGGCGATGATTCCCCTGCACCGTGCGGCGAGCCTGCTGGAAGCCTGCAACAGTTACATTCGTGAACACCTGCTGGCGGACCGCACGCCGCCGGATTGGCAGCACCTGGACAACCTGGCCGATGCCATCACCAGCATCGAGTATTACCTGGAGCGCTTGAGCGAGGACCCGCAAACCCTCGGCGAGCAGGTGCTGGATGTGGCCGAACAGAGTCTGGCGACACTCGGCTATCAGCCCAGCGCGGTTCATCTGCCACCGTTCAATCCGTCGCCGAGTGCCGATGGCGGTCGGTTCGCCGAAGCTGACCCGGCCGCCCAGCAGTCGCTGGCAGATGCCCTGGCCAGCCCGGTGTCGGCCGTCAACCCGCCGGCCGTGAGTACCCCCGACAGCCTGCAACCACCGCCGGCCGATGAAGAACCGGTGGATGACGAGTTGCGCGAGGTGTTCCTCGAGGAGACCGCCGAAGTCCTGGATATCCTGCGCGAGTACCTGCCGCGCTGGTCGGCCAACCCAGGCAGTGCTGCGCTCCTGGGCGAACTGCGGCGGGCCTTTCATACCTTGAAGGGCAGTGGACGGATGGTCCGCGCGCTGGTGCTCGGCGAACTCGCCTGGGCCGTGGAAAACCTGCTCAACCGAATACTCGAACACAGTGTCGAGCCTGGGCCGCAGGTCGATGAGCTGTTGCGCGACACGCTGCACCTGCTGCCAGAGCTGGTGGCGGAATTCGCCGCCAGCCACCAGCGCCAACGCGATGACGTGGACCACCTGGCAGCCCGTGCCCACGCGTTGGCCCGGGGCGCGGCCCTGCCCGAGCAAGCGAGCGGAGCGCACGCTGGCGCCGCCGATCCGCAGTTGCTGGAGATCTTCCGCAACGAAGCCGACAGCCACCTCAACAGCCTCCAGCGCTTTCTCGAGCAGGCCGCCGAACATCTGCCGTTGCAGGCCACTGACGAGTTGCAGCGTGCGCTGCACACCCTCAAGGGCAGCGCGTCGGTGGCCGGTGTGGTACCGATCGCCGAGCTGGCGGCACCCTTCGACCAACTGGCCCGCGAATACAAGGCGCACCTGTTGGCCCTGGACCTGGATGAAGTCGAACTGCTGCTGGAGGCCGAAGGCTTGCTGCGCCGCGGCTTGGCGCAATTGCAGGGCAACCCGCTGGTGGAAATCCGCGGCGCGCCTGATCTGATCCTGCGCACCCAGGCCCTGCTCGCCGAGCGCCTGGAAGCCTTGCACAGCTCGCCCGACAGCGGTGTGCGGATCAAGCGTGACCCGCAGTTGATCAACAACTTCCTGGCCCAGGGCATGGACATCCTGCTGGACGCCGAAAGCCTGTTGCAACGCTGGCAGCAACACCCCGGCGAGCGCCAGGAACTGACGGCCTTGCTGGATGAGCTGACGACCCTGGGTGAGGGCGCACACCTGGCCGACCTGCACCCGATGGATGAGTTGTGCGAGGCCTTGCTCGACCTGTATGGCGCCGTGGAGGAAAGCAGCCTGGCGGTCAGCGAGCGGTTCTTTCACGAGGCCCAAAGTGCCCATGAAGCCTTGATCAACATGCTCGACGAACTGGCGGCAGGCCAGGAAGTCAGTCACCAATCGGCTCGTGTGCACGCCCTGCGCGATCTGCTTGATGAAGGCCTGGATCCGTCCGCGATGGGCCTGATCCGCAGCGACGGCAGTCGCACCCTGAGTATTACCGAACTTGGCAGCGTCACCGCCGAACTCGGGCAGTCCTCGCCGACGCCATTGGCGGCGGACGATGAAATGGAGGCGATTTTTCTCGAAGAGGCCGTGGACATTCTGGAGAGCGCCGGGCAGGCCTTGCAGCGTTGGCTCACGGAACCGCAGAACCCTGCGCCGTTGTTGTCGCTGCAGCGCGACTTGCACACCCTCAAGGGTGGGGCGCGGATGGCCGAGATCGGACCGGTGGGTGACCTGGCCCACGAGCTGGAAAGCCTTTACGAGGGGTTGGTGGACCGGCGCTTGAGCTATAGCACCGAGCTTGGCCAGTTGTTGCAGCAGAGCCACGACCGCCTCGCGCAACTGCTGGAGCAATTGCAGCGCCAACAGCCGCTGGGCGATTGCACGGCATTGATCGAGGCCATCGCGCAGTGGCGCCAAGGCAGCGCCAGCCCTGCCGACGCCGCTGCACAGGCGTCCGCCGAGGATGCGCCGGGCAATGACCCGGAGTTGCTGGAGATCTTCCTCGAGGAAGGCTTCGACATCATCGACAGTTCGGGCGCAGCCTTGCTGCGCTGGCAGGCCGACCCGCAAAGCCGCCAGGAAATGGAAACCCTGCTGCGCGATCTGCACACCCTCAAAGGTGGCGCGCGAATGGTCGAGATTGCGCCGATTGGCGACCTGGCCCATGAACTGGAATTTCTCTACGAAGGCCTGTCGACCGGCTTGCTGCAGGCCACACCGGCGCTGTTCGGGCTGTTGCAACGCAGCCATGACCGGCTGGCGCAGATGCTCGACGCTACCCGTGCCGGTCAACCGGTAGCGCCGGCCGAGCGCCTGCTCGAGGCCATCCAGGCCTTCAGTCACCCCTCGGCGGTCGAGCGTGCTGCGCCATCGGTGGCGCTCGACAGCCTGGCGCAGAACAAGCCGGAGCCGTCCGCGCCGCCCGCTGAAGCGGGCGCCGATATGGTCAAGGTGTCCGCCGAACTGCTCGACGACCTGGTCAACCTGGCCGCCGAGACTTCGATTTTTCGTGGGCGTGTCGAGCAACAGGTCAACGATGCCCGGGTGACCTTGAGCGAGATGGAAACCACCATCGAGCGCATGCGCGATCAACTGCGCCGCCTCGACACCGAAACCCAGGGACGCATCCTCAGTCGCCAGCACGTCGACGCCGAGCGCCTGGGCTACGAAGAATTCGACCCGCTGGAAATGGATCGCCATTCGCAACTGCAGCAGTTGTCGCGGGCGATGTTCGAGTCTGCTTCCGATCTGCTCGACCTCAAGGAAACCCTCGATCGGCGCAATCTCGACGCCGAGAACCTGTTGCAGCAACAGGGGCGGATTAACAGTGAGCTGCAAGAAGGCCTGATGCGCACGCGCATGGTGCCGTTCGAACGGATGCTGCCGCGCCTCAAACGCATCGTCCGCCAGGTCTCCAGCGAGCTGGGCAAAGACGTTGAGTTTATCGTCGGCAACGCCGAAGGCGAGATGGACCGTAATGTCCTTGAGCGCATGGCCGCCCCGCTGGAGCACATGTTGCGCAACGCCATCGACCATGGCCTGGAGTCTGCGCAAGTACGCCGCGCTGCCGGCAAGCCCGAGCAGGGGCGGATCAGCCTGGACCTGTCCCGCGAGGGCGGCGATATCATTTTCGACATCCGTGACGACGGTGCCGGCGTGCCCCTCGATGCCGTACGGCGCAAGGCGATCAAGCGCGGGCTGCTGGCCCCCGAAAGCAGCCTGAGTGACCGCGATGTGCTGCAGTTCATCCTGCAGCCCGGCTTCTCTACTGCCGAGAAAATCACCCAGATCTCCGGGCGAGGGGTGGGCATGGACGTGGTGCATGAAGAAGTGCGCCAGCTCGGCGGCCTGATGAGCATTGACTCGGTCCCGGGCAAGGGCGTGCATTTTCGCATTCGCCTGCCGTTCACGGTGTCGGTCAACCGTGCGTTGATGGTGCAGTGTGGCGAGGATCTGTACGCGATCCCGCTGAACACCATCGAGGGTATGGTGCGAGTCCTGCCCAGCGAACTGGAAGCCCGCTACCAACTGGATCCGCCCCGGTACGAGTACGCCGGACAACGTTATGAGCTGTGCTACCTGGGCGAGTTGCTCAAGACCAGTATTCGCCCGCGCTTGCTGGGGCAGAACCTGCCGCTGCCGGTGCTGCTGGTGCAGTGCAACGAGCGGCATATCGCGGTGCAGGTCGACGCCATGGCCGGCACCCGGGAAATCGTGGTCAAGAGCCTCGGCCCGCAGTTTGCCGCGGTCCAGGGCCTGTCCGGCGCGACGATTCTCGGTGATGGCCGGGTGGTGCTGATTCTCGACCTGCTGGCGCCGTTGCGGGCGATGCAGGTACGTTTGCCGGCGCCGGCCGCGACCAGCCCGGAAGGCGAGCCGCAGCGCTCGATGCTGGTGCTGGTGGTGGACGATTCGGTCACCGTGCGCAAAGTCACCAGCCGGCTGCTGGAGCGCCACGGCATGAGCGTGCTCACGGCCAAGGACGGGGTGGACGCGATGCAGTTGCTGGAAGAGCACATGCCCGACCTGATGCTGCTGGACATCGAAATGCCGCGCATGGACGGCTTCGAAGTGGCCACCCAGGTGCGCAACGATCCCCGCCTGCAGCACCTGCCGATCATCATGATTACCTCGCGCACCGGGCAAAAACACCGTGATCGGGCAATGGCCATCGGCGTCAACGACTACCTCGGCAAGCCGTACCAGGAATCGGTGCTGCTCGACAGTATCGCCCTGTGGAGCAAGGCCCATGCTTGAGCACCGTACCAGCCACCTCACCGGGCTGCTGCTGCCCCTGGCCGACCGCACCCTGATCCTGCCCAACGTCGCCGTTGCCGAGCTGATCGACTATCAGCCCGGAACCTTCGACCTCGACTCACCGCCCTGGTACCTGGGTCAGGTCAACTGGCGCGACCGCCAGATCCCGCTGCTGAGTTTCGAGTCGGCCTGCGGCAGCAAAACGGTGATCGGCGAACGCGCCCGCATCGTCATCCTCAACACCCTGGGCGGGCGAGCCAACCTCAGGTTCATCGCCCTGTTGGTCCAGGGCATCCCACGCTCCTGCAAGCTCGACAGCCAGTTGAGCTACGTCGACGTGCCGCTGTGTGCACTGGAACAGGCAGCGGTACAAGTCGTCGATCACGTAGCAAAAATCCCCGATTTGCTGGCGTTGGAGGCGTTGTTGGTGGGGGCGGGGTTGGTTGTTGAATGAGTGTTCCCATATAGACGTATGAAAGCGTTCATATGTCGTTGTCTGGTTTTTGCATTGGGAGGCTCATGTACCACGGAGAAAGATTCAACGCCTGGAGCCATTTGTTCGGGGCAGTTGCGGCGTTTGTCGGGGCGGTCTGGTTGTTGGTGGTGGCCAGTCTCGATGGCAGTCCATGGAAGATCGTCAGCGTGGCGATCTACGGGGTCACACTGCTGGTGCTGTACAGCGTGTCGACGGTCTATCACAGCGTGCGCGGACGGGCGAAGGTGATCATGCAGAAGGTCGATCATTTGTCGATCTATCTGCTGATTGCCGGCAGCTACACGCCTTTTTGCCTGGTGACCCTGCGCGGGCCCTGGGGCTGGTCGCTGTTTGCGATTGTCTGGGCGCTGGCGGTGATCGGCATGCTGCAAGAGATCAAGCCGCGCTCCGAGGCGCGGATCCTGTCGCTGGTGATCTACGCGGTGATGGGCTGGATTGTGCTGGTGGCGGTCAAGCCGCTGATTGCCGCGCTGGGCACCACGGGGTTCGCCTGGCTGGCGGCCGGCGGAGTGTTTTACACCGTCGGTATCATATTTTTCGCCCTCGACAGCCGGCTGCGCCATGCCCACGGGATCTGGCACCTGTTTGTGATCACCGGCAGCCTGCTGCACTTCGTGGCGATTCTGTTTTATGTGATCTGATCGCCGGGGGCTGCGCTTTGGCGGCGTAACTACGCCCGCCCGACCAACCTGTCCAGTTGCTCCTGTGCGCGGCTGCTGAAGATGCTCAGTAGCTCGTTCAGGGTGTGCGGTGGCGGCTCGGTGGCGCGGGTCACCGCGTACAGGGTGATCGGCAGCGCCGGCGCCAGGGGACGGATGGCGGTGGTCCCGGGTGAGGCGCCCAGGGCGGTGAAGGGGTCGATCACGGTCAGGCCGGCCCCGGATTCGACCATCGCCCTGGCCAGTGAGTACGTCTGCACCGCGATGCTGACCCGGGGCGGCGGCTCGACCGCCTTGAGGTAACTGTCGAGCCGGGCCGACAGTGGATCGGCACTGGATAGCCCGATCAACGGCGCATCGGCCAGGGCCTGCAGCGGCAGCGGTTGGCCTTCTTCTTCCAGGGGCCAGTAACCGGCCGGCGCCAGCGCCACCAACACCCCGCTGGCCAGCGCCTGGGCCTTGAGTCCCGGGTGATCGGGCAGTTGCAGGGTCAGGGCGACATCGATTTCACGCATCAGCAGGTTCTGCACCAGCTCGCGACTGTGGGCGCTGGACAGCTCGCAGGCGATCTCCGGATAGCGTTGCGTCCACTCATGGATGGCCGGGGGCAGCAACGACAGGGCCAGGGCCGGGGTCGCGCCGATCCGCAGGCTATGGCCCGGCTCGCGGCGCAGGCTCTGGGCCAGGCGTCGCACTCCTTGCAGGCTTTCGGTGACCTTGTCGACCTCACGCTCCAGTTCCAGCGCCTCCGGGGTGGCCTGGAGTTTGCCGCGCACCCGCAGAAACAGCGGGAAGCCCAGGTGCTGCTCGGCGTGTTGCAGCACTTTGGTCACGGCGGGTTGGGAGACGTGCAGCAATTGCGCGGCAGCGCTGACCGAACCGGTCTGGCGGATGGCCTGGAAAATCTCGATGTGGCGAAGGCGCATGGCGAGTCCATAACTTTTGTTTATGGGATGACCATCTTTATTCATTGTTCGGCGCCTGTCACCTGGCTCTAACCTCGGGCTCGTCTCAACCACGATTAAGGACTGACATGGCTCAGCGTGTATGCATCATCGGCGGCGGCGTCATCGGCCTGGCAACGGCCTACGCACTGGTGCGCGATGGCGTTGAGGTGACCCTGGTCGAGGCGCGGGATTCGCTGGGCAGCGAAACCAGCTTTGCCAATGGCGGCCAGTTGTCCTATCGCTACGTGGCGCCCCTGGCCGATGCCGGTGTGCCGTTGCAGGCCATTGGCTGGATGTTGCGTGGTGACTCACCGCTGAAGCTGCGTCCACGCTTCGACCCTGCGCAGTGGCGCTGGATGGCGTCCTTCCTGGGGGCCTGCCGTTCTTCGGTCAACCGCGCCAACGCAGCCCATCTGTTGCGCCTGGCGCTGTTCAGCCAGTCCACCCTGCAGACCTGGCGCGAAGCCGATGCCCTGGAGGGTTTCCACTGGCGGCGCAACGGCAAGCTGGTGACCTTTCGCAGCACCGCCAGCTTCGAGCATGCCCGCCAAAAACTGGCCGACCGCCAGCAACAACAGGTGCTGTCGCCCGCCGAGTGCGCCCGCCTGGACCCGGCACTGGCCGATGCACCCTTTGTGGGTGCGATTTACACCCCGGATGAGGAAGTCGGTGACTGCCACGGCTTTTGCCAGCAACTGGCGGCGCGTTTGCGGGCTTCAGGCCGTTGCGAGTTCCGCCTGGGCCAGGCCGTGACCGGCATTCGCCAGGCCAATGGTGTGGTGAGCGCAATCGAACTGGGGGATGAAGTGCTGCCAGTGGAACATCTGGTGATTGCCGCCGGTCATCGCAGCCCACTGCTGGCGTTGCCAGGGGTGCACCTGCCACTGTACCCGCTCAAGGGTTATAGCCTGACTGTGCCGATCGGCGCCCAACACCGGGCCCCGGACCTGAGCATCACCGACTATGACCGCAAGATCGTCTACGCCCGCATTGGCGAGCAACTGCGGGTGGCGGCCATGGTCGACATCGTCGGTTTTGACCCGGCGCTGGACCCCAAGCGGCTGGCCCTGATCAAGCGCCAGGCACGCGACACCTTTGCCAATGCCGGCGACTACGAGCAGGCCATCGAGTGGGCCGGCATGCGCCCGGCGACCCCTAGCGGCGTGCCGCTGCTGGGCGCAACGGCGTATTGCAACCTGTGGCTTAACCTCGGCCATGGCGCCCTGGGTTTCACCCTGGCTTGCGGCAGCGCGCAGTTGCTCAGTGAGCTGATCGGCCAGCGCCGCCCCTCCATTGACCTGCAGGGCTTTACGCCCCGTGCGGCCTGAAACCATTACCCAAGAGAAGGACTATCCGATGACCATCAGCCGTATCCAGACCAATCCACGCTTGTCCGCTGCCGTGACCTTTGGCGACCTGGTGTTTCTCTCCGGCCAAGTACCGGGTGATGCCACCGACGCCACTGGCCAGACTCGCCAGGTGCTGGAAAAAATCGACGCGCTGCTGGCCGAGGCGGGCAGCGACAAGGATCATCTGCTCAGCGCGACCATTTACCTGAAGGATATTGGTGAGGATTTCGCGGCGATGAATGACGTCTGGTCGGCCTGGTTGTCGCCTGGCCAGGCACCGAGTCGCACGACCTTGCAGGCCGAGTTGGCCCGCCCGCAGGTGCGAGTCGAAATCAGCGTTATCGCGGCCCGCCGCTAAGTAATCCATCACCCACAACGGAGAATAACAATGCAAAAAATCACGTTGCTCGGCTGCACCCTGGGCGTGTTGCTCGGCACTCAAGTGCAGGCTGAAGAAGCCCCGCTGGGCCCGACCCTGAGCAAGATTGCCAGCACTAACAGCATTACCCTGGGTTATCGCGATGCGTCGGTGCCCTTCTCCTACGTGGGTGATCACTCGGGTCAACCGATGGGTTACTCGGTGGACCTGGCGAGCAAGATAGTCGAGCGTGTGCAGCAGAAGCTCGCAGCGCCCCAGCTCAAGGTCAAATACAACCTGGTGACCTCGCAAACCCGTATTCCGCTGGTGCAGAACGGCACGGTCGACCTGGAATGTGGTTCGACCGGCGTGACCGCTGAGCGGCAAAAGCAGGTGGCGTTTTCCTACGGCTTTATCTATGTCAAAGGCCAGTTGCTGACCGCCAACGACAGTGGGGTCAAGAGCTTCGCCGACCTGCGTGGCAAGAACGTGGTGACCACCGCCGGCACCACCAACGAGCGCTATCTGAAGAGCTACAACGTCGATAACAAGATCGACATGTTCGTGATCAGCGCCAAGGACCACGGCGAAGCCTTCCAGATGTTGCAGTCCGGTCGGGCAGCGGCGTTCTACATGGACGATGCATTGCTCTACGGCGAGCGCGCCAAGGCTCGCGACCCGCACAAGTGGGTGGTGGTCGGGGAAGAGCAGTCGCGGGAGATCTACAGCTGCATGGTGCGCAAGGACGATCCGCAGTTCCTGGCGCTGGTGAACTCGACGTTGGGCGAGCTGTACAGCTCAGGGGAAATCAACGGGATCTACCAGCGCTGGTTTGAACAGCCGATCCCGCCAAAAGGCTTGAACCTCGAGTTCCCGATGACCAGCGAACTCAAGGCGATCATTGCCAAGCCGACCAGTGATCCGGTGCAGTGATTTTCAGCTCAAGAGCTCGCAGGCTAAGGGCTTAGAAATCGCCCCATAGCTGTTGTGCTACCGCCAGCGCCACTACCGGCGCGGTTTCGGTGCGCAATACGCGAGGGCCGAGGCGTGCGGCGTGAAAACCGCCCGCCTTGGCCTGCTCTACTTCAGTGTCCGACAAGCCACCTTCGGGGCCGATCAGAAATGCCAGGGTCGCGGGCTTGGCGTGGCTGGCCCATGGCTCTGCCACCGGGTGCAGCACCAGTTTCAGCTCGGCCGGGACCTGCTTGATCCAGTCTGCCAGCAGCATCGGCGGATGGATCACAGGCACCCGCGAGCGCCCACATTGCTCGCAGGCGCTGATCGCGACCTGGCGCCAGTGCTGCAGGCGTTTGTCGGCGCGTTCGTCCTTGAGTCGCACTTCGCAGCGGTCACTGAAGATCGGCGTGATTTCACTCACCCCCAACTCCGTGGCTTTCTGAATCGCCCAATCCATGCGCTCACCCCGGGACAGGCCCTGGCCCAGGTGAATCTGCAGCGGCGACTCGAGTTGCCCGGCGAAACTTTCGCTCAACGCCACGCGCACGCGTTTCTTGCCGACTTCCACCAGTGTGCCGAGGTATTCCAGGCCTGAGCCATCGAACACCTGCAGCGCATCGCCCTCGGCCATGCGCAGCACGCGGCTGATGTAATGGGCCTGGGCCTCCGGCAACTCATGCTCGCCAAGGCTCAAGGGGGCATCGATAAAAAAGCGCGACAGTCTCATGCGGGGTCTCTGTAAAAGGGGTCGTTCATCTGAGTTGGATTTGCCTGCTTAGGCACAGCCCTTGTAGGAGCTCGTGGCTGCTAGCCCGGATCACGGAACCCTGGGTGGAAGTCCTTCGGCACGGCGACACTGACCGAGTCGCGGGTGGCGATGTCGATGCCTTCGCTGGCCACTTCGGCGAGGAAGTCGATCTGCTCGGGGGTGATCACGTAGGGCGGCAGGAAGTACACCACGCTGCCCAGCGGGCGCAACAGCGCGCCGCGCTCCAGGGCGTGCTGGAATACTTTCAGGCCCCGACGTTCTTGCCAGGGATAGGCTTCTTTGCTGGCCTTGTCCTTGACCATCTCGATGGCCAGCACCATGCCGGTCTGACGCACCTCCGACACGTTCGGGTGATCGGCCAGGTGTGCGGTCGAAGTCGCCATACGCTGGGCCAGGGCCTTGTTGTTCTCGATGACGTTGTCCTGCTCGAAGATATCCAGGGTCGCCAACGCGGCGGCACAGGCCAGCGGGTTGCCGGTGTAGCTGTGGGAATGGAGGAACGCGCGCAGGGTCGGGTAGTCGTCGTAGAAGGCGCTGTAGACCTCGTCGGTGGTGACGCAGGCCGCCAGCGGCAGGTAGCCGCCGGTCAGGGCCTTGGACAGGCACAGGAAGTCCGGGCGGATACCGGCCTGCTCACAGGCAAACATGGTCCCGGTGCGGCCGAAACCGACGGCGATTTCGTCGTGGATCAGGTGCACGCCGTAGCGGTCACAGGCTTCGCGCAGCAGTTTCAGGTACACCGGGTGGTACATGCGCATGCCGCCCGCGCCCTGGATCAACGGCTCGACTATCACTGCTGCAACGCTGTCGTGATGCTCGGCCAGGGTGTGCTCCATCGCCGCGAACATGTTCCGCGAGTGTTCCTCCCAGCTCATGCCGTCGGGGCGCAGGTAGCAATCGGGGCTCGGCACCTTGATGGTGTCCAGCAGCAGGGCCTTGTAAGTCTCGGTGAACAGGGGCACGTCGCCGACCGACATGGCGGCCATGGTCTCGCCGTGGTAGCTGTTGGTCAGGGTGACGAAGCGCTTCTTGTTCGGCTGGCCGCGGTTGAGCCAGTAGTGAAAGCTCATTTTCAACGCGACTTCGATGCACGATGAGCCGTTATCGGCGTAGAAACACCGGGTCAGCCCTTCGGGCGTCATTTTCACCAGGCGCTCCGAGAGCTCGATCACCGGCTGGTGGCTGAAGCCGGCGAGGATCACGTGCTCGAGTTGATCGACCTGATCCTTGATCCGCTGGTTGATCCGCGGATTGGCGTGGCCGAACACGTTGACCCACCAGGAGCTGACGGCGTCGAGGTAACGCTTGCCTTCGAAGTCCTCCAGCCACACCCCTTCACCGCGTTTGATCGGGATCAACGGCAGTTGTTCGTGATCTTTCATCTGGGTGCAGGGATGCCACAACACCGCGAGATCGCGCTGCATCCACTGATTATTCAAGCCCATGTAAATTCTCCTCGAGACGGCGCGCTGGTTTCGCGGGCAAACAATCGCGCAAGCCTATGCAATGCTGGGCATGCGGACAACCTATTGTGGTTTTTTCAGTTACCTGGGCTGACGAGAAACCCGCGTTGGAGGGCGCGCTTGTGGTGCTAGGAGGACAAGTGTCGGACGTGGTTAATCTTTCCTTAACCATCCGACACCAGACTCCAGATCGTATTTCTCGATATTTCAAAGCGAATTTTTCCGCTTTAATTCGATAGATAACTCGATAGTCTTGAGCGCAGTTCTTACAGGATTTGGGCAATGCAGCTACGTAACTCTTCCTCCCGCTACGGCTGGGTCAGTATTTTCATGCACTGGGGTGTAGCCCTGGTAGTGGTGGGTCTGTTCGCCCTGGGCTTGTGGATGGTCGGGCTGGATTACTACAGCACCTGGCGCAAGGACGCCCCGGACCTGCATAAAAGCATCGGTCTGGTGCTCTTCGCGGTCATGCTGCTGCGGGTGCTCTGGCGTTTGATCAGCCCGCCACCACCGACCCTGGCCAGCTACGATCGCCTGACTCGCGTCGGCGCCAAGCTCGGTCATGGGTTTCTGTATCTCAGCCTGTTTGCGGTAATGATTGCCGGTTACCTGATTTCCACCGCTGACGGTGTCGGGATACCGGTGTTTGGCCTGTTTGAAGTCCCTGCCCTGATTTCCGGACTACCGGACCAGGCAGACCTGGCCGGTGTGATTCATTTCTACCTGGCATGGGCGCTGGTGATTGTCTCCGGCCTCCATGCGTTGGCAGCATTGAAACACCACTTTATCGATCGTGATGTGACCCTGGCACGTATGCTGGGTCGCAAAGCCTGATGTTCAACCTCGACTCCAAGGAATAGAAAGCATGTTGAAAAAGTCTCTCGCCGCTCTGGCAATCGGTACTGCTCTGCTGTCGGCTAACGTGATGGCAGCCGATTACGTTGTCGACAAGGAAGGCCAGCACGCCTTCGTTGACTTCAAGATCAGCCACCTGGGCTACAGCTTCATCACCGGTACTTTCAAGGATATCGACGGCAAGTTCAGCTTTGACGCTGCCAAGCCTGAAGCCAGCAAGATCGAATTCAACGTCAACACCTCCAGCGTATTCACCAACCACGCCGAGCGCGACAAGCACATCGCCAGCGCTGACTTCCTGAATGCGAGCAAATTCGCCAAGGCGACGTTTGTTTCCACCAGCGTCAAATCCACTGGCAAGAATGCCGATGGCAAGGAAACCGCTGATGTCGCAGGCGACCTGACCATCCTGGGTGTGACCAAGCCAGTTGTGGTCAAGGCCACTTTCCTGGGTGAAGGCAAGGATCCATGGGGCGGCTACCGTGCTGGCTTCGAAGGTACTACCCAGATCAAGCGTAGCGATTTCGGCAAGCAGAAGGACCTGGGCCCTGCTTCCGACGCAGTCGAGCTGTACGTTACGTTTGAAGGTGTGAAAGCGAAGTAATATTCGCCGCTACAAAAAACGCCCCGGCTCACAAGAGCCGGGGCGTTTTTTTTTACGCAGGAAAAATCAGCGGTTGCGGGTCAGCAGCGCTGGTTTTTCGCCACGTGGACGGCTTGGCAGTTGATCGAGTTGCTCAGGTGTCGGGAACCGGTCGGTCTTCGACTCCTTGTGAATGATCTTCGGTGCCGGACCACCGCGCGGGTTTTGTACCGCAGGTTCCTGGCGTGGCTGATCATCACGGGCTGGGCGACGGTTGCGGGACTCCTCGCGACGGGCCTGGCCGTCACGGGGGGCGCCACTGCGTGGGCCGCTGCGCTTGGCAGGCGGGGTGCCAGTGCTGGCGCCGCTGCTGTTGCGTGGACCGTTCTGCCGGCCCTGTGGCTGGCCAGTGCGTGGAGCACCGGCGCCTGCGCCTTGTGCCGGGGCACCTGGGCGGCGACCACGGCCCTGGGCCGGTTTCTGTTGTGGCACGTAGTCGACGCGGTTACCGAAGTTATCCACATCGTCGTCGAGGAACTCGTCCGGTGCCCGATCAGCGGTCGCACGTGGGGCAGGGCGCTGCTGTTCGCGGGCAGGCGTGCCTTCACGCGGCTTTTGCGCCGGGCGTTCGCCACGGTTGGCTGCCGGCTTTTCCTTGCCGCCCTTGTCCTTGCCTTTGTCCTTGCGACCGCCGCCACCACCACCGCCGTTCGGACCGTCGCCGCGTGGGCCACGTGGGTTGCGCGGGTTACGCACATCCGGACGCTCGCGCACTTCTGGCTTCTCGGCCTCGACGCTGCTGGCATCAAACCCCATCAGATCGCCATCGGCGATCTTCTGCTTGGTCATGCGCTCGATGCTTTTCAGCAGTTTTTCTTCGTCCGGGGCGACCAGCGAGATCGCCTCGCCCGAACGACCGGCACGGCCAGTACGGCCAATGCGGTGCACGTAGTCTTCGTCGACGTTCGGCAGTTCGAAGTTGACCACGTGTGGCAGTTGGTCGATGTCCAGGCCGCGTGCCGCGATGTCGGTGGCAACCAGGATCCGCACTTCACCGGCCTTGAAGTCGGCCAGGGCTTTGGTGCGGGCGTTCTGGCTCTTGTTACCGTGGATGGCTACGGCGCTCAGGCCGTGTTTGTCCAGGTACTCGGCCAGGCGGTTGGCGCCGTGCTTGGTACGGGTGAAGACCAGTACCTGTTCCCAGGCGCCAGCGGTGATCAGGTGCGCCAGCAGCGAACGCTTGTGGCTTGCCGGTAGGCGGAACACACGTTGCTCGATCCGCTCGACCGTGGTGTTCGGTGGCGTGACTTCGATGCGCTCGGGGTTGTGCAGCAACTTGCCGGCGAGGTCGGTGATGTCCTTGGAGAACGTCGCCGAGAACAACAGGTTCTGGCGTTTGGCCGGCAGACGGGCCAGGACCTTCTTCACGTCATGGACAAAACCCATGTCGAGCATGCGGTCGGCTTCGTCGAGCACGAGGATTTCCACGTGGGACAGGTCGACGCTGCCTTGACCGGCCAGGTCGAGCAAGCGACCCGGGCAGGCTACCAGCACGTCAACACCGCGGGCCATGGCCTGAACCTGAGGGTTCATGCCAACGCCGCCGAAGATGCAGGCACTGACGAACTTGAGGTCGCGGGCATAGAGCTTGAAGCTCTCGTGCACCTGGGCGGCCAGTTCGCGGGTCGGGGTCAGGACCAATACGCGCGGTTGGCGCGGGCCGTGACGCTGGGACTTGTCCGGGTGACCGTTGGGGAACAGGCGTTCCAGAATCGGCAGGGCAAAGCCGCCGGTTTTGCCAGTGCCTGTCTGTGCCGCAACCATCAAGTCGCGACCTTGCAACACGGCGGGAATGGCCCGCTGTTGCACCGGAGTAGGCTGGGTGTAGCCGGCGGCTTCGATGGCGCCGACTAAAGCCTCGGAGAGACCGAGGGAAGCAAAGGACATGAGTAATCCTGTTTTAGTTAGGGCTTGGCCCAATGGGATAGTCTTGCCTGGCGCGAGTGGCGTTTGAGAGAAGCGCAATCGCGTCCGGTCCTGCTGGGCCCTGATGGCTCATCTGCGAGTGCTCGCGCGGGCTGAAAAGCTGCGCTGTAGCGATGTCGAGAGGCCTGAAACAGTGCCGAGCGTCCGGGCGTAAGCCTGGCGGGAAGGCCGGAGTATAACAGAGCAATCACTGTGCGCTGCTTTCCTGCTGCTCAACGGTTTTTTCTTCATGGGCTTGCGGGGTCACAAGCGTCAGGTCCTTGGCCGGTGCGGCGCCATAACGTGCGCTGAGTTGGGCGTACGCCGGTTCACGCTTGAAGCGCTTTAGTTCGGCGCCGAAACGCTGCACCAGCAGGTCCATGCCGGCATTGCGGCGCACGGCCAGGAACTGGCTCTCGCGGCTGATGACGGTCGGGTTTTCGCTGATCTGGTCTCGCAGGTCCAGGCTGTCGAGCAGGGTTTGCCCAACCCGGCGGTCGGTAATCAACAGGTCGATGCGCCCGCGTGCCAGCTTGCCGAAGTTGGCTTCATGGGTCGGCGCCGGCTCTCGGGTAAACAGCGTGGATTCACGAAAGTCCTGGCTGTACAGGTAGCCGGGGGAGGTGCCGATGGTCAGGCCGCGCAGGTCTTCCAGGGTGTTGAGCGGGTGCGGACGGGCGTTGGCATAGAACATCACGAACTCGACTTGCGACAGCGGTTCGCTGGGGTAGAGCAGGGTGGCGTCGCGTTCGTTGCTATGGAAGATGTCCAGTGCGCCGTCGGCCAGCCCTTGATCAAGCATGGCCAGGCAGCGCTTCCAGGGCAGGAACTGCCATTGCACTTCGATTCCCAGGCGCTGGAAGACAATGGCCGTGGTTTCGTAGTCCAGCCCCCGGGGTTGGCCATTTTCCTCGTACACGTAAGGTGCCCAGGGCTCGGTGACGATGCGCAACTTTTCCGCCCGAGCAGCAAAGCTCAGGCAAACGAGAAGCGCGGCTGTCAGCAATTGGGCAATGACGGGCATCGCTGGAGATTACGACGAGAGGCGGGGAAATAGCTAGAGGCGGTCTAGCCCGAGGCTTAGTCGCCTTTTGCCTGCATCAGATGTAGGTAGATGGCTTCGCGTCGCCGGCCCAGCACCAGGCGGTTGATCGGGTGGTTGAACCAGCGTTCCAATTGATCGTTTTCCAGTGGTCGTTTCAGGCGTTTTTCCACATTGGCATGAGCCTTTTCCCACCAGACCGGCGTACAGGCCTGATCAAACGGATTGGCATGGCGGTAGCAGCCGTAGAGGATTTCACGCATGAACTGGCGCTGCTGGCGGGGCAGGGCCAGGGTCACGATTTTATAGGCCAGGCGCTGCAGGGCCGGTGGCCGCGGCAGAGTCGCCGTCACCAGGGACGTTTCGTCCAGGGCCAGGGTGCTGGTGGGGTTGGCGCGGTGTTTTTCCAGCCAGGCATTGGTCTTGGCGCGAAACAGCTCCTTGCGGCTCCAGTAGTGATGGATCAGGTCCGGGCATTCGCGCACCTGACGCTGGCGGTAGGTGGCCACCGACAGGCAGAACTCTTCAAGGGTGTAGGCACCCTGGGCCAGGGGATACAACTCGTCCATCAGCGCCAGGGAGTGGGCGAGGATGTCGGCATCTTCGCGGTACAGGCCGATGACCCCGGAGTTCAGCAGGGGCATCTGGTCGTCCGCCAGTTGCCGCTGTTGCAGCACCTCGGCCAGGGTCTGGTAGAGACGTGTCTGCTTGTTGCTGCCGTAGGACATGCCGAGGGTGTTGCACAGCAGGGTGCCGGGCTGGATGCGCCGGAACAATTCCAGGGGCGAGCAGTGGAAGAAGGTGTCGGTGTCGATCAACAGGGCCAGCTCCGACTCGGCCATCACCTGTTGCATGACCGCGTGTTTGGCGCGGAAGTGGTAGCCGTGGGGGGCGATCCAGCCCTGACGGGTGGCTTCGTCGAACTGGCGAATCCGTACTGGCAGGTCGCGGTAAGGCGCCGGGTCGTCGGTGAAAACCTGGATGTCGAGCGCTTCCCCCGGCGTCTTGCGCATGCCCGCCAAAGCGCTGGCAATACTGAAGAGTGCTTCCTGATGGTAAGTGCAGGCACCGTAGACCAGGTAGATCAGTTGTGGGGTCGGAGTTGGGCTAGGAATCGACATCTACTACGGTTTTCCCGGTTGAGTGACAGATAAAAAAAAGGCCCTGGGGTTCGCCAGGGCCATTTTTCTGAATGCACTGCCGTGATCAGCGCGGCAGTTTCAGATTGTTCCAGACAGCGAGGCTAGGATCAGCCTGGTTCAGGGTATAGAAATGCAGCCCTGGTGCGCCGCCCTGCAACAAACGTTCACACATCTGCGTGATCACCTGCTCGCCGAAACCCTGAATGCTCTGGGTATCGTCGCCGTAGGCTTCCAGCTGCTTGCGGATCCAGCGTGGGATTTCCGCACCGCAGGCATCGGAGAAGCGCGCCAGCTTGCTGTAGTTGGTGATCGGCATGATGCCCGGCACGATCGGGATGTTCACGCCCATCGCCCGTACACGCTCGACGAAGTAGAAGTAGCTGTCGGCGTTGAAGAAGTACTGGGTGATCGCGCTGTCGGCGCCAGCGTTGGCCTTGCGCGCGAAGTTGGCGAGATCGTCTTCGAAATTGCGCGCTTGCGGGTGCATTTCCGGGTAGGCGGCAACTTCGATGTGGAAATGATCGCCGGTTTCTTCACGAATGAATTGCACCAGGTCATTGGCGTGGCGCAGTTCGCCGCTGGCCATGCCCATGCCCGAAGGCAGGTCACCGCGCAAGGCAACGATGCGGGTGATACCCGCCGCCTTGTACTGAGTCAGCAGGCCGCGCAGGTCAGCCTTGCTGTCGCCGACGCAGGACAGGTGCGGGGCGGCAGGGACTTTGACTTCGCTTTCCAGCTGCAACACGGTGTTGATCGTGCGATCACGGGTCGAACCACCAGCGCCATAGGTGCAGGAGAAGAAATCGGGGTTGTAGGTGGCCAGCTGACGAGCAGTGGCGAGCAGCTTTTCATGCCCAGCATCGGTCTTGGTCGGGAAGAACTCGAAGCTGTAGCGACGATCTTGTGACATGGTCGTATCCTTGGAAACACGTAGTGCGGAGGCTGGCCCCCTGTAGGAGCGAGCTTGCTCGCGAAAAACGTAAGAGCAACGCGTTCATCCAGACAGCACGCGTTATCGTTTACGACCATCGCGAGCAGGCTCGCTCCTACAGGAGAGCAGGCGATGCTGTGCGCAGGACACACCGCAATCGCCAGCAAACCTGCGGCCTATCAGTAACGGTAAGCGTGCGGCTTGAACGGACCTTCGACGGTCACGCCGATGTAATCGGCCTGGGTCTTGGTCAGTTGAGTCACGACGCCGCCGAAACCGCGGACCATTTCCAGGGCCACTTCTTCGTCGAGTTTCTTTGGCAGTACTTCAACGGTCAGGCGCTCGGCTTTCTGGGCTGGCGACAGGTCGGCGTACTTCTGGCCGAACAGGAAGATCTGCGCCAGGACCTGGTTGGCGAACGAACCGTCCATGATGCGGCTTGGGTGACCGGTAGCGTTACCCAGGTTCACCAGGCGACCTTCGGCCAGCAGGATCAGGTAGTCGTCGTTCTGTGCGTCGAAATCACCAGGGCCGGTGCGGTGGATCTTGTGCACCTGTGGCTTCACTTCTTCCCATGCCCAGTTCTTGCGCATGAAAGCGGTGTCGATTTCGTTGTCGAAGTGGCCGATGTTGCAGACTACTGCACGCTTCTTCAGGGCCTTGAGCATGTTCGAGTCGCAAACGTTGACGTTACCGGTGGTGGTCACGATCAGGTCGATCTTGCCCAGCAGCGCCTTGTCGATGCTTGCCTCGGTGCCGGTGTTGATACCGTCGATGAATGGCGATACCAGTTCAAAACCGTCCATGCAGGCTTGCATGGCGCAGATCGGGTCAACTTCGGAAACCTTGACGATCATGCCTTCCTGACGCAGGGATTGAGCGGAACCCTTGCCCACGTCGCCGTAGCCGATGACCAGCGCTTGCTTGCCGGACAGCAGGTGGTCGGTACCACGCTTGATCGCGTCGTTGAGGCTGTGACGGCAGCCGTATTTGTTGTCGTTCTTGCTCTTGGTCACCGAGTCGTTGACGTTGATGGCCGGGATTTTCAGCTCGCCCTTGGCCAGCATGTCCAGCAGGCGGTGCACGCCAGTGGTGGTTTCTTCGGTCACGCCGTGAACGCGATCCAGTACCGCCGGGTATTTGTTGTGCAGCAGCTCGGTCAGGTCGCCGCCGTCGTCGAGGATCATGTTGGCATCCCATGGAGCGCCATCTTTGAGGATGGTTTGCTCCAGGCACCACTCGTACTCAGCTTCGGTTTCACCTTTCCAGGCGAATACCGGGATGCCGGCAGCGGCGATGGACGCGGCAGCCTGGTCCTGAGTCGAGAAAATGTTGCAGGACGACCAACGCACTTCGGCACCCAGGGCAACCAGGGTTTCGATCAGCACGGCAGTCTGGATGGTCATGTGGATGCAGCCGAGGATCTTCGCACCCTTGAGCGGTTGCTCTTCGGCGTACTTGCGACGCAGACCCATCAGGGCCGGCATTTCCGATTCGGCGATGATGGTTTCGCGACGGCCCCAGGCAGCCAGGGACATGTCGGCGACTTTGTAGTCGGTGAAATCTGCAGGCGTGTTGACAGCGCTCATGAAGAGCCTCCATTCGTAATGTATGCGAATGGGCGCCGTTGTGCGTTTAGTGTCCGGCCATTCAAGGCCAGGCAACGCCCCATCCGAGCCTGACAGGTCTAGCCTGCTGCAGCGCCCCTCGGACAGGTGGCGGGAAAACGGTAGCAATTGAAGATGACCGTTTTGAAACGGGGGCGATTATAGCGGGCTGGGCGGATCTTCCAAAGGGTTTCTGTCGGCTGGTTGATAATCTTGATCGAGACCATAGTCGATGCTGCGTAGAGCTCTGCGTCGGGCTCTGCCATGATGGGCGGCATCAATCGGCAAGACGGTCAGGAGTGAGCATGAATTTCCACACCCGCAAATGGGTAAAACCCGAAGACCTCAACCCCAACGGCACGCTGTTCGGCGGTAGCCTGTTGCGCTGGATCGACGAAGAAGCGGCGATCTATGCCATCGTCCAGCTGGGCAACCAGCGCGTGGTCACCAAGTACATTTCCGAAATCAACTTTGTCAGCGCCTCGCGCCAGGGCGACATCATCGAACTGGGCATCACCGCCACCGAGTTCGGTCGTACCTCGATCACCCTGACGTGCGAGGTGCGCAACAAGATCACCCGCAAGAGCATCCTCACGGTGGAGAAGATGGTCTTTGTGAACCTCGGCGAGGACGGTCTGCCGGCCGCGCACGGGCGGACCGAGATCAAGTACGTCAAGGACCAGTTCCAGGATGGCGCCGGCGTCGAGTGATGCAAGGCCTGTAGAACGGAATCTGCGCTGTGCAGGTCATAGCTAGATATCCCGCCACCGGTTGCGTATCCCATGAGCTCGGCACACGACGGCAAGACCCCGAACCTTTCGGCGCAGGAACAGCACGACGTCGACAAGAACCAGCCACCGCGCGCGGCAGTGTTGCACGAGATCATTCGTACCCAGGGTGACCAGGAGCTGGAGCGCAGTGTCGCTGCGCTCTGGTGGTCTGCCTTGGCCGCCGGTTTGACCATGGGCCTGTCGCTGATGGCCATGGGGCTGCTCAATTCGCGGCTGCCGGACGGCGAGGCTTTCAAGGTGATCGCCAGTTTTGGCTACTGTGCCGGGTTCCTGGCGGTGATCCTCGCCCGCCAGCAGCTGTTCACGGAAAACACCCTGACCGCCGTGCTGCCGGTCATGACCAAACCCACGTTGAACAATTTCGGCCGGCTGTTGCGCCTGTGGACGGTGGTCTTGTTTGGCAATTTGTGTGGGACCCTGCTGGTGGCCTACGTGATGTTGCACCTGCCGATTTTCGACACCAAGACCGACCTGGCCTTCCTCGATATCGGGCGCAAGGTCATGGAAAACGACGCCAGCAAGATGTTCGCCAAGGGCATCGTCTCGGGCTGGATGATCGCCACCATGGTCTGGATGATTCCGTCCATGGAGAGCGCCAAGATGTGGATCATTATCCTCATCACTTACCTGATGGCGCTGGGGGACTTCACCCACATCGTGGTCGGTTCGGCCGAAGTCTCCTACCTGGTGTTCGCGGGCCAATTGTCATGGGCGGACTTCTGGCTGGTGTTTGCAGGTCCTACGCTGGCGGGGAACATCATTGGTGGCAGCTTTATCTTTGCCTTGCTGAGCCATGCGCAAATTCGCAGCGAGAGCGGGCCGCCGAAGAAGGCTGAAGCGCCTGTGGCTGATTCGCGCACATTGCACAAGTGAGGCCAGTTTCACCCTGCATGCGCGGGTAAGAGCCTGAATTTGCACAATATTTAAGGGTGTCTAAATGATAGCGCAGCGTTTGCTGTATATTGCGAACGCTTCCTATTCATAAAAAGACGGATCTTTATGCAGTTCTCAGGCTTCTCCCCTGCGCGCCTTCTGAGTGCGCTGCTGGTGTCTGTCCTGGCTTTGGGCACCGCCCAGGCCAAGGACGATGGCACTGACCTTTCGATAACCATCGAGAAAGAAATCCAGACCAATGTGGTCAATGCCGACGGCAGTTTTGTCGCTACTTGGGAAACGGCGTACCTGATCAACGAAGAGCGGGCGATCAAGGCCTGGGCGCAACGTTCGATGAGTTACAACCGGACCCTGGAAACCCTGGAGGTGGTCCAGGCGTATACGCAAAAGCCTGACGGACGCAAGGTGCAGGTTCAGGCCGACCAGATCAAGGAGCAGCAGGAGCAAGCGTCTGCGGGTGCACCGATGTTCCAGGACACGCTGCTCAAGGTGGTGATCTTCCCTGAGGTTGCCGTGGGTGACCGGCTGGTGGTTCAGTTCAGGAAAAAACGCAGCACGGCGCTGTTTCCTGGCCATTTTGAAGACCTTTCCTACCCGGCGTTTTTCCCTACCCGGCAATTCACCCTGATCTATGACCTGCCGGCCGACATGCCGCTGCACGCCGATGCCAAGGGCTTTACCGCGAGCACGCCCGCCGCCGGGCCGGGACGCAAAATCTATCGCTGGGACTATGTGCCTGCGCAAAAGGCGCGCATCGAGCAGGGGGCGGTGTCTTACCTGGACTACGGCCAATACTTGGCCGTGTCGACGTTCAGCGATTTCGCCACGTTCGCCAAGGCCTACGATGCACGGGCCCACAGCACCCTGACGCCGCAGATCCAGGACCTTGCCAACGGCCTCACGGCCGGGCTCGACACGCCCCGGGCCAAGGCTATTGCACTGAGCGACTGGGTCCGCAAGAACATTCGTTATGTTGCGGTCTACGTCGGCCCGGGCGGTGTCGTGCCGCATCCGGTGGATACGATCCTGGCCAACCGCTATGGCGACTGCAAGGACCACGTTGCGCTGCTGGAAGCCATGCTGGCGGCGGTGGGGATCGAGAGTTCGCCGGCCCTGGTCAACCTGGGCAATGCCTATGTGTTGCCCAAGGTGCCGACGCTGGGGCTGCTCAACCACGCCATCACCTATGTGCCGAGCCTGAACCTGTATCTCGACTCCACCGCCGAAGGCATTGCCGCCGGTTACCTGCCGGTGCCAGTGCTGGACAAACCGGTGGTCTTGAGCAAGTCCGGTAGTGTTGGGCACACGCCGGCCCTCCAAGAAGGCTTGGTGGAAAACAGCATGCTATTCAAGGTCTCGTCAAAAGGCGCGGCCGACTTCAGCCATACCTCCAATGTGATTGGCTGGGCCGCCGAAGTGAACCGCTACGGGGTCAAGTCGATGAAGCCCGCCGACCGCGACCTGATGATCCAGCAGATCCTCGCGTCCTACGGGCTCAATGGCAGTGGCACTTTTGATGCCGGGAAGTTCGAGGAGAGCGGCCAGGACTATGCAATGAACATGGCCGGGCGCGTGGAAAACCTGGCCAATCTACCTGGACCGATTGGCGTTCTGACTATGAGCAGCCTTGCCGGCGGCATTGCACAAAGTGTCTTTGGCCTGCTCATGGAGCCGGAGCGGACTCAGGCGTTCACCTGTATTTCCGGGGTGACCGAAGAGCAGGCGCGTTTTGAGTTCCCACAGGATGTCAGCATTCTCGCGGCACCAAAGAACGTGACGCTGCGCCATGAGCGGTTCGACTACAGTTCGACCTATGTCCGCGAAGGCAACACGGTGGTGGTCAAGCGCCGTTTCGACTTCAAGCAACCGGGTGCGGTGTGCACCCCGGATGACTTCAAGTCGATGAAAACCATGGCCGAGGCAGCGGCCAATGACCTGAAAAGTCAGATCATTGTGCAGTCGCTTTAAGCGTCGTGGCGCTCGCGCACCGTTGCCGGTAGATGAAGTACAGCGCGGTCAGCACGGTCAAGCCGCTGACCAGCGCGCCGGTCCAGGGCAAGTCCGCCAGGTCCGCGCCGCTGGCAACAACCAGTCCGCCGATCCAGGCGCCGGCAGCGTTGCCCAGATTGAAGGCGCTCTGGTTCAGGGTCGAGCCGAGGTTGGGTGCTTCATGGGCCTGGTCGATGATCAGCAGTTGCAGGATCGGGCACAGGGCAAAGGCAAATATGCCCCAGAGTACCAGGGTAATGGCCGCCGGGATCACCGAATGGCTGGTCTGGCTGAACGCTGCCAACACCACCATGACGGCCAGTGCCATGCCCACCAGTGATGGCAGCAAGCGGCTGTCGGCCAGCTTTCCGCCAAGCATGCTGCCTGCCGTCAGGCCGACACCGAACAACAGCAGCATGAGGGTCACGCCGTGGGGGCTGACGCCGGTGATGTCCTGCAGGATCGGTGCGATGTAGGTAAATACGCTGAACAGGCTGGTGGACGCCAGCACGCTCATGCCCAGTGCCAGCAGGACACTGGGCTTGCCCAGCACCTTGAACTCACTGGCCAGATTGGCCTTGTCCATGGCGATGTCCTTGGGCAGCCACAGCCATTGGGCGAGGGCCGCAATCACCCCGATTACCGACACTGCCCAGAATGTCGAGCGCCAGCCGGCGTATTGGCCCAAGGCCGTGCCCAGAGGCACGCCCAGCACATTGGCCAGGGTCAGGCCGGTGAACATCAGCGCAATCGCCTGGGCCCGCTTGTTCGGTGCCACCAGGCCGGCGGCGACCACCGAGCCGATGCCAAAGAAGGCCCCATGGCACAGTGCGGTGATCACCCGGGCCGCCATCAACGTGGCGTAGTTTGGCGCCAGGGCGCAGAGGATGTTGCCGAGGATGAACATCAGCGTCATGCCCAGCAATGTGGCCTTGCGGGGCATGTTGGCAGTACCGATCGCGAGGATCGGGGCGCCGAACACCACGCCCAGGGCGTAGCCGGTAATCAGCAGGCCGGCGTCGGGGATGCTCACCGCGAGGTCGCGGGCAACATCGGGCAGCAGGCCCATGATGACAAATTCGGTGGTGCCGATGCCAAAAGCGGCAACGGCCAAAGCAAGCAAGGCCAGTGGCATGCGCAAGGTCTCTATGGGTAGTCTTGACGCTTTGATCAGGCGAACGCCTGCCGGCTCCCGAATCGTTGAAGAGTCAGGCAGTAGCAGAAATTTATTGGAATAAGTATGTGCGCAAGTGAGTGCGGCGTGGTCGCTTGCAGTATAAACAGCTACTGACATATGGCGAATCAATTCTCTTGGGCAAGGAGGCTACGTGCTCGCGACAGTTCTGGTTTTGGTGGCGGCGCTGTTGCACGCGGCCTGGAATACCCTGATCAAGTTTAGCGCTGAACGTTTGCTGGTGGTGGCCTGCATGGACAGCGTGGCGCTGTTGTTCGTGGCGGTGGCGCTGCCGTTCGTGAGTTTGCCGCCGCTGGACATCTGGCCGTGGATCCTCGCTTCGGCGGCCTTTGAATTGCTTTATCGCTACCTGCTGATCCAGGCCTATCGGGTGGGTGACCTGGGCTTGGTCTATCCGTTGATGCGCGGGTTGTCGCCGTTGGTGGTGTTGGCGTTGACCCTGATTTTCGCCGGCGAAGTGCTGAGCACCCAGCAGATCCTCGGCATCCTACTGATCCCGTTCGGCATGCTTTGCCTGCTGTGGCAGGGCGGTGGTGGCGAGCGCTTGCCGTGGACGATGCTGCCGGTGGTGGCGTTGATCGGCCTGTGCATCGGCTGCTACACCTTCATTGATGGCCAGGCTATTCGTCGCTGGTCGCATCCCCTGGATTACCTGGTCTGGGTCACGCTGCTCAGTGCCTGGCCGTTCCCGTTGCTGGCCATGGTGAGCAAGCGGCCAGCATTCATGCAGTTCTGGCGAGAGCAGTGGCGGCTGGGACTGGCGGTCGGATTCTGCGTGTTGTTCAGCTACGCTCTGGTGCTCTGGGCCATGCAGTTGGGGTCGATTGCCGAAGCGGCTGCGTTGCGCGAGATCAGCGTGATCCTGGTGGTGCTCTTTGGTATGCGTTACCTCAAAGAACCTTTCGGCAGACCACGACTCTTAGCCTGTGGGCTGGTGCTGATTGGCATGCTCGTGATGAAGTTCTGAGCCCTGGCTCATAAAACCCCAACAAGAAGGAATCGGTAATGACTGTGGCTCTGTGGTGCATCTTGATCGCGATTTTCCTGCCGTACCTGTGCACAGCCGTCGCCAAGGTCGGCGGCGGCTACCGGCTGCGGGACAACCATGACCCGCGCTCGTTTGCGTTGACCCTGGACGGCTTCGCCAAGCGCGCGTATGCCGCCCAGCTCAACAGTTTCGAGATCACCCCGGCATTCGCCGCGGCGGTCATCGTCGCGCATTTGGCCGGCAACGCGGAGCTGGTGACGATCAACGTATTGTCGGTGTTGTTCATCACCAGCCGCCTGCTGTACATCATCTGCTACCTGGCCGACTGGGCCATCCTGCGTTCGCTGGTGTGGTTTGTCGGGGTCGGGCTGATCGTCAGCTTCTTTTTCGTCTCGATCTGAACCGGCCGGTTACTTGCTGTCAGGCACCTGTGGCAGTTGGGGCAGCGGCGCACCTTTTGGCCATAACATCCAGATCTGTCCCTGCTGCTTCATGTCGCCGGCCAAGTGCCCGGCGGCATCGCCGGTTCCCCAGAACAGGTCGGCGCGCACTTCGCCAGTGATCGCGCCGCCGGTGTCCTGCGCGGCCACCGGGCGGACCAACGGGGTGCCATCGGGACGCGTGGTCGATAGCCACAGCAGGCTGCCCAGCGGAATCACCTTGCGATCTACCGCCACGCTGTAACCCGAAGTCAGCGGCACGTTCAGTGAACCGCGGGGGCCTTCGTTGCTGTCGGGGTTGCGGGTGAAGAACACATAGCTCGGGTTGCTGGCCAGCAGCTCGGGAATGCGTGTCGGGTTGGCCTTGGCCCAGGTGCTGATGGCACCCATGGTCACGTCTTCTTTCTTCAGTTCACCCTGTTCCACCAACCAGCGACCAATGGGCCGGTACGGGTGGCCGTTCTGGTCGGCGTAGGCGATGCGCAGTTGTCGGCCATCGGCCAGTTGGACCCGGCCCGAGCCCTGGATCTGCAGGAATTGCAGGTCCATCGGGTCGGTCAGCCAGGCCACTATCGGCGCCTTGACCCCTTGGGTCCCGATGGTGGCGGCGTCATCGTAAGGCTTGAGTACTCGCCCTTCGAGGCGGCCGCGCAGGCGCTTGCCCTTGAGCTCGGGGTAAATGCTCTCGAGGGAGACGATGATCATGTCTTCCGGCACACCGTAGATCGGCACGTTGGCTGCCGGGGTCTGCGTCAAGCTGCCGGGGTACACCGGTTCGTAATAACCGGTGATCAAGCCGTTGGCGTTCCCGCCGGAGGAGCGCAGGCCGTAGACCTGAAGTTGTTCCTTGAGGAAGGCGCGGATTGCCGTGGCGTCTTGTGGCACGTTGGCTGCGGCGGCGCAGGGCGCGCCCCAGACCGGATCGGCCTTGAGGCGGGTGCAGGCGCTGCGCCATGAACCGAACCCGGCGAGCAGGTCGTTATCGGACACCGCCGGTAAGGCGTCCCAGGTCGCGCTGGAGTAGGTGGCCAGCGCATGGGTTTGCGGCTTGGTGTTATCGCCACCGTTGCAACCGGCGAGGAGGGCGATCATCGGAAAGGTCCAGCCCAGGTGCTTGCGCCAGGCCTTGAAACGACTGTTCATGCGGTACTTCCTATGACCGGCTGCCGGAGTCCTTCAGGTACTCAGGCAACCCTTATTGTTAATAGGGCTATTGGTCTTTGCGGATCAGGCGAGGATACTGGCCGCCGATTTCCGTGACCTTGAGCCACCATGACTCTTAAAAGAATTTCTGTTGTATTGCTGGCCTGCCTGACGCTGTCTGCCTGTGGCGGTGTCGATCCGAACTCGCCGCTGGGTCAGCGCAAGGCGATCTTCAAGCAAATGCTCAAGACCGGTGAAGACCTGGGCGGCATGTTGCGCGGACGCATACCGTTCGACGGTCCGCGTTTTGCCGAAGGTGCCGTCAAGCTGGATACCTTGTCCCGGGAACCGTGGAAGCATTTCCCCCAGGTTCGCGAGGAGGATCACAGCAGCGCCAAGGATGAGGTCTGGCAGAAACAGGCGCGCTTCCAGGAAATGGCCCGCACGCTGGAAGCGGCTACCGCTCAATTGGTGGTCGCCAGCCAGGTCCAGCCCTACAAGGCAAGCAACCTCGGCCCTGCGGTGCAGAAAGTCGAAGACGCGTGCAGTGCCTGTCATAAAGAGTTTCGCGACCACTGAGTGCGCTGACTTGTGCAGGAGCTGGCAAGCCGCAAGCAGGTGCTGCAAGCGGGTACCGCCAGCTCCTGCACAACCAGGATTAGGCGTTGTGCTTACTTATCCAGCTCGTCCAGCGCTTCCTGCAATTCCTTGCGGGACTCGGCGAGTTTGTCTTTGCGTTTGTTGATCTTCTCCGGATCGCCCTTTTTCATCGCCTTGTCGAGGTCGGCCTGACGCTTGCTGACCTCGTGCTTGGCATCGAGCACCTTGCTTTCGCGTTCTTTTTTCAGGGAAGCATCGGTGCAGTGGGCGGTGACTTCGCTCAGGGCCTTTTCCAGGCCAGCCTGTTGCTCGGCATTACCGTGGGCCTTGGCCTGCTCGATCTGGGTGCTGATGGACTGGCGCTTGGCGGCGCAGCCGGTGAGTTCCGGGGCTTGTTCGGCCGCCATCAGGGGGGCAGCCAGGACGCTGCACAGGGTCAACAGGGCGAGCGGTGAAAGACGTTTCATGAAAGCTCCGTTTAACAGGTAATCAAGTCGACGAGCAGATGGCCTGTTTGAGCGCATCGATACTCGTTGGGTTCAATGCTGCAGGTATCCCGGTCACTCAAACCCGTCGATACCGGCAGCCCGTAATTGTTCGCTCAAGGCCTGCACATGCGGGTCGCGAAAAAAGGCGCTTAACTGCGCCGCGCGGCCCGGGCCGATTGCACCTTCGGCTAACCATTGAGCGGTGTCTCGCTGTGCCAGCAACTGCCATGGACCTGCCAGATTGGCCGCGCCCGTGGGCGGAACCCCCAAGGCCTTGAGCCAGCGGGTGAATGGTTGCTGACGGGCACGTTGCAGGCTCTCCAGCAGGCGTGCGCTGTTGCGCTCGCCGAAACCGTCAATGGTAGCAAGCTCTTGGGCATCGAGGGTCAACCAATCCAGTAACCCTTTGATACGGCCGGCCTGGACCAGCTTCTCCCAAGTACCGGGGCCTACCTGCGCCAAGGCCAGGCCCTGCTTGCCACTGAGCCAGGTCAGGCGCGCCAGGAACTGGTTTTCACAACCGGGCGTCGGTTGCCAGCAACTCAGTGGATGAAAGTCTTCAGCGCGCGGCACCAGGACCTGGGCGCGTTCGGTGCTGCGCAGTACCACGCTGTCGAGTCGCGGGATGGTCAGGCCAGCCAGACTGATCGCGACATGATCGCCAGGGCGGATATCCAGGCGTTGCCATCGTTGCAGTGAACTGACGCTCACTCGTTTGATCTGCCGGTCATCGAGCGTAAAGGGCACAAGCTCCAGCACCGGGGTGATGCGTCCGGTGCGCCCGGTCTTGAAGTGCACCTTGCGGACCTCGGCCAGGGCCTGGGCGAAGGGGTATTTCCAGGCGATGGCCCAATAGGGCGACCTGGCTTGCCAGCGTTCGGCGGACGGTCGTTGTTGCTGGCGCAGGACGATGCCGTCTGTGGCGAACGGTAGCGGCGTGCGATACCACTGCTCACGCCAGCGCTCGGCATCGGCAAAGGTCTGGATCGGTTGGCTGAAGGGCTGCGTGTCGTTGAATCCCAGGGCAGTCAGGGCTGCGGCACGGACCGGTAGCTCGACGGGGCCCCGGGGCCAGTCCCAGACAAACAGACCGATCCCGTCGGCCTCCTGGGGCTGCAGGGTCTTGCGGGCCATCAGCCCGGCCACGTTGCTGCGGGCATTGAGGCTGCCTGCCGTGGCCTGCACGTGATCGGTCAGGCGCCAATAGAGCTCGCCCTGCACCAGCAGGTCGATGGCTTTCGGCAATTGCTGGGGGACAGCGCTGAGTTTGCGGGCCTGGGCGGTCCAGTCCTGCCCCAGGATGCCGTCGCCCCGACTGATCGCCTGGGTCAGTCGGCCCTGCTGGTAAACCAGGGTCACGGCCACCCCGTCGACCTTGGGCTGCACCCAGACCTGCTGGCGTGAGGCTAGCCAGTCTTTGACGGCCTGGCCGTCGCTGAGTTTGTCCAGGCCGGTATGGGGCGTGGGGTGGGCCAGGGTGCCGCGAGCGGTCAGTAACGGATTGTCGGTTTCCGCGTGGGTATTGAAGCAGCTACGCCAGGCGCTGAGCCGGGCGCGGGACTGGTCATAGAGTTCATCCGCCACCGGTGACTGGCCCTGGCGGTGATAGCGCTCGTCCCAGCGCTGGAGCTGTTGCTGCAAGGCCTCGATTTCAGCCCCGGCACGCTCGGCCGGCCAATCGGGGCAGGGGCTGGCATTGGCCAGCAGGCAGACGCTGCCCAGGCATAGGCCGAGCAACAGGGGGGAGCGAACCGGCATCGTGAGCGTCCTTGCTCGAGGGGGAGAAACTCAAGGCTAGATCAGGACCGAAGCGGGCGTTGCCAAGTGCTTTGCAGGGTGTGTCGCCGCCCCGAAAAAGCACAAGCCCCGCGCGGCGAACCGGGCGGGGCTTGTGTTGTAGCCCGTAGGGCTTACAGGCCGGCAGCAGCGCGCAAGGCGTCGGCGCGGTCGGTTTTTTCCCAGGTGAACGTGGTGAAGGTGTCTTCGCCCACGGTCTTGGTTTGCGGCGTGCGGCCGAAGTGGCCGTAGGCTGCGGTTTCCTGGTACATCGGGTGCAGCAGGTCGAGCATTTTGGTGATGGCGTATGGACGCAGGTCGAACACTTCGCGCACCAGCTTGACGATCTTGTCGTCGCTGATCTTGCCGGTGCCGAAGGTGTTCAGCGAGATCGAGGTAGGCTGAGCGACGCCGATGGCGTAGGACACCTGAATCTCGCAACGCTCGGCCAGGCCGGCGGCCACGATGTTCTTGGCTACGTAGCGACCGGCGTAGGCAGCCGAACGGTCAACCTTCGATGGATCCTTGCCGGAGAACGCGCCGCCGCCGTGACGGGCCATGCCGCCGTAGCTGTCGACGATGATCTTGCGACCGGTCAGGCCGCAGTCGCCAACCGGGCCACCAATGATGAACTGGCCAGTCGGGTTGATGTGGAACTGGGTGTCCTTGCTCAGCAGTTCGGCCGGCAGTACGTGCTTGACGATCAGCTCCATCACGCCTTCGCGCAGGTCTTTGTACGACACGTCCGGGTTGTGCTGGGTCGACAGGACGACGGCGTCGATGCCGACTACCTTGCCGCCTTCATAGCGGCAGGTAACCTGGGACTTGGCATCCGGGCGCAGCCACGGCAACAGCCCGGATTTACGGGCTTCGGCTTGCCTTTGTACAAGCTGGTGCGAGAAGGTGATCGGCGCCGGCATCAGCACTTCGGTTTCGTTGCTGGCGTAGCCGAACATCAGGCCCTGGTCGCCGGCGCCCTGGTCTTCTGGCTTGGCGCGGTCGACACCCTGGTTGATGTCGGGGGACTGCTTGCCGATGATGTTCATCACGCCGCAGGTTGCGCCGTCGAAACCGACGTCGGAGCTGGTGTAGCCGATGTCGGTGATGACGTCACGAACGATCTGCTCCAGGTCAACCCAGGCCGAGGTAGTGACTTCGCCGGCGATGATCGCCACGCCCGTTTTCACCAGAGTCTCGCACGCCACACGGGCGAACTTGTCTTCAGCAATGATTGCGTCCAGCACCGCATCAGAAATCTGGTCGGCGATTTTGTCCGGATGCCCTTCAGACACGGACTCGGAGGTGAAAAGGGAGTATTCGCTCATCTCGATGTTTTCCTGAAATTTACCGATGGTGAGTGTCGCCAGCCGGTCGCTGAAAATGGCGGACCTGGATCTGGAAACCATTACGTAAGCCTACATAGAGACTTTCCCCGGGAACGAGTCCCGCAGCGGTGGCCCAACGGGCCAGATCGTCCTGTTCAAACCCCAACCAAAGATCACCGCAGGCCTCCCTGGCCCAACTTTGGTTGTGACTGCATAAATCTGTCACGAGCAGGCTGCCGCCTGGTTGTAGCAAGCCAGCCATGTGCTTGAGCGCATCAGCCGGGGCGGCGAAATGGTGCAGGACCATATTCAGTACCACACAGTCGGCTGCCAGGCTCACGCCATTCAAGGCATCGGCCAGTTGCAGGCTGACGTTAGTCAACCTTTCCCGCTCACACACCTGGCGCGCCAGTTCGAGCATCGCCGGGCTGTTGTCGAGCGCCGTGACCTGACTGAAGCGCCGGGCCAGTTCCGGGAGAAAACTGCCATCCCCGGGGCCGACTTCAATCGCCGTGGCCATGTCACTGAAGCTGAGTTTGTCGAGCAGCGCCAGCACACTTTCGCGGTACTGCGGCAGGCCGGCAATCAAGTCTTGTTGGGCGCGAAACTTCTCCGCAACCCGTGAGAAAAAATCCTGGCTTGCGGCAGCCCTTTGCCCGTGAACTTGTGCGATGCGTGATTGCACGTCACTGGGCAGGGTCAGGTTGTCGACTTCTTCAAGCAGGGCCGCATGCAGCTTGCCGCCTGGCAATTCGGTGTGGGGCAGGGCGCGTCGATAAAAAATCGCATTGCCTTCACGGCGAGTCGCCACCAGGTCGGCCTGGGCCAGCACTTTGAGGTGGTGGCTCATGCCCGATTGGCCGGTGGCAAAGATCTGCGCCAGTTCCAGCACGCCAAACGAGTCATTGGCCAGGGCGCGCAATACATTCAGGCGCAACGGATCGCCGCCGGCCTTGCACAGGGCCGCCAGCTCATCACAATCGTCGGGGCGAATGGAAGGCGCGCGTAGGTTCATAAGGCCGGCAGTCTAGTCACGCCTCGAAATCATCGCAAGTTCAATATCAAAAAGTTTTGATATTGCTCGATGGATGGCACTTCTTCCGCCGAACCTTACTCTACAAACCAGATGCGGAAAGGTTTCACCCAGGCAATGAGCAGTTATCCACAGGAATAATGTGCCTGATCGACTATCTGTCATTGCCCCCGGGCTATCCGCTGAGGGAAAATGCTCGCCTTTTTTCCGTGCCGTTTTATTCACTCTCGATTCAAAATCCTCAGGAGAACAGCGATGCCCAGCCGTCGTGAGCGTGCCAACGCCATTCGTGCCCTCAGCATGGATGCCGTGCAAAAAGCCAACAGCGGCCATCCCGGTGCCCCTATGGGTATGGCGGATATCGCCGAAGTACTTTGGCGTGACTACCTCAAGCACAACCCGAGCAATCCATCGTTCGCCGACCGTGACCGCTTCGTGCTGTCCAACGGTCATGGCTCGATGTTGATCTACTCGCTGCTGCATCTGACTGGCTACGACCTGTCGATCGATGACCTGAAAAACTTCCGTCAACTGCACAGCCGTACCCCGGGCCACCCGGAGTTCGGTTACACCCCGGGCGTTGAAACCACCACTGGCCCGCTGGGTCAGGGCCTGGCCAACGCTGTGGGCTTCGCCCTGGCGGAAAAAGTCCTGGCGGCGCAGTTCAACCGTCCTGGGCACAACATTGTCGACCACCACACCTATGTGTTCCTGGGTGATGGCTGCATGATGGAAGGCATTTCCCACGAAGTCGCTTCCCTGGCCGGTACCCTGGGCCTGGGCAAGCTGATCGCCTTCTACGATGACAACGGCATCTCCATCGACGGCGAAGTCGAAGGCTGGTTCACCGACGACACACCCAAGCGTTTCGAAGCCTACAACTGGCAGGTGATCCGCAACGTTGACGGTCACGACCCGGAAGAGATCAAGACCGCGATCGAGACTGCCCGCAAAAGCGAGCAGCCGACCCTGATCTGCTGCAAGACCACCATCGGCTTCGGTTCGCCGAACAAGCAAGGCAAGGAAGACTGCCACGGCGCCCCACTGGGTGACGCGGAAATCGCCCTGACCCGTGCGGCGCTGAAGTGGAACCACGGCCCGTTTGAAATCCCGGCCGATATCTATGCCGAATGGGATGCCAAGGAAAGCGGCCGTACCGTCGAATCCGAGTGGGATCAGCGTTTTGCTGCCTATTCTGCCGCGTTCCCGAGCGAAGCCAACGAACTGATCCGTCGCCTGAGCGGTGAGCTGCCGGCTGACTTCTCGGAAAAAGCCTCGGCCTACATCGCCGAAGTCGCTGCCAAGGGCGAAACCATCGCCAGCCGTAAAGCCAGCCAGAACGCCCTGAACGCGTTCGGCCCGCTGTTGCCGGAAGTGCTCGGCGGTTCGGCTGACCTGGCCGGTTCCAACCTGACCCTGTGGAAAGGTTGCAAAGGTGTTTCGGCTGAAGACGCCAGCGGCAACTACATGTACTACGGCGTGCGCGAGTTCGGCATGAGCGCCATCATGAACGGTGTTGCCCTGCACGGCGGCCTGGTGCCTTACGGCGCAACCTTCCTGATGTTCATGGAATACGCCCGCAATGCGGTACGCATGGCGGCGCTGATGAAAAAGCGTGTGATCCATGTCTACACCCACGACTCCATTGGCCTGGGCGAAGACGGTCCGACCCACCAGCCGGTCGAGCAACTGACCAGCCTGCGGACCACGCCAAACCTGGACACCTGGCGCCCATCCGACGCGGTCGAATCGGCCGTGGCCTGGAAGCATGCAATTGAGCGCAAGGACGGTCCTTCGGCGTTGGTCTTCTCGCGTCAGAACCTGCAACACCAGGTTCGTACCGACGCGCAGATCGCCGACATCAGCCGTGGCGGCTATGTGCTCAAGGACTGTGCCGGCGAGCCGGAACTGATCCTGATCTCCACCGGTTCCGAAGTGGGCCTGACCGTTCAGGCGTACGACAAACTGACCGAGCAGGGTCGCAAAGTGCGTGTGGTTTCCATGCCGTGCACCAGCGTCTTCGAAGCCCAGGACGCCGGCTACAAGCAATCGGTCCTGCCGTTGCAAGTCAGCGCCCGTATCGCCATCGAGGCGGCTCACGCCGACTACTGGTACAAGTACGTGGGCCTGGAAGGCCGCGTCATCGGCATGACCACCTACGGCGAGTCGGCGCCTGCGCCAGCCTTGTTCGAAGAGTTCGGCTTTACCCTGGAGAACATCCTGGGCCAGGCTGAAGAGCTGCTGGAAGACTGATCCAGAAAAGGTGTTGCCTGAGCCGACGCCATCGCGGGCAAGCCCGCTCCCACAGGGATATACACCGTCCATGTGGGAGCGGGCTTGCCCGCGATAGCGGTCGGTCAGACGACGCTGCATTAACGGATTCACCACGGTAATCGAGAACCCCATGCCTCAACCGCGTCCTTACAAAGTTGCACTCAACGGCTACGGCCGCATTGGTCGTTGCGTCTTGCGGGCGTTGTTCGAGCGAGGCTCGGCGGCTGGGTTTGAAATTGTCGCGATCAACGATCTGGCTGACATGGCCAGTATTGAATACCTGACACGCTTCGACTCCACCCACGGCCGGTTTCCCGGCGAAGTGAAGGTCGATGGCGATTGTCTGCATATTAATGGCGACTGCGTGAAGGTCCTGCGCAGTGCCACTCCCGAAGGCATCGATTGGGCGTCCCTGGGCGTCGATCTGGTGCTCGAATGTTCCGGTGCCTACAACACCCGCGCCGACGGCCAGCGGTTCCTCGACGCCGGCGCACCACGGGTGTTGTTCTCCCAGCCGATGGCCAGCGAGGCCGATGTCGACGCCACCATCGTCTTTGGTGTCAACCAGGACTGCCTGACCGGCGCTGAGCTGCTGGTGTCCAACGCGTCCTGCACCACCAACTGTGGTGTGCCGTTGCTGCGCCTGCTGGACCAGGCATTTGGCCTGGACTACGTGTCGATCACCACCATCCACTCGGCGATGAACGACCAGCCGGTGATCGATGCCTATCACCACGAGGACCTGCGTCGCACCCGCTCGGCGTTCCAGTCGGTGATCCCGGTGTCCACTGGTCTGGCGCGTGGCATCGAACGCCTGTTGCCGGAACTTGCCGGGCGAATTCAGGCCAAAGCGGTACGGGTGCCGACGGTGAATGTCTCTTGCCTGGATATCACCATGCAGACGGTGACCGACACCGACGCCACCGAGGTCAACCGGCTCCTGCGCGAGGCCGCCACCAGCGGCCCGCTCAAGGGCTTGCTGGCGTACACCGAACTGCCTCACGCCAGTTGTGATTTTAACCATGACCCACATTCGGCGATTGTCGATGCCAGTCAGACCCGCGTCTCCGGCCCCCGGCTGGTGAACGTCCTGGCCTGGTTCGACAACGAATGGGGTTTTGCCAACCGAATGCTGGATGTTGCAGAACACTATCTGCAAACAGCTATCAAGAAACCTGCTCTCTAACCTGAGCTAACAGGAAGTGCGACCCATGACCGTGTTGAAGATGTCCGACCTCGATCTGCAAGGTAAGCGCGTATTGATCCGCGAAGACCTCAACGTCCCAGTCAAGGACGGTGTAGTCACCAGCGATGCGCGTATCCTGGCTTCGCTGCCGACCATCAAGCTGGCCCTGGAAAAAGGCGCGGCCGTGATGGTCTGCTCGCACCTGGGTCGTCCGACCGAAGGTGAATTCTCGGCCGAGAACAGCCTGGCACCGGTTGCGGCGTACCTGAGCAAGGCGCTGGGTCGTGACGTGCCGCTGGTGGCCGACTACCTGGGCGGCGTCGACGTCAAGGCCGGCGACATCGTGCTGTTTGAAAACGTGCGCTTCAACAAGGGCGAGAAAAAGAACGCCGACGAACTGGCCCAGCAGTACGCCGCCCTGTGCGACGTGTTCGTGATGGACGCCTTCGGCACCGCGCACCGTGCCGAGGGTTCGACCCACGGCGTGGCCAAGTTCGCCAAGGTGGCCGCAGCGGGTCCCCTGCTGGCTGCCGAGCTGGATGCACTGGGCAAGGCCCTGGGTGCCCCGGCCCAGCCAATGGCCGCCATCGTGGCCGGCTCCAAGGTCTCGACCAAGCTGGACGTGCTCAACAGCCTGAGCCAGATCTGCAACCAGTTGATCGTCGGCGGCGGCATCGCCAACACCTTCCTCGCAGCGGCGGGGCACCCGGTCGGCAAGTCCCTGTACGAGCCTGACCTGCTGGACACCGCGCGCGCTATCGCCGGCAAAGTCAGCGTGCCATTGCCGGTCGACGTGGTGGTTGCCAAGGAATTCGCCGAGAGCGCCACGGCCACCGTCAAGCTGATCGCTGATGTGGCTGAAGACGACATGATCCTGGACATCGGCCCACAGACTGCAGCGCATTTCGCTGAGCTGCTGAAGTCGTCGAAGACTATTCTGTGGAACGGTCCAGTGGGCGTGTTTGAATTCGATCAGTTCGGCAACGGTACCAAAGTGCTGGCCCAGGCCATCGCAGACAGCTCGGCGTTCTCCATCGCGGGCGGCGGCGATACCCTGGCGGCCATCGATAAATATGGCGTTGCCGAGCAAATCTCCTACATTTCTACCGGTGGCGGCGCATTCCTCGAATTCGTCGAAGGCAAGGTGCTGCCGGCCGTAGAAGTCCTGGAAAGCCGGGCCAAGGCCTGAGGCCGCCCGTTGACCAGGCAAAGGAGTGTTCACATGGTCAAGACGTTAGCGACGTTGATCGCCGCGGCAGTGCTGGCCGGCTGTGGGAGTAATCCCAAGGCCGCCAAGGACCCGGACACCGGCGCGCCCGACAAAGGCTGTTACCAGGCCGACTGGCAGGCGGAAACCAACCCGGTGCTCAACAAGCGTTCCGGGCCCGAGGGCCTGGATAAGTACGAGACGCACACTCCGGCCAAGGAACAGGGTTGTCCCTGACCGGTCTGATTCACTAACGCCCAGTGCGGTTGGCGTGTGCCGACCGCCGAGGAAGATGGATGAAAGGCTTGATCGCCGTGGTGTCCCTGGCAGTACTTGCCGGTTGCGCCAGTTTGAACCCGTTTGCATCAGCGCCGGCAGCGTCCGGCACGTGGACCGACTGGGTCTGTGACAGCCAGGCCCAGGTGCACTGGCGCTTCACCGATGCCACGCAGGACACCGTGGAGGTGCGGCTGGGGGATGATCAGGTGCATCGCTTGAAGCTTGAGCCGGCCGGCAGTGGCACGTTGTACAGCGACGACCAACTGGCCTTTCACCTCAAAGGTGAGGAAGGCCTGGTGTACTGGGTTGCCACCAACGATTTGATCGGCCGTGGCTGCAAGGCCAAGTAACACACAACGAATACACGCAGGTCGGCCTTACCCCCGATCAGCAATAACTTGAATAGCAGCCGCCGCTACGGCAGGCTTGCACGATTAACGACCCTAAACCGGGAGAGAGACACACAATGGCACTTATCAGCATGCGCCAGATGCTGGACCACGCCGCCGAATTCGGCTACGGCGTTCCAGCTTTCAACGTAAACAACCTTGAGCAGATGCGCGCCATCATGGAAGCCGCTGACAAGACTGACTCCCCGGTGATCGTCCAGGCTTCGGCCGGCGCCCGTAAATACGCTGGCGCGCCATTCCTGCGGCACCTGATCCTGGCGGCGATCGAAGAGTTCCCGCATATCCCGGTGTGCATGCACCAGGACCACGGCACCAGCCCTGACGTCTGCCAGCGCTCGATCCAACTGGGCTTCAGCTCGGTCATGATGGACGGCTCCCTGGGTGAAGACGGCAAGACCCCGACCGACTACGACTACAACGTCCGTGTCACCCAGCAGACCGTAGCCCTGGCCCACGCCTGCGGCGTATCGGTAGAAGGCGAGCTGGGCTGCCTGGGTTCGCTGGAAACCGGCATGGCCGGTGAAGAAGACGGCATCGGCGCCGAAGGCGTGCTGGACCACAGCCAGATGCTGACCGACCCGGAAGAAGCAGCTGACTTCGTCAAGCGCACTCAGGTCGATGCCCTGGCCATCGCCATCGGCACCAGCCACGGCGCCTACAAGTTCACCAAGCCACCTACCGGTGACGTGCTGGCGATCGACCGCATCAAGGAAATCCACAAGCGCATCCCTAACACCCACCTGGTGATGCACGGTTCTTCCTCGGTGCCGCAAGAGTGGCTGGCGATCATCAACCAGTACGGCGGCGACATCAAAGAAACCTACGGCGTACCGGTTGAAGAAATCGTCGAAGGCATCAAGCACGGCGTGCGCAAGGTCAACATCGACACCGACCTGCGCCTGGCATCCACCGGTGCGATGCGTCGCCTGATGGCCACCAACCCGAGCGAGTTCGACCCGCGTAAATTCTTCGGCGCCACCGTGACCGCCATGCGTGACGTGTGCATCGCGCGTTACGAAGCCTTCGGTACTGCCGGCAACGCTTCGAAGATCAAGCCGATCTCCCTGGAAGCGATGTACCAGCGTTACCTCAAAGGTGAGCTGAACGCCAAGGTCAACTAAGCCTTAAGCGTTGCGCCACCTGCATTGAAAAAACCCGCCGCAAGGCGGGTTTTTTTGTGCTCGGCGTTGGCTTATTTGTCGACCAGCAGTTTCGGGTTGGAGTTGCCCCACACCGTATACAGGTCGGCCAGCAGCGCGCCGTTGATGTCTTCGACTTCTGCCTGGGCAATCTCGGCGTTGCCCTGCTTGCCGAACAGCACCACCTCGTCGCCGCCTTTGACGCTCGGTACGTCGGTGACGTCGACCATCAAGGTATTCATCGAGACTTTGCCGACGACCGGCACACGATGACCGTTGATCAGCACGATGCCTTTGTTGGTGAAGGCACGGCGGTAGCCGTCGGAGTAGCCCACGGTGATGTTGGCCAGCTTCGAGTCACGGGCCAGGGTGAAGGTGCGGTCGTAGCCGACCGTGTTGCCCTTGGGGTAGCTGTTGACCGAGGCGACGTGGGATTTGAACTGCATCACCCGGGTGTATTCGGTATGGGACGGCACGGTGTCGCCGAACAGCGCGCCGCCGGGACGGACCATGTCCAGGTGTGACTCGGGCACTTCCAGGGTGGCGAAGGAGTTGGCCGCATGCAGGGTGATCTTGCTGCGGTCCAGTTGGGCCACGCTCATCAGCCATTTGGCTTGCTGGTTGAACGCTTTGAGGCCGGCACGCACGTCGGTGGCGTCTTCGACCGCGAAGTGGGTCATGATCGCCCGCACGTCGAGGTTCGGCACCTTGGTAATGGCGACTGCGTCACGGCGACCCTGGGCGGTGGTCATTTCCACGCCATTGCGGCTCATGCCGCTGGAGTTCAGGCCAATGTGCACCACTAGCGGGCGGCCATGCTGTTCGGCAATCAGGCTGGCTTTGACGGCGAAGTCGAGGTTACCCACCAACTCTTCGACGTTGTAGGGCAGGGCTGCTTCCAGCTCGCTCAGGGCGGCCGTGCGCACGCGGATAAGCTGGCCCTTGAAGCCGCTTTCACGCACCACACGGATTTCTTCGTTACTGGCAACGCCCACGCACGGCACGCCCATGGCGATCACCGAGGGCATGAGCAGACCAATGCCGTGGCCGTAGGCGTCCGCCTTGAGTACGGCGCAGATCTTTGATTTGTCGGCGAGGGTGGCCTGCAGGGCGCGAATGTTGTTTTCGAACGCGCTTTTGTTGATTTCGACCCAGGCGTTGCTGTCCTGGGCGTGGACCTGGGCCACCCCATCGGCCATCGACAAAGGTGGTGCGGCGAAGACCGGGTTGTGCAACAAAACCATGCCCAGAGAGAGTGCGAGAAGGGAGCGAGTAAAGGGCATCGGGTGTGTCTCCATGACGTTCTTGTAGGGGGTGTCGTATTTACGCGGGGCAATACTCAGATTGTCCTACAGAAATGTCGACCCCCTCGACGCGGATCTGTCTGAAAGCGTCGTGGTGCTGCATCTGTCTCCCGTCACCTTGCTGATTCGCCCGTACCACACGCGTTTATTTGTCGTGATCGATGTCCAGCTTGCTGAAGGTCACCTTGCCGCCTTCCTGGCTGTTGCCACTGTTGTCCTGCACATAGACCCCGGCCTTGAAATACAGCGGTTTGTTGCGCCAGGTGCTGCTGATCTGGCTGTCCCACTGGGAGCCGGCGGCGCTGATCCCCAGGGCGCCGCCCGGGCTCAAATGAATCAGGTACGAGAAGTCGCGGTCGAGCTTGACCCCGCTGGCGATGGTGATCACCCGGCCTTCGGCATCATCCGGGCGCATCCGTACCTTGGCGACGATGTTGCCGGTGGCGGTTGTGCTTTTGTACTGGTACTCGAGTTTCACCAGCGGTTTCTGGCTGTCGTACGCGTGGATCTGGCCGATGACCAGCTTGCCCGAGCTCGGCACCTGGTTAACCGCCAGGGTGGCCCGCAACGAGTTGTCGGCGTCCGGGTAGAGCCAATTGCGCAGGGTGCCGTTGCTGAAGGTTTCGCGCAGCTCGGTGCGTGGATAGATCGCGTTTTCAGTGCGGGTTCCGGTGACCGGAGCCCAGAAAAACAGGGTGCCGGTGTTGGAATGGAAATACTGGTTCTTGAAACCACTGACCAGTTTCGGGGTGTCGATGGTAGCCGGGGGAGTGCCAACGGGAACGCTGAGGTTCCAGGTTGCGAGATCGATCATCGTCAAAGAATTCCACGAGTACTGGCTGAAATGGCGCGGGGGAAGCTCTGGCCCGCCCATCTTGGGGGCGGCCTTTATAAGCCCGGGAGGGTGCTTTGTTAAGGCCCGCCTGGCGGTTAATTGGCGCCAGCTAAATGGCGACGTGCCACACGTAGCGGTCTGCGGGGCCTGCAAAGACAGTCCGTTAGTCGGGAGCCGCCTGCTTTGATGCGGTGATGGCGTGTTGATACCTACTGATTGGACAAATCCCGGTCTAAAGTGAAACACACAACGTTTGTCCGGTTTTTTCGGTAAGCCGTTTCACCCCTCCCCAGAAAGAGAAGCAGCATGGAATGCGCGCAACCCAAGCCAGGTGACGGCCGCTCGGTTCTTTTGATCGTTGATGATTACCCGGAAAACCTGGTCAGCATGCGTGCGTTGCTGCAGCGCCAGGATTGGCAGGTGATGACTGCTGCCTCGGGCCTGGAAGCCCTGAACCTGTTACTCGAACATGAGGTCGACCTGGTACTGCTGGATGTGCAGATGCCGGGCATGGATGGTTTCGAAGTAGCCCGCCTGATGCGCGGCAGCCAACGCACCCAGTTGACCCCGATCATTTTCCTGACTGCTAACGAGCAATCCCCGGACGCCGTGATCAAGGGCTATGCCCATGGCGCGGTGGACTACCTGTTCAAACCGTTCGACCCACAGATACTCAAACCCAAGGTCCAGGCCCTGCTTGAGCATCAGCGCAGCCGCCGGGCACTGCAGCAGTTGAGCCAGGACCTGGAGGCGGCGCGGGCCTTTAACGCCTCGGTACTGGAGAATGCCGCCGAAGGCATCCTGGTGGTGGGCGAGGATGGGCGAGTGCGCTTTGCCAATCCGGCGATGTGCCGCCTGCTCAGCGCCAGGGTCGACGAGCTACAGGGGACAGGTTTCATCGACTTTCTGCAAAAGCCGCCGATCACCCTGTGGGCCGGTTCGGACATCCATGCCCACTACCGTCGCGGCGAGACCTGGCGCGCCCATGATGCGATGCTGCGTACCGCGTCCGGGCAGCAAGTGCCAGTGGCGCTGTCGTGTGCGCCGCTGCCGCCTGAGCAGCGGGCGATGGTGGTCACCGTGCTCGACATGTCGGTGGTCTGCCACCTGCATCAGCAACTGGAGTTCCAGGCGGTCACCGATCCGCTGACCGGCCTGCTCAACCGCCGGGGGTTCTACCAGGCTACGGAAAACCTGCTGCTGCGCGGCGAGCGTGCGGGCAGTGTCTGGGTGTTGCTGTACCTGGATCTGGATGGCTTCAAGCGGGTCAATGATTCGTTGGGGCACGACGCCGGCGATCGGGTGCTGCGCTGGGTCGCGGAACAGTTGAAGGCCTGCCTGCGCCCCTTCGATATCCTGGGGCGCATGGGCGGCGATGAGTTCACCGCGCTACTTGACCTCGAGTTCGCCGAGCAAGCGGCGAAAATGGCGGAGAAACTCATAGAGCGGGTGTCGATCTGTCAGCAGATTGACGGGCTGGACGTAGCGCTGGGCGCGAGCATCGGCATCGCCACGTATCCGGATTGCGGCGCCAGCCTCGACGACTTGCTGCGTACCGCCGATATCGCCATGTATGAGGCCAAGCGCGCAGGTCGCCAGCAGTACCGTTTCTACGACCACGACATGAATGGCCGCGCGCGGACCCGCTTGATGCTCGAGGAGAGCGTGCGTTCGGCCATCGAGCACAAGGATTTCAACCTGGTCTACCAGCCTCAGGTTTCATTGGCCGATGGACGCATACGCGGGTTCGAGGCCTTGCTGCGCTGGCAGCATCCCAGTGTCGGCGACGTTTCGCCGGGGCTGTTCTTGCCGCTGCTGGAAGAAGCGCAACTGATCAGCCGCCTCGGCAGTTGGATCTACCAGAGCAGTGCCCAGCAGCGAAAGGCCTGGGACAAGCTGTTCAGCCAAGACATGGTGCTGGCGGTCAGCCTGAGCAACACCCAGTTCTGCATGCCTAACCTGGCCACTGAGTTGCGGCTCGTGCTGGAGCGCCATCAGTTGCTACCCCGTCAATTGGAGGTGGAAATCACCGAAGAGGCCTTGCTGCACAACCCCGATGAAGCGCGCAAGCAACTGCGCCTGCTGCGCAACCTCGGGGTGCGGGTGGCGCTCGACGACTTTGGCTCGGGGCCTTGTTCGCTGACCCATCTGCGTGATGTCGAACTCGATACCTTGAAGCTGGACCGGCATCTGATCGCCCGGGTCCTGGACTCGCCGCGGGATGCGGCGCTGGTGCGAAACATCATCGAGCTGGCCAGGCAATTCGGCGTGCTGGTGATCGCCGAAGGGGTCGAATCGATTGCCCAGTATCAGTGGCTGCTGGCCAATGGTTGTCCCTTTGCCCAGGGTTGCCTGGTGGCGCGGCCATTGATGGCGGACGAGGTCAGGGACTTTGTGCAGCCGTTCGACTGGAGCGCGGCGAGCGCCTGAATTCGCTACACTGGCGGTCTTTCGTGACTTTTGTTGTTGTCCCATGACCGCGCTCAAATACCTCCAGGCGTATCCCGCCGCCTTGCAACAGCAGGTGCATCAACTGATCGAGCAGGATCGGCTGGGCGCCTACCTGAGCCAACGCTATCCGGACAAGCACGCCGTGCAGAGTGACAAGGCGCTGTACACCTATGCGCTGGAGCTCAAGCAGGAATACCTGCGCAACGCACCGGCGATCGACAAAGTGCTGTTCGACAACCGCCTGGACCTGACCCATCGTGCACTTGGCCTGCATACCGCAATCTCACGGGTGCAGGGCGGCAAGCTCAAGGCCAAGAAAGAAATCCGCATTGCCTCTTTGTTCAAGGATGCCGCGCCGCAGTTCCTCAAGATGATCGTGGTGCATGAGCTTGCGCATTTCAAAGAGTCCGACCACAACAAGGCGTTCTACAAGTTGTGCGAACACATGCTGCCCGGTTACCACCAGCTGGAATTCGATTTGCGGGTTTATCTGACCTGGCGGGACATGCAGTAATCATCACCAGCAGGAGTGTCTGGATGGACGTGAGCAAGACCAAGAGCAGCTTCTACCGCCGCCTGTACGTGGCGTACCTGATCGACAGCGGGCTGGCCAGCAGTGTCCCGGCACTGACCGAAGTCACCGGCATGCCCCGGCGCACGGCCCAGGACACCATTGCCGCCCTGGCGGACCTGGATGTGGTCTGTGAGTTCGAGCAGGAGGAGGGCGCGCGCAACCACGCCGGACGTTACTGCATTCGCGAGTGGGGGGCGATCGATCCGCGCTGGATCGAACAGCATCTGCGCCAGATCAAGGCGGTGTTGGGTTATCCCTGAGTGTTTGCGCTGGTAGTGCTGGCGCCTTCGCTGGCCAACCAGCACCTACCCTGCGCAAAGGCCTTCAGGGCCGCCGCATGCCGATATGCGCGATGCCGTCTTCCAGGTATTGCTCACCGGCCACGGCAAACCCATAACGCCCGTAGTACCCCTGCAGATGGGCCTGGGCCGACAGGTAGATCGGAGTCTGCGGCCAGTATTTTTCGGCCTGCTTGAGCGCCTGTTCCATTAGCTCATGACCCAGCCCCTGGCCCCGGGCCTGCGGTGCAATCACCACTCGGCCGAGCACCACGTCACCGCCTTGCGAGGTGGGGTCGAGCAGGCGTAGATAGGCCACCAGTTGATCACCGTCCCAGGCCATCAAGTGGCAGGTGTCGCTGTCCAGGTCCTGGCCATCGACTTCCTGGTAGGCGCACTTCTGTTCGACCACGAACACCTGTGTACGCAACTGCAAAATGGCATAAAGCTGCTCTTTGCCCAGGTCACTGTGGTGTTTGCAAACCCATTCAACTGTCATCTTCGCGTCCTTTGAAAGTCTGGTCCTGATACTAAGCGTCTGGCTTCTGGATGTCTTGCCTGCAGGAAATTCTGTGACAAAGACCAAAATGCCATCATTCATTTCGCGCGGCTTCGTCATCTTTGTGTAATCTGTTTTGAGGCGAATCGCCGAGGCCATGCTCGGCTATTGTTATAGCCTGGGCGGTCGCCGTCAGTCGGTGTACGAGATATCGAGTTCGGCTACAAATACGCTGGGCTTCGCGCCCTCTAAGGATCCCTGGGCATGCCGCGATTGCTTCGAGCCTTCGCCTTGATTGGTCTGCTGTTGCTGAGCCAGAGCGCTGCAGCGGACAAGCTGCGGCTAGTTGCCGATGCCTGGCCGCCCTTCACTGACGCGACGTTGGTCAATGGCGGATTGGCCACCGATATCGTCAGCACCGCGCTGGCGCGGGCCGGTTATGCCAGTGATTTCCAGCAAGTGCCCTGGGCCAGGGCGTTGCTGGGTTTGGGCGAAGGGCGCTACGACGTGCTGGTGAATGCCTGGTACAACGAGGAGCGCACCGAGCTTGGGCAGTATTCGGCCGAATACCTGCTCAATCGCATCCGCTTTCTCAAGCGCAGGGATGCACCCATCGAATACAACAACCTGCAGCAGTTGCACACCTACCCGATTGCGGTTGTACGCGGTTATGCCTATTCCCCGGAGTTCGACGGCGACGCGGCCCTGCAGAAGGTCCCGGTGCATAACTTCGCCATGGCCGTGCGCATGCTGGCGGCTGACCGGGTGCAACTGACCCTGGAGGACGAGTACGTCGCCCGCTATTTCCTGGCGCGCGAATCACCCAAGGTACGCAATTCGGTGGAATTTTTGCCCAGGCCCTTGAGCGAAAACAGCCTGCACATTCTGGTCAGCCTGAAGAACCCGGACCACGCGAAGATAGTCGCCGGGTTTGACCGGGAAATCGCCGAGATGAAGGCCGATGGCAGCTACGACCGGCTGCTCCGCCAGCATGGGATGTAAAACTCTGAGGGAGCTAGCTCAATCCTGGCGCGTGTCCTTGATCAAATGCGCCGCCAGCGTCCTTAACGGCCCGAGTTGACGGCAGATCAATGCCAGTTGGCTCTGCACCAGGCGCTGGCCTTCATCGATTTCGTCCGGCATCTGCTCAAGCTCCGCGGCCAGGGCTTCTTCGGTGTCACTGTGAATGGCGATCGGCAGTTTGCTTGCCAGGCCCTGGGCGATTTCGTCGATGCTCGCCGCCAGGCTGACGCCGGCACCTTCGATCAGGTGCTCGCGGACTTCATCCGGGAGCTGGGTCTCGCGGTGCGCGCCCAGGCCCGAGAGGTAGCTGAGCAAGGTGTGGGACAGCACCAGGAAGCGGAAGCCGACGTCCGCTTCCTTACGAAAATGCCCAGGCTCCATGAGCATGTTGGCCAGGGTGGTGGACAGGGCGGCATCGGCGTTGTGCGCATTGCGGCGAGCCAGGCGGTAGGCCAGGTCGTCGCGTTTGCCGGCGGCATACTGCTGCATGATTTGGCGCAAGTAGATGCTGTTGCAGGTCAGGGTGTTGGCCAACACCTTGTTCAGCCGACGGCCTTGCCAGTCCGGCAGGAACAGGAACACCGCCAGGCCGGCGATCAGGCTGCCGAGCAAGGTATCGAACAGGCGCGGCAGGAACAGCCCGTAGCCGTCACCGACCTGGTTGAAGCAGAACAGCACCATCACCGTGATTGCCGCCGTGGCCAGGGTGTAGCGGGTGGTGCGGTTGATAAAGAACACAACCCCGGCGGCAATCGCGAAGCACGATTGCACCAGTGGATTGGGGAACAGGTCGAACAGCGCCCAGGCCACGGTCAGGCCGATGGCGGTGCCGATGATCCGTTGCCCGAGTTTGCGTCGGGTCGCGCCGTAGTTCGGTTGGCAGACAAACAGCGTGGTGAGGATGATCCAGTAGCCCTGCGAGGGGTGGATCAAATGCACCATGGCGTAGCCGATGGTCAACGCCAGGGGCAGGCGCAGGGCATGCCGGAATAGCAGGGAGGTGGGCGTCAGCTGGGTGCGCAGGCGGACCCAGACATCCTTGAGGTTGCGCGGCGAGCGGTCGAGCAGGCTGCTGTCGGTAGCATCGGCCAGGCTGTCGGGGTTGCTGGCATCGCTGAGCAGGCGGTCGAGAGTGCCAAGGTTGGCGGCCAAGGCGCGCAAGGAGCGCAGCAGGCCGCGCCAGGCTGGATTGCTCTGGATGCGCAGGTGCTCCAGGGACGCATCGAGGTCGCTGAGGGCCTGGGCGAAGCTGGCATCGTAGACGAACGGCTGGCGCATCTGGATCGACTCGGCCAGCGCTCGGCAGGCCTTGCCTTGCTGGCGCAGCAGGCGCTGGCAGCGGAACAGCACGTCACTGTGGAAGAAGGCGTCGGCCAGGGCGTTGTAGGGGTAGTGCGAGGAGCTGGCGCGTTCGTGGATGTCCTGGGCGAGGAAGTACAGCTTCAGGTAACGGCTGACCTTCGACCCCGGCCGGCCATTGCCGACCCGGTGCAGGATGATTTCCTTGGCGGCGTTCAGGGCGGCCACCACTCGGCCGTTCTGCTGCGCCAGTTCGAGGCGCCGGGCCTCGACGTCCATCTGCCGGACGGGCTCGAACAGCGCTGACTTGAGCTTGAGGTAAAACCCCAGCTCGCGGAACAGCCGCGCCAGGCTTTGTTGCACTGGCTGGTTGGAAAACAGCGCCTGCCACAACACCGAGAGCAGGCCGTACCACGCTGCCCCGGCCACCAGCAGCAGCGGCTCGTGCCACAGATCGGTGACCGCGCCGCCGCGCTGGTCAACGCCAATCATGGTGTAGACCGAGAGAATCAAGGTTGCCGAGGCAATCGCCCCATACCGCTCGCCCAGGGCGCCGAGCATGGTCAGGCCGAAACTGGCCAGCGCCAGCGCGCACACGAAGATATAGGGGTAGGGGAATAACAGTTCGACCGAGAACGCCGCGACACTGAAACACACCAGCGTGACCGCCAGCGCATTGAGCCGGCCTTGCCAGCTGTCGTCGGTCTCGGCCAGGGCGCTGGCGATAATCCCCAGGAACAGCGGAATCAGCAGGCCCATCTCATCCTGGTACCAGCACAGCGCCATGCTGCCGGTCAGGGCGATGAATACCCGCACGCTGTAGCTGAATTTATCCAGTGCCCAAAGGCGACGCAGAGACTGACGAAACGAAGTCGATGGCATGAAGTGCGAAGGCCTTCCGGGGCAATGACGCTAAATTGAGCCAGTAATGACGCCGACGCAATGGCGCCGATCACATCTGACAGCAAAATCTGTTCCTTCCCTGGTAAACACGCCCCCTGTAGGAGCGAGCCTGCTCGCGAAAAACTCAAAGACGCCGCGTTTATACTGAATACACGCGTTATCGTTGACGTTTTTCGCGAGCAGGCTCGCTCCTACAGGGCCGTGGGGTGTCAGACGTACTGCGCCGCCGCGTAGCCCGAAGCCCAGGCCCACTGGAAGTTGAAGCCGCCCAGGTGGCCGGTGACATCCAGCACTTCGCCGATGAAGTACAGCCCGGGGCTTTTCAGCGATTCCATGGTCTTGGAGGACACCTCATGGGTGTCGACACCGCCCAGGGTGACCTCGGCAGTGCGGTAGCCTTCGGTACCGGCCGGTACTAGCTGCCAGCTCGCCAGCTTGTCGGCGATCTCGGCAATTTCAGCGTGGGTGTACTGCTTCATCGGCTTGGAGACGAACCAGTTGTCAGCCAGCAGGTTGGCCATCTTCTTGGTGAAGATCTCGCCAAGCAAGGTTTTCAGCTCGCTGTTCGGCCTTTCGGCTTGCTGTTGTTGCAGCCAGGCCGGTACGTCGTGGTCGGGCATCAGGTTGATTTCAAGCGTGTCGCCGGACTGCCAGAACGAAGAAATCTGCAGGATCGCCGGACCGCTGAGGCCGCGGTGGGTGAACAGGATGTTCTCGCGGAAACTCTGCTCGTTGCAGCTCACCAGGCAGTCCACCGAGGTGCCGGACAACTCGCCGCACAGCTCCTTGAGCTGGTCGGTAATGGTGAACGGCACCAGGCCGGCGCGGGTCGGCAGCAGTTCGTGACCGAACTGGCGGGCGACCTGATAACCGAAGCCCGTGGCACCCAGGGTCGGGATCGACAGGCCGCCGGTGGCGATCACCAGGGACTCGCAAGTCAATTGGCCGAGGGTGGTGTCCAGCAGGTAGCCGCTGGCGAGTTTCTCGATGGTCTGGATCGAGGTGTCCAGGTGCAGGCTGACGCCGGCCTGGTCGCACTCGCTGAGCAGCATCTCGAGGATGTCACTGGACTTGTTATCGCAGAACAGTTGGCCGAGCTTCTTCTCGTGGTACGGCACGCCATGCTTGGCCACCATGCCAATGAAATCCCACTGGGTGTAGCGGGCCAGGGCGGATTTGCAGAAATGCGCATTCTGCGAGAGAAAATTGCTCGGTTCGGTGTACATGTTGGTGAAGTTGCAGCGCCCACCGCCCGACATGAGGATTTTCTTGCCGGCCTTGTTGGCGTGGTCCAGCAACAACACCTTGCGCCCGCGCCCAGCGGCGGTCAGTGCACACATCAACCCTGCGGCGCCAGCGCCAATGATCACGACTTCGGTAGAGCGCAAAACGGTGTCCTCACACAAATTTTTAATTCACCGACAAACCAATGTGGGAGCGGGCTTGCCCGCGATGGGGCTGGCACATCCAACATTGATGTTGTCTGTCAGTCCGCTATCGCGGGCAAGCCCGCTCCCACAGGGATCTTCGTTGGGATGAAGATCGCTTACAAAATCCGCACGCGCAACGAGCGGCCCTTGATCTTGCCTTCGCTCAAGCGCTGCACAGCCTGCTTGGCGATGCTGCGGTCCACGGCCACGTAGGCCTGGAAGTCGAAGATTGCGATCTTGCCGACCTGGGCACCCGGCACGCCGGCGTCGCCGGTCAGTGCGCCGAGGATGTCGCCCGGACGAACCTTGTCCTTGCGCCCGGCACCGATGCACAGGGTGCTCATGGCCGGCAGCAGCGGACCACCGCCCTGGGAGGGCAGGTTGCTCAGTTGATCCCAGCTCAGCGGCGACTTCTGCAGCAGCTCGATGGCCTGGGCGCGGTGCGCTTCGGACGGCGCCACCAGGCTGATCGCGATACCTTTTTCACCGGCACGACCGGTACGGCCGACGCGGTGGATGTGGATTTCCGAATCCCGGGCCAGCTCGACGTTGATCACCATGTCCAGCGCATCGATGTCCAGGCCGCGGGCAGCCACATCGGTGGCGACCAGCACCGAGGTGCTGCGGTTGGCGAACATCGCCAGGACCTGGTCACGGTCACGTTGCTCCAGGTCACCGTGCAGGCCGACGGCAGAGATGCCCTTGGCGGTCAGGTGGTCGACGGTTTCCTGTACTTGCTGCTTGGTGAAGCAGAAGGCCACGGTGGACTGCGGACGGTAGTGCGCAAGCACCTTGACCACGGCGTCCATGCGCTCTTCCGGGGAAATCTCGAAGAAGCGCTGTTCGATCTGGCTGTCGTCGTGGAACGCCTCGGCCTTCACTTGCTGCGGGTTGCGCATGAACTTGGCGGCCAGTTGCTTGATGCCCACCGGGTAAGTGGCGGAGAACAGCAGGGTCTGGCGGCGCTCCGGGCTCTGGGCAATGATTTCTTCGATGGAATCGTAGAAACCCATGTCGAGCATGCGGTCGGCTTCGTCGAGGATCAGCGTGTTCAGGCCGTGCAGGACCAGCGAACCCTTGCGCAGGTGTTGCTGGATGCGGCCCGGGGTGCCGACGATGATGTGCGCACCGTGCTCCAGGGAGCCGATCTGCGGGCCGAACGATACGCCGCCACACAGGGTCAGGACCTTGATGTTGTCTTCGGCACGGGCCAGGCGACGGATTTCCTTGGCAACCTGGTCGGCCAGTTCGCGGGTCGGGCAGATGACCAGCGCCTGGCAACCGAAGAAGCGCGGATTGATCGGGTTCAGCAGGCCGATACCAAAGGCGGCGGTCTTGCCGCTGCCGGTCTTGGCCTGGGCGATCAGATCCATCCCCTTGAGGATCACCGGCAAGCTTTGCGCCTGGATCGGCGTCATCTCGGCATAACCCAAAGAGTCGAGGTTAGCCAGCATGGCGGCGGACAGCGGCAAAGTATTAAAAGCGGTGGCGATGGTGGTCACGGGACTGGCCTGCAAAACAAAATGTCGCGCAGTGTACCAGCCCGGTGGCCATTCGCCCTAAGGTTCGATGTGCTGTTCCGGACGTTTGACGCGCCGTCCGTCTTCTCTGGACAGCTGGGAGAAGATCGTCGCGGCCAGCATCGCCATGATGCCCACGGTGACAAAGGTCATCTGGAACGCCCCGAGAATGGTCTCCACGCCATCGTTGCCGACCTCGGCGGTAAAGCCGCCAAGCAACGCACCGGCACAGGCTACCCCAAGGCTCAGGGACAGTTGCGCGACCACCGACAGCAGGCTGTTGCCGCTGCTGGCGCTGGCGTCGTCGAGGTCGATCAGGGTCACGGTGTTCATCGCGGTGAACTGCAGGGAGTTGATTGCCCCGAGAACGCCCAGGTGCACCAGCAACAGCCAATATGGCGTCTGCTCGCTGACCAGGCCCATGCTTGCCAGCATGATCCCCAGCGCCAGGGTGTTGCCGGTGAGCACGATGCGGTAGCCAAAACGCTCGATCAACGGCCGCGCCACCGACTTGGCAAGCATCGCGGCCGCAGCCAGCGGCAACATGCTCATCCCGGCCTGGGAGGGCGAATAACCCAACGCCACTTGCAGCAGCAACGGCACCAGGAACGGCAATGCACCGCTGCCCAGGCGGGCGAACAGGTTGCCCAGGATGCCCACCGCAAAGGTCCGGGTCTTGAACAGCGACGGCGCGAACAGCGGATTGTCGATGTGTCCGGCCCGCAGCCAGTAGGCCGCCAGGCAGGCCATGCCACCAAACAGCAGCAACATCACCCGCAGGTGCGGCAGGTGCAGTTCGCCCAACCCTTCCATGGCGATGGTAATCAGCACCATGGCCGCGCCGAACAGCACGAAGCCCAGGCCATCGAAACGCGTGCGCTCACTGCCCCGCAGGTCAGGGATGAACTTCCAGACGGCGTAGCAACCGACCAGGCCCACGGGCAGGTTGATCAGGAAGATCCAGTGCCAGGTCAGGTACTGCACCATCCAGCCGCCCATGGTCGGCCCGATCAGCGGGCCGAGCAGACCGGGAATGGTGATGAACCCCATGATCCGCACCAGCTCCGAACGCGGGTAGGCGCGCAGCACCACCAGGCGCCCGACCGGCAGCATCAAGGCGCCGCCCAGGCCTTGGATCACCCGGGCGCCGATCAGCATGCTCAGGGTCTCCGACAGCGCGCAGAGCAGGGAGCCAAAGCTGAACAGCAGGATCGCACCGAAGAAGATCTTCTTGGTGCCGAAGCGGTCGGCTATCCACCCCGAAGCGGGAATCAGCAATGCCACGGTGAGCATGTAGGCAATGATCACACCCTGCATGCGCAATGGGTCTTCGGCCAGGTCGCGGGCCATGGCGGGCAGGGCGGTGTTGAGGATGGTCCCGTCGAGGGACTGCATGAAAAACGCAATCGCCACCACCCAGGGAATCCAGCGGGCGGTGGTGGCGTCCAGGTCGGGGCGATTGGGCATGGGACCTCTAGGCATTATTTGATGACATCAGCCGCAGAGCGATGGAACCCCTGTCGCGGCTGGCGAACGCAGGCTTCGCCAGCTGCTACGGATTGTGTTTACAGGGTCAGGGTCAAGCGGCTGACCAGCGCGCCTGGCAGCAACGCCGATGCCGTGGCGCGCTGGTCGTAGGTGCTGGCCGACAGAATCAGCTCGCGCTCCTGGGTCAGCGCTTCCAGTTGCGAGCCCAGCAGGCTGTAGGCGCTGTCGTCGAAACGCATGGTGCTGACCGGTGCCTGGATCTCGCCGTTCTCGACCCAGAAGGTGGCGAAACGGGTCATGCCCGTCAGGCGCGCGGCCGGCTGGTCCGAGTAGTTCAGGTACCACAGGTTGCTGATGTACAGGCCGGTGCCCAGTTGCTTGAGAATCTCGGCTTCGGGCAAGGTGCCGGCGGCCATGTTCAGGGCGCTGGGCGACTCACCGCCGCCGGCACCGTTGGCGGTCAGGCCATACTCGGCAGCACTGCGCGAGCTCACCAGTTGTTCACCTGCCGCGCCGGCGACAATCAATGCCAGGTCGCTGCGTGGGTAGCCCTCGCCGGAAAATGCCGGGCTCAGGGAACCGCTGACTTTCTCCGCAAGATCCAGCAGCGGGCTGAAGTGCTGGTCGCCGCCGTAGAGTTTTTGCAGCGGGCTGCTTTTGCTGGCAATCGACTGCGCCGAGAAACCACCCCAGCAGAGCATGCCGAGAATCTCGTCGAGCGCGGCCGGTGCCAGGTAGGCCCGGTATTGCCCGGGTGCCAGGGTATGCAGGGGGCGGCCCAGAAACTCCAGTTGCTCGCGCGCCTGTTCGAAGCGCTTGGCAAAACCGGCATCGCTCCAGTCGTGCCCAGCGTAGCTGGCCTTTACCGCCTGGCCGTTGGCGTGGAACAGGCTGAAATCGAAGTTGAAGCTGTTGGCCTGGTGCCAACCGAAAGCCCCAGCCGAGCTGGCGAAACCCCGGCTGATGGGGCCGGCGGCATAAAAACCGACCAGGTCCAGGCCTTCGGCCGCGCGGGCGATTTGTTCCACCACCTGGGCGGTGTCCGGCAGCGGATGCTCCTGCACTTGCTTGCTCTGCCAGCCACTGTGGTTGAGCAGCAGGTACGGGTCCGGTGGCAGCAAGGGCAGGGTCTCGCGCAATTGCTGCAGACCCTCGGCCAGACGCAACTGGTCGACTTGCGGGTCGCCAGCCAGGGTGATGTTGAGGTCGGCATGCCGGCCCTCGTCGATCAGCTTGAAGCCCAGGCTGGCCTGTTGCACCTCTCCGGCCTGGCGCACCTTGGCGTGGTTGAAGCGTACGAACGCCGAGGATTCGGCGGCATAGCTCAAGGTGAATTGCTCCGACTCGCGCAGGGCGCTGCGCAGCCACGACACCAGGGCCTTGAACTGTTCGACCTGACTCAATGCGCTGCTCATCAGGCATCTCCCCCAAACACATCAATGTTGCTGAATACGCAGGCTGGCGAGGCATGGCCCACGCGGATCACCTGGTTCGGTTCGCCTTTGCCACAGTTCGGCGTGCCCAGCACCTTGAGCGTACTGCGGTCGCCTACGGCACTGAGGTTGTTCCAGAACTGCGCGCTGATGCCCCGGTAGTTGGGATTCTTCACTACACCCTTGAGTTCGCCGTTCTCGATCAGTTGGCCCCACTCGCAGCCGAACTGGAACTTGTTGCGCGCATCGTCGATGGACCAGGAGCGGTTGGTCGACATCAGCACGCCGTGTTCGATGCCGCCAATCAGTTGTTCCAGGGACTGCTCGCCCGGCTCGATGTTGAGGTTGGCCATGCGGTCGATCGGCGGCCGGTTCCAGCCGCAGGCGCGGCTGTTGGCGACGCCGTCGATACCGGCGCGAAACTGCGACAGCGCACCGCCCAACGGACGCTCCAGCCGGCCCTCGCGGATCAGGAACTGCTTGCTGGCGGCAGTACCGTCGTCGTCATGGCCGTAGCTGGCGAGCTCTTCGGGAATGTCCGGGTCGAAGGTCACGTTGAGCAGCCGGGAACCATATTGCAGGTGGCCGAAGTCGCTGGCCTTGACGAAGCTGGTGCCGGCGTAATTGCGCTCGTCACCGAGGATGCGGTCCAGTTCCAGCGGGTGGCCGATGGATTCGTGAATCTGCAGCATCATCTGGTCGGGCATCAGCAGCAGGTCGCGCGGGCCTTGCGGGGTGTTGGGGGCGAGCAGCAGTTGCAGGGCCTGGTCGGCGACCAGGGGGCCGGCGCCGATCAGCCCGCAACGACTGATGACGTCGGCGCTGCCTTGCTGGCCGAAGTTCTCGCGGCCCAGGCTGCGGGTCTGGCTGTCATTGCCGTCGTAGGCGGTGACGTCCAGGCCCGGGTAGACAAAGCGTTGCGCCTGGCGCAGTTCGGCGCCGGCACTGTTGAGGTAAATCTGCTCGACATGGTTGATGCCGATGCTGACCTGCCAGTTCACCAGACGGTCGTCCTTGGGCACGGCGGCGGATTCGGCGCCGAGCAGTTGGTAGCACTCGCTGAGGGACGGGAAGGGCTGTTGCAGATCCGGTGACAGGTAGTCGCCACGTTCGCTGGAGACGGTGTGCTGGCGCAGATCGAGCAGGGCGTGGGCCGCGAGCGCGCGGGCCTGTTGTTCGGCGCGGTCGAGGGCGGCCTGCAGGCCGGCGGGCGACAGGTCGTTGGTCGCGGCATAGGCCTCGACGCCATTGACCCGGGCGGTCAGCATCGCGCCTTCGTCGCGGCTCAGGTGAGGTGGCTCGGCGACGTTCTTGCGTACCGACAGGTACTGGCCAGACTCGCGCACGTAGCGCAGCGAAAAAAATTCAGCGCCGGTGCGCAGGGCAGCGAAGCGCTGCTTGAGCTGGGGGTGGAAATCGAACATGCACGAACCTCCTTGTGGGTTGGATCACAGGTTTGTGATCCAACCTCGAACCTGTGGGAGCGAGCTTGCTCGCGATGCTTTTAGCGTCAGACCGGGCAACCCTTGGCGCGCAGGATGGCGTCGAAACGATCCGGGTCCAGGGTGCCGGCTTCGATAGCGGCAAGCGTAGCCTGTTCGCGGGCCAGCAGGTCGTGGCAACGCACCAACAGTTCCGGCAATTCGGCGCGGGCAGCGGCGACGACGCCGTCACCGTCGCCGATCATCAGGTCGCCAGGCGCTACCAGCATGCCGGCGCAGGAGATCGGTACGTTGATCTCGCCACCACCGTCGGTGCTCGGGCCCCGGTGCACGCCACCGATGGCATAGGCCGGCAGCTCGCCGGTCTGCCATTCGTCGAGGTCGCGCAGGGCGCCGTTGATCACCACGCCGACGATACCGGCCTTGAGCGCCATGGCGCGCATGATGCCGCCGAACACGGCGCGGGTCAGGTCGGCGCTGCCGTCGATCACCAGTACGTCACCGGGACGGGCCATCTGCATGGCCTTGAGGATCATCAGGTTGTCACCGGGGCGTACGCGCACAGTCAGGGCACTGCCGAGCATCGGTGCATTGCCATGGAAGGCCTTGAGCCCCAGGCCTCCGACGTTGCGTCCCAGGCAGTCACTGACTGCGGCGGCGGGGATCTTGCTGAACTCGGTCAGCCATTTTGGATCGAGGGGTTCTACGTTGGGATTGATCAGATAGCCGGTGGGCCATTTGCTCGAAGACACGACATCAAACATGAGTAAGCCTCGTGGCCAGCCAGGTGGCGGCTTGTCGGTGGGGCGGGGGGTGAAACGTTTGCGCGGTGCCTAGAGTAGGCCGGCGCGGGGGGTGGGGGCAAGGGTGGTATAGGTGCGGGAGGGAGGGGTGTGGCGTCTAGTCGGACGCCATCGCGGGCAAGCCCGCTCCCACAAGAGACCTCATTCTCCTGTGGGAGCGGGCTTGCCCGCGATGCGCCGAAGGCGCCGGGTTATTGCGCGGTCCGGCTCACTTCCCGCAGGGGCTTGCCACGTACCGGGGCTTCTCCCGCGACGTAGTACTTGGCCTGGCTGCGTGGCAACGGCTGGCGACCGCGGATCTTGTCGGCGATTTTCTCGGCGATCATGATCGTTGGTGCGTTCAGGTTGCCGGTGGTGATCAGCGGCATGATCGAGGCATCGACTACGCGCAGGCCCTGCATCCCGTGGACGCGACCTTCACCATCGACCACTGCCATCTCGTCGGTGCCCATCTTGCACGAGCAGGACGGGTGGAACGCGGTTTCGGCGTGTTCGCGGATGAAGGTGTCCAGTTGCTCGTCGGTTTGCACCTCGATTCCCGGGCTCAGCTCGCGACCACGGAACGCGTCCAGGGCCGGTTGTTGCATGATTTCCCGGGTCAGGCGGATGCCGTCACGGAATTCCTGCCAGTCCTGCTCGCTGGCCATATAGTTGAACAGGATGCTCGGGTGCTGGCGCGGGTCCTTGGACTTGACCTGGATCCGCCCGCGGCTTGGTGAACGCATGGAGCCCATGTGTGCCTGGAAACCGTGCTCTTTCACCCCGTTGCTGCCGTTGTAGTTAATCGCCACCGGCAGGAAGTGGTACTGGATGTTCGGCCACTCGAAGTCAGGACGGGTGCGGATGAAACCGCCGGCTTCGAACTGGTTGCTGGCGCCGATCCCGGTGCCGTTGAACAGCCACTCGGCACCGATGGCCGGTTGGTTGTACCAGAGCAGCGAGGGGTACAGGGACACCGGCTGGGTGCAGGCGTATTGCAGGTACAGCTCAAGGTGATCCTGCAGGTTCTCGCCCACGCCCGGCAGGTCGTGAACGACTGGGATGTCCAGGCTTTCCAGGAGCTGGGCCGGGCCGACGCCGGAACGTTGCAGCAGTTGCGGGGACGCAATCGCGCCGCTGCACACCAGCACTTCCTTGCGGGCACGGGCTTCAACCCGCTCTTCGGCGCTGCCGACCAGGTAACGCACGCCGACCGCACGCTTGCCTTCAAACAGAATCTTGTCGGTCAGGGCGTGGGTGACGATGTTCAGGGTCGAACGCTTCTTGGCGGTGTCCAGGTAGCCGCGAGCGGTGCTGGCGCGACGGCCTTTAGGCGTGACGGTACGGTCCATCGGACCGAAACCTTCTTGCTGATAGCCGTTGAGGTCTTCAGTGCGCGGGTAACCGGCCTGTACGCCTGCTTCAACCATCGCGTGGAACAGCGGGTTGTTGCCGGCTTTAGGCGTGGTCACGCTGACCGGGCCTTCGCCACCGTGGTAGTCGTTCGCGCCGATGTCGCGGGTTTCCGCCTTGCGGAAATACGGCAGGCAGTCCAGGTAGGTCCAGTCTTCCAGGCCAGGGATCTTGGCCCAGCCGTCGTAGTCCATGGCGTTGCCACGGATGTAGCACATGCCGTTGATCAGGGACGAGCCACCCAGGCCCTTGCCGCGACCGCATTCCATCCGGCGACCGTCCATGTGTGGCTCTGGATCGGTTTCGTAGGCCCAGTTGTAGCGTCGGCCTTGCAGCGGGAACGCCAGGGCTGCCGGCATTTGTGTGCGGAAGTCAAAACGATAGTCCGGGCCGCCGGCTTCCAGCAGCAGGACGGTGACGCCTTCGTCTTCGGTCAGACGGGTCGCCAGGGTGTTACCGGCGGAGCCGGCACCCACAATGATGTAGTCGTATTCTTGGGACATAGGCCCTCCGGGGGCGGCAAGCTGCAAGCTTCAAGCTGCAAGAAAGAGCAGCGAGCGGTGCATAGAAGGGGAGGCGGCAAACACAAACTGCTTTTACTTGCAGCTTGAAGCTTGCCGCTTGTAGCTGATCAGAACACCGAGGCGTAATCGCCCAGTTCGACCTGTACCGATTTGATGCGTGTGAAGTTGTTCAGCGAGCTGATGCCGTTCTCACGGCCCACGCCCGACTGCTTGTAGCCACCGACCGGCATCTTGGCGTCGGATTCGCCCCAGGCGTTGATCCAGCAGATACCGGCTTCGAGCTGATGAATCACGCGGTGGGCGCGGTTCAGGTCCTTGGTGACGATACCGGCGGCCAGGCCGAAGTCGGTGTCGTTGGCACGACGGATCACTTCTTCTTCGGTTTCGTAAGTGAGGATGCTCATCACCGGGCCGAAGATTTCTTCACGCACGATGGTCATCTCGTCGGTGCAGTCAGTGAACACGGTCGGTGCCACAAACGCGCCCTTGGCGAATTCGCCTTCGGTCAGGCGGTTGCCGCCGCACAGTACGCGGGCGCCTTCTTCCTTGCCCTTGGCGATGTAGCCCAGCACGCTTTCCATGTGGGCGAAGCTGACCAGCGGGCCGAAGTTGGTGTTCTCGTCTTGCGGGTCGCCCACACGGATGCGCGCAACACGCTCGGCGATCTTGGCTTCAAAAGCGGCTTTGAGGTGGCTCGGCACGAATACGCGGGTGCCGTTGGTGCAGACCTGACCGGAGCTGTAGAAGTTGGCCATCATGGCGGTGTCGGCGGCGCGATCGAGGTCGGCGTCGTCGAAGATGATCAGCGGGGACTTGCCGCCCAGTTCCATGGTCACGTCCTTGAGCGAGGAGCTCGAAGCGCTGGCCATGACTTTCTTGCCGGTGTCGGTGCCGCCAGTGAAGGAGATCTTCTCGATGCGCGGGTGCTCGGTCAGCCAGGTGCCGACTTCACGGCCGCTGCCGGTCAGGACGTTGAACACGCCATCTGGAACGCCGGCTTCGGTGTAGATCTCGGCCAGTTTCAGGGTGGTCAGGGACGTCACTTCACTCGGCTTGAAGATCATCGCGTTACCCGCTGCCAGGGCCGGGGCGGATTTCCACAGGGCGATCTGGATCGGGTAGTTCCACGCGCCGATGCCGGCCACGACGCCCAGCGGCTCGCGACGGGTGTAGACGAACGAAGTGGTGCGCAGCGGGATCTGCTCGCCTTCGATGGCGGGTACCAGGCCGGCGTAGTATTCCAGCACGTCAGCACCGGTGACGATGTCGACGTAGCGGGTTTCGGAGTACGACTTGCCGGTGTCCAGGGTTTCCAGGGCGGCCAGTTCGTCGTTGCGCTCACGCAGGATGTCGACGGCGCGGCGCAGGATGCGCGAACGCTCCATGGCGGTCATCGCGGCCCAGATCTTCTGGCCTTTTTCGGCGCTGACAACGGCGCGTTCAACGTCGTCGAAAGTGGCACGTTGCACGTTGGCGAGAACTTCACCGTTAGCCGGGTTGATGGCTTCGAAGGTGGCGTCGCTGCCAGCGTCGGTGTAGCCGCCGTCGATGTAGAGTTTTTGCAGTTCGAAACGGGCCATAAAGTCCTCGCAAGTGCATAAGTGGTTGGCGTTGGTCGCAACGGTGCTGCCTTATTGATGTGGCATCACCGATCCGCGACAGTTCAGGGGCTGAGCGTTTTATGTGTGCTCTAGCACGCCTGCTTGGCCAGTTGGAAATCCATGTATTCGTACGCAATCTGGTGCGCTTGCGTGGTGTCGAAAGCATCTCCCGACAGCGCGCCGCGCAACCACAGGCCGTCAATCAGGGCTGCCAGGCCGCGGGCTGCACTGCGCGCTTGTTCAAGCGGCAACACTCGGCGGAACTGGCAGCACAGGTTGGAATACAAGCGGTGATCGTTGATCCGCTGCAACCTGTGCAAAGACGGGTGGTGCATGCTGGTGGCCCAGAAGGCCAGCCAGGTTTTCATTGCCGGGCCATTGACCTGGCTGGCGTCGAAGTTGCCTTCGATAATCACCTGCAGGTGTGCCCGCGGGCTGTTGTCCTCCAGCGCCTGACGGCGCGCAGTGACGTTCTCGCTGAGGACGCTCATCAGGTACTGCGCCGTGGCGGCGATCAGGCCGTTCTTGTCCTTGAAGTAGTGACTGATGATGCCATTCGAGACACCAGCCAAACGGGCGATCAGCGCAATGCTGGCGTCCCCCATACCGACCTGATCTACGGCCAGCAAGGTGGCTTCGATCAATTGCTGGCGGCGGATGGGTTGCATACCGACCTTGGGCATCTGCACATCTCCTTAGGCCTTCCGACAGGCGCAAAACGTCTGTCGGATTGAAGGCCAGTCTATTTTGTTTTGATTGAACGTTCAATCAACAAAGAATAAGATCTGCGACAAATCGTCGCTACCTACAGGTTTTTCCTACGTACGGTTGGCGGAAAAACGGCATCCAAAAATGCTCGAAACCCACGCGCTCTGGCGCTTGCGGGCTTCGGGCTTTTTTCGGGGTGTCTTTATATCACCCGTCGGTCGGCTGCCCACTAACCGATTAGTCGGGTGCTGCTTTGCCTTGTGTCCTTCTCCCGCACTGCCTGGAGCATCTGTGCAATGAGTTCTGCCTCTCTGATAAAGACCCCACCCGAGAAGGTGACGGTCAACGGTTGGGTGTTCTACACCTCTACCGCGTTGATCCTGCTGTTGACCGCCATTCTCATTGCCGCGCCGCAAGAAGCCGGGAGAATGCTGGGGATTGCCCAGGCCTGGTTGTCGCGCAGCTTTGGCTGGTACTACATGGTGGTGATCGCCGCCTACCTGGTGTTTGTGGTCGGCCTGGCGTTTTCCTCCTACGGCAAGCTCAAGCTGGGCAGCAAGGACGATACCCCGGACTTCAGCTATGGCGCCTGGGCCGGGATGCTGTTCTCGTCCGGTATCGGCATCTCGCTGTTGTACTTCGGCGCATCCGAGCCTCTGGATCACTACTTCAACCCGCCGGAAGGCGTGGCGGGCAGCCAGTTGGCCGCGCGCCAGGCAGTCCAGTTGACGTTCCTGCACTGGGGCCTGCACGGCTGGGCGATCTATGCCCTGGTCGGCCTGGCCGTGGCGTACTTTGCCTACCGTCACAACCAGCCGCTGGCGCTGCGTTCTGCGCTCTATCCGCTGGTCGGCGAGCGCTGGGTCAAGGGTGCGGCCGGGCATGCGGTGGACGGCTTCGGCATGTTCGTGACCCTGCTGGGCCTGGTGACCAACCTGGGGATTGGCTCGCTGCAGGTGTCGTCGGGGCTGGAGAACCTGTTCGGCATGGAGCACAGCAATACCAACCTGCTGATCGTGATCATCGTGATGAGCACCGTGGCGACCATCGCGGCCGTGTCGGGTGTGGAAAACGGCATTCGTCGCCTGTCCAACCTGAACATCGTGCTGTTCAGTGGACTGCTGATCTTTGTGCTGTTGTTCGGCCCGACCCTGCACCTGCTCAATGGTTTTGTGCAGAACGTCGGTGACTACCTCAACGGCGTGGTGCTGAAGACGTTCGACCTGTATGTGTACGAAGCCGACACCGCCAAGTCCGAGCGCTGGCTGGGCCTGTGGACCCTGTTCTACTGGGCCTGGTGGATTTCCTGGGCACCTTTCGTCGGCATGTTCATCGCGCGTATTTCCCGTGGCCGGACCGTGCGTGAACTGGTCGCCGGTGTGCTCCTGATTCCGCTGGGTTTCACCTTGGCGTGGCTGTCGATCTTCGGCAACTCGGCCCTGGACCTGGTGATGAACCAGGGGGCGGTGGAGCTGGGCAAGACGGCACTCGAGCAGCCGTCGATGGCGATCTATCAGCTGCTCGAGCATTACCCGGCATCGAAAGTGGTGATCGGGGTGTCGATCTTTGTCGGCTTCGTGCTGTTCCTGACCCCGGCCGACTCCGGCGCGGTGATGATGGCGAACCTGTCCTGCAAGGGCGGCAACGTCGATGAAGATGCGCCGCACTGGCTGCGGATCTTCTGGTCGGTCGTGATCACCCTGGTGACCATCGGCCTGTTGTTCGCCGGTAACTTCGAAGCCATGCAAACCATGGTGGTGCTGGCCGGGCTGCCGTTCTCGGTGGTGCTGGTGTGCTTCATGTTCGGCTTGCACAAGGCCATGCGCCAGGACGTGCAGATCGAACAGGAACAGGCCGAGCTGGCGGCGCGTGGTCGTCGTGGTTTCAGTGAGCGGCTGACGGCACTGGAACTGCAACCGACCCAGGCGATCGTGCAACGTTTCATGGACAAACACGTGAGCCCGGCGCTGGAAGACGCGGCGGTGCAGTTGCGCACGCAAGGGCTGGACGTGCAAACGCTGCTGGGCAAAGCCAAGCGCTGCATGGGCCTGCGGATCGAGATGGAAGAGGGCAACCCGTTTGTCTACGAAGTCAGCCTGGACGGTTACCTGGCGGCGCCAAGTGAATCGCCGAGCCCGGACGAAACCCGCACCCGTTACTACCGCGCCGAGGTGTACCTGCACAACGGCAGCCAGGAGTACGACTTGATGGGCTTCACCCAGGATCAGATCACCCGTGACGTGCTCGATCAGTTTGAAAGCCATCGGCAGCTCCTTGGCCGTGTCTATAGCTAAGTTTCGATAAGGCGCGGTGTTTCATTTTAAGCACTGCGCCGTATTCATCGCGGGCAAGCCCGCTCCCACAGGATGAACACCGTCCTTGTGGGAGCGGGCTTGCCCGCGATGGCGCCACTAGCGTCAACCTGCATACCCAGATTTCCCTATAAACAAAAACGCCGCGATCCTCTCGCGGCGTTTTTGTGTCTGCTGTCTGGTCTATCCCAGGTTCTTGCCAAGCAGCGCGTGGTACAGCTCGCTGTCGCCGAGAATCCCCACCACATGGTTATTGTCGTGCAGCACCAGCTTGTTGCCGGTCTGGTAACGAATCTGCAGCGCGTCACGCATGCCGATGCTGGAGTCCACCAGGGTCGGCCGTCGGCCCAGGCCTTCTACCGCTTGCCCCGGAACCCAATTCTGCAGGTCCAGGCTTGCACCGTTCTGACGGGCGCCCTTGATGGTGTTGCCTTCGGCCAGGTCCAGCCACGAATCGCCGCCCGGGTCCAGGCACACCGAACCGTTGATGCGTTTGCAGTTGTCCAGGGTGCGCATCAGGCTGCGACCGCAGAGCACGTTGAGCGGGTTGGTGTGGGCGACGAAGGTGCGCACATAGTCGTCGGCCGGGTTCAGCACAATCTCTTCGGGCTTGCTGTACTGGATGATCCGGCCGTCTTTCATGATTGCGATGCGGCTGCCCAGTTTCAGCGCCTCATCGAGGTCGTGGCTGACGAACACGATGGTCTTGCTCAGCTTGCGTTGCAGTTCCAGCAGTTCGTCCTGCAGCCCCTGGCGGATCAGTGGGTCGAGGGCCGAGAAGGGTTCGTCCATCAGCAGGATGTCGGCGTCCATCGCCAGGGCGCGAGCCAGGCCGACACGTTGCTGCATGCCGCCGGACAGTTCATCGGGTTTCTTGTTGCGCCATTGCGTCAGGCCCACCAGTTCCAGTTTCTCGTCTACCAGCTTGCGCCGTTCCTTTTCGGGACGACCCTGCATTTCCAGGCCAAAGCTGATGTTCTCGCGCACGGTCAGCCAGGGCATCAGGGCGAACTTCTGGAACACCATGGCGATGCGCTTGGTGCGCATCATTTTCAGCTCTGCCGGGGTGCACGAGGCGATATCGATCTGCCGGCCTTCGTGCTCGACGAACAGCTTGCCGCGGCTCACCGTGTTCAGGCCATTGATACAACGCAGCAGGCTCGATTTGCCGGAGCCGGAGAGGCCCATCAGCACGCAGATTTCACCTTTCTCGACGTCCAGGCTGGCCTTTTCCACGCCAACGATCTGGCCGGTCTTTTTCAAGATTTCATTGCGGGTCATGCCCTGGTCCAGCAGCTTGAGGGCCTCGCGTGGATCCTTGGCGAAGATAACGTCGACGTTATCGAAGCGGATTATGCTCATGCGTCACCCCCTACTACTTTGGCATCGGGTTGTTTGCAGATACGGTCGAGCATGATTGCCAGCAGAACGATCGCCAGCCCGGCTTCAAAGCCCAGGGCGATATCGGCGGTGTTCAGTGCGTTGACCACGGGTTTGCCCAGGCCATCGGCACCCACCAGCGCGGCAATCACCACCATCGACAACGACAGCATGATGCACTGGGTGATACCGGCCGCGATGCTCGGCATCGCATAGGGCAGTTCTATTCGCGAGAGCAACTGCCGGCGCGAGCAGCCGAAGGCCTTGCCGGCGTCCATCAGTTCTTGTGGCACATCACGAATGCCCAGGTAGGTCAGGCGGATGGGCGCGGCAATCGCGAACACCACCGTGGAGATCAGCCCCGGGACAACACCCAGACCGAACAGGGTCAGGGTAGGAATGAGGTACACGAACGTCGGTACGGTCTGCATCAGATCGAGTACCGGACGCATCATGGTGTAGAACATCGGTTTATGCGCAGCGACGATGCCCAACGGCACGCCTATGAGCACGCAGACCAGGGTGGCGAACAACACCTGGGCCAGGGTTTCCATGGTTTCCTGCCAGTAACCCAGGTTGAGGATCAGCAGGAACGACAGGATGACGAAGCCGGTCAGGCCCCATTTGCGTTGAATGAAGTGCGCCAGCAAGGCGATCAGGCCGATCAATGCCAGCGGGTTGAACCAGGTCAGCGCAAACGTCACGCCGTGGATCATCGTTTCCAGTGTCGTGGCAATCGCATCGAAGGTATTGGCGCCGTTTTGCGTCAACCATTCAACGAAGGCAGCGATGTACTGGCCTAAAGGGATTTTCTGATCAATCAGCATGGTAGTGAACGTCCGCATGCAAGGAAAAAAACAGCCCGGGCGAGCACGCTCGCCCGGCGTCGCGATTACTGCCCGAGTTTGGCTTTCACGGCTTCCAGGCCTGGTTTACCGTCAATGGTGGTGACGCCAGCGAGCCAGGTATCGAGGACCTGTGGGTTGTTCTTCAGCCACGCTTTGGCAGCCGCGTCCGGTTTGATCTTGTCGTCCAGAACGTTACCCATGAGGGTACTTTCCATGTTCAGGGTGAACGACAGGTTCTTCAGCAACTGGCCAACGTTGCTGCACTCCTGGCTGTAGCCCTTGCGAGTGTTGGTGTAGATGGTGGCCTGGCCATAGTTGGGACCAAAGAACTCGTCCCCGCCGGTCAGGTACTTCATCTTGAATCGGGTGTTCATCGGGTGCGGTTCCCAGCCCAGGAACACCACGTCGGTGTTGCGGCGCGAGGCGCGCTCAACCTGGGACAGCATGCCGGCTTCGCTGGATTCGACGACCTTGAAACCAGCGTCCTTGAGACCGAAGGCGTTCTTGTCGATCATGCTCTGGATCATGCGATTGCCGTCGTTACCCGGCTCGATCCCGTAGATCTTGCCGTCCAGCTCCTTCTTGAACTTGGCGATGTCGGCGAAATCCTTCAGACCTTTTTCGTACAGCGCCTCTGGCACCGCGAGGGTGTACTTGGCGTTTTCCAGGTTGGCGCGCACGGTCTCCACGGTGCCGGCCTCGCGGTACGGCTTGATGTCGTTTTCCATGGTCGGCATCCAGTTGCCGAGGAAGATGTCCATGTTCTTGCCGTCGGCCAGCGACTTGTAGGTCACGGGCACGGAGATCATGGTGGTCTTGGTCTTGTAGCCAAGGGCGTCGAGGATGACGCTGGTGGTGGCGGTCGTCACGGTGATGTCGGTCCAGCCAACATCGGAGAAGTTTACGGTGCTGCATTGAGCCGGTTCTGCGGCTTGAGCCAGCACCGGCAGACTCAGCATGGCGGCCAACAACAACGACGGGGAACCTTTCATAGGTGGACTCCTTGGTGTTTTTTTTGGCGGTGTTCCGACCGGACACCGCACTTATAAGTGTTGCGGTTGGTGGCGCCTGGCGACTGCTCTGCCCCGGCGCCTCGCAATCGAGTCGTAACCGATCATGTACCAGTGAAAATCTGACGCCTACAGGGTGCGTCGTATCCAGTACAGGGAGGGTCGCATCCAGTGTCAGCGAGGTCGTTTACAGCTTTATTCGGACCTTTTCAGCGCTCTGCACCGCAAAAAATACGCCGTAATGTGTCGTCTGCGGCCAGCGGCGTTAGTGGGCATGGTTACGTCGGTGTGAGACGTCGAACGACCTCGCAAAAGCCTGATGATGCGGCCAGTCAACGGATTGCTGCTTGAGCGTAGCAGCTCCGTCGCCAGGCGCTTTGACGCCTGGAATCCGCTCATCGAGGAGTCCCGTACGTCATGGCTATCAGTGTTTTCGACCTGTTCAAAATCGGCATCGGCCCCTCCAGCTCACACACCGTCGGCCCCATGCGCGCAGCCGCGTTGTTCGTCGAGTCGCTGCGGGAAAAGTGCCTGCTGGAGCAGGTACGACGCATTGAGGTGCAGTTGTATGGTTCGTTGTCGGCAACGGGTATCGGCCATGGCAGCGACAATGCGGTGATCATGGGCTTGATGGGGGAATGGCCGGATGCGATCGATCCGTCGTTAATCGGCATCCGTATCGAGATCCTGCGTGAAACCCAGACCTTGCTGCTCGATGGGCGCTTGCCGGTGCCCTTCGTCTGGTCGCGGGATATGCGCCTGATCGACGAAAACCTGCCATTCCATCCCAACGCCATGTCGCTGGTGGCCGAAGGTGAGGCGGGCGAGCTGCACCGCGATACCTACTATTCGGTCGGTGGCGGTTTTGTGGTGGATGAGGCCCAGGCGTCGAGTGGCGTGGTGGACCTGGATCGCACCGTGCTGCCCTACGACTTTTCCAGCGCGGTGGAGTTGCTTGCGCTGTGTCAGAAACACAACCTGCGGGTCGCCGAATTGATGATGGCGAACGAGAAAGTCTGGCGTTCGGAAGAAGAAATCCGCAGCGGCCTGATGAAGCTCTGGCGCGCCATGCAGGATTGCGTCGAGCAGGGCCTCAAACACGAAGGCATCCTGCCGGGTGGCCTGAACGTGCGCCGGCGCGCCGCCAAGTTGCATCGCAGCCTGCAAGAGCTGGGCAAGCCCAATGTGATCGGCTCGACCTTGAGCGCCATGGAGTGGGTCAACCTGTTTGCCCTGGCGGTCAACGAAGAAAATGCTGCCGGTGGGCGCATGGTCACGGCGCCGACCAACGGCGCGGCGGGGATCATCCCGGCAGTGCTGCATTACTTCATGAAGTTCAGCGAGGCAGTGACCGACGCCAATGTGGTCGATTACTTTCTCGGTGCCGCGGCCGTGGGCATCCTGTGCAAGAAGAACGCGTCGATTTCCGGCGCCGAGGTCGGCTGCCAGGGCGAGGTCGGTTCTGCCTGCGCCATGGCCGCGGCCGGGCTGGCGGAGATTCTCGGGGCCACGCCGGAGCAATTGTGCAACGCGGCGGAAATCGGCCTGGAACATAACCTGGGGCTGACGTGCGACCCAGTCGGCGGCCTGGTCCAAGTGCCCTGCATCGAGCGCAACGCAATTGCCGCGGTGAAGGCGATCAACGCGGCGCAGATGGCCTTGCGCGGCGATGGCCAGCACTTCATTTCCCTGGATCGGGTGATCCGCACCATGCGTGACACCGGAGCCGACATGCATGACAAATACAAAGAGACTTCGCGCGGTGGCTTGGCGGTGAGTGCGGTGGAGTGCTGATACCGAGTCGCCTTGATCGCGGCCCCACGAACCTGTAGCAGCCAAGCTTGCTCGCGACAACGCCAGACCAGTCAAAACTGCGCACTAAATGAACACCCACACCGCGACGCGCCACCTTTTGGCGCGTCGCTCTCAGATAAGCCCACGACTTCCGCCAAGGGATCCAAACCGGCGTGGACCGTCTGTCAGCCGTGCCTGCGGTGACACTCTTCACCGATGTCTGTAGCCCTGTTCCCACAAGTGCTACCGATTTGCTCACAGCCTGCGGGACACGGCACTTGCCAGCCCGATAATCCTTACTCGCCCAGTGGGCTCTATAGACATATATAGACACACGGCGACGTCGTTTTCAGGAGTTATTGAATAGCCATTCAACTTTAGGCATGGCAATTGCTCTGTCATTACAAAGCCCGTCTCCCGCGCGAGAACGATGGCCATAACAAGAGCCTCCGCCTGAGGCCATCACCCGCTTTGTGTGAGGAGATACCGCGATGACGTCGTTCAACTCCGGGGCTCAACCCCAGAACCGTGCGCCTCAATCCATCGGCTTTTTGCTGCTGGACAATTTCACGCTGATTTCTCTGGCCTCCGCAGTCGAACCCCTGCGCATGGCCAACCAGTTGTCCGGTCGCGAGCTGTATCGCTGGACGACCCTCACCGTCGACGGCGGCCAGGTCTGGGCCAGTGACGGCCTGCAGATCACCCCCGACGCCTCCATGCACAAAGCGCCGCCACTGGACACCATCATCGTCTGTGGCGGTATCGGCATCCAGCGTACGGTGACCCGCGAACACGTGTCATGGCTGCAAAGCCAGGCCCGTCAATCGCGCCGTCTCGGCGCCGTGTGCACCGGCAGCTGGGCGCTGGCCTGCGCAGGGTTGCTGGACGGTTTTGATTGCAGCGTGCACTGGGAATGCCTGGCCGCGATGCAGGAAGCCTTCCCGCGAGTGGCCATGAGCACCCGCTTGTTCACCCTCGACCGCAACCGCTTCACCAGCTCTGGCGGCACCGCGCCGCTGGACATGATGCTGCACCTGATCAGCCGCGATCACGGCCGCGAACTGTCGGCGGCGATTTCGGAAATGTTTGTCTACGAGCGCATTCGTAACGAACAGGATCACCAGCGCGTGCCACTCAAGCACATGTTGGGCACCAACCAGCCGAAACTGCAGGAAATCGTCGCGCTGATGGAAGCCAACCTGGAAGAGCCGATCGACCTCGATGAACTGGCGGTCTACGTCGCTGTGTCGCGTCGGCAACTGGAGCGGCTGTTCCAGAAATACCTGCACTGCTCACCGTCACGCTATTACCTCAAGCTGCGCCTGATCCGCGCCCGGCAGTTGCTCAAGCAAACGCCGATGTCGATCATCGAGGTGGCTTCGGTCTGCGGTTTTGTCTCCACGCCGCACTTCTCCAAGTGCTACCGCGAATACTTCGGCATTCCACCGCGTGACGAACGTGTTGGCTCCAACAACTCCCAGCAAGTGGCGATGATGCCGATTCCGCAGGCACTGGTGCTGGCGCCGTTGTCCGGGCCGATGTCGGCGTTGAGCCAGGCGCGTAATGAGTCGACGTTTGCCAGTGTAAGGCTGTAGACCGAGTCGTCGTTCATCGCCAGCAGGCTGGCTCCTACAGGGTTGTTGTCGATCACCAGAGTGTGGTCAGACACAAAACCTGTGGGAGCCAGCCTGCTGGCGATTGGATCTGTCAGGCGCTATGGTTTTTCTGGTAATCCGCCAATGCTGGCAACAGCTGCTGATCGATCGCTTGACGCACACAGGGCAAGATCGTTGCGCTGCTGGTGTACATATCCTTGACCATCCTGCGCAATTCATTTGCCCGTGCGTTATCCAGCCCACGCACCGCACATTCGCACGCCTGCTCGGCGGTGGAGCCGCTCGGTACTTGAAACCCCAATGACTTCAGTTGGCCCAGCAGGTCTTCCTGGTCTATCAAATCGGCGTGCATCATGACGCAATCCTTCTTCAGGGAACGGTGTCGTGATTCGATTCTGGTGGGGGCTTGGGGTGTGGGCAAGGGCGAATTGTCGTTATGGCCGCTATACCTATGAACAGGTCGTTTTCGGCTAACTCACCCTGTCCGGGACTGGGCACACTGATCCCAGCTCGCTACACGAAGGTTTGGTCACCCTCGCGCATCGGCTCCTCAACAGTACCTTGGGCCCCGATCCAGTCACGGCTGGATCGGGGCTTTTTTTGCCGGTGAATCCGGGGGTATGAAGTCTTTGGGCTGGCCTCATCGCGAGCAAGCTCGCTCCCACAAGGGCCTGCAAAACGAGCTTGCTCGCGATCAATGCTAGCGCTGCAACACCAGAATCCGTGACAACAATTCATCGCGATCCACATAACAACCCTGGAAGTGCCGGGCCCCGCTGGTGGGGTCGAAGGCGTTGCGGGCGTGCAGGGTGCGGCGGTTGTCGAAGCACCAGAGTTCGCCGGGCTGCAGACGCTGGACCAGACGGAAGCGGGGCTCGCGGGTCATGGCGATAAAACGCCGATAGGCCCGATAGAGGTCGGGCATCTGTTCGACCGAAGCATCGAACGGTCCGCGCAGGAAATTCGCCATGCGGATCTCCGCCACTTGTCCGAATGCATCGAGGGCAATGATCGGTGCCTGGCAGCGGTAGTCGCTGTGGCGGTCCTTGTTGCGAAACTCCACCGGGATTTCACACAGCGCACGAAAAGCCTCGGGGTCCTCCTGGCGCAAAGCGTGGGCGATGGCAAAACCATCGACAAAAATACTCTCGCCCCCCTGCGCTTCGTTGACCAGGCAGTGCAGAAATTGCAGCCCCGGTTGCAACTCCCGTGTCGGCAGGTCGCTATGCAGCGGCAGGTTGAAGGCGGTGTAGGCGTTGCTGTCGGCGTCGGCGCGTGATTGCACGTTGAACAGCACGCCAAAATTGCTCTCGCGAATGAATGAAATCCGCTTGGCGATCGATGTCAGTGAGCCCGGCTCGGTGGGCACGCCACGCACCTGGCTCAGGCCGATATCGCGCAGTGCCAGCAGCCATTGCAGCAGAGCCTGGGAGTCTTCCATCAGCGCCTGGTACTCGAACACCGGCAGCTGCAACTGGTTGTCCCACAGTTGGCTTTGCGGTTTTGCGGCGCGGCGCTCGGCGCGGGAAACATCGTCATAGGCGTGGGCGCGCAACCAGCCGGGGTCGAAGCGGCTGACATGGCCGTCCTGCCAGTCGATGTGCAGGCAGCCATCGCTGTCCACCCGGGTGCTGCGGGGGAGCAGGTTTTCAGGGACGTCGACGATCTCCAGTACCTGCTCGCGGGTCACGCTGTAGACGCATTCGGCGCAGGGGCAATTATCCCGTAGCCAGGGATGGTGGAAGGGGCTCGTCCGGCCATCAGCCCACTGCACTGAAACGCGATCCGCCAGGGTTTGCACGGCGGTCAACGCGCTGATCATTGGGTAACGGCGAAAGTCGGCAATGGGGGCGGCGGTGTTCATGGGCGCTCCTTTTTATTGTGATTATTTTTCTGGCGGCAGGGCGATCACCCGGCCGATATAGGCGGGAGTGGGCAGGTCTGATTGCAGCGCGGTCATGGCCAGCAGCTTGTTCGTCACCTGCTCGCTGAACGGCGCCGAACGCGGGCCGGCAAGGTCGACGTGGAGCAGCATCTGCTCGTTGCCCGCCAGTTCCTGTGCCTCTCCCGCCAGGTGCAAGCTGTGATAGAGGTGCAGGCGTTTGCGGTCGTGGCCGATGATCTGCGTGCGCACTTCGACGTCGCTGCCGAGCTTCACTTCGTGCAGGTAATTGAGGTGCAGTTCGAGGGTGAACAGCGAGTTACCGGTGGCCTCGCGGTTGTTGCTGTCCATGCCCAACTGGTCCATCAGCGCGTCGGTGGCATAGCTGAAGATCAGCAGGTAAAAGGCATCGCGCAGATGGCCGTTGTAGTCGACCCAGTCAGGGATGATGGTGGTTTGGTAGGTGGTGAGGGTGGGCATGCTTCAGGTTCCGATAGGGGTGGTGACGGGACTGGCGCTTTCGCGGGCAAGCGGAACGCCGCCCGACCCGCTCCCACATGGGCAGTGAAAACCTGTGGGAGCGGGCTTGCCCGCGAAAGCGCCAGAACAGCCGATACATTAGTCGCTGAAGCTCATCCCGTGCTTTTGCTTGGTATTTTTCACCGCGTCCAGTACGGCCAACAGGCAGTCATCACGATAGCGCTCCAGCGCCGCAATGCTGTGGTTGCCCAGCTGTTCGCGGGTGCCGTCCACCACATCATCTATCAGTTTTTCGGTCAACTGCGGTGCGGGCAGGTAGGTCCACGGCAGTTGCAGGGCCGGACCGAACTGCGCCATGAAGTGGCGCATCCCGGCATCGCCACCGGCCAGGGTGTAGGTGAGGAAAGTACCCATGAACGACCAGCGCAGGCCTGCGCCAAAGCGGATCGCGTCGTCGATCTCACCGGTGGTGGCCACGCCATCGTTGACCAGGTGCAACGCCTCGCGCCACAAGGCCTCGAGCAAGCGGTCGGCGATGAATCCCGGCACTTCCTTGCGCACGTGCAAGGGGCGCATGCCCAGGGACTCATAGACCTGCATGGCCGCCTGTACCGCCTCGGGCGCGGTGTGCTTGCCGCCGACCACTTCCACCAGCGGCAACAGGTACACCGGGTTGAACGGGTGGCCGACCACGCAGCGTTCCGGGTGGGTCGAGCCCTCGTAGAACTCGCTGGGCAACAGGCCCGAGGTGCTGGAACCGATCAGTGCATCGGGCTTGGCCGCGGCGCTGATTTTGCTGTGCAGTTCAAGTTTCAGTTCAAGGCGTTCCGGGGCGCTTTCCTGGATGAAGTCGGCGTCCTTCACGCAGGCCTCGATGGTGTCGACAAAACGCAGCCGATCCTGTGAGGCACCGGGTGCCAGGCCTTGTTTTTCCAGGGCGCCCCAAGCGTTGGCGACACGCTTGCGCAGCGCCGCCTCGGCCCCGGGAGCTGGGTCCCAGGCCACTACATCCAGGCCATGGGCGAGGGCGCGGGACACCCAGCCGCTGCCGATGACACCACTGCCTAACGCGGCGAAGGTTTTGATTTCGGTGATAAAGCTCATGGCGATTTCCTGAAAGAATTCGGTGATCCCCTGTGGGAGCGAGCCGGGCGGCGCTCCGCTTGCTCCCACAGGGTTAGGTGTAGGTTCGGGTTAACCGCGTTTGCTCAGGCCCATCTTCATCCGCCCTTCGGCCGGGGTCAGGACGCGGGCGCCGAGGCGGCTGAGGATTTCGCCGGCGCGCTCGACCAGTTGGCCGTTGGTCGCTAGCACGCCTTTGTCCAGCCAGATGTTGTCTTCCAGCCCGACCCGCACGTTGCCGCCCAGCAGCACCGCCTGGGCGGCCATCGGCATCTGCATGCGACCGATGCCAAAGCCGGCCCACACGGCATTGGCCGGCAGGTTGTCGACCATGGCTTTCATGGTGGTGGTGTCGGCCGGCGCGCCCCACGGAATGCCCAGGCACAGCTGGAACAGCGGATCGTCGAGCAAGCCTTCCTTGATCAGCTGCTTGGCGAACCACAGATGGCCGGTGTCGAAGATTTCCAACTCGGCCTTGACCCCCAGCTCCTGGATCCGTTTAGCCCCGGCCCGCAGTTGCGCCGGCGTGGAGACGTAGATGGTGTCGCCGTCACCGAAGTTGAGGGTGCCGCAATCCAGGGTGCAGATTTCCGGCAGCAGGGCTTCTACGTGAGCCAGGCGGGTCAGCGGACCGACCAGGTCGGTGTTGGGGCCGAATTCCATCGGGTTCTCGCCGGCGCCGATTTCCAGGTCGCCACCCATGCCGGCGGTGAGGTTGACGATGATGTCGACATCCGCTTCGCGAATGCGCTCCATCAACTCGCGGTACAGCGCCACGTCACGGCTGAACTTGCCGGTCTGCGGGTCGCGCACATGGCAGTGGACCACCGTGGCCCCAGCCTTGGCGGCTTCCACCGCGGCGGCGGCAATCTGTTTTGGAGTGACCGGCACGTGGGGGCTCTTGGCGGTCGTGTCGCCAGCACCGGTCAGTGCGCAGGTGATGATGACGTCGTGGTTCATGGGGCAGTTTCCTTCAGGCCGGTTTTGTGGGGCATAGGGAGCCCGTTCGCAGCCACGCTCGGCTGCGAAACGGTGATTGAGTCGGGGTTTACTTGCTGGTCAGTTGCAGGTTCTCGGCCGCCGGCTTGCCGTCGAAAGTGGTCACGCCTTCCAGCCAGCGTTGCTGGTCTTGCGGGTGATCTTTGAGCCACTGTCTGGCCGACTCGAACGCGTCCTTGTGGTCGAGTAACGGTTGCATCATTCGGCTCTCATCTGCGGCGGTGAACGTCAGGTTGCTGAGCAAGCGGCTGACGTTCGGGCACTGGCTGGCGTAATTGGGGGCGGTCACGGTCCAGACGGTGGCCGAGCCTTCGTTCGGACCCAGGGCGTCCTGGCTGCCGGTCAGGTAAGTCATCTGTACGTTGACGTTCATCGGGTGCGGCGCCCAGCCGAAGAACACCACGGCTTCCTTGCGCCGTACGGCACGATCCACCGCCGCGAGCATGCCGGCCTCGCTGGACTCGACCAGTTGGAATTTGCCCAGGCCGAACTGGTTCTTGGCAATCATCGCCTTGATCTGGGTGTTGGCACCCGAACCGGGCTCGATGCCATAAATCTTGCCACCCAGCTCTTTTTCGAACCTGGCGATGTCGGCGAAGCTTTTCAGACCCTTGTCGGCCAGGTAAGTCGGCACCGCCAGGGTCGCGCGGGCGTCCTTGAGGCTGGGCTCAGCCAGGACTGTGACCTGCTTGGCCTCGACGAACGGGGTGATGGTCTGGGTCATCAGCGGGTTCCAGTAGCCGAGGAACAGATCCAGGCGCTGGTCGCGGATGCCGGCGAAGATGATCTGTTGCGAGGCGCTGGTCTGTTTGGTCTTGTAGCCGAGGCCGTCGAGCAGGACCTGGGTCATGGCGCTGGTAGCGATCACGTCGGTCCAGTTGACCACGCCCATGCGCACGTTCTGGCATGCAGCGGGGTCGGCGGCCATGGCGCTGGCGCTCAGCAATGCGCTACCACTGAGTGCAAGAACACAGCTGCTGATCAGTCGTTTCATCTCAGGTTCCTCGGCAGTTCGTTATTGTGGGTCCGGTCGTCTTTGTGCGCCGGTGATGCCAAGTTACGCAGCTCAAGGCCGATGAAAGCGCACCACGGCGACCAGCTCTTGCACTGCAGCGACCTGTGCTCTTGAATGCCTGTGGCAAGTGGCGTATCAACGTCCCCACGCTACCCGTCAACCGAGTGCGCCCCATGTCCCAGGATTTCTACTTCTTGTTGATGCCGGGTTTCTCGGCGATTGGATTTATCTCGGCGATCGAGCCGCTGCGGGTCGCCAATCGTTTTCGCGGCGAGTTATATCGCTGGCACGTGCTCAGCGTCGACGGTGGGCCGGTGTTGGCCAGCAACGGCATGTCACTCAACGCCGACGCGGCGCTGGAGCCATTGAAGAGGGGCGCGACGTTATTGGTGGTCGCCGGCTTCGAACCGCTGAAGTTCGTCGACCCGGCACTGGAGCACTGGCTACACCGTCTCGATCACGAGGGCGTCACCCTCGGCGGGATCGATACCGGCAGTGTTGTCCTGGCCCAAGCGGGTCTGCTGGACGGCCATCGGGTGACCCTGCACTGGGAAGCCATCGAGGCGTTCAAGGAGACTTATCCACAGCTGAGCGTGACCCAGGAACTGTTCGAAATCGACCGTCGCCGCATCACCTCGGCCGGCGGCACCGCGTCCATCGATTTGATGCTGGACTTGATCGCCCAGGCCCACGGTCCAGAGCTGGCGATCGAGGTCAGCGAGCAGTTCGTGCTGGGGCGCATTCGCCCGCGCAAGGACCACCAGCGCATGCAGATCGCCACGCGCTACGGCATCAGCAACAAGAAGCTGGTGCAGGTGATTGGCGAAATGGAGCAGCACAGCGAGCCGCCCCTGAGCACCCTGGAGCTGGCGGAATCGATCAAAGTCACCCGCCGTCAGCTGGAGCGCCTGTTCCGCCTGCATCTCAACGATACGCCGAGCAATTTCTACCTGGGCCTGCGCCTGGAAAAAGCCCGGCAACTGCTGCGCCAGACTGACATGAGCGTGTTGGAGGTGAGCATCGCCTGCGGCTTTGAATCGCCGTCGTACTTTACCCGCAGTTATCGGACACGCTTTGCGCGGTGCCCGCGCGAGGATCGACGTACCGCCAAGGCATGATCGAGGGGGCAGTGCGGGGCTTTACTTCTTCAACAACGCCGAACATGCCGTCTTGTAGGCCTCATGCTGATATTTGTTGAGGGTGGCCGGCAGGGCGAAGTCGTGTTTCTTGGATTGCGCATTGATGGTCTGCGGTGACAGCAGGGTCACTTCGCAGCTGTCGAGCAGTTGGAATATGCCTTCGATCTTGAAGGTGGTCGGGCCGCCGGCGAATTCGCCTTTCTTGCTGCGCTTCTTGATCGCGATGCGGTCGATCGAGTTCTCGCGGACGAACGAAGCCACTTGTGCGGCGAAAAGCTTGACGTTGGCGGCGTCGTCGTCATCGTCCAGGGCGATTTTCTTGGTGGCAAGGGCGACGTGGCTGAGCGCCTGGCCGTCGAGGGAGGCGAGGGCGATGATCGCTTCGCTGCCTTTGATTTCGATGCCGCAGAGTTTCATGAAGGTCGCCTTTTTCAATAGTCGTTGAGGGGTGTGGCTTAGTCACTGCGCCAGTGATTCGAGGAACTCCGAGCGCTCGTCACTCTTGTTCGCCAGGCAGTCGTTCTGGTCGATGAGGTAGGCCTTGCTGCCCACGGCGGCAGGGAATGGCGCGATTGTGCAATCGGCGTCCCTGGATTTGACCCAGAGCTGTTCGGCGACCTGCAGTTTGCTGGTGATGTCTGCCAGTTGGCTCTTGTTGTTCGCGTATTCGGCCCTGAACCGCTCCAGCAAACCCTGGTAGTTGTCCTTGAGCAGTTGTTCGGCGGTGGTCTTGTTGTACGCCGAGCATTCCAGGGTCTGGACGTCGTTTTCGACCGCATCGCAAGGGGTGTTGTCAGCGTCTTCAGCTGCCTGTACCCCGGTCGCGATCAGTGCCAATGCGAAGAAGATCGATTTCATTGAGCTGTCGTCCCAATTCCGTGAAGCATCCAGTGATGCGGCGGATTCTGGCCCAAGCGCGGGGTAAAGAACAGACGGGCAAACCGACGGCGATGTAACCCTTTGTCGTGGATTGACGCTTTCGGCAAACCCCCTGTCGTTTTTGCACCCGGCTGCCCAGGCACCGAGGCATATGCTGACCCAAAGCGCCGGCAGACGATTCGGCGCATGAATCACCAATAAGGGGACAGCCTGATGAGCCCAGCCGAACTGCACGCCGACAGCATCGTTATCGACGGGCTGATCATTGCCAAGTGGAACCGTGAGCTGTTTGAAGACATGCGCAAGGGTGGCCTGACTGCGGCCAACTGCACCGTGTCGGTGTGGGAAGGGTTCCAGGCGACCATCAACAACATCGCCGCCAGCCAGAAACTGATCCGCGAGAACGCTGACCTGGTGATGCCGGTGCGCACCACCGCCGACATCCGCAAGGCCAAGGAGCTGGGCAAGACCGGGATCCTCTTCGGCTTCCAGAATGCCCATGCCTTCGAAGACCAGATCGGCTATGTCGAGGTGTTCAAGCAGCTTGGCGTTGGCATCGTGCAGATGTGCTACAACACCCAGAATCTGGTCGGCACCGGCTGCTACGAGCGTGACGGCGGCCTGTCGGGTTTCGGCCGGGAAATCGTCGCCGAGATGAACCGCGTCGGCGTGATGTGCGACCTCTCCCACGTTGGCTCCAAGACCTCGGAAGAAGTCATCCTCGAATCGAAAAAGCCGGTCTGCTACTCCCACTGCCTGCCGTCGGGCCTCAAGGAGCACCCGCGCAACAAGTCCGATGAAGAGCTCAAGTTCATTGCCGACCACGGCGGTTTTGTCGGCGTGACCATGTTCGCGCCGTTCCTGGCCAAGGGCATCGATTCGACCATCGAGGACTACGCCGAAGCCATCGAATACACCATGAATATCGTCGGCGAAGACGCCATCGGTATCGGTACCGACTTCACCCAGGGCCATGGCCAGGATTTCTTCGAATACCTGACCCACGACAAGGGCTACGCCCGCCGCCTGACCAGCTTCGGCAAGATCATCAATCCGCTGGGTATCCGCACCGTGGGCGAGTTCCCGAACCTTACCGAGACCCTGCTCAAGCGCGGCCATCCTGAGCGCGTGGTTCGCAAGATCATGGGCGAGAACTGGGTGAACATTCTCAAAGACGTCTGGGGCGAGTGAATAACTCTGGAGCCTACTCCGCTCGCCGATAGCTGCGTCAGGTCCTCGCGCCAAGCTCGCCGTACGTCCCGTACTGTCTCGCTTGTCGCTCCGGTCCTTCCTTGCTCTCGACGTGCTCGCTACGGCTCCAAAGTCATTCACACAGCTTGTTTATAAGAGCAAAGCAAAAGCTTTGCTAAGCACTGACCACGAATTTTCTGGAGTTTAGTTTCCATGGCCAAGATCGCCCCGCAATTGCCAATCGAAGTCGACAGCGAGACCGGTGTCTGGACTTCCGACGCACTGCCGATGCTGTATGTACCGCGTCACTTCTTCGTCAACAACCACATGGGCATCGAGGAAGTGCTGGGCGCAGATGCCTATGCCGAGATCCTCTACAAGGCCGGCTACAAGTCCGCCTGGCACTGGTGCGAGAAGGAAGCTGAGTGCCACGGCCTGGAAGGCGTCGCGGTGTTCGAGCACTACATGAAGCGCTTGTCGCAGCGCGGCTGGGGCCTGTTCAAGATCCAGGACATCGACCTCGACAAAGGCACCGCCAGCGTCAAGCTCGAACATTCGGCGTTTGTCTATGTGTACGGCAAGGTTGGACGCAAGGTCGACTACATGTTCACCGGCTGGTTCGCCGGCGCCATGGACCAGATCCTGCAGGCGCGCGGCAGCAAGATCCGCACCGTCGCCGAACAGGTATACGGTGGCTCGGAAGAAGGCCACGACGACGGCTTGTTCACCGTCAAGCCGTTGTAAGTCGAGGATCCTGCCATGGCTTTCGAAGCAATGTTCCAGCCGATCCAGATCGGCAAACTGACCATCCGCAACCGTGTGCTCAGCACCGCGCACGCCGAGGTGTATGCCACTGACGGCGGCATGACCACCGATCGGTACGTCAAGTATTACGAAGAGAAAGCCAAGGGCGGGATCGGCCTGGCGATTTGCGGCGGTTCTTCGGTGGTGGCCATCGACAGCCCGCAGGAATGGTGGAGCTCGGTCAACCTGTCCACCGACCGCATCATTCCGCACTTCCAGAACCTGGCCGACGCCATGCACAAGCATGGCGCCAAGATCATGATCCAGATTACCCACATGGGCCGCCGCTCGCGTTGGGACGGTTTTAACTGGCCGACCCTGATGTCGCCATCGGGCATCCGTGAACCGGTGCACCGCGCCACCTGCAAGACCATCGAGCCGGAAGAAATCTGGCGGGTCATCGGCAACTACGCCCAGGCCGCGCGTCGGGCCAAGGCCGGCGGCCTGGACGGCGTCGAGCTGTCGGCCGTGCACCAGCACATGATCGACCAGTTCTGGAGCCCGCGGGTCAACAAGCGTACTGACGAGTGGGGCGGCACCTTCGAAGGCCGCATGAAGTTTGGCCTGGAAGTGCTCAAGGCGGTGCGTGCCGAGGTCGGTGACGACTTCTGTGTCGGCATCCGCCTGTGCGGCGACGAGTTCCATCCGGACGGTCTGTCCCACGAAGACATGAAGCAGATCGCCAAGTACTACGACGACACCGGCATGCTCGACTTCATCGGAGTGGTCGGCTCGGGGTGCGACACCCACAACACCCTGGCCAACGTCATTCCGAACATGAGTTATCCACCGGAGCCGTTCCTGCACCTGGCAGCCGGGATCAAGGAAGTGGTCAAGGTCCCGGTACTGCACGCACAGAACATCAAGGACCCGAACCAGGCCACGCGGATTCTGGAAGGCGGCTACGTCGACATGGTCGGCATGACCCGCGCCCATATCGCCGACCCGCACCTGATCGCCAAGATCAAGATGGGCCAGATCGACCAGATCAAGCAATGCGTCGGCGCCAACTACTGTATCGACCGGCAGTACCAGGGCCTGGACGTGTTGTGCATCCAGAACGCCGCGACGTCCCGCGAGTACATGGGCGTGCCGCACATCATCGAAAAATCCACCGGCGTGAAACGCAAGGTGGTGGTGGTCGGTGCCGGCCCAGCCGGGATGGAAGCTGCGCGCGTAGCGGCGGAACGTGGTCATGACGTGACCCTGTTCGAGAAGAAGGAATTCATCGGCGGGCAGATCACCACTGCCTCCAAAGCCCCGCAACGGGACCAGATCGCCGGTATCACCCGCTGGTTCCAGCTGGAACTGGCACGCCTGAAAGTCGACCTGCGCCTGGGCGTGGCTGCCGATGCCGCGACCATTCTCGACCTGCGTCCGGACGTGGTGGTGCTGGCAGTGGGCGGGCATCCGTTCCTAGAGCAGAACGAACACTGGGGCGCTGCAGAAGGCCTGGTGGTCAGCAGCTGGGACGTACTCGACGGCAAGGTGGCGCCCGGCAAGAACGTGCTGGTCTACGACACCATCTGTGAGTTCACCGGGATGTCGGTGGCCGACTTCCTGGCCGACAAAGGTTGCCAGGTCGAGATCGTCACCGACGACATCAAGCCCGGCGTGGCCGTCGGCGGTACGTCGTTCCCGACTTACTACCGCAGCATGTACCCCAAGGAAGTGATCATGACCGGCGACATGATGCTGGAAAAGGTCTACCGCGAAGGCGACAAGCTGATTGCCGTGCTGGAGAACGAATACACCGGCGCCAAGGAGGAGCGGGTGGTCGACCAGGTGGTGGTGGAAAACGGCGTGCGTCCGGATGAAGAAATCTATTACGCGCTGAAGGAAGGTTCGCGCAACAAGGGCCAGATGGACGTTGAAGCCCTGTTCGCGATCAAGCCCCAGCCTTCGTTGAGCCAACCAGGCGACGGCTACCTGCTGTTCCGCATTGGCGACTGCGTGGCCCAGCGCAACACGCATGCTGCGATCTATGACGCCCTGCGGCTGTGCAAGGATTTCTGATACGACACCAAACCAATGTGGGAGCGGGCTTGCCCGCGATGACGGCAGCACATTCAACACCAATGTTGACTGACCTATCGCTATCGCGGGCAAGCCCGCTCCCACAGGAGTCGGGTCAGGTATCCAGATCGTTAAGACCCTGAGGTCTTTGGGAGCAACACCCATGTTGAACACAATTCTTCCCATCCTGCTGTTCGCTGCCCTGGGCCTGGCTGTCCTGGGCGCGTTGCGGCGGGTGGCCATGTGGCGTCGCGGCCGAGCTTCGAAAGTCGACCTGATCGGCGGCCTGCTGGCCATGCCCAAGCGCTACATGGTCGACCTGCACCACGTGGTGGCGCGTGACAAGTACATCGCCAACACCCACGTCGCCACGGCCGGCGGCGCAGTGGCGTCCGCGGTGCTGGCGATCCTGGTCCACGGATTTGGCCTGCATAACCGCTTCCTGGGGTACGCGCTGCTGTTGATGACGGCAGTGATGTTCGTCGGTGCGATCTTCGTTTACCTGCGTCGGCGCAACCCGCCGGCCCGGCTGTCCAAAGGCCCGTGGATGCGTTTGCCGAAAAGCCTGCTGGCGTTCTCGGCGTCGTTCTTCCTGGTGACCCTGCCGGTGGCGGGTATCCTGCCGGAACACTTCGGTGGCTGGCTGTTGGCGATCATCCTCGGTATCGGCGTGCTGTGGGGCGTGTCTGAGTTGTTCTTCGGCATGACTTGGGGCGGGCCGATGAAACACGCCTTCGCCGGTGCTTTGCACCTGGCCTGGCACCGTCGCGCCGAACGCTTTGGTGGCGGCCGTTCCACCGGTTTGAAACCACTGGATCTGAACGACCCAAGCGCACCGCTGGGTGTGGAAAAACCCAAGGATTTCACCTGGAACCAATTGCTCGGCTTCGACGCCTGCGTGCAGTGTGGCAAGTGCGAAGCCGCATGCCCGGCCTTCGCCGCCGGCCAGCCGTTGAATCCGAAAAAACTGATTCAGGACATGGTGGTCGGCCTTGCTGGCGGCACCGACGCCAAGTTTGCCGGCAGCCCGTATCCAGGCAAACCGATTGGCCAACACGCAGGTAATCCGCATCAGCCGATCGTCAACGGCCTGGTTGACGCCGAAACCCTGTGGTCGTGCACCACCTGTCGCGCCTGTGTCGAGGAGTGCCCGATGATGATCGAGCACGTCGATGCGATCGTCGACATGCGCCGCCATCTGACCCTGGAAAAAGGTGCGACCCCGAACAAGGGCGCCGAGGTCCTGGAGAACTTGATCGCCACCGACAACCCGGGCGGCTTCGCCCCGGGTGGGCGGATGAACTGGGCGGCGGACTTGAACCTCAATCTGCTCAGCGAAAAGAAAGCCACCGACGTGCTGTTCTGGGTCGGCGACGGGGCGTTTGACATGCGCAACCAACGCACCCTGCGCGCGTTCGTCAAAGTGCTGAAAGCGGCGAAAATCGACTTTGCCGTGCTCGGCCTTGAAGAGCGCGACAGTGGTGACGTGGCTCGACGCCTGGGCGATGAAGCGACCTTCCAGTTGTTGGCCAAACGCAACATCCAGACCCTGGCCAAGTACAGCTTCAACCGCATCGTCACGTGCGATCCGCACAGCTTCCACGTGCTGAAAAACGAATACGGCGCGTTCGATGGCAACTACCTGGTGCAGCACCACAGTACCTACATGGCGCAAATCATCGGCGCCGGCGCGCTGAATCTCGGCCAGCACAAGGGCGACAGCGTGACCTATCACGACCCGTGCTACCTCGGTCGCTACAACGGCGAATACGAGGCGCCGCGTGAAGTGCTGCGCGCCCTCGGTATCGAAGTCAAAGAGATGCAACGCTCCGGCTTCCGCTCGCGCTGCTGCGGCGGTGGCGGCGGCGCGCCGATCACTGACATTCCGGGCAAGCAGCGGATTCCCGACATGCGCATGGAAGACATCCGCGAGACCGGTGCCGAACTGGTGGCCGTGGGCTGCCCGCAGTGCACCGCGATGCTTGAAGGGGTGGTCGAGCCGCGCCCCCTGATCAAGGACCTTGCCGAACTGGTGGCCGATGCGTTGCTTGAAGACCAAGCGCCGAGCAAGCCGATCACGCCGGCTCAACGTAAACCTGCGCAGGTGCACTGATGAGCGACATAATCCGCCGCGACCCCCGTGCCGAATGGATCGCCCGCAACCGCCTGCACCCGCTGCACGCGGCCATGCAGCCGGCGCAACACAGCTGGATGGGGCCTAACGGCGTCATCCGCAAGAACCCCCATGGCATCGGCTTCATCGGCCCCAACGGGATCAAGCGCATTGACCGTAGCGGCGCCCAGCAGGGCGGCGCGACCAAGCGTACTGCCGCCGTGGAAGTGCAATTGCCGCTGCATCAGGTAGTGGTCCCTGCGTTCTACATCAGCGTGGTGCCCGACATGGTCGGCGGCCGCTTGAGCAGCCATGACCGCGACTTGCTGGGCCTGGCTCATCAATTGGCCGGCAACGACGGTGCCGTCCTGGCCGTGGTCTTCGGCGAACACAAAGAGAGCGCCTTCGCTACGGCTGGCGTCGATCGCCTGCTGGTACTCGAGGGGGACGAGTTCAACGGTTATGCACCGGAACAACGGGTCCAGGGCCTGCGGGCTGTGGATAACCAATTCAGCCCACGTCACTGGTTGCTGCCGGACAGTCGTACCGGTGGCGGTGAACTGGGTCGACGCTTTGCCGCCGCCCTGGGCGAACGCCCGGCCACACGGGTCTGGCAGGTCAAGGATCAGCAATGCATCGGCCGCGCCGGTGCCGGGTTGCAAGACCTGGCACGACCGCTCGCACGCTTGATTCTGGCTGCCGTCGAATGTGCAGAACCGGTCAGCGAAACCCGTCACGAAGCCTTGCCGGTGGAGTTATCCACAACCGTGGCTCGCAGTCTTTCGCGTATTGAAGATTTGGGTGCGGTGGCTGTGGACCCGGCAGCGATTCCAATGGCCGAAGCCGAGTTCATTTTCTCGGGCGGCAACGGGGTCAAGGATTGGCCGTTGTTCCACCAGACGGCCGCTGCGCTGGGTGCCACCGAAGGCGCCTCGCGGGTGGCGGTGGACGACGGCTTCATGGCCCGCGACCGTCAAGTCGGGGCGTCCGGCACCTGGGTCACCGCGCGGGTCTACGTGGCGGTGGGGATTTCCGGGGCGATCCAGCACCTGCAAGGCATCGGTGCCTGCGACAAGGTGGTGGCGATCAACCTGGACCCCGGATGCGACATGATCAAGCGGGCCGACCTGTCGGTGATCGGTGAGAGCGCCGAGATTCTTCACGCCTTGATCGCGGCGGTAGAGGCTTACCGCAACGGTGCCAAGCGCGATGCGGCTTAAGGGAAGGAAAGGGTCATGAGCACGAAAATCATCAGTCTGGTGTCGATTGGCGCCCACCCGACTTCCGGTCGGCCACGTCGCGCGGAGCAGGATGCGCGAGCGGTCGAACTCGGTCTGCAGCTGGCGGGGGACGGCCTGCAAGTGCTACATGCCGGCGACGTCGCCGAGCCTGCGTTGCGCGCCTATCTGGGCATGGGCCTGGAACAGTTGCATGTGCTGGAACACCCGGCGGGCGCCGATGCGTTACCGGCCTTGACCGACTATTTGCGCGGCGCAGGTGCCCAGGTGGTGCTGACCGGCAGCCAGGCGGAAACCGGTGAAGGCTCGGGCATGTTGCCGTTCCTGCTGGCCGAAAGCCTCGGCTGGCCGCTGGTGGTGGGGCTGGCGCAGGTCGAGTCCATCGACGGTGGTTCAGCCCTGGTGCTGCAAGCGTTGCCCCGCGGTCAGCGGCGGCGCTTGAAAGTCCGCTTGCCGTTTCTGGCAACGGTGGATAACGCCGCGCCCAAGCCTCGGCAAAGTGCGTTCGGCCCGGCTCGACGTGGAGTATTGCAGCCTGAAGACGTTGAAGTGCTCGACGACGAACTGCTCGCCGTCGCCACGCTGCAAGCGGCCAAGTCACGGCCTAAACGCCTGAAAGTGATCAAGGCCAAAAGCGGTGCCGACCGGATGAAGGCGGCCACGGCCAAGGCCAGTGGCGGCGGTGGCCAGGTGCTCAAGGGCGTGACTGCCCAGGAAGGCGCCGAGGCGATCCTCAAGCTGCTGATTGAAGAGGGCGTTGTTCGCTAGTCCTGAGGGCGCCCTAGCAGAACTGCTAGTGTTGCATTGCACGCGCTTTTGTTAGGTTGATGAGCATGGAGTAAGCCCCCCCCCGCAGCAGCACTGTGGGGCGTCTGGATCGATGCGAGGCCACCTGATGCCCACCGCCGGAAACGCCCCCTGTCCTGCCCATCCGCCAGCAACCACGCGTACCCTGTTGCTGGCGACCGATTTGCAACAATCGATCCTCGCCGAACTGGACCGCAGCGGTCCGAACCTTCGCGTCTACACCGCCTATGGCTCGCCCAGTAGCCTGCGCCCGACGAGCGCGGGCCTGGGTTTCAATGGGCAACTTGGTGAACATCCCACTGGTTGGTATCACCTGGGCAATGGTCATCGGGTCTATAACCCGGTGTTGATGCGGTTTCATAGCCCGGATCGGTTGAGTCCGTTTGGTGCGGGGGGCGTCAATGCCTATGCGTACTGCGGTGGCTCACCCGTGACTCGGGTCGACCCCTCTGGAGCGTGGTGGGTGTCTACTTTGGTACAAGGTATAGGGACTTTGTTAGGTGGGATTTTTGCAGGAGCAGCGGTTAATCGGGTGGCACATGCAGTTGTACACCGGTTACCACAATCTTTGGGGGCACGACTGGGTAACGTCGCGGGCTTTTACGGCGGAGTTTCAGCTGTTGTAGTCCGCCCGTTGGGAGTTCCTGCTGCGATAACCCAAGCGGTACCCAGGTTAATGCAAGGCGTTTCAGTTGTGGGCAATGGTGTCAGCCAGACTCTGACGGGTGGCGGTGCGCTCGCCCTGAACCGCGATATGCTTCAAAAAACCCTGAATACTGCCCGCCAAACGGGTCAACCCCTTTCGCGTATAGCGATAGAAACAGCTAAGGAGGTCACTGGGTACAACTTGATTCGTGGGCAACCCTTAGGTCAGGTTTCCCATAGGGCCGCAGACGTTCCTTTGGAGAGCGTTACGGTGATCGCTAGTGCCGTAAGAACTCAAGGGCAAAATCCCACATAGATGACCACTAATTCCATCTGATCAGAGTCTGCTAAGTAATTACCCACAATCCCTGTTAGCGCTTCTGTGGATAACATGTTTACCCATCGCTACACCCCCTGCACAGCAAGCCCTGCAAGCCTTTGTACGAAAAACAACCAGTGCTAGTGGTTGTTTTTTCGAGCTTTTTTCATTGGGCGAGGCGATCCCTTGTTCAAGACTTGCCCCCAATCTCTGTTGGCGTTTCTGTGGATAAGATGTTTGCTGTCGGCTGTAAGCCATACAGATCAATGCTTTCAAGGATTTGATCAATAAATAGCCAAATGCCGTTCTTTACCCTTCGAAAGCTACTCAAACCCGCGAAATATGCAGCTTGGGCGGGGTTTTCCACAAGGAATGAAGACGACGCACAAGTTGCCCCCAAACTCTGTTGGCGCTTCTGTGGATAAGGTGTTTGCGGTCCGCTAAGAGCCATGCAGGCCGTGGCTTTTAGGCTTTCGATCAAAAAACAACCAATCACCGACGAAAACCACTCATTTGGATAAGTCACGGATTTTCTTCAGTTTCTGTGGAGAAGTCCCTCAGCATTTCCACAGTTGTCCCCATTTGCTGTGGGTGGAGCTGTGGGTAACTTGTTCACTGAAGGCTGGGAGGCGCGCGCAGCATAGCTCTGAACGCAATAGATCATATTTCGTACAGTTCTAAGGATGAGGGTGGCGTAGCGGAAGAAACTAGTGAAAGGGAGGGCCTCATCGCGGGCAAGCCCGCTCCCACAGTGATCTCTGTTGTTCACAAATAATGTGTTCAAACGCAAATCCTGTGGGAGCGGGCTTGCCCGCGATGCTTTTAGCCTTGAACTGGAACCCCTTTGAGGTACGGCGCAGGCTCGGCCCCCAGGTTGCTCAGCAACCGCTCGCTGTACCAATCCACAAAATTCACCACACCAAACTCATAGGTCTTGGAGTACGGCCCAGGCTGGTACGCGGTGGAGTTGATCCCGCGCTGGTTCTCTTCGGCCAGGCGCCGGTCCTGGTCGTTGGTGGCGTCCCACACCTGGCGCATGCGGTCGACGTCGTAGTCGACGCCTTCGACGGCGTCCTTGTGCACCAGCCACTTGGTGGTGACCATGGTTTCCTGGGCACTGATCGGCCACACGGTGAACACAATGATGTGGTCGCCCATGCAGTGGTTCCAGGAGTGCGGCAAGTGCAGGATGCGCATCGAGCCCAGGTCCGGGTTCTGGATGCGGCCCATGAGTTTCTTGCAGCCTTGCTTGCCGTCCAGGGTCATCGACACGGTGCCCTTGAGCAGCGGCATGCGCACGATGCGGTTACGCAGGCCGAAGCTGGCGTGGGCATACGGAATCTTCTCGGCGTCCCAGGCGGCGGCAGAAGCGGCCACGTGGTCCTTGAACGCCTGGTCGGCACGGGGGTCGGTGACGTCGTCCCATTCGAGCAGGGTTTTCAGCAATTCAGGGTGCGAGGCGTTGCAGTGGTAACACTCGCGGTTGTTCTCCAGCACCAGCTTCCAGTTGGCTTTTTCGAACAAGGTGGTCTGGATCGCCACCTTGGTGTTTTCCATGTCGTACGGTTCCATGTAGTGATTCAGCGTCGACAGGAAGTCATCGATGGCCGGCGGATTTTCCGCCAGGCTGATGAAGATGTAGCCGCCTGCTGTCTTCACGTTCACCGGCTTGAGGCCGTACTGCTTCATGTCGAAGTCGTCACCCATCTCGGTGCCGGCAAACAGCAGGCGCCCGTCGAGCTCGTAGGTCCACTGGTGGTAGTGGCAGACCAGCTTGGCGACCTTGCCTTTATCGCTGGTGCACAAGCGCGAGCCACGGTGGCGGCAGACGTTGTGGAAGGCATGCACCACCCCCTCGGCACCGCGAATCACGATGATCGGGTTCTTGCCGATCTGCAGGGTCAGGTAGTTGCCCTTGGTCGGGATTTCGCAGGTCATGCCAGCGATCAACCATTCTTTCTGAAAGATTTCCTGCATGTCGATATCGAACAGCCGCTCATCGGAGTAGAACGGCTGCGGCAGTGAGAACGTGCGCTCACGTTCCTGCAGCATCTGGGCGGTGGCCTTGCGTGCGGGTTCCAGAGGATCGCCCAGGCTGATTTTTGCGGTGACGTCCATCGATTGAGTCCTCATGGCCATTCTGTGTGGCCGGCGAATAGTGGCTGATACGGTTGCTACGCAAGACACAAACAGTGTTTATCTGTTGAGGCGAGTGTGGGGCTGCCGCCGCCCAGAACCTTATCCACGAGCGACATGGCCCACTCTGTTCCCGACGCTCAACCCCCGGTAGCAAGGGGCTGGTCGCGATAAGCATGTGAATGTCGCAGATAGGTAAATGGCCGGTCGGCGCTATACGCAGAATCGCCAACATGAGGCCGACAGTCGGCCGTGGAGATCAGCATGTCCAACAGCTTCCTGAACCCGGTAACCACCCAGACCTGGGCCAATGGTCGACACATTGTCCGTTGCGTCAAAGTCATCCAGGAAACCTGGGACGTGCGCACCTTTTGCTTCATGGCCGACCAGCCGATCATGTTCTTCTTCAAACCGGGGCAATTTGTCACCCTGGAGCTGGAAATCGACGGCCAGCCGATCATGCGTTCGTACACCATCTCCAGCTCGCCGTCGGTGCCCTACAGCTTCTCGGTGACCATCAAGCGGGTGCCGGGCGGCAAGGTCTCCAACTGGCTGCACGACACCCTGCACGAAGGTCAGGAACTGGCGGTGCACGGGCCGGTCGGGTTGTTCAACGCCATGGACTTCACCGCGCCGAAGGTGCTCTACCTCAGCGGTGGTGTCGGCATTACCCCTGTGATGTCGATGGCGCGCTGGTTCTACGACACCAATGGCAATGTCGACATGGTGTTTATCCATAGCGCCCGTTCGCCCAAGGACATCATTTATCACCGCGAGCTGGAGCACATGGCGTCGCGGATCGATAACTTCAGCCTGCACCTGATTTGCGAAAAACACGGCCTGGGTGAGCCCTGGGCCGGCTATCGCGGTTACCTGAACCATAAAATGCTCGAATTGATGGCGCCGGACTTCCTCGAGCGTGAAGTGTTCTGCTGCGGTCCGACGCCGTACATGAATGCGGTCAAGCGCCTACTGGAGGCTGCCGGCTTCGACATGACGCGCTATCACGAGGAATCGTTCGGCGCCACGCCGCCGGAAGCTCGTGCCGATGCCGTGGAGCAAGCCGAACAAGCAGCCGACGCTCCGGAAATCGACATCGCCGACCTGCATCAGGTGGAGTTCACCGCGTCCGGCAAAAGCATTCGCGTGGCCCCGGGAGAAACCGTGCACGCGGCGGCGGCCAAGCTTGGCCTGCTGATTCCCAAGGCTTGCGGCATGGGCATCTGCGGGACCTGCAAGGTGATGAAGCTGGGGGGCGAGGTGGAGATGGATCACAACGGCGGGATCACCGAGGAAGACGAGGCCGAAGGGTTCATCCTGTCGTGCTGCAGCGTGCCGAAAGGGGACGTGCGGATCGAGTTCTGATCAACACCGATCCCCTGTAGGAGCGAGCCTGCTCGCGATGAACCTGAGAACACCGCGGGGTGTCAGGCTGCCAACATTATCGTTGACGTCCATCGCGAGCAGGCCGCAAGCGGGCGCTCGCTCCTACAGGGGAGGGTGTTTAGTCGACAAACAGGTCTGTCATCAGCTTGTCGCTGCTATCGGGCGCGAAGCGGTAGTGCTCGAACTCGGTCACTCCGCTCTCCCGCAAAATCTCCTCATCAATCAGCAAGCGCCCGGTCAAACTGCGGTTTGCGCTGCTCAGAATCACATGCGCCGCATCCGCCATGATCGCAGGCGTGCGTGCATGCTTGAACGACTCCCTCGACCCCAACTGAAACTCGATCGCGGCGGTGGCAATCATCGTCTGTGGCCATAGCGAGTTGACGCTGATCCCGTAATTCCTGAATTCCTCACTCATGCCCAACGTCAGCATGCTCATGCCGTACTTGGTCACGGTGTAGGGGCTGTACTGGGCGAACCATTTGCTGGCGAGGTTCAGCGGCGGTGAGAGGTTGAGGATGTGCCCGCTGGACTTTTTCAGGTAGGGCAGGGCGGCCTGGCTGCACAGCAGCACGGCGCGGGTGTTGATCTGGTGCATCAAGTCGAAACGCTTGAGTTCGAGGTGCTGCACGCCTGTCAGCTTAATCGCCCCGGCATTGTTGACCAGCGCGTCGATGGCACCGAAATGCTCGTTGGCCTGGGCCAGTGCCGCATGCACCGCCACTTCATCGCGCACATCCACCTGCAGCGCCAGTGCCTTGCCGCCGGCGGCCTCGACTTCCTCAGCCACGCTGAAAATGGTTCCGGGCAGCTTGGCGTGGGGTTCCGCGCTTTTCGCGGCAATGACGATATTGGCCCCATCCCTGGCGGCACGCAGCGCAATTTCACGGCCGATGCCACGGCTGGCGCCGGTGATGAAGAGGGTTTTGCCTTGAAGTGACATGCGCGTGCTCCTGCTTATTGTTATGTGAGCGTAAGGGCTCGACAGACAATGTAGACGAGGAGCAAGCAATAGGAGGGGATGATGTTGGCTTTTGTGGGAGCGAGCTTGCTCGCGATAGCGGACTGTCAGTGACATCAACGTTGAATGTGCTGGCCTGATCGTCGGAACGTCGCCCGGAGCAAGCCCGCTCCCACGGGGGAGCGGTGTAAACCAACGCTTTAGCGGGACATCACTTCGCGAATGTCCGCAGCCAATTCCCGCACCCGCTCTTCCTCGGTGTCCCAGGAGCACATGAAGCGTGCGCCGCCTTTACCGATGAAGGTGTAGAAGCGCCAGCCGCGAGCGGTCAGTGCTGCCACGGCGGCCTCCGAGAGTTGCAGGAACACGCCGTTGGCCTGTACCGGGAACATCAGTTCGACGCCGGGAATGTCGCTGACCAATTCTGCCAGCAGCTGTGCGCAGTAGTTGGCGTGGCGGGCGTGCTTGAGCCAGGCGTCGTGTTCCAGCAGGCCGACCCAGGGCGCTGAGAGGAAGCGCATTTTCGATGCCAGTTGCCCTGCCTGTTTGCAGCGGTAGTCGAAGTCTTCGGCCAGTTTCTGGTTGAAGAACAGAATCGCCTCGCCCACCGCCATGCCGTTTTTGGTGCCGCCAAAACACAGCACGTCGACCCCGGCTTTCCAGGTCAGGTCGGCCGGCGAGCAATCGAGGAACGCGCAGGCGTTGGAGAAGCGCGCGCCGTCCATGTGCAGGTTCAGGCCCAGCTCTTTGCAGGTGGCACTGATGGCGCGGATTTCTTGCGGGGTGTAGACGCTGCCGACTTCAGTGGCCTGGGTCAGGGTCACCACCCGTGGCTTGGGGTAGTGAATGTCCTGGCGCTTGAGGGCGATCTCGCGGATTGACTCCGGCGTCAGCTTGCCGTTTTCGGTGCGTGCCGTGAGCAACTTGGAGCCATTGGAGAAGAACTCCGGGGCGCCACATTCGTCGGTTTCGACGTGTGCGGTTTCCGAGCAGATCACGCTATGGTAACTCTGGCACAACGACGACAAGGCCAGGGAGTTGGCGGCGGTGCCATTGAAGGCGAAGAACACTTCGCAGTCGGTTTCGAACAGTTTGCGGAAATAGTCCGAGGCGCGGGCGGTCCACTCATCGTCGCCATAGGCGCGCTGGTGGCCCTGATTGGCCTGTTCCATGGCCGCCCAGGCTTCAGGGCAGATGCCGGAATAGTTGTCGCTGGCGAATTGTTGGCTCTTATCGGTCATGGCCGGCTTCCGTGGTCGAGGCGCTTATGGTGAAGCGGCTCGTGGTCAATGATGGTGCGCACTTTACCGAAGATCGTCCGGAGAGCACACGCGATGTGTCTGTCAGAAAACTACACAGTCGAGGGGCAATTATGCACGTGACGCAACGTGACGGTGCACTCGATCTGCTCAAATGGTTGGCACTGTTGAGCATGGTCCTCGATCACCTGCGCTATGTCGGCTGGCCGCTCGATGTGCTCTATGTGCCGGGGCGCCTGGCGTTTCCCTGGTTCTGCCTGGCGATGGCGGTCAACCTGGCACGTACACCGACAGCGCCGACCGGCGGTCAGTGGCGTTACCTGGGCTGGTTGCTGCTGTTTAGCCTGGTCAGTGAAATTCCCTACCGCCTGTTCATCCCCGAGCCTGATGTCCTCAACGTATTGCCTACGCTGGCGCTGGGGCTGCTGGTGGCCCGTGGTTGGCTGTACCAGGACCTGCAGGCGCGAGGCTTGGGGCTGGTCGCGCTGCTGCTGGCGACGCTGTTCAGTGAGCGACTGATGTTCGGCGTTTTTGGGGTGCTGCTGCCGTTGGCGACATTGCTGGTGATTCGTCGGCCCTGGTACTGGGCAGTGTTGCCGGGACTGGTCTGCCTGGCGGCGAATCAGTGGCAGGTGTTGATTGCCGCCATCCGTCTGGGTAACCCGGTGGCGGTGGGCGCTCTTGGTGTCTGCCTGATTGCGCCATTGCTGGGTCTGGTCTTGTTGCGACATACCAAACATCTCAAGCCACCGCCGATGCGCCGTTGGGCGTATGCCTTGTATCCGCTACATTTTCTGCTTCTGTTACTCGTCCGCAATATCGCCGCATAACTGTGTGGGAGCGGGCTTGCCCGCGATGACGGCGTCACATCCGGCATAAGAGTCGGCTGACCCTCCGCCATCACGGGCAAGCCCGCTCCCACAGGAGTGTGTTGATCTTGTGAGCGAGTACGACGCGTCCATTTCAGCCCATGTCGTAAACGCACCTTTGCGTGGCGTCCGTAGGCATTTGACCTGTCTGCGCCGGTCATACCATCGCATCAAAGGGCACTGCCGCCAGGCCGGTGCCTCACCAAGACAAAATGGCGCACCACCGCCGCTGGGAGAGACGCGATGTTCAGCAAGCAAGACCAGATCCAGGGTTATGACGATGCACTGCTGGCGGCGATGAATGCCGAGGAGCAACGCCAGGAAGATCACATCGAGCTGATCGCGTCAGAGAACTACACCAGCAAGCGTGTCATGCAAGCACAAGGCAGTGGCCTGACCAACAAATATGCCGAGGGTTATCCGGGCAAGCGTTACTACGGTGGCTGCGAGCATGTGGATAAAGTCGAAGCGCTGGCCATCGAACGCGCCAAGCAGCTGTTCGGTGCCGACTACGCCAACGTCCAGCCGCACTCCGGCTCCTCGGCCAACAGCGCGGTGTACCTGGCCCTGATCCAGGCGGGCGACACCATCCTGGGCATGAGCCTGGCCCACGGCGGTCACCTGACCCACGGCGCCAAGGTGTCGTCCTCGGGCAAGCTGTACAACGCGGTGCAGTACGGCATCGACACCAAGACCGGACTGATCGACTACGACGAAGTCGAGCGCCTGGCCGTCGAGTGCCAGCCGAAGATGATCGTCGCCGGCTTCTCGGCCTACTCCAAGACCCTCGACTTCCCACGCTTTCGGCAGATCGCCGACAAGGTCGGTGCACTGCTGTTCGTCGACATGGCCCACGTTGCCGGCCTGGTCGCTGCCGGTCTGTATCCCAACCCGCTGCCGTACGCCGACGTGGTCACCACCACCACCCACAAGACCCTGCGCGGTCCGCGTGGCGGCCTGATCCTGGCCAAGGCCAACGAAGAAATCGAGAAGAAGCTCAACTCCGCGGTGTTCCCCGGTGCCCAGGGCGGCCCGCTGATGCATGTGATTGCCGGCAAGGCAGTGTGTTTCAAGGAAGCGCTGGAGCCAGGCTTCAAGGTTTATCAGCAACAAGTGATCGACAACGCCCAGGCCATGGCCAGCGTGTTTATCAAACGTGGCTACGATGTAGTGTCCGGCGGCACCGACAATCACCTGTTCCTGGTCAGCCTGATCCGCCAGGGCCTGACCGGCAAAGACGCCGATGCCGCCCTTGGTCGTGCGCACATCACCGTGAACAAGAACGCCGTGCCGAATGACCCACAGTCGCCGTTCGTCACTTCCGGCCTGCGCATCGGCACCCCGGCAGTCACCACTCGCGGCTTCAAAGTGAGCCAGTGCGTGACGCTGGCCGGCTGGATCTGCGACATCCTCGATAACCTCGGCGATGCCGATGTCGAGGCCAATGTCGCCCAGCAGGTTTCGGCCCTGTGCGCTGACTTCCCGGTTTATCGCTGAGCGCGGTTTTTGGAGTAAATGACTATGCAACGCTACTCAGGCTTCGGCCTCTTCAAGCACTCCCTCAGCCACCACGAAAACTGGCAGCGCATGTGGCGCACGCCAACCCCGAAAAAAGTCTACGACGTGGTCATCGTCGGCGGCGGCGGGCATGGTCTGGCGACCGCCTACTACCTGGCGAAAGAACACGGCATCACCAACGTGGCCGTGGTCGAGAAGGGCTGGCTGGGCGGTGGTAACACCGCGCGCAACACCACCATCGTGCGTTCCAACTACCTGTGGGACGAGTCGGCGCACCTCTACGAACACGCGATGAAACTCTGGGAAGGCTTGTCCCAGGACCTCAACTACAACGTGATGTTCTCCCAGCGTGGCGTCTACAACCTGTGCCACACCCTGCAGGACATTCGTGACTCCGAGCGTCGGGTCAGCGCCAACCGCCTCAACGGCGTCGACGGCGAGCTGCTCAACGCCCAGCAGGTCGCCGACGAGATTCCGTACCTGGACTGCTCGAAGAACACCCGCTACCCGGTGATGGGCGCTACCGTCCAGCGTCGCGGCGGCGTAGCCCGTCACGATGCCGTGGCCTGGGGTTTTGCCCGGGCCGCCGACGCCCTCGGCGTGGACCTGATCCAGCAGACCGAAGTGATCGGCTTTCGCAAGGAAAACGGCGTGTGCATCGGCGTCGAGACCAACAAGGGTTTCATCGGTGCCAAGCGCGTCGGTGTGGTGACCGCCGGTAACTCCGGGCACATGGCCAAGCTCGCCGGCTTCCGCCTGCCGATCGAATCTCACCCGCTGCAAGCGCTGGTGTCCGAGCCGATCAAGCCGATTATCGACAGCGTGATCATGTCCAACGCGGTGCACGGCTACATCAGCCAGTCCGACAAGGGCGACCTGGTGATCGGTGCCGGTATCGACGGCTACAACGGCTACGGCCAGCGCGGTTCGTACCCGGTGATCGAGCACACCATCCAGGCCATCGTCGAGATGTTCCCGGTGCTGTCGCGGGTGCGCATGAACCGCCAGTGGGGCGGCATCGTCGACACCACGCCGGATGCCTGCCCGATCATTTCCAAGACCCCGGTGCCGAACATGTTCTTCAACTGCGGTTGGGGCACCGGTGGCTTCAAGGCCACGCCGGGTTCGGGCAACGTATTTGCGGCGAGCCTGGCCAAGGGTGAAATGCATCCGCTGGCGGCGCCTTTCTCCATCGACCGGTTCCATAACGGCGCGCTGATCGACGAACACGGCGCTGCTGCCGTCGCCCACTAACAGGAGAAATTTCCTATGTTGCATATCTTCTGTCCTCACTGTGGCGAACTGCGCTCCGAAGAGGAATTCCACGCATCCGGCCAGGCGCACATCCCACGTCCGCTGGATCCGAACACCTGCACCGACGAGGAGTGGGGCGACTACCTGTTCTTCCGTGACAACCCCCGTGGCCTGCACCACGAACTGTGGGACCACGTCGCCGGTTGCCGTCAGTATTTCAACGTCACCCGCGACACCGTGACCTACGAGATTCTCGAAACCTACAAGATCGGCAGCAAGCCGCAGTTCACCGACAAGACGGAAAGTCCGAAAGCGGCCGCGCAGGCTCTGGGAGCGAAGGTATGAGCCAGATCAATCGCCTGTCCAACGGTGGACGGATCGACCGCAACAAAGTCTTGAGCTTCACGTTCAACGGCCAGGTGTACAAGGGCTTTGAAGGTGACTCCCTGGCGGCGGCCCTGCTGGCCAACGGCGTCGACATCATCGGTCGCAGCTTCAAGTATTCGCGGCCACGCGGGATCTTTGCCGCCGGTGCCGAAGAACCGAACGCGGTGCTGCAGATCGGCGCCACCGAAGCCACCCAGATCCCCAACGTGCGTGCCACGCAACAAGCGCTGTATCAAGGTTTGGTTGCCACCAGCACCAACGGCTGGCCCAGCGTCAACAACGACATGATGGGGATTCTCGGCAAGGTCGGCGGCAAGCTGATGCCGCCAGGTTTCTACTACAAAACCTTCATGTACCCGCAATCGTTCTGGATGACGTACGAGAAGTACATCCGCAAGGCCGCTGGCCTGGGTCGCTCGCCGACCGAAAACGATCCGGACACCTACGACTACATGAACCAGCACTGCGACGTGCTGATCGTCGGCGCCGGCCCTGCTGGCCTGGCCGCGGCACTGGCGGCTGCGCGCAGCGGGGCGCGGGTGATCCTCGCCGATGAACAGGAAGAGTTCGGCGGCAGCCTGCTCGATTCCCGTGAGAGCCTCGATGGCAAGCCGGCCGCCGAATGGGTCGCCAGCGTCATCGCTGAACTGAAAGACACCCCGGACGTGCTGCTGTTGCCGCGCGCCACGGTCAACGGTTACCACGACCATAACTTCCTGACCATTCACGAGCGCCTTACCGATCACCTTGGCGACCGCGCCCCGATCGGCCAGGTGCGCCAGCGCATCCACCGGGTTCGCGCCAAGCGTGTGGTGCTGGCGACCGGCGCGTGCGAGCGGCCGCTGGTCTACGGCAACAACGACGTGCCGGGCAACATGCTGGCTGGCGCGGTCTCCACCTACGTGCGTCGCTACGGTGTCGCACCGGGCAAGAAGCTGGTCCTGAGTACCAACAACGATCACGCCTACCGCGTGGCCCTGGACTGGCTCGACGCCAGCCTGCAAGTGGTGGCCATCGCCGACGCCCGCAGCAACCCGCGCGGTGCGCTGGTGGAAGAAGCCCGGGCCAAGGGCATCCGCATCCTGACCGGCAGCGCAGTGATCGAAGCCCGTGGCAGCAAGCACGTGACCGCTGCCCGTGTGGCCGCGATCGACGTCAAGGCGCACACCGTGACCAGCCCTGGCGAATGGCTGGAGTGCGACCTGGTGGCCAGCTCCGGCGGCTACAGCCCGGTGGTTCACCTGGCGTCGCACCTGGGCGGCAAGCCGACCTGGCGTGAAGACATCCTCGGTTTTGTCCCGGGTGAAGCGCCGCAAAAACGCGTGTGCGTGGGTGGGATCAACGGCGTCTATGGCCTTGGCGATTCCCTGGCCGATGGTTTTGAAGGGGGCGCCCGAGCCGCTGCCGAAGCCGGCTTCCAGACGGTCGAGGGTGTGTTGCCCAAAGCCCTGAGCCGCCATGAAGAGGCGACCCTGGCACTGTTCCAGGTGCCGCACGAAAAGAACACCGCACGGGCGCCGAAGCAATTCGTCGACCTGCAGAACGATGTCACCGCGGCCGCCATCGAACTGGCCACCCGCGAGGGCTTCGAGTCGGTCGAGCACGTCAAGCGCTACACCGCGCTGGGCTTCGGCACAGACCAGGGCAAGCTGGGTAACGTCAACGGCCTGGCCATCGCGGCCCGTTCGCTGAACGTGACGATCCCGCAGATGGGCACCACCATGTTCCGCCCCAACTACACGCCGGTAACGTTCGGCGCAGTAGCCGGTCGTCACTGTGGGCACATCTTCGAGCCGGTGCGGTATACCGCGCTGCATCAATGGCACCTGAAAAACGGCGCCGAGTTCGAAGACGTCGGGCAGTGGAAACGTCCCTGGTACTTCCCGAAAAACGCTGAAGACCTGCATGCCGCGGTCAAGCGTGAATGCCTGGCGGTGCGCGAAAGCGTCGGCCTGCTGGATGCCTCGACCCTGGGCAAGATCGATATTCAAGGGCCGGATGCGCGGGAGTTTCTCAACCGGGTCTACACCAACGCCTGGACCAAGCTGGACGTGGGCAAGGCGCGCTACGGCCTGATGTGCAAGGAAGACGGGATGGTCTTCGACGATGGTGTGACGGCGTGCCTGGCCGACAACCACTTTGTCATGACCACCACCACCGGTGGCGCGGCCCGCGTGCTGCAGTGGCTGGAGATCTACCACCAGACCGAATGGCCGGACCTGAAGGTGTACTTCACTTCCGTGACGGACCACTGGGCCACCATGACCCTGTCCGGGCCGAACAGTCGCAAGCTGCTCAGCGAAGTCACCGACATCGACCTGGACAAGGACGGCTTCCCGTTCATGACCTGGAAAGAAGGCCTGGTGGGCGGCGTGCCGGCGCGGGTGTTCCGGATTTCCTTTACCGGTGAGCTGTCGTACGAAGTCAACGTGCAGGCCGACTACGCCATGGGTGTTTTGGAGAAGATTGTTGAGGCGGGGAAGAAGTACAACCTGACGCCATATGGCACCGAGACCATGCACGTGCTGCGCGCCGAGAAGGGTTTCATCATCGTTGGCCAGGATACCGACAGCTCGATGACCCCGGACGACCTGAACATGGGCTGGTGTGTGGGCCGCACCAAACCGTTCTCGTGGATCGGCTGGCGGGGCATGAACCGCGAAGACTGCGTGCGTGAGCAACGCAAGCAGCTGGTCGGTCTCAAGCCGATCGACCCGACCAAGTGGCTGCCGGAAGGCGCGCAGCTGGTGTTCAACACCAAGCAGGCGATCCCGATGAGCATGGTCGGCCACGTGACCTCCAGCTACCTGCACAACTCCCTGGGCTACTCGTTTGCCATGGGCGTGGTCAAAGGCGGCTTGAAGCGCATCGGTGAGCGGGTGTTCGCACCGCTGGCCGACGGCAGCGTGATCGAGGCGGAAATCGTTTCTTCGGTGTTCTTCGATCCGAAGGGTGATCGCCAGAACATCTAACACCACAGAACCTGTGGGAGCGTGGCTTGCCCGCGATGAACGATAACGCGGTGCCTCAGGCAGACCGAGTTGCTCCCATCGCGGGCAAGCCCGCTCCCACAGGGAAACGAATTCAGGAAAGGTGCTTTATGACCGTAGCCAATGTGTACCAACAACGCCCAACCACCGGGGCCAAGGCCGAGTCGTCGTTGCAGCATGCCGACCTCGCCAGCCTGGTGGGCAAGGGTCGCAAAAACGCCGGCGTGATCGTGCGTGAGAAAAAACTCCTCGGTCACCTGACCCTGCGTGGCGACGGCCACGATGCCGCGTTCGCCGCCGGTGTGCACAAGGCCCTGGGCATCGAGTTGCCGGGGGCGCTGAGCGTCATCGTCAAGGGTGAGACCAGCCTGCAATGGATGGGGCCGGATGAATGGCTGCTGATCGTTCCAAGCGGTGAAGAGTTCGTCGCCGAGCAGAAGCTGCGTGAAGCCCTGGGCGAGTTGCACATCCAGATCGTCAACGTCAGCGGTGGTCAGCAGATCCTCGAACTGAGCGGCCCGAACGTGCGCCAGGTGCTGATGAAATCCACCAGCTACGACGTGCACCCCAACAATTTCCCGGTGGGCAAGGCGGTGGGCACGGTGTTCGCCAAGTCGCAACTGGTGATCCGCCACACCGCAGAAGACACCTGGGAATTGCTGATCCGCCGCAGCTTCTCGGATTACTGGTGGTTGTGGTTGCAGGATGCGGCGGCCGAGTACGGGCTTAGCGTTCAGGCTTGATCTCACCAGCGTCACTGTAGGAGCGAGCTTGCTCGCGATGGACTTGAGAGCGACGCGTTAAGTCAGGAAGTACGCGTCATCGTTGACCTCCATCGCGAGCAAGCTCGCTCCTACAGTAGGCATCCACCGATTTCACAGGAGTCACCGCACTATGAGCCGCGCCCCAGACACATGGATTCTGACCGCCGACTGCCCAAGCGTCCTCGGCACCGTGGATGCGGTGACCCGCTTTCTGTTCGAGCAGGGCTGCTACGTCACCGAGCACCACTCCTTTGATGACCGGCTTTCGGGGCGTTTTTTCATTCGTGTGGAGTTTCGCCAGCCCGAGGGTTTCGACGAGCAATCGTTCCGCGCCGGTCTGGCCGAGCGCGGCGAAGCCTTCGGGATGATTTTCGAACTGACCCCGCCGCACCACCGGCCAAAAGTGGTGATCATGGTCTCCAAGGCCGATCACTGCCTCAACGATCTGCTCTACCGCCAACGCATCGGCCAGCTGTCGATGGACGTCGCGGCGGTGGTCTCCAACCACCCGGACCTCAAGCCCCTGGCCGACTGGCACGGCATTCCCTATTACCACTTCCCCCTCGACCCCAACGACAAGCCCTCGCAAGAGCGGCAGGTGTGGCAGGTGATCGAGGAGTCCGGTGCCGAACTGGTGATTCTTGCGCGTTATATGCAAGTGCTGTCGCCGGAACTGTGCCGCAAGCTCGACGGCAAGGCGATCAACATCCACCACTCGTTGCTGCCCGGTTTCAAGGGCGCCAAGCCCTATCACCAGGCTTACAACAAGGGCGTGAAGTTGGTCGGCGCCACGGCGCATTACATCAACAACGACCTGGACGAAGGCCCGATCATTGCCCAGGGCGTGGAGGCGGTGGATCACAGCCATTACCCCGAAGACCTGATCGCCAAGGGGCGGGATATCGAAGGCCTGACCCTGGCCCGGGCTGTGGGGTATCACATTGAGCGGCGGGTGTTCTTGAACGCCAATCGCACGGTCGTTCTTTAGATTGCCATCGCGGGCAAGCCCGCTCCCACAGGGTTTTGTGTCGTTCACAAATCTCAAGCTCAACCCGAATCATTGTGGGAGCGGGCTTGCCCGCGATGAGGCCCCAACAAGCAACACAAGAAACAGCATCTGTACCCGAGCACTTAACGCGCTGCCTGTCTGGGCAGCGCGGTTTCATAAAAACAACAGCGAGGTGAAAGCATGTCTGGCAATCGTGGTGTGGTGTATCTCGGCGCGGGCAAGGTCGAAGTACAGAAAATCGACTATCCGAAAATGCAGGACCCGCGCGGCCGCAAGATCGAGCACGGGGTGATCCTGCGAGTGGTCTCCACCAACATCTGTGGTTCCGACCAGCACATGGTGCGCGGTCGTACCACGGCCCAGACCGGTCTGGTGCTGGGACACGAGATCACCGGTGAAGTGATCGAGAAGGGCAGCGACGTCGAGAACCTGAAAATCGGCGACCTGGTCTCGGTGCCGTTCAACGTGGCTTGCGGGCGCTGCCGTTCCTGCAAGGAAATGCACACCGGCGTGTGCCTGAGCGTGAACCCGGCTCGCCCGGGCGGCGCCTACGGTTATGTCGACATGGGCGACTGGACCGGTGGCCAGGCCGAGTACGCCATGGTGCCGTACGCTGACTTCAACCTGCTGAAACTGCCGGATCGCGACCGCGCCATGGAGAAGATCCGCGACCTGACCTGCCTCTCCGACATCCTCCCGACCGGTTATCACGGCGCCGTTACTGCCGGCGTTGGCCCGGGCAGCACCGTGTATGTGGCCGGTGCCGGCCCCGTCGGTCTGGCGGCCGCCGCGTCGGCACGCCTGCTGGGCGCCGCGGTGGTGATCATCGGTGACGTCAACCCGATCCGCCTGGCCCACGCCAAGGCCCAGGGTTTCGAAATCGCCGACCTGTCCCTCGATACCCCTCTGCACGAACAGATCGCCGCACTGCTGGGCGAGCCGGAAGTGGATTGCGCCGTCGACGCGGTGGGCTTCGAAGCTCGTGGCCACGGCCATGCAGGCGTGAAACACGAAGCCCCGGCCACCGTGCTCAACTCCCTGATGGGTGTGGTGCGTGTCGCTGGCAAGATCGGTATCCCTGGCCTCTACGTGACTGAAGACCCGGGTGCGGTAGATGCCGCAGCAAAAATGGGCAGTTTGAGCATCCGCTTTGGTCTCGGCTGGGCCAAATCCCACAGCTTCCACACCGGCCAGACCCCGGTGATGAAGTACAACCGCCAACTGATGCAGGCGATCATGTGGGACCGCATTCATATTGCCGACATCGTGGGTGTTGAGGTGATCAGCCTGGATGATGCGCCACGTGGTTATGGCGAATTCGATGCGGGTGTGCCGAAGAAGTTTGTGATTGATCCGCATAAGTTGTTTAGTGCGGCGTAAATTTTAGGGAGTTAGACAGGGCGACGCTAAGTCGCCCTTTTTTATAGGTTAAGTTAATGGGCTGTTCTTATTGGAGTTTGCAGCTCTTGAGGTGACTCGGAATTTTTCATGAGTTTGATTAACTTGTTCTCATAGTGTTGCTCTTGTTTCATTAGGCGTTTCAGAAGTTTTTGAATGGCTGGCGCATCTTTTTCCGCAAGAGGTGTGGCTGCGATGGGGAAGCCATACTCTTCGGAAGTTAGTTTGGTTATTCTTTCCATGTAGCTGTCTGGATGGTTTTTTAAGTTTAAAATGTTATGTCTTGTGTTCTGAAGTTTTGCTTTGTTTCGGGCTGTTGGATTTTTAATATTGTATATTGCGCCTTCTGATTGGATCCGGTAGGTGACATCGTTTCCGATAATGGGAGAAGCTGCCTGGTTGGTGGAGGCTATGGGGGCGTTTAAACTGTTTTGTGAGGTACTTAGACTTTGTGTAGGATGACTAAGTAGATTCTGGCTACTGATACTTCGGCCACTATTAAAAAAACCGAGCCATTTCCTAAAGGGCATGTGCCCCGTATCATCCCTTTTGTTCACCGGATCCCCCACACCATACCCATACGCATTCAACCCACCCTCCCCAAACGGACTCCAACTGTCCGGACTGTTGAATCGCATCAACACCGGGTTAAACGCCCGATACCCATTGCCCAACAAATAGTGCCCAGTCACCGGGTCTGGCCGTTCGCCGTTGAAGCCGAGCAAGCTGAGCAAGCCGTTCTCTGGAATGCGATGACCATAAGGGGTGTAGGCGAGGTGATGGGAGCGGGTGGCGTCGAGGATGGCCAGTACCGAGCGCTGTTGATCGGTGACGAGCAAGCGGGGTTGCGCCGTGCCGTTCTGCCGCTGTTGCTGCGCCAGCAGTTGATCTTCGTGCTGCATGATCGAGCGCTGTAGCGCGCCTTGAACCTCGGTGGTCAGGCGCTCTTTGAGGTAGAAGCGTTGGGTGCTGGCTTGCGCCGTTGGGGTGCAATCGGCCAGGCGATCCAGTGGGTCGTAGTGGTAGCGGCAGAGCAGGGTTTCGCGGTGAGGCTTCATGGAAGGGGCTCCCTGAAAAGTGCGCAATACAGGGTTTACTGTGGCCTAGGCGGATGGGCTTGCCTACTAGCAGAACCGCTGTTTCGAGGGGGTGAGAAAATGGCGCTATCGCCACTTGAGCTCGGGGTTACTCTTATTTCTCGATTTGAAAAGTTAATGATGAAAGCCTCGGAATAACCGCTGTCTGTTAGTGTGCGTATTGTTATATTTCTTGCTGTATCGGCTGGAGATGTTGCGCTAGTATTTTGCGTCGTTAGAGCGGAGGTGCCGGGATTGGTTTGAGATCGGTTTGCAATGGTCGCCGAGTTCGCTGTTTGATTGGCGATGGAGTTCTGCAAGTTTCGTGGGGGTGTCGGCTGCACTGTCAAGACGGGGGCGCGCTGACTAGGTACAACTTTTTGTATAGGTATTTCTTTTAGTGTCTGTTCAAAAGCATCCGCAGCTGAACGCTTGGTTGCTTGGCCTGCTACTCTTAGTGGTCGACGAACAAGAGTGGTTATTTGCTCACCCTTATTAATTAAAAATTTCAAGTTTTTCCGCAGGACTGCCCATAGAGCTATTGGCGTGTGTCCAGAGGGATCTGTTTTGTTTCCAGGGTTTCCGTAGCAGTAGGCATAGCTATTAAATCCGCCTTCCCCAAACGGACTCCAACTGTCCGGGCTGTTGAACCGCATCAACACCGGGTTAAACGCCCGATAACCATTACCCAACAAATAATGCCCAGTCACCGGGTCTGGCCGTTCGCCGTTGAAGCCGAGCAAGCTGAGCAAGCCGTTCTCTGGAATGCGATGACCATAAGGGGTGTAGGCAAGGTGATGGGAGCGGGTGGCGTCGAGGATGGCCAGTACCGAGCGCTGTTGATCGGTGACGAGCAAGCGGGGTTGCGCCGTGCCGCTCTGCCGCTGTTGCTGCGCCAGCAGTTGATCTTCGTGCTGCATGATCGAGCGCTGTAGCGCGCCTTGAATCTCGGTGGCCAGGCGATCCTTGAGGTAGAAGCGTTGGCTGCTGGTCTGTGCCGTCGGGGTGCAATCGGCCAGGCGATCCAGTGGGTCGTAGTGGTAGCGGCAGAGCAGGGTTTGGCGTTGGGTTGGCATGGGCGTGGCTCTCTGAAAGCGCGGCGATGCAGGGAGTACTGTGGCGCAATCAGGTGATTCTGCCTACTGGCAGAACTGCTAGGGTCGACGTCTGGAAGGGACGCAGGGTGCCACTAGCTGCGTGCCTATTTATTGGGGGAAAAAAACCTCTGCGTAGTCCATGAGATGAAAGGAAAGGCAGTAGCGGAACAATAGCCGGTGGTTTTCAGTCAAAATGCCAGCTTTGCGCCCGCTTGAGGGCATTTTTGAAGGTTCAGGAGTTTTTCGATGAAGATTTCACGCGGTTTTGCTTTGGCTTCGCTCATGACATTGGTCGCCAGCCCGGTCTTCGCCGGTTTCAGCCTGAACGATGTGGCGGGTGCGGTATCGGGCATGCAGGGTGGCGACAAGGCCGCCGCCGCAGCGCCGACCTCGCAGACTGCCGGCCTGTTGAGCGCCCTGAGCGCGCTGGACGTTAAACCAGAACAAGCCATTGGCGGCACCAGTGCGATGTTGGGCCTGGCCAAGAACAAGCTGAGCGCCAGCGACTATTCGGAACTGGCCAAGAGCGTGCCGGGTATCGACAAGCTCTCCGGTGGCAGCGGTAACCTGGGCGCCCTGGCGGGCATGCTGGGTTCGTCCGGCAAGGCCGCGGGCCTGGAAAACGCCCTGGGTAACGTCAAGGACACCAACGACCTGAACACCGCGTTCAGCGCGTTGGGCATGGACAGTGGCATGGTCGGCCAGTTTGCCCCGATCCTGCTGCAGTACTTGGGCCAGCAAGGCGTTGGCGGTACCCTGCTCAAGAGCCTGGGCAGCATCTGGGGCGTATAACCGCGCCTCACTCACGCCCGGCGCGCAAGGCGTCGATGCGTGCATCCTTGTCGATCCAGAGCTGGTTGACCCAGCTCTGGACGCTTTGGCGAAACAGCGGATCGTTTTCGTAATCACCCTGCCACAACGCCGGATCCAGCTCACGGGTCTGGATGTCGATGATCACCCGCGGCACCGCACCGCTGATCAAATCCCAGAACCCCGGAATCTTTTCCTGTGGATAGACCACGGTGACGTCGAGGATGGCATCCAGCTGTTCGCCCATGGCGGCCAATACAAAAGCCACGCCGCCGGCCTTGGGTTTGAGCAGGTGCTTGAAGGGGGATTGCTGGGCGCCACGTTTGGCCTGGGTGAAGCGCGTGCCTTCCAGATAGTTGACCACGGTCACCGGCTGGCGCTTGAACAGCTCGCATGCGGCCCGGGTAATCGCCAGGTCCTGGCCCCGCAGCTGCGGGTGCCTGGCCAGGAAGGCCTTGCTGTAGCGCTTCATGAACGGGTAATCGAGCGCCCACCAGGCCAGGCCCAGGAACGGCACCCAGATCAGCTCCTTTTTCAGGAAGAACTTGAAGAACGGCGTGCGTCGGTTGAGGGTCTGGATCAGCGCCGGGATATCGACCCAGGATTGATGGTTGCTGACCACTAGGTAAGAGGTGTCGACCCGCAGTCCCTCGCCGCCACGAATGTCCCAGCGGGTGGGGATGCAGCAGGCGAAAATCAGCTTGTCGATTTGTGCCCAGGTCTCGGCGATCCACATCACCGCAGCGCTTGCGGCATCGCGATAACGGCCGGGCAGGAGCAGTTTGAGCAGGGCAAACACCAGCAGCGGCCCGATCAGGACCAGGGTGTTGAGCAGAAGCAGCAGGGTGACGAAACAGCCGGTGAGCAGGCGGCGCATAAGTAACTCTTGAAAGCATTTGGGCGGGCCATGATAAGCAGCTTCGAGGCCGAGGCCAAATCTGCGGGCTGACGAATGTTTCACTTTTGCGCGGGTATGCTGCGCCAGATGATCTGGTTTTAGTGGTGTTCTCGCTGGCACCTTCGCGGGCAAGCCCGCTCCCACAAGATTCGGTGCCCGCGAAAACGGTGTGAAGAGCGAACGAATGGCCGACTGACAGTCTAAAGTTCCGATGCCTACTCCTTAAGGAACCCCTTTACGTGAAATCCATCCTCGCACTGTTATCCCTCCTGGCCCTGCCAGTCATGGCCGCCGAGCCGACCCTGTATGGCCGTTACGAATACATCCAGCTACCGGAGATCGGTGGTGAAGTGCTCAAGGCCAAGATGGACACCGGCGCGTTGACGGCCTCGCTGTCGGCCAAGGACATCGAGACCTTCACCCGCGATGGCGAGGAGTGGGTGCGTTTCCGCCTGGCGACCAAGGATGCCAGCAACAAGGTCTACGAACACAAGGTCGCGCGGATCAGCAAGATCAAGACCCGCTCCGAAGAGGACGAGGACGAAGATGTGGCAGCGCCGACCAAGCGTCCGGTGGTTGATTTGGAACTGTGCCTGGGCGACGTCAAGCGCACGGTCGAGGTCAACCTCACCGACCGCAGTAGTTTCAACTACCCGCTGCTGATCGGTGCCAAGGCGTTACGTGAGTTTGGCGCGGCGGTGAATCCGGCTCGCAGGTTTACGGCGGATAAGCCGGAGTGTTGAGGCGAGCCGCTGATGGAGACTTTTCAGCTATTTCTTACAGGCGGGGAAGAAAAGGTCTTACGGTACTTGGCGTTGCATAACACTTGTCAGATTGACGTCGATTACATCCTGGGCCACCGTTCGCCCACTTAACTGCCGGGCCTGGATGCCATGCCTCATATCCTGATTGTCGAAGACGAAGCGGCGATTGCCGATACCCTGGTGTTTGCCTTGCAAGGCGAGGGTTTCACCACCACCTGGGTGAGCCTGGGGGCGGCCGCCCTTGAGCATCAGCGGGTGACTCCCGCCGACCTGATCATTCTCGACATCGGCCTGCCGGACATCAGCGGATTTGAAACCTGCAAGCAGTTGCGCCGGTTCAGCGAAGTGCCGGTGATGTTCCTCAGCGCCCGTGATGGTGAGATCGACCGCGTGGTGGGCCTGGAGATTGGCGCTGATGATTATGTGGTCAAGCCATTCAGCCCGCGTGAGGTGACGGCGCGGGTGCGGGCAATTCTCAAGCGCATGGCGCCGCGTCCGGGGATCGAGTCCACCAGTGCGTTGTTCCTGGTGGACAGCGAGCGCGTGCTGATCACCTATCGCGGCCAGCCGCTGAGTCTGACCCGACATGAGTACCGCTTGTTGCAGTGTCTGCTGGAACAGCCGGAGCGGGTCTTCAGTCGCGATCAACTGCTCGATGCCCTGGGCATTGCCAGCGACGCTGGGTACGAGCGCAGCATCGACAGCCACATCAAGAGCGTGCGCGCCAAGTTGCGCCTGGTGGCGGCCAATGCCGAGCCGATCCAGACCCACCGTGGCCTCGGTTACAGCTACAGCCCAGGGACCAGCTGATGCCATTGGCGATCCGGATCTTCCTGGTCTATGTGCTGTTCGTCGGCCTGACCGGGTACTTTGTGCTCAACACGGTGATGGAAGAAATCCGTCCCGGCGTGCGTCAGTCCACCGAAGAAACCCTGGTGGACACCGCCAATCTGATGGCCGAGATCCTGCGCGACGACTTCAAGGCCGGGACCCTCAATCAGAACCGCTGGCCGCAGTTGCTCAAGGCTTATGGCGAGCGGCAGCCGGGGGCGAGTATCTGGGGCCTGGCGAAGAATCAGGTCAACCATCGCATCTACGTGACCGACGCCAGGGGCGTGGTGGTGCTGGACTCCAGCGCTCTTGCAGTAGGCCAGGATTATTCGCGCTGGAACGATGTGTACCTGACCCTGCGCGGTGAGTACGGCGCGCGTTCGACCCGCAGTGATCCTGACGACGCCAGCTCCTCGGTGATGCACGTCGGCGCGCCGATTCGCGACAACGGGAAGATCATCGGCGTGGTCACCGTGGCCAAGCCCAACAGCTCCTTGCAGCCCTACGTCGACCGCACCGAGCGCCGTTTGCTCGGTTACGGCGCGAGCTTGATCGGCCTCGGCCTGCTGTTCGGAGCGGCATTATCGTGGTGGTTGAGCGTGGCGCTGCGGCGCTTGACCGCGTATGCCCAGGCGGTCAGCGAAGGGCGCCGGGCCGAGCTGCCGCACTACCGTGGCGGTGAGCTTGCGCAACTGGCCACGGCGGTCGAACACATGCGTACGCAACTGGAAGGCAAGGCGTATGTGGAGCGTTATGTGCACACCCTGACCCACGAACTGAAGAGCCCGCTGGCGGCGATTCGCGGTGCGGCCGAACTGTTACAGGAGCAGATGCCAGACACCCAACGCCAGCGTTTCGTCAGCAACATCGACACTGAAAGCGCGCGAATGCAGCAGTTGATCGAGCGACTGTTGAACCTGGCCCAGGTCGAGCAACGGCAAACCCTCGAGGAGCGAGTACAGGTACCGTTGGCGGCCTTGGTCGATGAGTTGCTCGATACCCAACAGGCGCGTATTGAACGCAAACAGCTGCGCATTGAAAAACACCTTGCTGCTGACCTGGCGCTGACAGGCGAAGCCTTTCTGTTGCGCCAGGCGCTGGCTAACCTGCTGGAGAACGCCCTGGATTTCACCCCGTCCCACGGTGTCCTGCGGTTTAGCGCACAACGGCTGGGCGAGCAGATCGAGTTCAGTCTGTTCAATCAGGCCGACCCGATTCCCGACTACGCCCTGGGACGCCTGAGCGAGCGTTTCTACTCGCTGCCACGGCCCGACAGTGGACGTAAAAGCACCGGGCTGGGGCTGAATTTTGTTGAAGAGGTGGTGAAGTTGCACGGTGGTCTGCTGACGATCGGGAATGTCGAGGGCGGCGTTGAGGTGAAGCTGCGTCTACCGTAGCTGCTGTTCTCCACACACTCTGCATACTCCCTCCATAAAACCCACACACGGGCCTTGCAGACTTTCCCTCATTCGAACAGGGAGAGACCCCATGAACCGCAGCCTGGCCTTGAAACTCGGGGCAATTGCCCTATTGATTCTGTTGTTGCTGATTCCGTTACTGATGATCAGCGGCATGATTGACGACCGTCAGCAACTACGCGACGGCGTCCTCGAAGACATCGCCCGCAGCTCCAGTTACAGCCAGCAACTGAGCGGACCGGTGATGGTGGTGCCGTACCGTAAGGTGGTGCGTACCTGGAAACACAACGAAAAAACCAACGCGCGTTATCAGGAAACCAGCCTGGAGCGCGGGCGCCTGTATTTCCTGCCGGAGCGTTTTGAGCTCGACGCGAAGGTGCAGACCGAACTGCGTGCCCGTGGCATCTACGAGGCGCGGTTGTTCCATGCGGATAACCGAATTAGCGGGCACTTTTCGATTCCGCAGCAACTGGGGATCGATGAAGACTTTGCCGACTACACGTTTGATTCGCCCTATCTGGCTGTGGGCATCAGTGATATCCGCGGCATCGAAAACGCGCTGCAACTGGAACTCGATGGCCAGCGCCTGGACTTTGTACCGGGCACTCAAGAGGAATGGTTGGGGGAGGGGGTGCATGTCACGCTGGCGCCACTGGATGTTCGCAAAGCCAACGAACTGAGCTTCGCGTTCGACCTGCGTTTGCAGGGCACCGGCCAGTTGCAGGTCACCCCGGTGGGCAGGACCAGCAACGTGACGGTGTCCGCCAACTGGCCCCACCCCAGCTTTATCGGTAACTACCTGCCGGCCCAACGAGCGATCAGCGCTGAAGGCTTCACGGCCAACTGGCAGACCTCGTTCTTCTCCACCAACCTGGAAGAAGCGCTGAGCAACTGTGTTGCCCGTGGCAGCTGTGACGAATTCAAAAGCCGCAGCTTCGGCGTGAGCTTCATCGACCCGGTGGACCAGTACCTCAAGAGCGAGCGGGCAATCAAATACGCCCTGCTGTTCATCGTGCTGACCTTCGCCGGTTTCTTCCTCTTCGAAGTGCTGAAAAGCCTGGCGGTGCACCCGGTGCAATACGCCTTGGTCGGCGTGGCGCTGGCGTTCTTCTACCTGCTGCTGTTGTCGCTGTCCGAGCACATCGGGTTTGCCCCGGCGTATCTGCTGTCGGCCGGTGCCTGCGTGTTGTTGATCGGCTTTTATGTCTGCCACGTGTTGCGCAGTGCGGTGCATGGCTTGAGCTTTTCAGCGGGGTTGGCGGCGTTGTATGGGCTGCTTTACGGATTGTTGAGTGCCGAGGATTACGCGTTGTTGATGGGCTCGTTGTTGCTGTTTGGGTTGCTGGGGGTGTTTATGGTGCTGACGCGCAGATTGGATTGGTATGGGATGGGGCGGGGGAAGGTGAGCAAGGCGGAGGTGGGAGGTGAGTAGGTCGTTGGGGTTAAGGGAAGATCAGGTGTTGGGGGCAGTGCTGGCGATGCAGATTGCCAGCCTGTTTCCCCCAAAGTGTTGTGTGAGTCGAGTATTCAGGTGTCACGTATGTCGCTTAAAAGAGAGTGGGGCGTGGATCGGCCTGCGTTCAAACGGTCACGTGCGATCCTTGCCTGTAGTCTAGTTGAGGGGGCGGCTTCTCCAGTGCTTTCTGTGAGTGGTGCATGGCGATTACGAACGTGAGTTTTTACAGGCTCGCGACTGGAGTTCAGGGTTTCAGGTGGTAGATTTTTTTTAAATTTTTCTTCTGCTTCGGCAATTAATTCTCTCGGCGTTTTGCCATGTTTCCTTCTCTCGTTAATCCAATAGCGGCCCTCGCGCCTTGATAATTTTTCTTCTGATGGTATTCCTTTATTGAAGTCGTCAACCATTTGTTTTCGAGTCTTTTTTTCAAGTTTCGTAATTGGATGTTCGACACTATTGTATTTCACCAATTCTTTGGGAACTCTGGTCTTCTTTTTAATGATGTTGAGCTTTCTTAATGCTTTAAGAGCTAACCAGTCATGGCCATTTGAGTCCGTCCTATTCACTGGTTCTCCTCCACAATATGTGTAGGCGTTTATCCCTCCCTCACCAAACGGACTCCAACTGTCCGGGCTGTTAAACCGCATCAACACCGGATTGAACTGCCGATAACCATTGCCTAAATGATAATGCCCGGTCACGGGGTCAGGCCGTTGCCCATTGAAGCCGAGCAGGCTGAGCAGGCCATTTTCTGCCGGGCGATGGCCGTAGGGGGTATAGGCGAGGGGATGGGGGCGGGTTGCGTCGAGCGCGCTCAATACCGTGCGCTGCTGATCGGTCGCCAGGAGGGTGGTATCGACTTTTTCGTTATGGTGCCGCTGTTGAGCCAACAACTGGTCGTCGTGCTGGAACAGGCTGGTGCGGACTGCGCCGTGGATTTCAGTGGCCAAGCGGCTTGTGCAGTAAAAGCGCTGGAGGGTGGCCGGTTGCACTAGCGTGAGGGTGCAAGCGGCCTGGCGATCCAGTGGGTCGTAGTGGTAGCGGCACAACTCGGTCAGGCGAGATGAGGAGGGCATCGACTGGGCTCCGTGCAAGGTCCCAAAAGCGGGACCTTCAGCATCGGAGTTTTTTTTGGTTTTGCCTACTAGCAGAACTGCTAGGGTTTCGTGGATGCTTGCTGACCTTTATTGTTTGCGAGTTTCGTTCATTTTTGCGGCTATATCGGATTTGAGCTGAGCAATCAGCTGCTCTCGGTGTTGTCTTTGTATGGGGGAATGCGGCTGGGTATCAAGTCTTGCTTGGGAGTTGTCCAGATATTGTGTCAACTCTAGAATGCTTCGAGGGCGTGTATCGGTTCTCACCAGAATATTGTAAGTGACTTGATGGGTGGTGCTCGGATTAGCAGTGTTTGGTTTCATTGGGTGTGAGTTGTTAATTCCGTAGTTTAGTTTTATTTCCTCGGGGGTCAATTGGTTGAGTAGTGTGTTTCTATGATCCTCGATGTTGAGATCTGGGGCCAGCTCAAGCGCAGTTTTGCTTGCTGATGTTGTTGAAACTGGTGTGGTTGCGGTAGTCGTAGCGACTGGGGGCGCCTTTCTGTATTTACCTGGCGTTCTACCAAAAAATGTATTTTTTATTCCTTTCCAGGCGCTTCGAAAAATGTTCGAGTGCCCCATTGGATCGCTCCCAAGCACCGGCTCCCCCTCACAGTACCCATAGGCGTTCAACCCACCCTCACCAAACGGACTCCAACTGTCCGGGCTGTTAAACCGCATCAACACCGGATTGAACTGCCGATAACCATTGCCTAAATGATAATGCCCGGTCACGGGGTCCGGCCGTTGTCCATTGAAGCCGAGCAGGCTGAGCAGGCCGCTTTCTGCCGGGCGATAGCCGTAGGGGGTATAGGCGAGGGGATGGGGGCGGATTGCGTCGAGCGCGCTCAATACCGTGCGCTGCTGATCGGTCGCCAGGAAGGTGGTATCGACTTTTTCGTTATGGTGCCGCTGTTGCGCCAACAACTGGTCGTCGTGCTGGAACAGACTGGTGCGGACTGCGCCGTGGATTTCAGTGACCAAGCGGCTTGTGCAGTAAAAGCGCTGGAGGGTGGCCGGCTGCACGATTGCGAGGGTGCAAGCGGCCTGGCGATCCAGTGGGTCGTAGTGGTAGCGGCACAACTTGGTCAAGCGAGATGAGGAGGGCATCGACGCAGCTCCGTGCAAGGTCCCAAAATCAGGACCTTCAGCATCGGAGTTTTATGAGCGGTTGCCTACTATCAGAACTGATAGTGTCACTTCAAACCTTCGGCATCGTCGCAATCATCGAAGTTCGCTGGCTCACTTCGAAATACCAGGCGGCGAGTTGCGGATTCGATGTGCGCCAATCCAGATCCGGGTGACGCAGGTCCAGGTAGCCCAGGGCACAGGCGACGCTGATGGCGGCGATGTCGAAGTGGCAGGTCAGCTCGGCGATGGCGTCTTTTTCCAGCAATGCCAGGGCGCGGCGGATTTTCTCGCGCTGGCCGTCGAGCCATTCGTCCCAGTGCTTCTCTGGGGCACGCAGGGCGACTTCGTAGCGCACCAGCACGGCCGCGTCCATGATCCCGTCGGCCAGCGAAGCGAGGGTCAGCCGCCGCCAGCGCGCCGATCCTTCGCGGGGGATCAGCGGGTTACCGACGTGCTGCTGGTCGAGGTAGTCGAGGATGACCCGGCTGTCGTGAATGATGTTGCCGTCGGCCAGGCGCAGAGCCGGGATTTTGCCCAGGGGGTTGTCGTCGATCAGGCTCAGGTCCGGGTTGACCGGGGTGAGCACGCTGGCCTGCAACGCCACGCGGTCCTGTTGTCCGGTTTCGTACAGCAGCACCATGACTTTGCGCACGAAGGGCGAGGCAGGGTTGTGGAACAGGGTCATGCTGGGGGCGGACATGGGCATTCCTCGGCGATCATCGGGGAGCAGAGGCTTAGCCTAGTCAGTTCCGGCGTGGCTGGCGAGGGGGGTTGATGGCGCCTGTGAAATCGCCTTCGCGGGCAAGCCCGCTCCCACAGGGCTAGCGGTTGTTTATCTACTTTGTGTTCAGCCCGTTCAAACACAGTAGATTTCAACTCCTACGCAACAACCCCCGAAGTCCCAAAACGGCCGGCACGCCCAAGCCGATCCAGCTCAAGCCATCCCAGATCCCATCACCCAATAGCGCCGCGAACAACCCTGCGGCACTGAGCAGGGCAATCACGGTGGGGGTGGCGAAGACTTTCCAGAAGTTCGACTGGCGCGGTCTCATGGGGTGCTCTCCTGGGCCACGGCCAGCGGTTTTGCCGCCCGGCGCCGGACTATCCACAGGTACAGGCCGCTGCCGAGGACGATGATGGTCAGTACATCGAGTGCCGCCCAGAGGATTTTCATCGGCATGCCACCGTAGTCACCGAAGTGCAGTGGTTGCGACATGCCCATGACGTCCATGTACCACGGTCGTTCGGCGATCGCGGTGACTTGCAGGGTACTGGCGTCGATCAGCACCGGGGTCAGCAGGTGGGAGGTCAGGTGGGTATTGCCTTTCATGAACACCGCGTAATGGTGTTCGCTGGAGAAACGGGTGCCAGGGAAGGCGATGAAGTCTGTCTGCATCTCGGGTGCGGCCCGCTGGGCAATCTCCAGCAACTGGCTGGCGGGTGCCAGGCGGGTCAGGGGCGGTGCGTCGCGGTAGGGTTCGATCATCGCGCTCAGGGCTTCGCTGCGCCAGGCCGCAATCAGCAGGTCGGCGCAGGCGCTGACCACACCGGTGACACCCACCACCAGTGCCCAGGTCAAGGTGACGACGCCGATCAGGTTGTGCAGATCGAGCCAGCGCAGGCGCGTGGATTTGTCCTGGCGCACGGTGCCGAACTTCAGGCGGCGCATGAACGGCAGGTACAGCACCGCGCCGGAAACGATCGCCAGCACGAACAGAATGCCCATGAACGCCAACAACAACTTGCCCGGCAGCCCAGCGAACATGTCGACGTGCAGGCGCAAGATGACCATCATCAGCCCGCCGTTGGCCGAGGGCATGGCCACCGGTTCGCCGGTGCGGGCGTCGAGCATGTAGGTGTGGGACAAGTTGGGCTCGGTGCCGGCGGTCTTGGCCATGATCGCGATCACGCCGTTGGGCTCGTCCTCATCCCAGCCGAAGTACTGCATGACTTCGTCGGGACGATGGGCCTGGGCCTTTTCGACCAGTTGCTGCAGGTCCAGATGCGGGGTGTCGGCCGGCATCTGGCGCAGCTCGGGCGCATCGCCCATCAGGTGCTCGATCTCGTGATGAAAGATCAGCGGCAGGCCGGTCAGGGCTAGCATCAGCAGGAACGCCGTGCAAATCAGGCTGGCCCAGGTGTGGATAAAGGACCAGCGGCGGATGGTTTTGCTTTTCATCGGTCATCCAAATGGACAAGGGCCACCGTACGGGTGGCCCTTCAATCAGGGGGTGCGGCTTAGAACTTGTAGTTGACGCTGGCGACTACGTTGCGCTCATCGCCGTAGTAGCACCAGTAGCCATCACAGTTGGCCAGGTAGTCTTTGTCGAACAGGTTCTTGGCTTCGACGGCGACCGTGACACCCTTCATGGTTTTGTCCAGGCGGCCGAGGTCGTAATGGACGGCGGCGTCATACACGGTGTAGGAGCTGACATGGGCGATATCGGTATTGGCCGTGTTGCCGTAGGTGTCGCCAACGTAGCGAACCCCGCCTCCAACGCCGAAGCCGTCGAGCGCGCCGGCGTGCCAGGTGTAATCAGCCCACAGGGTGGCCTGGTTGCGCGGAATCAGCGCCATGCGGTTGCCGACTTCGCTCTCCAGGCCTTTGCTGATTTCTGTGTCGGTGTAGGTGTAGGAACCAATCACCTTGAGGTTGTCGGTGACCTCGGTGGTCGCTTCCAGCTCCAGCCCGCGGACCTTCAGCTCACCAACCTGGCGGGTGATACTGCCTTCGGTGACGCTGACGTTTTCCTGGCGCAGGTCGTAGACCGCCGCCGTCAACAGGCTCTTGCTGCCCACTGGCTGGTACTTCACGCCGACTTCGTACTGGTGGCCTTCGGTCGGCTTGAACGCCTCGGTGGCCGAGACGTTGGCGCCGATGCTCGGCTGGAACGACTCAGTGTAGGAAATGTATGGCGTCACGCCGTTGTCGAACACATAGCTGAGGCCGACGTTGCCGGAGAAGGCCTTGTCGCGCTGGGTATTGGTGACATCGTTGTTGTTATGGAAGGTGGTGCCGGTGTGCACCCAGTCTTCACGACCGCCGAGGGTCAGGCGCCAGTTGTCCAGGGCCATCTGGTCCTGGACGTAGAGGCCGGTCTGGTGGGTTTTCTGGTTGTAGTCCTGCATGGCGAAGTACGTGACGCCCGACATGTCCGCGCCGTAGATCGGGTTGTTGACGTTGATCGGTGGCACGCCCATGCCGTACAGCCATTGGTAGTTGGTATTGGCGCGCTGGTGATCGAGGCCCAGCAACAGGGTATGGCGGATGGCACCCGTGTCGAAGTCGGCCTGGAAGTTGTTGTCGACCGCGAACTGGCTGATGTCTTCGTTGACGATGCCCGACTCGCGGTTGACGTTGCCAGCCTCGTCGACTTCGTTGAAGGTGGCTACGTTGACCGCCTGGAATTCCAGGTCGCTCTTGGTGTAGCGCAGGTTCTGACGGAATTGCCAGACGTCGTTCAGGCGCTGTTCGTAGGCATATCCCAGGGCGTAGTAGGTGCGGTCATAGAAGTCCCAGTCCGGCTCGCCAAGGTTCTTGTGGTGGGAAATATCCCCGGCCGGTGAGCCGAGCTTGGTGCCTTGCAGCGGCAAAAACTGACCGGTGATGCCGGTGTCGTCGCGGGTGTACTGGGAAATGAAGGTCAGGCTCGCATCTTCATTGATGTTCCAGGTCAGGCTTGGGGCGATGTTGTAGCGCTTGTCCGGGATGTGGTCGACCGGTGCATTGCTGTCGCGCACCACGCCACTGACGCGGTAGAGAAACTGGCCTTCGTCGTCGATCTTGCCGGTGCTGTCGAAGTTGATCTGCTTATGTTCGTTGCTGCCGGCCTGGGCTTCGATCTGGTGCGCGCTTTCGAGTTGCGGACGGCGGCTGACCATGTCGAGCATGCCGCCCGGTGGCGTCTGGCCGTAGACCGAGGAGGCCGGGCCGCGCAGTACAGTGATGCGCTCCAGGTTCCAGGGTTCGACTTTCGGGTTGGAGAACGAACCCTTGGGCAGTGGCAGGCCGTCGAGGAACTGGGAGGGGTCGAAGCCACGTACGCGCAGCCAGTCGGCCCGGGAGTCGGAGCCGTAGCCGCTGCTCTGTACGCCTGCGGTGTAGCGCAGGGCGTCATTGAGGTTGAGCACCTGGCGTTCATCCAGTTGCTCGCGGGTGATCACGGTCATCGAGCGAGGCACTTCGACGATGGCGGTGTCGGTCTTGGTCCCGGCGGCGGTGCGGGTCGCTACAAAACCGGCGGCTGGGCCCCAGGCGCTTTCGCTGCCCTCGATACCGATCACGCTGGTTTCCGGCAGCGCCATCACGCCCTCGGGAACCGCTACCAGGCTGTAGGTGCCGGCGCTGCTTTGTTCCAGTTGCAGGCCGGTGCCGCGCAGGGCTTGGCTCAGGGCGCTGGCGGCGTCGTACTGGCCGTTGACTGGGGCGGAGGTCTTGCCGGCAGCCAGGGACGGGTTGAGGCTCAAGGCGAGGCCCGCCTGGCTGGCGATCTGGTTCAGGGTGCTGGCCAGGGGCGCGGCCGGCAGGTTGTAGGCGCGAACGCTGGACGTCTGTTCAGCGGCCACCAGCAGGGTGCTGGTCAGCGGGGTGCCGAAGGCAATGGCCAGGGCCAACAGACTGGGGCGCAACAAGGTGTCTAGCGAACGTGACATACGGCGGCTCCTGAATGGAAATATTTCTCAATTGCCTATGTGCCGAACGAGATTGAAAAAGTGATAGGGGCGGATCGAAATAATTTCGATTCAGGAAAAATAGCCCCGGTTACCGGGGCTGTCCTCAACCCTCAGGGTTTGGCGACCACGGTGACCCACCACGAGGTGTGCTGCTCGATCTGCACTGGCAGGGTCGGCAGCAGGGCACTGAGGGCCAGGTCGGTGTTGTGCAGCGGGAAGCTGCCGGTGATCCGCAGGTCGGCGACGGCCGGATCGACGCCGAGGTGGCCCGGGCGATAACGATCGAGTTCGTGGACCAGGTCTTCGAGGCGGACGTTGTCGACCACCAGCATGCCGCGAGTCCAGGCGTCGCTGCCGGGGTTGAGCGCCAGCAGCGGGCCGAGGCCGTCGCGCTGCATCAACACCTGCTGGCCTTCCTTGAGAATCTGTTCGTCAGCCAGGGTCTCGGGGCGTGCGGCCACCGCGGACTGCAACACGCTCAGGCGCGTGCCGTGGTCTTCGCGCTTGACCAGGAACCGGGTGCCGAGGGCGCGCATCTGGCCGTCGCGGGTTTCGACGATGAAGGGGCGCGTATCGTTGTGTCCGGTTTCAATGAGGATTTCCCCTTCCTGCAGGACGATCCGGCGCTGCTTCTCATCAAAACGCACGTCCAGCGCGCTGTGGGTGTTGAGGTTGATCAGCGTGCCGTCGGCGAGGCGCAGGGTGCGTTGCTCGCCGGTGGCGGTGCGCTGGTCGGCCAGCCAATAGTCGAGGGGCAGGTAGCGTTCGCTGGCGAACAATCCCAGGCCGATCACCAGCAGGACGCTGGCGATCCCGCTGCCCAGCTTGCGCACCCGGCGCCGGATACCTTCACGCGATTGCAGCAGCGCTACCCGCCCCGGTCCACTGGCCACGCTGAAGCGTTGATCGAGCATGCCCAGTTGCTGCCAGGCGCGCGCATGTTCTTCATCGGCGGCGTGCCATTTGGCGAACTCCTCGCGTTCCACCGCACTGCCGGCGCCCGAATCGAGAGACAGTTGCCAGGCGATGGCGGCGTCGAGTACCCGCGCCGAGACCGGCTTGGAGCTGAGCGGGCTCAAGCGGGCTCGCCGTACAGCGCCACATAACACTGGCGGATGCCCTGGGCCAGGTACTGCCGCACCCGTGGCACGGAGACGCCCAGGCGCTCGGCGATTTCGGCATGGCCGAGGCCGTCGAGGCGGTTATAGAGGAAGGCGGCGCGGGCTTTGCTCGACAGCTTGCCGAGCAGGCGGTCGATGGCCTTGAGGTCTTCGAGGATCAGTTGCTGTTCTTCCACCGAGGGTTGCTCGCCTTCGGGGATCAGCATCAATTCAGTGAGGTAGGCCTGTTCCAGCGCGGCGCGACGGAAATAGTCGAACAGCAGGCCCTTGGCGATCGCCACCAGGAAGGCTCGGGGTTCGCGGGGCTGCTTGAACGCTTCGCGCCCGAGCAAGCGGACGAAGGTGTCCTGGCTCAGGTCTTCGGCTTTGGAGGGGCAGGCCACGTTGCGCCGTAGCCAGGCCAATAGCCAACCGCGATGGTCGCGATACAACGCACCAACCAGTTCACTGTGAGGGCTTTGGACTGACGACAAATGGCTTCACCGAATACACGTTTAAACTAACGAGAATTATTCGCGATTGTCTCAGAGCCCATGCCCGTGCGCAATTGGCGTTGGTCGGGTCGATTGTGCCGAAAGCTGGATTAAAAGGAGTGTTTTTGCTGGCGTCGCTTCCACTGGCTGAGCCGTTGTTGCAGCTCCAGCGGGCTGTGAATCTGTTGCTCCCGCGCCCGGCTGAACAGGATCAACGCCAGCTCGGCCGTGGCCATGGCGTCGGCACTGGCGTTGTGGCGCTCGAAGATCTGCAACTGGAACCAGTTGATCCAATCATCCAGGCCGGCTTCGCGAATGTGCGCTTGGGGGCAGAGCAGTGGAGCCATGTCGGCAACATCAAGAAACTTATGTTGCAGGCGATAACCCAGGCTGTCCTTCAAGGCGCGGCCAAGCATGTGTTGATCGAAGGGGGCATGGAAGGCCAGGAGCGGGCTGTCGCCGACAAACTCCATGAAGTCCAGCAGGGCGTCCACCGGATCGCTGCCGGCGGCAATCGCGCTCGGCCCCAGCCCGTGCAGCAACACGCTGGGACCGAGTTTGTGTGCGTGGCGTTGCAGGGTGCGCTCGAACTGCTGGCTGAAATCGATCGCGCCATCTTCGATGACCACGGCGCCGATGGACAGCACCAGGTCCTTGCTCAGGTTCAGGCCGGTGGTTTCCAGGTCGAGCACCACCCAGCGTTGCTCGCGCAGGCTGCAATCGTCCAGGGTCGGTGCGCTGGGCAGTTGTGCCAGGCGCTGTTGCTGTTCGAGGGTCAGGGTCGGGGTGGCCGCACGCAGCCAGGAAAACAGGCTCATAGCTGGTACCGCAGGCTGAGGCTGCTTTGCAGGCGTTGGGCCTGGCGCAGGGATTCACGCAGGATGCGCCGGTCCAGGTGATTGAGGCTGTCCGGGTCGACTCGGTTGGAGTAGGGCAGGTTCTCGCGGCTCTGGCGCTGATGCTGTTGCATGCGGGTTTGCTGGATGAAGTGATAGGCCTCTTCGTAGGCAGCGCCGTCCAGGGGCTCGATGATTTCCTTGGCCACCAGCTCGCGGAAACGTTCCAGGGTGTTGTTGGTTTCAATGCCGTTGGCCAGGGCCAACAGGCGCGCGCCGTCGACGAAGGGCGTCAGGCCCTGCACCTTGAGGTCGAGGGTGGCTTTTTCGCCGCTCTTTTTGCTCAGGACGAACTCGCGCAAACGCCCCACCGGTGGCCGCTGGCGCAAGGCATTCTCAGCCAGCATGCGCTGGAACAGGCGATTGTCGGCTACCTGGTCGAGGATGGCTCGGCGCAGTTGCGCGCAACCCTGCTCCTCGCCCCAAACCACCCGCAGGTCAAAGTAGATACTCGAGTCCAGCAGGTTCTGCGGGGTGGCCTCGCGGATGAAGGCGGCGAAACGCCTGGCCCACTCGGCTCGGGACAGGCACAGCTCGGGATTGCCGGCCATGATGTTGCCCTTGCACAGGGTGAAGCCGCAGAGCGCCAGGCTGTGGTTGACCTGTTGGGCGATGGGCAGTAGCCGGCCGCGGATCTCGGCGGCATGGGCAGCATCGCGCGCCTCGAACAGCAGGCCGTTGTCCTGGTCGGTGTGCAGGGTTTGCTCGCGGCGGCCTTCACTGCCGAAGCACAACCAACTGAAGGGGATGCCCGGGTCGCCCTTTTCCGCCAGTGTCAGCTCGATCACCCGGCACACGGTGTGGTCGTTGAGCAGGGTGATGATTTGGGTGATCTGGGTCGAGGAGGCGCCGTGGGCGAGCATGCGCTCGACCAGTTGGCCAATCTCACCGCGAATTGCCACCAGGTTGTCGACCCGTGGCGCGTTACGAATGGTCCGTGCCAGGTGCACCAGGTCGACCCGCTGCAGGGAAAACAGATCGCGCTCGGAGACCACGCCGCACAGGCGTTGGTCCTTGACCAGGCAGACGTGGGCAATGTGCCGTTCGGTCATGGCAATGGCCGCGTCGAATGCGCTGTGGTCCGGGCTCAGGTAAAACGGCGCCTGGGTCATGTGCCGGGCTATGGGCTGATCGAAGTCGCGAGTGCCGTCGGCGACCACGTGGCGCAAATCGCGCAGGGTGAAAATCCCCAAGGGGGCCTTGTGTTCATCGACGATCACGATGCTGCCGACCTGTTGCTCGTGCATCAGGGTCACGGCTTCGCGCAGGGCCGTGGTCGGGCTACAAGTCACCGGGTGGCGCATCGCCAGTTCGCCGAGGCGGGTGTTGAGTGAGTACTGGGTGCCGAGGGTTTCCACGGCCTTCTGCTGCACTTGCTGGTTGACCTGGTCCAGCAGGCTGCTGACGCCGCGCAGGGCGAAGTCGCGAAAGGTGCTGGAAAGGGCAAACAGCTTGATGAACGCCAGTTTGTTCAACTGCAGGCAAAAGGTATCTTCGCCCGCCAGGTGCTCGGTGCGGGTCGCCCGCTCACCGAGCAGCGCGGCGAGGGGAAAACACTCGCCGGTGGTGATTTCGAAGGTGGTTTCGGTGCCGCCCTTGGCGCTATGCGGACGTTCGCCGACCACTCGGCCCTGCTTGACGATGTAGAAGTGCTCAACCGGGCCGTCGGCCGGCTTGATGATGCTGTCGCCAGGCGCGTAGAAACGCAGTTGGCACTGCTCCACCAGGTATGCCAGGTGCGCGTGTTCCATCTGGTTGAACGGCGGGAACCGCTGCAGGAACTGCAAGGTGCCCTGGATGTTCTGCAACACCGCGGTTTTCCCAGCCTGGGTGAAGGCGTCCGTTTTACTCATAACCATGACCGCAGTCTTTTTCGATTTATTGTTGTTGGGGTATCTGCATGGTCGGCCCCTGCGCACGGGGTGCCCATTGGACGTAAGTCTAGGTCGCGGGACCTCGATTAAAAAACTCGGAGCGGTCCTACGTCATGGGTACCTAAAACCTTTGCCCGACCCTCTTGGAAAAGTATCCGACGAAGCGCACATTTAAGCTCTGCTTAGCGATGTCAGATAATTGTGCTAGGGGAACGATCTGAAACTGTTGAGTGACCTATGTCCGACCACGATATTTTGAGCGATGCCGAGCGTGAAGCGCTGAGTGCAATCATGCTTGAGCCGGATTTACCGGCCCAGCGGGTATTGATCGTCGATGATGACCAGGATGCCCGCGAATTGCTCAAGCAGTTCCTGGCCCTTGCCGGCATTCGGTGCATGACCGCCGCCAGTGGCGAAAGCGCGCTGAAGCTGCTGGAGACTACCCCCTCGATCGGCCTGGTGATCACCGATCTGCGCATGGGGCATGTCGATGGGCTGGATCTGATCCGCCAGGTGCGTGAATCGGTCCGGGCCGCACTGCCGATCATCATTGTCTCCGGCGAGGCCGACGTGCAGGACGCGATTGCGGCCATGCACATGAGCGTGGTGGACTTCCTGCTCAAGCCGATCGATACCGGCAAGTTGCTGGAGTTGGTCAGGCATGAGCTGGGCATGTCGCTCTAACCAGTCACACCCGGCACCACGAAAAAAGGCCCTGATCTGTCGATCAGGGCCTTTTTTTGTCCGGCGTCAGCGCTTACTTACAGGCCATTGGCAGCCTTGAATTCACGCCGGCGACGGTGCAGGACCGGCTCGGTGTAGCCGTTCGGCTGCTGGGTGCCTTCGATCACCAGTTCAACCGCCGCCTGGAAGGCGATGTTGCTGTCGAAATTCGGTGCCAGCGGACGATACAGCGGGTCGTTGGCGTTCTGGCGGTCAACCACCGGCGCCATGCGCTTGAGGCTTTCCATCACCTGATCTTCAGTGACGATGCCATGGCGCAGCCAGTTGGCGATGTGCTGGCTGGAGATACGCAGCGTCGCACGGTCTTCCATCAGGCCAACGTCATTGATGTCCGGGACCTTCGAGCAACCGACACCCTGGTCGATCCAGCGCACGACATAACCGAGAATGCCCTGGGCGTTGTTGTCCAGTTCGTTCTTGATCTGCTCGGCGCTCCACTGCGGGTTCACCGCCAGCGGGATGGTCAGGATGTCGTCCACCGAGGCGCGGGTGCGCTTGGCCAGTTCGGCCTGGCGGGCGAACACGTCGACCTTGTGATAGTGCAGGGCGTGCAGGGCGGCAGCAGTCGGCGACGGCACCCAGGCGGTGTTGGCACCGGCGAGTGGGTGAGCGACTTTCTGCTCGAGCATGGCGGCCATCAGGTCGGGCATGGCCCACATGCCTTTACCGATTTGCGCGCGGCCTTGCAGGCCGGTGCTCAGACCGATATCGACGTTCCAGTTTTCGTAGGCGCCGATCCATTTTTCAGCCTTCATGTCGGCCTTGCGAACCATCGGGCCGGCTTCCATGGAGGTGTGGATTTCATCGCCGGTGCGGTCGAGGAAGCCGGTGTTGATGAACACCACGCGCTCGCTGGCGGCCTTGATGCACGCCTTGAGGTTGATGGTGGTGCGCCGCTCTTCGTCCATGATCCCGACTTTGAGGGTGTTGCGTGGCAGTTCGAGGACGTCTTCGATGCGCCCGAACAGCTCGTTGGTGAACGCCGCTTCTTCAGGACCGTGCATTTTCGGTTTGACGATGTAGACCGAACCGGTGCGGCTGTTTTTGCGGGTGGTGTTGCCGTTGAGGCTGTGGATCGCCGCCAGGTTGGTCACCAGGCCGTCGAGGATGCCTTCCGGAACTTCGTTGCCGTCCTTGTCGAGGATCGCATCGATGGTCATCAGGTGGCCGACGTTACGCACGAACAGCAGGGAGCGGCCGTGCAGGCTCAGTTCGCTGCCATCAGGCGCGGTGTAGGTGCGGTCGGCGTTCATGGTGCGGGTAAAACTCTGGCCGCCCTTGCTGACTTCTTCCGACAGGTCGCCCTTCATCAGGCCGAGCCAGTTGCGGTAGATCACCACTTTGTCGTCGGCATCGACGGCAGCGACCGAGTCTTCGCAGTCCATGATGGTGGTCAGCGCCGCTTCCATCAGTACGTCTTTGACACCGGCTGCGTCGGTCTGGCCGACCGGGGTGCTGGCGTCGATCTGGATTTCGAAGTGCAGGCCGTTGTGCTTGAGCAACACTGCGGTCGGTGCCGCGGCGTCGCCGTGGAAACCTATCAATTGCGCGTCGTTGCGCAGGCCGGTGTTGCTGCCGCCCTTGAGACTGACCACCAGCTTGCCAGCAACGATCGCGTAGCGGCTGGAGTCGACATGGGAGCCGGCGGCCAGCGGTGCGGCTTCGTCGAGGAAGGCGCGGGCGAAGGCGATGACCTTGTCGCCGCGGACCTTGTTGTAGCCTTTGCCTTTCTGCGCGCCATCGGCTTCGCTGATGGCGTCAGTGCCATAGAGCGCGTCGTACAACGAACCCCAGCGAGCGTTCGACGCGTTCAGGGCGAAGCGGGCGTTCATCACCGGCACCACCAGTTGCGGGCCGGCCATCCGGGCGATTTCTTCGTCGACGTTTTGCGTCGTAGCCTGGAAATCGGCCGCTTCTGGCAGCAGATAACCGATGTCTTGCAGGAAGGCTTTGTAGGCCACAGCATCGTGTGCTTGGCCGGTACGGGACTGGTGCCAGGCGTCGATACGCGCCTGGAAGTCATCGCGTTTGGCGAGTAGGGCTTTGTTCTTCGGGGCCAGGTCGTGAATGACCTTGTCGGCTCCGGCCCAGAACTTATCGGCGGTGAGGCCGGTACCGGGAATGGCTTCGTTGTTCACGAAGTCGAACAGGACTTTGGCGACCTGCAGGCCACCGACTTGAACGTGTTCAGTCATTGCTTGCCTCACTCTGCTCAGCTATTTCGCTTTTCAGCTCTTCAATTATGACAATGAAGCCACTGGCCATTTAAACCACAAACCGCCCTACCAGTACATGCCATGACGGGCGGCTGGGCGGGACCAATCAACGGCTTGGAGGCCTTGCTGACGGGGCTTTCAGGGTTGCGATTGGGCCTGCGGCAGACATCGATCCAACGTTATGTAGTGCGCGCTGCGGCATACTACATGATGAATTGCGGTTGTGAAAATTAGACTAATTACGTCGTTCTGCGACCCCATGACGCATTGCAGTCACGTCAGGGCACGGGATGTTCTCAAAAAACCATGAGATTGTTCCAGTTAAATATAAAAACTTGTACACGATTTGTGGTTTTCAGGGTTTCCGCTGTCGCGCCAATCACCGGCAATCGACTCACCGACGCATCGCGGCCGAGCATCACCAGCCCCTTGCCTATACTTGCCTTTCCAGAACAAAAGTCATGACTAGAGGGCTGCGCCATGGACCACCTCGTACTCACGGTATTCGCCCCGGATAAACCCGGTCAGGTCGAGCGCATTGCCCAATGTATCGCCGAACATGGCGGCAACTGGCTGGAAAGCCGCATGTCGCGGATGGCCGGGCAATTTGCCGGGATCCTGCGGGTGGGGGTGCCGGCCGAGGCCTACGACGAACTGGTGGATGCGCTGCAGGCGTTGGCCAGCCACGGGATTCGGGTATTGATTGCCGAGAGCGGGATCGAACAGTCCTGCACCTGGAAGCCGATTGCCATGGAGTTGGTAGGTAACGATCGTCCGGGAATTGTGCGCGACATTACCCGCCTGCTCAGTGAGCAAGGGGTCAACCTCGAGCGGTTGGTGACCGAGGTGCGGCCAGCCCCCATGAGCAGTGAACCGCTGTTTCATGCCGAAGCCATTCTTGCGGTGCCCTTGACCCTGTCGCTGGACGTGCTGCAGTCGCGCCTGGAAACCCTGGCCGATGACTTGATGGTGGAGTTGGTGTTGCGTAGCGATCCGTAGGCGCAGGTAGGGTTATCCAAGAAAAACCTGCACCTGCCTGTGGATAACCTGTAGAGACAGGCCTGCAGCGCAGGCGGGCCGTGGCCTACGGGATATTGGTCAAAAAACCAGCAGTTTCAAGGGCTTGTGCACAAACGGCGGGGATCAGGTTGTGGATAACCTTGGGAAGGATGGCTGCAGGCCACATAAAACGTGGCCTGCAGTGTGTTGTGCGTTTTTTGATCAGTTGCGCCGGCGCAAACTGATCCAGGCATCGATGCTGTAGACCGCCAACCCGGCCCAGATAAACATGAAGGCCACCAGGGTGCTGGACGACAGGTGTTCGCCAAACAGCAGCACTGCCTGCAACAGCACCAGGGTCGGCGCCAGGTATTGCAGGAAGCCCAGGGTGGTGTAGGGCAGGTGCCGGGCGGCGGCGTTGAAGCAGACCAGCGGCACCAGCGTCACCGGACCGGCCGCCACCAGCCACCAGGCTTCGGAGGTGGTCCAGAATTCAGCTTGGGCGCTACTTGCGGTCGGGTTGAAGAGCAGCCAGGCGACGGCAATCGGCACCAGCATCCAGGTTTCCACCACCAGCCCAGGCAGGGCCTTGACCGGCGCCTGCTTGCGGATCAGGCCGTAGAAACCGAAGGTCAATGCCAGCACCAGCGACACCCAGGGCAGGCTGCCGACTTGCCAGACCTGTTGCGCCACACCTACTGCTGCCAGGCCAACGGCCAGCCACTGCATGCGACGCAGGCGCTCACCGAGCAGCAGCATGCCCAGCAGCACGTTCACTAACGGGTTGATGTAGTAGCCGAGGCTGGCTTCGAGCATGCGCCCGTTGTTCACCGACCAGACGTAGGTCAGCCAGTTGGCCGCGATCAGCGTCCCGCTCAGGGCCAGGATCGCCAGGCGGCGCGGGTTCTCCCGCAGTTCGCGCCACCAGCCCGGGTGTTTCCAGACCATCAGCAGCAGCGCGCCGAACAGCGCCGACCACAGCACCCGGTGGATGATGATTTCCACGGCGGGTACGCTGGCGATGGCCTTGAAGTAGAGCGGGAACAAGCCCCAGATGATGTAGGCACTCAGGCCCAGGATGTAACCGCGACGCGGGTTGGCGGCTTGCATGCAGAATCCTTGCTTAGGCAACTAACAAAGAGTGGATTGTAAGGAGATTTGTCTGCGAATGCCCTGACTGAATAGGTAGGTCATTTGTGAACATCGGTCTTTGTAGGAGCGAGCGCCCGCTTGCGGCCTGCTCGCGATGGACGTTAACGATAACGCGTGCTGTCTGGATAAACGCGTTGCCCTTGCGTTCTTCGCGAGCAGGCCGCAAGCGGGTGCTCGCTCCTACAGGGGGGATTTGTATGGGTCAGAAGAGTTTCAGGGGCTCTTCGTTCAACGCCGATAATTGCTCACGCAACGCCAGCACCTGGTCGCCCCAGTAACGCTCGGTGCCGAACCAGGGGAAGCTGCGGGGGAATGCCGGGTCGTCCCAGCGACGGGCCAGCCAGGCGCTGTAGTGCATCAGGCGCAGGGCGCGCAACGGCTCGATCAGTGCCAGTTCGCGCGGGTCGAAGTCGTGGAACTCGCGGTAGCCGTCCATCAGCTCCGACAATTGGCTGAGGCATTCCTGGCGATCGCCAGCAAGCATCATCCACAGGTCCTGCACCGCCGGGCCCATGCGACAGTCGTCGAGGTCGACGATATGGAACATCTCATCGCGGCACATCATGTTGCCGGGGTGGCAGTCGCCGTGCATGCGGATGTTCTTGTGCGGCGTGCTGGCGTACACCTCTTCCACGCGTTTGAGCAGATCGCGTGCCACTGACTCGTAGGCGGGCAGCAAGCTGCGCGGTACGAAATTGCCTTCGAGCAGGGTGTTCAGCGAGTCATGGCCGAAATTCTTCACTCCCAGTGCTTCGCGGTGTTCGAACGGGCGGGTCGAGCCCACCGCGTGCAAACGCCCGAGCAACTGGCCCAGGCGGTAGAGCTGGTCGAGATTGCCCGGCTCCGGGGCACGGCCGCCACGGCGCGGGAACAGGGTGAAACGAAAACCGGCGTGTTCGAACAGGCTTTCGCCATTGTGAATCAGCGGCGCCACCACCGGCACGTCACACTCGGCCAGCTCGAAGGTGAAGCGGTGCTCTTCGAGAATGGCTTCGTTGGTCCAGCGCTGCGGGCGATAGAACTTGGCGATCAGGGGTTCGCTGTCGTCGATGCCGACCTGATACACGCGGTTTTCGTAGCTGTTGAGTGCCAGGACGCGGGCGTCGCTGAGAAAGCCGATGCTTTCAACGGCATCGAGCACCAGATCGGGGGTAAGTGTTTCAAACGGGTGAGACATGCTGACTCCTGCGCGCAGCAGGCTGCCGCGTCCGGCCAAGCATGGTAGCGCAGACGGACGCAGATAGGTGGGGGCTGTGCAGATGGCATCGCGAGCCGGCTCGCACAGTTGGCTGTGCAGGCGAGCCGGTTCGCGAAGGGCCGGGTCAGGCGCCGACGATCCCGCCGTCTTCCCGGCGGATGGCCATGACCGAGGAGCGCGGCTTGCCGTTGGGCAGGTGCTCGGGGAAGGTCGAACCGCCGTTCTCACCGGGGTGCTGAATGCCGACAAACAGGGTTTTCTGGTCGGGCGAGAAGCTGATGCCTGTGACCTCACAACCTACCGGGCCGACCATGAAGCGGCGGATTTCCCCGGTTTCAGGGTCGGCGCAGAGCATCTGGTTGTTGCCCATCCCGGCGAAGTCCCCGGCATTGCTGGAGTCGCCGTCGGTCAGGATCCACAGGCGACCGGCCTGGTCGAAGCCCAGGCCATCGGGGCTGTTGAACATGTTCTGCGGAGTGATGTTCGACGAGCCGGCCTTGGCCGTGCCAGCGTGTAGCGTCGGGTTGCCGGCAACCACGAACAGGTCCCAGGCGAACGCCGGCGAGGCATGGTCGTCGCCCTCGGTGCGCCAGCGCAGGATCTGCCCGTAGACGTTCTTCTCCCGCGGGTTCGGTCCGCCCGCCGGCTGCCCCTCTTCCCCACGCTTGACGTTGTTGGTGAGGGTGCAATAGACCTGGCCGTCGCTCGGACTGACGACAATCCACTCCGGGCGGTCCATGCGCGTTGCGCCAACCACGCTGGCCGCCAGGCGCGCGTGAATCAGCACCTCGGCCTGATCGGCAAAGCCGCTGCTGGCGTCGATGCCGTTCTTGCCGTGGCTCAGTTCGACCCACTGGCCCTGGCCCTTGGGGTGATCGGGGTTGCTGTCGCCGGCATCAAAACGGGCGACGTACAAGGTGCCATGGTCCAGCAGGTCGTGGTTGGCCTTGGGGTTCTGGTGGTCGATCTTGTCGCGGCTGATGAACTTGTAGATGAATTCGCCTCGCTCGTCGTCGCCCATGTACACCACCGCACGCCCGTCATGGGTTTCGGCCAAGGCGGCGTTTTCGTGCTTGAAACGGCCCAGGGCGGTGCGTTTGACCGGGGTCGACTGTGGGTCGAACGGATCGATTTCCACCACCCAGCCGTGGCGATTGAGCTCGTTGGGGTTTTTCGCCAGGTCAAAACGCGGATCGTGGGGGTGCCAGTTGATCTCTTTGCTGGTCGCCACTACACCGTAGCGTTTTTGTGCGGCGTCGAACTTCTGATCGGCGTTGCTGCTGCCAAAACAGTCGGTGAAGTTCTCTTCGCAGGTCAGGTAGGTGCCCCAGGGCGTCTTGCCGTTGGCGCAGTTCTGGAACGTGCCGAGCACATTCAGGCCTTTGGGATCGGCGCTGGTCCGCAACAAGGCGTGCCCAGCGGCCGGGCCACCGACACGAATGGGCGCGTTGCCGTGGATTCGGCGGTTGTAGCGCGAGCCCTGGACGAAGTGCCATTGGCCGTCCTGGCGCTGCACTTCAATGACCGATACGCCTTCGCACGCCAGGGCCTTGTGCACCTCTTCGGCCGACTGCGGCATGCCGCCGTGGGGGTAGAGGTAGCGGTAGTTGGTGTATTCGTTGTTGATGGCCATCAGTGCGCGGTTGTCGTCGTCCGGGAACGCGAACAGGCTCATGCCATCGTTGTTGTCGCCAAACTGGGCTTCCTGCTGCAGGGCGGTGCCGTTGCCACTGGGGTCAAAGGCCGGGCCGTCCTTGTGCAGGGGTTGGCCCCAACTGATCAATACCGATGAGGTGTAGCCTGCCGGCAGGCTGATGGTGTCACTGGTGGCGGCGGCGATACTGGCAAAACCCAGCAATTTGCTGTTGGCGGCACTGACGCTGGCGGCCAGCACGCTGCGGCTCAACAGGTTACCGCCGAGGAACATCGCGGCACCGCACAGCGCACCGGCACTGATAAAACCGCGACGGCTGAGGCCGACGATTTGTTCGAGGTCGGTGGCTTGGTTTTCTTCTAATAGGCTCACATCAGGCTCCCTGCTGGTTTTGGCAGTCACCATAAGGGGCGTTGATGACACAAATATTGCAGTGCTCAGCGGTTCACAGCGGTGTGCCGAGCAACACGTTGGCAGGGGAGAATTGCACCCGCACCGGTTTGCCAATCAGCAGGGAGTTGCTCCGCAGGTGCAATGGCTCGGCCAGGGCGCACAAAGTCTGACCGTTGGGTAGGGCGATTCGCACCTCACTGGGGCCGTCTTCGGCGTCGAGAATCTGCTCGATCGTACCGTTCAGGGAGTTATAGCCAGGCGTAGGCGTTTGTTCGCTCGCCAGCAGCTCGAGCCAGCCGGCCTTGATCAGCGCGACCACTTCGGTGCCGGCTTGCAGGTCCAGATGCTGGGTGCTGTCGTGGGTGATTTGCGCGTGCAGGGTCAGGCCGCCCGCCAGGGTCAGGGCGATCAGGTCATTGCGCCCTTGGGCCTCGATACCGGCGACCGTGCCATGCAACTGGTTGCGGGCGCTGGTGCGCAGCATCAAGCGACCGAGCAGGTCGAGGTCGCGGGCATCTTCTGCTGCCTCCAGGACCTGCGCTTGCAAGGCCTGCAGGCGCAGGTAGAGGCGCAGCACGCGCTCGCCCTCGCTGGACAGTCGCGCGCCACCGCCGCCCTTGCCGCCGACACTGCGCTCCACCAGGGGCTTTTGTGCCAGGTTGTTGAGTTCATCGATGGCATCCCACGCCGCCTTGTAGCTCAGCCCGGCGCTTTTCGCGGCGCGGGTGATCGAACCCTGTTCGGCAATGTGCTGCAGCAGCGCAATGCGTTGCGGGCGACGGACAATGTGTTGAGACAACAAAGTAGGCAAGGACATGATCTGCGCTGCGAGTACGGGTGATGGACTCGGACGTTGGCGGCTCGGCGCGTCGGAGTCAAGTTGGGGCGCCGGGTTTTGCGGTGCGCGCCAGGCAATAGACATCGACGCGGCTGGCGCCCGCGTCGATCAACAGGCGCGCCAGGCTCTGGGCGGTGGCGCCGGTGGTCAGCACATCGTCGACCAAGGCCAGGTGCCGGCCTTTGATAGCTGCCTGCGGGGTCAGCGCGAAGGCGTTGCGCAGGTTCTGCTGGCGCGCCCTGGCGCTGAGGTCCTGCTGCGCGGTGGTGTCGTGGATGCGTTGGAGCAGGTGTTCCTCGCTGGGTATCTGCAAGCTGGCGCTAAGCCAGTTGGCCAGCATCGCCGCCTGATTAAAACCTCGCGCGCGAAGCCTTTGGCGTGCCAGCGGTACCGGCACCAGTGCGGCGGGGCGGGGCAAACCTTCATCGAAGCAATGTTGCACGAATTGTCCGAGAAGTTCGCCCAACAGGCGGCCATAGGGCCAGTTCGCCGAGTGCTTGAAACGGGTGATCAAGCTGTCTACCGGAAAGCTATAGGACCAGGGCGCGATCACCTGTGCGAAGGCCGGAGGGGTGCTCAGACACTGGCTGCAGACCTGGCCGCTGAAGGCCAGGGGCAATGCGCAGACCGTGCAATGTTCGACCAGCCAGGGCAGTTCGGTTTCACAGGGTTGGCAAATGGGCTGCGGGGTGTCGGCTGGATCGTTGCAGAGCAAACATTGCTGTGTGTTTTTTAACCAGATGTAAACCAGCCCTTCGTACTGTGGTTGACAGCGCATGACTCTTCCTTAAATATGCTGAAACATCCGTGTTGTGCCTGTGGGAATTCGGTTTTTCCCGGGGTACGTGCCAAAGCATAAGAAAGGAAATGAGCCGATGAGCGCCAGCATCACCGCCAAATTGCGTCACGATTGGTCTTTGGCCGAAGTTAAAGCGCTGTTCGTTCAGCCTTTCAATGACCTGTTGTTCCAGGCGCAGACGGTGCACCGTGCGCATTTCGATGCCAACCGCGTCCAGGTCTCGACCCTGCTGTCGATCAAGACCGGCGCTTGCCCGGAAGATTGCAAATATTGCCCGCAGTCCGGTCACTACAACACCGGCCTGGAAAAAGAAAAGCTGATGCAAGTGCAGCAGGTCCTGGAAGAGGCCGCTCGTGCCAAGGCCATCGGTTCGACCCGTTTCTGCATGGGCGCGGCGTGGAAACACCCCTCGGCCAAAGACATGCCCTACGTGCTGGAGATGGTCAAAGGCGTCAAGGCCATGGGCCTGGAAACCTGCATGACCCTGGGCCGGCTCGACCAGGACCAGACCGCGGCCCTGGCGCAAGCGGGCCTGGACTACTACAACCACAACCTCGATACCTCGCCGGAGTTCTACACCAGCATCATCACCACCCGCACCTACAGCGAGCGTCTGCAGACCCTGGCCTATGTGCGTGATTCGGGGATGAAGATCTGCTCGGGCGGGATCCTGGGCATGGGCGAGTCGCTGGACGATCGCGCCAACCTGCTGATCCAGTTGGCCAACCTGCCGGAGCACCCGGAGTCGGTGCCGATCAACATGCTGGTGAAAGTGGCGGGCACACCGCTGGAAAACGCCGAAGACATCGACCCGTTCGACTTCATTCGCATGCTGGCCGTCGCGCGCATCCTGATGCCCCAATCCCATGTGCGCCTGTCGGCTGGCCGTGAGGCCATGAACGAGCAAATGCAGGCCCTGGCCTTCTTCGCCGGTGCCAACTCGATTTTCTACGGCGACAAATTGCTGACCACCGCCAACCCGCAGGCCGACAAGGACATGCAGCTGTTCGCGCGCCTGGGCATCTTGCCGGAGGCTCGCGAAGAGCATGCCGACGAGGTCCACCAGGCCGCCATCGAACAGGCGCTGGTGGAGCAAAAGAGCAGCGAGCAGTTCTATAACGCCGCTGTTTGATCGTCTGGAATGCGTAACCCTTGTAGGAGCGAGCTTGCTCGCGATGAACTCAAAAACGACGCGTTTTTATTCAGGTAACACGCGTCATCGTTAACGTTCATCGCGAGCAGGCTCGCTCCTACAGGGATCGTGTTCATTTGATTTATGTGATCTGACACTCGAGGCCTGCATGTCTTTCGATCTCGCTGCGCGCCTTGCTGCCCGTCGTGCCGAAAACCTTTATCGCCAGCGCCCGCTGCTCGACAGCCCGCAGGGCCCACAAGTGGTGGTCGATGGACAGCCGTTGCTGGCGTTCTGCAACAACGATTACCTGGGCCTGGCCAATCATCCCCAAGTGATTGAAGCCTGGCGCGCGGGCGCGGCACGCTGGGGTGTGGGCGGTGGCGCTTCACACCTGGTGATCGGCCACAGCACGCCGCACCACGAACTGGAAGAGGCCCTAGCCGACCTGACCGGTCGCCCGCGGGCGCTGCTGTTCACCACCGGTTACATGGCCAACCTCGGGGCAGTCACGGCGCTGGTGGGGCAGGGCGATACGGTGCTGGAAGACCGTCTCAACCACGCTTCGTTGCTGGATGCCGGTTTGCTCTCGGGGGCGCGTTTCAATCGCTACCTGCACAACGACTCCGTAAGCCTGTCCAGGCGCCTGGAGAAGGCCACCGGCAATACCCTGGTGGTTACCGATGGCGTGTTCAGCATGGATGGCGACATTGCCGACTTGCCCGCCCTGGCTCGGGAAACCAAAGCCAGGGGCGCCTGGCTGATGGTCGATGACGCCCACGGTTTTGGTCCGCTGGGTGCCACTGGCGGTGGAGTGGTCGAGCATTTCGGCCTGAGCCAGGAAGATGTGCCGGTATTGGTCGGCACCCTCGGCAAGGCCTTCGGTACGGCCGGTGCGTTTGTGGCTGGCAGTGAAGAGTTGATCGAAAGCCTGATCCAATTCGCTCGCCCGTACATCTACACCACCAGCCAACCGCCGGCCCTGGCCTGCGCGACCCTCAAGAGCCTGGAGTTGTTGCGCAGCGAGCATTGGCGACGTGAGCATCTGCAGGTGCTGATCCGCCAGTTCCGCCAGGGTGCCGAACAGATTGGCCTGGAACTGATGGACAGCGCCACGCCGATTCAGCCGATCATGATCGGCGATGCCGGGCGAGCGCTGCGGTTCTCGCAGATGCTGCGTGAGCGCGGATTGATGGTCACGGCGATTCGCCCACCCACCGTGCCGGCCGGCAGCGCCCGTTTGCGCGTGACCCTGACCGCCGCCCACAGCGAGGCACAGGTGCAGCTATTGTTAGAAGGGCTGGCCGATTGTGTACAGCATCTGGGAGCGGCGGCGAACCATGCGTGATCGACTGATTCTGTTGCCGGGCTGGGGCCTGGGTATTTCTCCACTGGAGCCGTTGGCGGCCGCGTTGCAAGGTCTCGACGAACACCTGCGGGTGGAGATCGAACCCTTGCCGGAGCTGGACTCCAGCGACCTTGATGAATGGCTCGAAGAACTCGACGCCAGTGTGCCGCAAGACGCCTGGCTGGGCGGTTGGTCACTGGGCGGGATGCTCGCTGCAGAACTGGCCGCCCGCCGTGGCGAGCGCTGCTGTGGCCTGCTGACGCTGGCGAGCAATCCATCGTTTGTCGCCCATGCCGAGTGGTCCAGCGCCATGCCGGCGCAGACGTTCGACGGGTTCCTGGCCGGTTGCAACGCCGACCCGCGCACCACCCTCAAACGCTTCAGCCTGCTCTGCGCCCAGGGCGCCGAAGACTCGCGCGGCCTGTCGCGGCTGTTGTTGGGCGGAGCCCCCCATACGGCGCCAGCGGTGCTGATGAGTGGCCTGGAACTGCTCGCCCAACTGGACACCCGCAAGGCCTTGCAGGCTTTCCGCGGGCCGCAGTTGCATCTGTTTGCCGGCCTCGATGGCTTGGTGCCGGCCGAGGCTGCGGGCGAGCTGTTGAGCCTGTTGCCCGATGTTGAAATTGGTCTGATTGAACAGGCCAGTCATGCGTTTCTTCTGGAAGACCCCCACGGTGTGGCGGGGGCGATCCAAGCCTTTTTGCACGAGTGCGGTGATGACTGATTTGTCTCTTCCCAACCTGCCCGGCGGTTTGCCCGACAAGCGCCAGGTAGCGGCGTCCTTTTCCCGCGCGGCGGCCAGTTACGACAGCGTGGCCGAGTTGCAGCGCGACGTGGGTAGTGAGTTGTTACGTCGGTTACCGGAAGATTTTGTCCCTGCTGTTTGGCTAGACATGGGCTGCGGCACCGGGTATTTCAGCCGAGCGCTGCAAGAGCAGTTTCCTGCGAGCGCCGGAGTGGCACTGGACATCGCTGAAGGCATGCTCAAGCACGCCAGGCCCTTGGGCGGGGCGCAGCATTTCATTGCCGGGGACGCGGAACGCCTGCCCCTGCAGGACGCCAGTTGCGAACTGGTGTTTTCCAGCCTGGCGGTGCAGTGGTGCGCCGATTTTGCCACGGTGCTCAGTGAAGCCTATCGGGTGCTCAAGCCGGGAGGAGTGTTGGCCTTTGCCAGCCTGTGCGTCGGCACGTTGTATGAACTGCGCGACAGTTGGCGGCAGGTCGACGGCCAGGTGCACGTCAATCGGTTCCGTGAGTTCAGCCGCTATCAGCAGTTATGTGCGGCCAGCGGTTTGAACGTGCTGGACCTGCAGCAGTGTGCCCATGTGCTGCATTATCCGGACGTGCGCAGCTTGACCCATGAACTTAAAGCGCTGGGCGCGCATAATCTGAATCCGGGTCGGCCAGGTGGGCTGACAGGTCGGGCGCGCATCAGTGGTTTGATCGCCGCCTATGAGCAGTTCCGTCAGGCGCAAGGGCTGCCAGCCACGTATCAGGTGGTCTATGCCGTATTGGAGAAACCTCGATGAGCGCAGCGTATTTCATCACGGGCACCGATACCGATGTCGGCAAGACCACGGTGGCCGCCGGCCTGTTGCACGCCGCACGCTTGGCAGGGTTGAGCACGGCGGCCGGCAAGCCAGTGGCTTCCGGTTGCGACGTGACGCCCAAGGGCCTGCGCAATGCCGATGCACTGGCGTTGCTGGCACAGTGTTCGTTGCCGCTGACTTACGCCGAGGTTAATCCGCAGGCGTTCGAGCCGGCCATCGCCCCCCATCTGGCGGCACGCGAGGCCGGTGTTGCGCTGACGGTCCAGTCGCTGGTGGCGCCGATGCGCCATATCCTCGATAAGCAGGCGGACTTCACCTTGATCGAGGGCGCCGGTGGCTGGCGTGTGCCGCTGGCCGACCAGGATAATCTGTCGGACCTGGCGATGGCGCTGGGCCTGCCGGTGATCCTGGTGGTCGGGGTGCGCCTGGGGTGCATCAATCACGCCTTGCTGACCGCCGAAGCGATTGCCCGCGACGGACTGCAACTGGCCGGGTGGGTGGCCAATATCATCGAACCCAAGACCTCACGCCTGGAAGAAAACCTCGCAACCCTGGCCGAGCGACTGCCCGCGCCTTGCCTGGGACGGGTACCGAAACTCAAGGTGGTCACCGCCGAAGCGGTGGCCGAACACCTGCAACTGGATCTGCTCGACTAACGCCCACTCCTTCCCTGGTCGACAGCGTGATGGATACGCTGTCGGGCCGGGCTATTGCTGCTCCTTCAACTAATCTTTGTGACACACGGTGATGCTTTGTGCATCGGCCGTGCGCTTTGTTGTGTGCGTAATTCAGGAGGCCGTTGACGAACGGCGAAGGATCGACGCTTGACAAGATTTCAGCGTAAACGTATGTTTCAAACAACTGTTTGACCGTCACAACAAATCATCGCGGTCGTTCATTCCCGGTTACATCAGCAGAGGTTTATCGCTATGCCTGACTACAAGGCCCCCTTGCGTGATATTCGCTTCGTTCGTGACGAACTGCTCGGCTACGAAGCGCACTATCAGAGCCTTCCGGCTTGCCAGGACGCTACCCCGGACATGGTTAACGCCATTCTCGAGGAAGGCGCCAAGTTTTGTGAGCAGGTGCTGGCTCCGCTGAACCGCGTGGGTGACACCGAAGGCTGCACCTGGAGCGAGTCGGGCGTTAAGACGCCAACTGGTTTCAAGGAAGCCTACAAACAATTCGTTGAAGGCGGCTGGCCGAGCCTGGCGCACGACATCGAGCACGGCGGCCAAGGCCTGCCGGAGTCCCTGGGCCTGGCAGTCAGCGAAATGGTTGGCGAGTCCAACTGGTCGTGGGGCATGTACCCTGGCCTGTCGCACGGCGCGATGAACACCATCTCCGAGCACGGCACGCCAGAGCAGCAAGAGGCTTACCTGACCAAGCTGGTTTCCGGCGAATGGACCGGCACCATGTGCCTGACCGAACCGCACTGCGGCACCGACCTGGGCATGCTGCGCACCAAGGCCGAGCCACAGGCCGATGGTTCGTACAAGGTTTCCGGGACCAAGATTTTCATCTCGGCCGGTGAACACGACATGGCCGATAACATCGTCCACATCGTACTGGCCCGCTTGCCGGACGCTCCGGCTGGCACCAAAGGCATTTCCCTGTTCATCGTTCCAAAGTTCATGCCCAACGCCGATGGCAGCATCGGTGCGCGCAACGCCGTGACCTGTGGTTCCCTGGAACACAAGATGGGTATCCACGGCAACGCCACCTGCGTGATGAACTTCGACGAGGCCACCGGTTTCCTGATCGGCCCGGCGAACAAAGGCCTGAACTGCATGTTCACCTTCATGAACACCGCACGCCTGGGTACCGCCCTGCAAGGCCTGGCCCACGCCGAAATCGGCTTCCAGGGTGGCCTGAAATACGCTCGCGATCGCCTGCAGATGCGCTCCCTGACCGGGCCGAAAGCCCCGGAAAAAGCCGCTGACCCGATCATCGTGCACCCGGATGTTCGTCGCATGCTGTTGACCATGAAGGCATTCGCCGAAGGCAACCGTGCAATGGTTTACTTCACCGCCAAGCAGGTCGACATCGTCAAGTACGGCGTAGATGAAGAAGAGAAGAAGAAAGCCGACGCACTGCTGGCCTTCATGACGCCAATCGCCAAAGCCTTCATGACCGAAGTCGGTTTTGAATCGGCCAACCACGGCGTGCAGATCTATGGCGGCCACGGCTTCATCGCCGAGTGGGGCATGGAGCAGAACGTTCGCGACAGCCGTATTTCCATGCTGTACGAAGGCACTACCGGCATCCAGGCTCTCGACCTGCTGGGTCGTAAAGTGCTGATGACCCAAGGCGAGGCTCTGAAAGGCTTCACCAAGATCGTGCACAAGTTCTGCCAGACCAACGAAGGCAACGAAGCGGTCCAGGAATTCGTGGCACCGCTGGCAGCACTGAACAAAGAGTGGGGCGAATTGACCATGAAGGTCGGCATGGCCGCGATGAAAGACCGCGAAGAAGTGGGCGCGGCTTCCGTGGATTACCTGATGTACTCCGGTTACGTCTGCCTGGCCTACTTCTGGGCTGACATGGCGCGCCTGGCAGCCGAAAAACTGGCTGCCGGCACGACCGAAGAGGCGTTCTACACCGCCAAGTTGCAGACTGCGCGATTCTACTTCCAGCGTATCCTGCCGCGTACCCGCACTCACGTTGTAACCATGCTGTCGGGCGCCAACAACCTGATGGACATGAAAGAAGAAGACTTCGCACTGGGCTACTGAGCCTAAGGCAGGTCCTTCAACAAACCGCTGCACCTTCGGGTGCAGCGGTTTTTTTATTCCCGAAATAAAGCGATACAAACCCCCGGCTGAAACACCCAACCGTGCGCTATGGCGGCCGTTAAAGAACCGTAGACAGTACATTTCATGCACTGTCGTGCCAGCATGAAGGCATAATGCCATCAATCAATTTGCCGGGCCGGAGCTTTACCCTTGTCGCGTTCCTCTGCTGTACGTTTGAGTCACTTCCTGCCTTCGCTGCTGCTATTGCTCGCAGGCCTCGCAGTGGCTTACGTCAGGGAACTCAACGTGTTTTTCACCTCGTTGTTCAACGTCCTGCCGACCCTGGTGTTGCTGCTCGGCGGCGCGTACTGCGCGGTTTACCGACGCCAGCGTGAACTGTTCATGATGGTCACGGTGTACATCGCCTACTTTCTGCTCGACACCCAAACCGACTATTACCGTGACTTTGGCGGGGTACGCGAAGACGCCGCGGTGATCTTCCATCTCTGCTGCCTGCTGCTGCCCGTGTTGTACGGGACATTCGCGGCGTGGCAGGAGCGGACCCATCTGTTTCAGGACCTGGTCGCGCGGTTCGCGGTACTGCTGGCCGTGGGCAGTGTGGCCCTGGCCCTGGAGCAAAGTTATCCCCAGGCCGTGCAGGCCTGGCTGGCGGAAATCCGTTGGCCGGCGCTGCATGGGGCCTGGATGAGCCTGATCCAGCTGGCGTACCCGCTGTTCCTCGCGGCCTTTGGGTTATTGGCCTACCAATATTGGCGCCATCCCCGACCTTTGCACGCGGCCCAACTGGTGGGCCTGCTCGGCTTGTTCTGGATGCTGCCCAAGACCTTCATCCTGCCGTTTACCCTGAATATCATGTGCAGCCAGGTGATGTTGATGATCGCCGCCGCGGTGGCACACGAGGCCTACCAGATGGCGTTTCGCGATGAGCTGACCGGTTTGCCCGGGCGGCGGGCGCTGAACGAGCGCTTGCAACGGCTGGGCCGCAATTACGTGCTGGCCATGAGCGACGTCGATCACTTCAAGAAATTCAACGACACCCACGGGCATGATGTCGGCGACCAGGTGCTGCGCCTGGTGGCCAGCAAATTGTCGAAGATCGGTGGCGGTGGCCGTGCCTATCGTTATGGCGGCGAAGAGTTTGCCCTGGTATTCGCGGCCAAGAGCCTTGAAGAGTGTTTGCCGTACCTGGAGGAGATCCGCGAAGCGATTGCCAGCTACAACATTCAGCTGCGCAATCAAGACAGCCGGCCCCTGGACGATCAACAAGGTCGGCAGCGCCGCTCCGGGGCCAGTGCTTGCAGCGTGGCGGTCACGGTGAGCATCGGGGTTGCCGAGCGCCTGGCGCAGCGTACGCCGGAAGAGGTGTTGAAAAGCGCCGACCAGGCACTCTACAGCGCCAAGGGGGCCGGGCGAAATTGTGTGATGGCGTTTGGGCAGAGCCGCCGTGGCGCGGTGCGCATGGACGGGGCAACGGATTGAGTGATGATGGCGCATTCAGCGCTTGCACTGTGATTGTCCGGGGTGGCGTGCGGCAGTAGGTTGCAGGGATCTGCTGACGGAGCAATGACCATGCCTGAGTACAAAGCCCCCCTGCGCGACATGCGCTTTCTGATCGACCACGTGTTTGACTTCCATGCCAACTACGCCGCGCTCGGGGCTACCGATGCCAGCCCGGACATGGTCAATGCAATCCTCGAAGAGGGCGCCCGCTTCTGCGAAAACGTCCTGGCCCCGCTGAACCGCTCGGGTGACGAAGAAGGCTGCCATTTCGACAATGGCGTGGTCACCACCCCCAAGGGTTTCAAGCAGGCGTTCGCCCAGTATGTCGAAGGTGGCTGGCATGGGCTGGCGGCGGACCCGGCGTATGGTGGGCAAGGGTTGCCGAGTTCACTGGGGCTGGTGATCAGCGAGATGGTCGGTTCCAGCAACACCTCTTGGGGCATGTACCCGGGCCTGACCCACGGTGCGATGTCGGCCATTCACGCCCACGGCACCGAGCAGCAGAAACAGGCCTACCTGGGCAAACTCACGGCCGGCCAGTGGACCGGCACCATGTGCCTGACCGAGGCCCATTGCGGCACTGACCTGGGGATCATCAAGACCCGCGCGGTGCCCCAAGCCGACGGCAGCTACGCGGTCACCGGCAGCAAGATCTTCATCTCCGCCGGTGAGCACGACCTGAGTGACAACATCATTCACCTCGTTCTGGCCAAGCTGCCGGATGCGCCGGCCGGGACCAAAGGTATCTCACTGTTCATCGTGCCCAAGTTCCTGCCCGACAGCCAAGGCGAGGCGGGCGAGCGCAACGGGGTTACCTGTGGTTCGATCGAGCACAAGATGGGCATCAAGGCCTCGGCCACGTGCGTGCTGAACTTCGACGGCGCCACGGGTTACCTGATCGGCGAGGCGAACAAAGGCCTGAACTGCATGTTCACCATGATGAACCACGCTCGGCTCGGCACCGGGATGCAGGGCTTGTGCCTGGGCGAGGCGAGTTTCCAGGGCGCGATCAAGTACGCCAACGAGCGTCTGCAGATGCGCGCGCTGACCGGGCCCAAGGCCCCGGAACAAGCCGCCGACCCGATCATCGTCCACCCCGATGTGCGGCGCATGCTGCTGACCATGAAAGCCTTCAACGAAGGCAATCGGGCGCTGACCTACTTCACCGCCCAATTGCTCGATGCCGCGCACCTGTCCAGCGACGCCGAGCAACGCCAGGACGCCGAGAACCTGTTGGCGTTCCTGACGCCGATCTGCAAGGCGTTTATGACCGAAACCGGCCTGGAGGTGACCAACCACGGGATGCAGGTCTTTGGTGGCCACGGCTATATCCGCGAGTGGGGCATGGAGCAGTTGGTGCGTGACTGCCGCATTGCGCCGATCTACGAGGGCACCAACGGCATCCAGGCGCTGGACCTGCTGGGGCGCAAGGTACTGGGCAGCCAGGGCCAGTTGCTGCGCGGTTTTACCAAAATCGTCCACAAGTTCTGTGCCGCCAACGCCGGGCATCCACAGCTCAAGACGTATGTCGCGCAGCTCGACGGGCTCAATCAGCAGTGGGGTGAACTGACCACCCAGGTCGGGATGGCGGCGCTGAAGAACCCTGATGAAGTGGGGGCCGCGGCGTTGGATTACCTGATGTACAGCGGTTACATCATCCACGCCTACCTGTGGCTGCGCATGGCGCTGGTGGCTCAGGCGCAGTTGGAGGCGGGCAGTGGTGATGCCGACTACTGTGAGGGCAAATTGGCCACCTGCGAGTTTTACTTCAAGCGTCTGCTGCCGCGCACGGCGGCCCATCGGGCGGCGGTGCAGGCAGGCAGTGATTGCCTGATGAAGCTACCAGCAGGGCTGTTTGCGCTTTGACGGTGGTGGTTTAAGCACATCGCGGGCAAGCCCTGCAACGCCGGGAAGGCGGTGCAAGGCTTGCCCGCAATGGTTTTTAGTGACTAAAAATTACAAATAAGTCACGAGTCGACCCTATGTGTCGCAAAAGTTGTTCGGGTACACTCCCGGCACTTGTTGTATCCCGATCCCCACGAATCACCTTTCACGTATTACGAGGTTTGCCATGGCTGACTACAAAGCGCCCCTGCGCGATATGCGCTTCGTCCTCAATGAAGTTTTCGAGGTGGCCAAGCTCTGGGCAGAACTTCCTGCTTTGGCCGACACCGTGGATGCCGAGACCGTCGAGGCGATCCTTGAGGAAGCTGGCAAAGTCACCAGCAAAAGCATCGCGCCACTGAGCCGGGCCGCCGACGAAGAAGGTTGCCACTGGAGTGACGGTGCCGTGACCACCCCGGCAGGTTTCCCACAGGCCTATCAGACCTACGCTGAAGGGGGCTGGGTCGGGGTCGGTGGCGATCCGGCGTTCGGCGGCATGGGCATGCCCAAGACCGTTTCGGCCCAGGTCGAGGAGATGGTCAACTCCGCCAGCCTGTCGTTCGGCCTGTACCCGATGCTCACCGCCGGTGCCTGCCTGTCGATCAACGCTCATGCCAGCGAAGAACTGAAGGCCACGTACCTGCCGAACATGTACGCGGGGGTCTGGGCCGGTTCCATGTGCCTGACCGAACCCCATGCCGGGACTGACCTGGGGATCATCCGCACCAAGGCCGAGCCTCAGGCCGATGGTTCCTACAAAGTCAGTGGGACCAAGATCTTCATCACCGGCGGCGAACACGACCTGACCGAGAACATCATTCACCTGGTGCTGGCGAAGCTGCCGGACGCCCCGGCAGGTCCGAAAGGCATTTCGCTGTTCCTGGTGCCGAAATTCATGGTCAACGCCGACGGCAGCCTGGGCGCACGTAACCCGGCCAACTGTGGTTCGATCGAACACAAGATGGGTATCCAGGCATCCTCCACCTGCGTGATGAACTTCGACGAAGCCGTGGGTTACCTGGTCGGTGAGCCGAACAAAGGCCTGGCGGCGATGTTCACCATGATGAACTACGAGCGTCTGGGCGTCGGTATCCAGGGGCTGGCCACCGGCGAGCGCTCTTACCAGAACGCGGTTGAATACGCCCGTGACCGCCTGCAAAGCCGTGCGCCAACTGGCGCGCAGAACAAGGACAAGGTTGCCGACCCGATCATCGTTCACCCTGATGTGCGACGCATGCTGCTGACCATGAAGGCGTCGAACGAAGGTGGCCGTGCCTTCTCCACCTATGTGGCCATGCAACTGGACACCGCCAAGTTCAGCGAAGACCCAACCACCCGCAAACGTGCCGAAGACCTGGTGGCGTTGCTGACCCCAGTCGCCAAGGCGTTCCTCACCGACCTGGGCCTGGAAACCACGATTCACGGCCAGCAAGTGTTCGGCGGTCATGGCTACATTCGCGAATGGGGCCAGGAGCAACTGGTACGCGACGTGCGCATTACCCAGATCTACGAGGGCACTAACGGCATTCAGGCGCTGGACCTGGTCGGGCGCAAAATCGTCGGCAGTGGCGGGGCGCTCTACAACCTGTTCGCTGATGAGATTCGTCATTTCACTGCGACCGCCGGTGCCGAACTGGGTGAATTTACCCGGCCGTTGAACCGTGCAGTGGAGACACTGGACGAACTGACCGCCTGGCTGCTGGACCGGGTGCAAGGTAATCCGAACGAAATCGGCGCGGCCTCGGTCGAATACTTGCAGGTGTTTGGCTATGTGTCCTACGCCTACATATGGGCCCTGATGGCCAAGGCTGCCATCGGCAAGGAAACACAGGATGAGTTTTACGCCAGCAAGCTGGGCACTGCACGCTTCTACTTCGCCCGTTTACTGCCGCGGATTCACTCGCTCAGCGCTTCGGTCAAAGCCGGCAGCGAGTCGTTGTTCCTGTTGGATGCCGCGCAGTTCTGAGGAATGTAACCTCATGTAAGCATTTGCTTACATGACGTGCTGCTGTTCTCCCCTGTTCGCAGATTGGATCCACAGCTAATCTACTCATATGGACGTCGCGCAGGAAGCGCAAAGCAACAACACGGACACGTAGGATTCTGCCAGGACGGCGGAGTGAAATGGATGTCAGGGAAACAGTCTGCAAAGCCCCGCTTCGGCGGGGTTTTCTTTTGCCTGCGATTTACGTTTTGCCCATCAACCCTGGGCATCCAGGACCGTCGGGCTCGCCAGGCGCCCGTCCGGGCCATCCATCACATCCTCCAGCAGGTTGCGCAACAATTCCAGGGTGGCCTGCTGACGCTGCACATCCCGACAGACCAACCCCACCTTCAGCGGCACGCGCGGTTCACTCAACGGTTTCCACAACAACGCCTTGTTGCCATGCTCGCGCTGTGAGCGTCCGGGCAAAACAGTCGCCAGCCGGGTGTGGGGCAAACTGTCGAGGATCCCCGCCATGTTGTTCAGCTCGGCCTGCACTTGCGGGCGGCGGCCGAGGCTGGCCAGTTGTCCCTGCCAGATCTGGCGGATCTGAAACTCCTCACCCAGCAACAACATTGGCAATTCGGCGGCCTGGCTCATGGAGACTTTCTTGAATTCGCGCAGTGGGTGGTCGACGGGGATCACCAGGGTCAGTTCGTCTTCGTACAGCAGCACGCCATGCAGCCCCGGCTGGCGCGGCGGCAGGTAGCTGATGCCGATGTCCAGCGAGCCGTTAAGCAGGCGGCGTTCGATTTCCAGCCCCGTGAGCTCGTAGATCTGCACCACCAAATGGGGCTGGGCCGTACGCACCCGCTCAAGCATTTTTGGCACCAAGCTGGTGTGCACGGTTTGCAGGACCCCGATGGCCAAGGTGCGCGAGGCTTGGCCCTTGAAGTTGCCCAAGGCTTCGCGCGCCCGTTGCATGCCATCGAGCAAGGGCAGGGCGTGGTTGTACAGGGTATGCGCGGCCAGTGTGGGCAGCAGCCGTTTGCTGCTGCGCTCGAACAGGCTCACATCGAGGTTCTGTTCCAGTTGCCGGATCTGTTGCGAGAGCGCCGGCTGGGAGATCGACAGACGTTCGGCGGCCCGGCCGACATGGCCTTCTTCGTACACCGCGACGAAATAACGCAGTTGCTTAAAATCCATAAGTAATTCTTATCGAAAAAGCTGGGAAATCGAAATGGCTCAGCGCCCTGCAGAAGCCTAGTCTAACCGCATTCACAAGGCTTATAGGGCCAGAGAGCGCGATGAATACCGTTTACGTTGATGGTGTTTACATAGGCAAGGCTAAAAACCTGGGGCAGGGCTTGGTCAGCGATACCGACAAAGAGCGGATTGCCAATCGACTCTGGTTGTGGCCGCAGGGCCTGGGCAGTGACGAGCACGGCGATCCGCGCTTTCACACCGGTCCCGAGCGGGCCCTGCATCACTACCCGGCCGAGCACTACGCGTACTGGCGCAAACGTTATCCACAGATCGACTGGCAGGCGCCGGCCTTCGGCGAGAACCTCTCGACCCACGGCCTCGGTGAAGAGCAGGTGTGTCTGGGCGATCTGTTTCGCTGGGGTGGCGCGCTGTTGCAGGTCAGCCAACCGCGTTCGCCGTGCTATCGCCTGAGCCGTCGCTGGGGTGTGCCGATCCTGCCCCAGCTCGCCCAGGACACCGGGCGCTGTGGCTGGTTCTACCGCGTGCTCAAGCCTGGGTTTGTCAGCGCCGAGCAACCGTTCGAACTGATCCAGCGCAGTTACCCCGGCCTGACCGTGGCCTGGGCGTTGCGCAGTTTTTATCGCGAACCGCTGGAACATACCGGTTTGAAAAAGCTGATTGATTGTCCGGCGCTGTCTTCGCGCTGGCGCGATATTGCCATCAAGCGCCTGCGCAGCGGGCGGGTCGAGGATTGGACGGCGCGTCTGCTGGGCTTGCCGCTGGAGGGTTTGCGCGCATGAACCTGTTCAACCTGCGTCGCCCGCAGCCGAGCCTGGATGACCTGGCGGCCGAGGGTTTGTTACCTGCAAGGAGCGCTAACCTGTCCAGTGAGTGCCTGATGCCGAGTGTTGAGCGAGCCCCGCAGATTTTCGTCCGTGGCCAGGGTTCCTGGCTGTGGGACAGCGCTGACCGCGCCTACCTGGACTTTACCCAGGGCGCCGGAGCCAACAGCCTCGGCCATAGCCCCACGGCACTGGTCAAGGCGCTGACGGCCCAGGCGCAGGCGCTGATCAATCCTGGCTCGGGATTGCTCAATCGCGGCCAGTTGAACCTGGCCGAGCGGCTGTGCAACAGCACTGGCAGCGACCAGGTGTACCTGCTCAATACCGGCAGTGAGGCGTGCGAAGCCGCGATCAAGCTGGCGCGCAAATGGGGCCAACTGCATCGCGGCGGTGCTTCGCGAATCATTACCGCCAGCGGTAGCTGCCATGGTCATGGCTTTGCTGCGTTGTCTGCCTCGGACTGCCAGGACAATCGCTTCGAGCCCCGGCTCCCGGGTTTTGATCGTGTTCCGTTCAACGACCTGCCGGCGCTGCATGCGGCGGTGGACGCGCAGACTGTGGCGATCATGCTGGAGCCGATCCAGGCTGCGGCGGGCGTACTGCCTGCGACCGAGCATTACCTCAAGGGCGTCGAGCGCTTGTGCCGTGAGTTGGGGATTCTGCTGATCCTCGACGAAGTGCAAACCGGCATGGGCCGTTGCGGTCGACTGCTGGCTGAACAGCTATATGGCGTGCGGGCCGACATTGTTGTGTTGGGCAAGGGCCTCGGTGGCGGAGTGCCGGTGGCGGCCTTGCTGGCCCGGGGCAGCGCCTGCTGTTTTGAACCGGGCGAATTGGACGGCACCCATCACGGCAATGCCCTGATGGCATCGGCTGGCCTGGCAGTGCTCGATAGCGTGCTCGATCACGGGTTTCTCGAACATGTACGCGACAGCGCTCAACACCTGCACGAAGGCTTGGCGCGCCTGGCCAATCGCTACGGGCACGGCGAGTTGTGCGGTCACGGCCTGCTCTGGGGGCTCAGGCTCAGCGATGACTCGGCCGACGCCGTGGTCAAGGCCGCGATGTACGAAGGCCTGCTGATCAGCGCCCCACAAGCCGACTGCCTGCGCTTCACCCCGGCGCTGACCGTCAGCCAGGCCAACATCGACGAAATGCTCCTGCGCCTGGCGCGCGCCTTTGCCCGGGTGCGCACCGCCCAATTGCAATGTCGCAAAGGCATCGCGGTCTGACGTGATCGCAACACCTGAATTCCCGAACCGTCTCGCGGTATAACGCATCGCCCCATGCCTGATCCTTTTGGCATGGGGCGTTTTTTTTGTCCCGACGATTTTCAGGAGCCTATTCAGGGCTTGAGCGGTAACCGCAACAATGGCTTTTTATGGAGTCGGCAAGGATTGCCGATACCGGTGCGCAGAAATGACGACGGTCGGATTGGCTATCCATACCACTAGGTGGTATTTTTCAGGGAAGGGATGTCCATGAGTATCAGACTGTTCAAGACCAAGCGTTTTGCCCTCCAGGCTGCCAAAGCCTGGATTGGGGACGATGAGTTGAGGTCAGCATTTGCCGAGTTGTTAAAAGGACAAGCGGACAGCCTGGGAGGCGGCGTTTGGAAAAAACGCCTGAACCAAAACCGACACCGTTCGATCATCCTGGCCAAGGGCGGCCGTTACTGGATATACCAATTCCTGTTTGCCAAAAAAGATCAAGGCAATATCAGCCAGACGGAACTGGCCGCTTTTCGAGAACTGGCTAAAGCCTATGAAAAGCTTGATGAGACACAGGTCCGGCAGTTGCTGGATATGAAGGAATTTGTGGAGATGCACCATGAGCAATAAATTCAAAAGTGAAGCCCTTGAGTCGGCTCACGATTCGGCTGCTGCCTTGCTGTCGATCGGGGCCATCAGCAAGACCACCATGCGCCAATTCGACGAGACGTGCCTGGCCCACGTACCCCAGGCGATTGCGGCGCTGGAGATCAAGCAACTGCGCGAGCGCAACAACGTCAGCCAGCCGGTGTTTGCCCGTTACTTGAACACCAGCGCCTCCACGGTCAAGCAGTGGGAAGCCGGCGACAAACAACCCAGTGGCATGGCCCTCAAACTGCTCAGCATCGTGCAAAAGCATGGGTTGGAGATTCTGGCCTGACCAGGCCGCAATAGTGGCACCTGGCCGGAAGGTTACGGAACCCTGGCCAACGCCGCGGGTCGATTAGGTGTGTGGCTGATTACAGCCCACCTTACTCAGGAGCTGCCCTATGGATTTCATTCGCATCATCATCGCCATTCTGTTGCCGCCACTGGGCGTATTCCTGCAAGTGGGGTTCGGCGGCGCGTTCTGGCTGAATATCCTGCTGACCTTGTGTGGCTATATTCCGGGCATCGTTCACGCGGTGTACATCATCGCCAAGCGTTAAGCCTGTGGATCGCAGCGTTGAACCGCGCTGCGATCAGCCCTGTGCTGGCTTCATCACCTCGCGATAAAACAACCATTCCTGCTCCAGTGCGTGGGCCTGATTGCTGGCCTTGCGAAAGCCGTGGCGTTCGTCTGGGTAGTAATGGGCCTGCGCCGCGATGCCGTTGTCTTGCAGGGCCTTGAGCATGTCGCGGGTCTGCTGCGGGACAACGACGGCGTCGAGTTCGCCTTGAAAAAAGATCACCGGCACCTGGATATTCTGTGCGTGTTGCAGCGGGGTGCGAGCGGCGTAGCGCTCGGCGTCGGCGATGGGATCGCCGATCAGCCAATCCAGATAATCACCCTCGAACTTATGGGTCGCACGGCCCAGGGCGACAGGGTCGCTGACCCCGTACAGGCTGGCACCCGCGCGGAACACCTGGTGAAACGCCAGGGCACACAGGGTGGTGTAGCCGCCGGCACTGCCGCCGCGAATGAACGCGTGCTCGCCATCGATCAAGCCTTGTGCGGCGAGGTACGTGACCACCGCGCAGGCATCTTCGACATCCACCTCGCCCCAACGCAGATGCAGGGCCTGTCGATACGCCCGGCCGTAGCCGCTGCTGCCGCGATAATTGAGGTCGGCCACGGCAAAGCCGCGCTGGGCCCAATACTGGATGCGTGGATCGAGCATCGGATAGCAGGCCGAGGTCGGCCCGCCATGGATGAATACCAGCAACGGCGGCTTTTCCACATTGCCGATGGCTGGGTAGAAGAACCCATGGGCCTCGCCCTTGCCGCTGGGGTAGCGCAAGGTCTGGGGTTGGCTGATCTGCTCGGCGGGTAACAGCGCGACGCCGCCGGCCAGGACCTGCACCTGGTGGCTGTGGCGGTCGATGGCGATGACGGCAGAGGGACTGACCGGTGAGGCGGCAATGCAGTAGATGAACTGCTGATCCAGCGCCAGGTTGCGAAAGCGGCTGTAGTCGCCGGTGTAGTCCTCGACCTGCTGGCCTGAGCACAGGCCCAGGCGGCCAAACCCGGCAACTGTCCAGCTGGCCAGGTAGCGCTGCTCGTCCAGTGGCAGCCAGGTGCAACCCCCCAATTGCCAGGGCGCCGGACCGTGGTCGGCCACGGCACTGGGCAGCGGTTGCCAGCCTGATTCGCTGTCGACCCACGGCTGCCAGAATCCATCTCGGTCACTCAGGCAATACAAGCGCCCGCGCTCATCGAAGCGCGGCTGTTGCAGCGACTCCTCGACATCTGCCCCGGCTACGCAACGGGGTGGGGCCAGGCTGCCGTCGGGATTCAATTGGGCGAGCATCAGGCGCGTGGCGGTCCAGGGCTGATGGGGGCGGCTCCACTCGATCCATGCCAGTTGTCGGGCGTCGGGGCTCAAGGTCGGCGCGGCGTAAAAGTCCGCACCTTCCACCAGCAGCTGGCGTTGACCCTCGGCAGCGATGGCCACCAGGCGGTGCTGGTTGGCCTGTTCTTCGACGGCCAACACCTGGCCGTTGGCCCACTGCAAATCACCGTATCGGCACTCGCCCGCGGTCAATGCCTGGGGTGGTGCGCCCGTCAGGGTTTGGCGGTAAAGCTGCTGGTCGGCCTCGTTGACGAAGAACAGCGCGTCATCGCCCAGGCAAAATGCACCGCCGCCGTATTCGTAGACCCGGCTGCGCACGCTGAAACCGGGTGGAGTCAGGCAATGGGCGTGCTGCTCGCGCCAGTGCCAGATCCGGCAGGCGCCATCCTGGGGGCGATATTCATTCCAGAACAGGCCTTGGGCGCCCACCTGCAGGTCCGCGAAGTCGACCCCCGCGGACACGGCTTTGAGGGCGCTCAAGGCTTCAGCCTTTAACGATGAGGCGTGAGTTTCGTTCATTGCGAAAGGCCAACTGTTCGATGGTCTGGGTGGCGTGCTCGGCTTCTTCGCGCGCCTTGAGGATCATGCCGTGATGCTCGGATTTACTGCACACCGGGTCAGCGTTGCTGGCGTCGCCGGTGAGCATGAAGGCCTGGCAGCGACAGCCGCCGAAGTCCTTTTCTTTCTCGTCACACGAGCGGCACGGCTCGGGCATCCAGTCGTAACCGCGAAAGCGGTTGAAGCCGAACGAGTCGTACCAGATGTGCTGCATGCTGTGCTCGCGCACGTTGGGAAACTGTACCGGCATCTGTCGGGCACCGTGACAGGGCAGCGCGGTGCCGTCGGGGGTGACGGTCAGGAAAATGCTGCCCCAGCCATTCATGCAGGCTTTCGGGCGTTCTTCGTAGTAGTCCGGGGTGACGAAGATCAGCTTGCACGGATGCCCTTGGGCTTCCAGTTTGGCGCGATATTCGTTGGTGATGCGTTCGGCGCGCACCAGTTGTTCCTGGGTCGGTAGCAGGCCGACCCGATTGAGCTGGGCCCAGCCGTAGAACTGGCAGGTGGCGAGCTCGACGAAGTCGGCTTCCAGGGCGATGCACAGCTCGATGATGCGGTCGATCTTGTCGATGTTGTGCCGATGGGTGACGAAGTTCAGCACCATCGGGTAGCCATGGGCTTTCACCGCCCGGGCCATCTCCAGTTTCTGCGCGAAGGCTTTTTTCGAGCCGGCCAACAGGTTGTTCACCTGCTCATCGCTGGCCTGGAAGCTGATCTGGATATGGTCCAGGCCAGCCTTTTTGAAGTCGCTGATTTTCTGTTCGGTGAGGCCGATGCCCGAGGTGATCAGGTTGGTGTAGAACCCCAGCTTGCGCGCCTCGCCGATCAACTCGGCAAGGTCCTGGCGCACCAGCGGTTCGCCACCCGAGAAGCCCAGTTGCGCGGCACCCATTTCCCGCGCCTCGCGGAACACTTTCAGCCACTGTTCGGTGCTCAGTTCCTGGCCTTGTGCGGCGAAGTCCAGCGGGTTCGAACAGTAGGGGCACTGCAGCGGGCAGCGGTAGGTCAGCTCGGCGAGCAGCCACAGCGGCAGGCCGACTTCCGGCTTGGCCGGCAGGGCCGCAGGATCAGCCGAGTTCGATCCAGTGCTGTGCACGGGCGACCTCCATGAATTGCTCGATATCCTCGCCAAGCTCAGGCACGCCGGGGAATCGGCTGTCCAGTTCGGCGATGATCGCGGCGACGTCACGCTGGCCATCGATCAGGCCGCCAATCAGCGCGGCGCTTTCGTTGAGCTTGATCATGCCTTCGGGGTACAGCAGCACATGGCCTTTTTGCGCCGGCTCGTACTGGAAGCGGTAACCGGGACGCCAGGTGGGGGTCCTGCTGCGGTCGAAACTCATAAGGCGATTCCTCGGTGCCAGACCCGTTGCTCGGTCACGCTGTGGTAAGGCGGGCGGTTCAGTTCATAGGCCATGCTCATGGCATCGAGCATGCTCCAAAGTATGTCCAGTTTGAACTGGAGAATTTCCAGCATGCGCTGCTGGCCAGCATAGGTGGTGTAGTGCTGCAGGGTGATCGCCAGCCCGTGCTCGACATCACGCCGCGCCTGGCCCAGGCGCGTGCGGAAGTATTGGTAACCGGCCGGGTCGATCCAGGGGTAGTGCTGTGGCCAACTGTCCAGGCGCGACTGATGGATCTGCGGGGCGAACAGTTCGGTCAGCGAACTGCTGGCGGCTTCCTGCCAACTGGCGCGGCGGGCGAAGTTGACGTAGGCGTCGACGGCAAACCGCACGCCCGGCAACACCAGTTCCTGGGAGCGCAGTTGCTCGGGGTCCAGGCCCACGGCCTGGCCGAGGCGCAACCAGGCTTCGATGCCGCCGTCTTCACCGGGCGCACCGTCGTGGTCGAGCAGGCGCTGAATCCATTCGCGGCGGATCTCGCGGTCCGGGCAATTGGCCAGGATCGCCGCGTCCTTCAGGGGGATGTTCACCTGATAGTAGAAGCGGTTGGCGACCCAGCCCTGGATCTGTTCGCGGCTGGCCCGGCCTTCGTACATCGCCACGTGGTACGGGTGATGGATGTGGTAGTAGGCGCCCTTGGCCCGCAGCGCGGCTTCGAACTCGGCGGGGGACAGCGGTGTGTCGGTCATTGCGGTTCTCCGGTGTACATCCGGTGGATGCTTTGGTGCTTGCTCGCGATGAGGCCATCCGCTACAGCACAATACTCATGCCGTCATACGCCACTTCAACATTGCGCCGCACCAGCTCGGCACGCTCGGCCGAGTCTTCATCGAGGATCGGATTGGTGTTGTTG